>JANQID010000065.1 GCA_028282325.1 Chloroflexaceae bacterium | reverse complement strand
CGCACAGCCGCGGCTTCTGGGCGGCGGATGCGGCGGTGCTCGACGCGCTGCGCGACATCTACGCTGATCTCGAAGATCGTCTGGAGGGTGTCAGTGTCGACGAGTGAGAAGAGCGACGACTGTGCGCGTTATCCGGCTTGATGGTTTCTGGTAGTCAATTTTCAAGAGATCTATGCGCATTTCAACATTGTTCGGACGCACCCTGCGCGAAGCGCCGACCGAAGCGGAACAGCCGGCCTATCGCTTGCTCCTCCGCGCCGGCTTGCTCCGCGCGTTGCCGGGCGCAAGCCACGCCCTGTTGCCGTTGGGAATGCGAGTTGTGCGCCGTATCGAGGCGCTGGTTCGCGACGAGTTGGAGCGGATTTCGGGGCAGGAATGCCGTATGCCGCTGGTGCAAGATGCTGGGCTTTGGGAGCAGACCAGTCGCGCTGCCGCGTATGGCTCGTCGCTGGCGCGTCTTCGTGACCGCAACGATCGCGATCTGGTCCTGGCCCCCGACTCGGTCGCGGCGCTCGCCAGCCTGGCGCGCCGCGAGATCACATCGTATCGCCAACTCCCGGCGCTGCTCTATGCAATCGGCGCGGCGTATCATGACGAACCGCGCGTTCGCGGACTGACGCGCGCCCGCGAGGTGATGCAGGCCGAAGCATGGGCGTTCGCTGCCGCCGATGAGTTGGAGCAGATCTTCGATCAGGTCGCCGCCGCCGGTGAACGCATCCTTGAATGTTGCGGGGTAACGACGATCAATGTCGAGGCTGCGCCCACCGAGCCGGGCAAGCGCGCCGCGGGAGCATACGCTGTGCGCTCGCCCTCCGGCGACGAGACGTTGGCGATCTGTTTGAGCTGCGGCTACGCGGCGCTGCTTGAAGCGGCGGTCAGCGCTGTCTCGCCGCCCTACAGCGGCGCTGCGCCGCCCATTGAGGAGACGGCCACGCCCGATTGCCCCACGATTGCGAGCCTTGCCGCTTTCCTGCATATTCCCGAATCGGCCACGGCCAAGGCGGTCTTCTTCGACACGCCGGAGCGCGGCCTGATCTTCGTAGTGATCCGGGGCGATCGGGATGTCAACGAGGCGAAGCTTCGCGAGGTCGCCGACGTCTCGGCACTGGCGCCGGCCGGCATCGACCAGGTTGCCGCCGTCGGTGCGACCGCCGGCTACGCCTCGCCGGTTGGCTTGCACGACGTCACGATCATCGCCGACCGTTCGGTGTCCGCCGCCGGGCCACTCGTGGCCGGAGCGAACAAAGTAGGCTATCACTTGCGCAATGTTGTGCTTGGTCGTGACTGGCAGGCCACACAGATTGCCGACATTGCGCAGGTGCGCGATGGAGACGCTTGCCCGCGCTGCGGACAGCCGCTGGCGTTCGAACGCGGCAGCGTGATCGGTCGCTTGCACCGGCTCGACACAGAACTCGCCGCCAGCCTGGACGCGACGTACCTTGACCTGAACGGCGTCGCCCGTCCCATCGCGATGGGTGCGTGGCGGCTTGCGATTGAGCCGCTGCTCTATGCCATTATCGAGCAACACCATGACGACGCTGGCATCATCTGGCCTGCGGCGGTTGCGCCGTTCTCAGTTCACCTGGTGCGGCTGGGCAAAAAGCCCGCCACCCATGCCGCCGCCGACGCGCTCTATGCCGAGCTGCGCGCCGCCGGACTCGAGGTGCTCTACGACGACCGCGATGAGTCGGCGGGGGTGAAGTTCAACGACGCCGACCTGATCGGACTGCCGACGCGCGTGCTGGTGAGCGATCGGCTGCTGGCGGCGGACGAAGTCGAGATCAAACCGCGCGACGGCGAGGCGTTCAAAGTCGCGCGCGAGGAAGCGGTTGCGGCTATAAGCGTGTGGGTTGCGGCGGATCGTTCCGGCGATCTGACATAACAACACGGCGGCGATGTCTATCGCCGCCGCGTCTCCAATTAAACTGCGCGTTCAGCTCCTACTGAAACGCACTCCGTACACGCTGAATAAGTTTCTCCGCCGCCGCCTGCATCTCAGCCAGATTTTCCTGCACTTGGCTGCGCGTGTCGGTCGCGCTTGAGTCCTCAACCGGAACCAGTAACCACAGCACGATGTACAGAATCAAGCCGAGGCCGTTGAACAGTCCCAGCACAACAAATGCCAGACGGACGAACATAGGATCGATATTGAAATATGCGGCCAGACCGCCGGCCACGCCCGCGATCATACGGTCATTGCGACTGCGATAGATACGTTTGCCTTGCATAATATGCTCCTTCAAGCAGGATGAGAAATGTCGGATAGTCCCTCGTTGCTACCCGTATGACGGCAGATGCTACACGATTGTTGCATACGCAAGGCGGCTCCGCTTCGGCCGTCGCCGCTGCCCTGACTATGTATCTAGCTCGCTGGCGTAGCGACACGGCAGGCGCGCCAGTTGCTGATCGCGAGAGGAAGGTACAGCAACGCTATCGAGACCAGCGCAATCAGCACGCGCGCAGGTCGAGCAGCAGGATAGCAGCGGCGTGATGATGAAAATGGTCAGCGGTTTGCTCGACACCAACAAGGATGGCTCGGTCTACCAAACAATATTGGAGGCACCGCATGCGGTCATTCTGAGCGCAGCGAAGAATCTCAGGTTCCAATAACGCCGAGACCCTGAGCGCAGCGAAGGGGAAGGGTGACATGCGGCGTGTGTATCATCATTTGGTAGTCCTCGATGATGTCGGGCGCATGATCGGCGGCTTTTTCCAATCGCAGCAGAAGTAACCGCTTCTGGTTGATGCACAAACGAATGCGAAGCCTCCTGCCGATAGTTTGTCGGACCTGACATGTTTTTGAAACCTGTCAGGTCTTTGTGTAAGCCTTGAGCTGAATTTGGCGTCAGGAGGTCTTGTATGCACGAAAGGGAGAACGATGAACCGCTTTTTCTCGTATCTGAACCTGTTTCCCATGCCGCTCTGGATGGCGATGATGTTTGCGCCGCGTCACCCGCTCACCGAGCGGGCCAGCCGCTCAAGCGTCGTGTTTGGGATCGCGGCGATCAACTATGTGATCGGACTGGCGCTGGCGCTGCGCGCCGGTCGCAACGGCGATGCGCAGGGAAGCTTCACATCGCTGGATGGCATACGCGCGCTGATGAGCACGCGCCAGGGAACGTTAGCCGCCTGGGCGCATATGCTCGCGCTCGATCTGTTCACCGGCGCGTGGATCTATCGCCAATGCCATCGTCTCGATGCGCCGACGTGGGTGCGCGTTCCGGCGCTCTTTGCCACGCTGATGGCCGGCCCGGCGGGGTTGCTCTACTTCCTGGGCTGGCGGGTTTTTGGGCGCGGCATCACTACGATGGACGATCAGGAGTGATTCGGTTGTGGAATGTGCGGCTCATCACTCGCCACCTGTCACTCACATACTATAGCAATCCTACCGTAGTCGTAAAGATTGCGTAGTGCCGTCTTCAGGCGGTTCCCTTCGCCGCCTGAAGGCGGCACTACAGTGACTTCACAACCTGAGTAGGATTGCTATATCTGTAACGTTGGAGATTACCATTGCTGAAAGGCATCTCGCTTGCCAGGCGCGCATACGCACTGCTGCTCAACCGGCTCGACGATCAACAACGCGCTTCCGCCGGTCTGATCCGGATTATGCCGCTGGGCGATTCGATCACCGACGGCTATCATGTGCCGGGCGGGTATCGCATCAAACTGCGGCAGCATTTGCTCGCTCATAGGTATGCGGTCGATTTTGCGGGTTCGCAAAAGAATGGGCCGTCCGATCTCGGCGATCGTGACCACGAGGGGCATTCGGGCTGGCGGATTGACGAAATCGATGCCCGCGTGCGGGGTTGGTTGGCGCGGAGCCGTCCGCATATCGTGCTGTTGCTTGCCGGAACGAATGATGTTGTCCAGTGCCATCGCGTCGCAACGGCCCCGGAGCGCTTGGCGAAGCTGATCGACAAGCTGTTCGCGCAGGACGCCGAACGGCGCGTGATCCTTGCCACGCTGCCGCCCCTAAGCGATCCGTCAATGGATGCGTTGGTACGCGGCTTCAACGCTCGTTTGCCCGGCATCGCGCGCGCCAGAGCGGCGCAGGGTCGGCGCATCGTCCTGGTCGATATGTACAACGCGCTGACTTTGGACGACCTGCTCGATGGCGTGCATCCGTCACGGCGCGGATTCGACAAGATGGCCGATGCCTGGTATAGCGAACTTGCGACGATGCTTGATGCATTGGCGGCGGGGATGAGCGCGGAGGTGTGACCGGGCGGGTCAGTAGTGTGGTTCGTTCGCGCCCGGCTTGCCTTCGTCGGGCAATTCGGACATGTCAACGTCCGGCGCCACCAAGCGAACGCCGGCCACGATCAGGATCGGGATCGCCAGAAACATCACGGCGACCATAACGATCGGCGCGAACATGAAGTAAAACGCCAATGGAACCAGTGTCAGGATAATCGCGAAGATCATCACGACGAGGTTGCCGCGCCAGAGCGCCCACACCAGCGCGCTGGCCGTCAGCAGGATGAACAGCGGGTCGCTGCATTTCACCAGCGTCGGCGTCGTGTAGCACGAATTAAGCGTTGAGATCGTGCCGATATCGAAGGGGATGCGCGGGCTGTCGAAAATCGTCGGGAAGATCTGGCGGCGCATCCAGAAGAGCAAGCCCCCCAGAATCAGGACCGCGTAGCTGCGCGTCAATCGGTTGCTGAAGAAGTTTTCCATAGATTTGTAAGACCAGTGCTCCGTATAATCGTCAACCGTGCGATTGTGTCGCTACCAAACGATGCTACCCATACCGCATGTCACCCTGAGCGCAGCGAAGGGGAAGGGTCTCGGCGTTGCGGGAGTCTGAGATTCTTCGCTGCGCTCAGAATGACACTATGCGATGTCTCCCATATTGCTTGGTAGCTTCACACGCGAAGAGCGCAACGGCTCACGTCGGTGCGCTCAGCCTGTTGCGCTCTCCGTGGTCAGGCGTTTTTCATTTGCGCTGGCGTCTGCGATCCTCGGAGCCTGTCTGAAAAGGGACAGGAAGCAGACTGGGACAGTCTTCCATAAATAACGTTTGCCGAAGTCGCCGCCGGAAATTGCGCGCAGACGTTCAATGGTATGCCGGTTTTGAGACTGGCCCAGTCTTTTCAGACAGTCTCTCAGATAACAACGTTGACCAGTTTTCCGGGCACGACGATGACCTTGCGGATGGGCTTGCCGCCGATAAAGCTTTGCACTCGATCGCTGGTCATCGCCAGCTCGCGCAGTTGCTCCTCGTCGGCCTCCGCCGGAACGACCAGCTTGTCGCGCACCTTGCCGTTGACCTGCAAGACGACCTCGATCTCTTCCTCGGCGGCCAGTTCGGGATCGGCGACGGGCCAGCGTTGCTGGTGGATGCTGTAGGGACGCGCGGTGCGTTCCCACAGTTCTTCGGCGATGTGCGGCGCGACCGGCGCGATCAGCAACAACAGCGTTTCGATGGCCTCGTTCCAGGCCGGCGTGCCGACCAGCCCGGCGTCGCGGGCTTTGTAGAGCGCGTTGGTGAATTCCATCAGCGCCGAAACCATCGTGTTGAATTTGAAGTTGAGAATGTTCTCTTCGACGCGCTGGATCGTCTGGTGCACTATGCGCTGCACCTGGCGCTCGCTCAACGTGGCCGGCTGGCCGGCGTCGTCGTCGGGGCGCAGCACGATACGCCAGACGCGATCAAGCCAGCGCCGCACGCCCGGAACGCCTTGTGTGCTCCACGGCACCGACAGCTCGAAGTCGCTGATGAAGCATTCGTAGCCGCGCAACGCGTCGGCCCCGTGCTCGGCCACCACTTCATCGGGCGTGATCACGTTGCCCTTCGATTTGCTCATCTTCTCGACGATGACCTCGCCATTCACCTCGCGCGCCGGTGCCATAATCAGGCCCTGGTTGCGCAGCCGCGCGAACGGCTCGAAGAACGCGATGACATTCAGGTCGTAGAGCAGCTTGGTCCAGAAGCGTGAGTAGAGCAGGTGCATCACCGCGTGTTCGGCCCCGCCGACGTACATATCGACCGGCAGCCAATAGGCCAACTCCTGCACGTCGGCCAGCGCCGCGGAGTTGTGCGCGTCGGCAAAGCGCATGTAGTACCACGATGAACAGGCGAACGTACCCATCGTGTCGGTCTCGCGGCGGCCCTTGCGCCCGTCGGGCAGGGTGACGTTGACCCAGTCGTCGATCAGCGTCAGCGGCGACTCGCCGGTTGCGGTTGGCTCATAGCTCTCAACATTCGGCAGCGTCAGCGGCAACTCGTCGTCGTGCAGCGGAACCTCCAGGCCATCCTCGGCGTGGATAATCGGGATCGGCGTGCCCCAATAGCGCTGGCGGCTGATCAGCCAGTCGCGCATCTTATAGTTCAGGCGCTGTCGCCCGAAGCCGTTTTGTTCAAGCCAGGCAATTGTCTGGTGAATGGCCTGGTCGCCGGGCAGCCCGTTGATTGGCCCGGAGTGGATCGGCGTGCCGTAGTTGTCGTGGTAGACGATGTCGCGGTAGAACGGCGTTGTCACCAAGTAGGCCATACACGTGGGCACGGCGTCGTGGCCGATCTCTTTGCGCAGGCGTGCGGCGATGCGCTCGTCGGCGGCAACCGAATCCAGCGCGATGACCTCGTCGGGGAAGATCATCAGCCAGCCTGAACCGGCGACCTCGCTGTGGCCTTCGGTCAGGTGGGCGTGCACCAGTTCGGCGTACTCCGGCGCCTGCGCGCCGGTCAATGTTACCAGCAGATCGCCGGCGTTTTCGGTGAAGCTGTACTGCGCCGCATTCAGCGCGGCAACCAGTTCGGGGCGATAGGTCCCCGCGCGCACCACGCTGCGCGCCGCATCGTCGGGACGAGCGATCACCGGAATGATTGGCAGGCCGAACTTCAGCGCAAACGCGAAGTCGCGCTCGTCGTGCGCGGGCACGGCCATAATCGCGCCGGTGCCATAACCCATCAACACATAGTCGGCAATCCAGATCGGAATGCGCGCGCCGTTGACCGGATTGATCGCGTAGCCGCCGGTGAAGACGCCGGTCTTCTCTTTCTCCTCGGTGCGGGCGGCGGCGGAGGTGGCCTGGGCCCGGGCGACATACGCCGTCACTTCGGCGCGCTGCTCCTCGCCGGTGATCTTCGCGACCAGCGGGTGTTCGGGGGCCAGCACCATAAACGTCGCGCCCCACAGCGTATCGGGCCGGGTCGTGAAGACGATGATCTCATCGTCCTGCTCGGTGTGGAAGATAACCTCCGCGCCTTCGCTGCGCCCGATCCAGTTGCGCTGCATCGTGACGATCTTGGATGGCCAGTCTACCGTGTCCAGGTCGCGATCCAGTCGGTCGGCGTAGGCGGTGATGCGGAAAAACCACTGCTTCAGGATCTTGCGCTCGACCAGCGCGCCGCTGCGCCAGGCCCGCCTGTCGGCATCGACCTCTTCGTTCGCGATGACGGTCTTGTCCACGGGGTCCCAGTTCACAGCCGCCTCGCCGCGGTAGGCCAGTCGGAAGCGGCGCAGGTACTCCTGGCGTTGCAGCGGGTCGAACGCATTCCACTCGGCGGCGGTCAATTGTGGCTCGGAGAGCGGCAGGCGCAAATTGGCCGTCCCGTTTTGGGAGAGTTCGTCTTCCAGGGTTTCAATCGGGCGCGCCTGATCGACCCGCGGGTCATACCACGAGTTGTACAGACGCAGGAAAATCCACTGTGTCCAATGATAATACTCTGGCGTGCTGGAGCTGATCTCGCGGCTCCAGTCATAGCTCACGCCGATCATATTCATTTGGCGTTTGTAGTTGTCGGCGAAACGGCGGATTAGTATCGCCGGGTTGGTTTTCAACTTGATCGCTGCGTTCTCAGCCGGCAGACCAAAGGCATCCCACCCCATCGGGTGCAAGACGTTGTAGCCCTTCATACGATAATAGCGGGCGATCACGTCGGTGGGTACATAGTTGCGGCAGTGGCCGACGCTCAGGCCGTCGCCGCTGGGGTAGGGGTAAAAGTCCAGAATATAGTATTTAGGTCGCTCATCGGCGGGATGTGTGCGGTAGATCTCATCGGCGGCCCAGCGATCCCGCCACTTTTTCTCGATCGCAGCCGGATCGTAGCGATCCATGGGTTTGCGCTCGGCGGAATAGTCGCTCATACGGTATCGCTCCTCAGGTAGTGAGCACGGCAAAAACAAGCATATGCATCGACGAAATGGACGCTAACACTGCGAAGGTCGCTAAGATCAGGGTCGGACATATGTGCTCACCTCCTTCCCGCTGCTGTTGTGGCGCGCCGCGCGGCGCTGAATCTAAGGACTGGACCAGTCTTGACATTGGCCGCTCGTTATGTATCTGCGGACCATGTTCGACCGATATTCGGGCAAACTGCGCCAGAAGGAAGACTGGCTCAGTCTGCTATCCATCACGTTTTATGCAGCTTCTGAGACACAGCGTGTATTATAGCACAGCCCCCGGCGTGGCAATGCCGGACCGGAGGCTGAAACGAACGATGGGTGTGATAGCGTTCCGCCGCGCGCCGGGCTGGCCTACGCCGCCGCTTTGACGCCGGTGAGCATAACTCCAATTGGATTGCCTGACACCGTGAAGTCTTCGATGTGCGTGCTCGCGATCAATGCGCCCAGTTCTTCGGGCGTACACGCCGCGTTTACCGATGTGATGAATCCGGGGTGGACGCTGCTTGACTTGATGGTCGACCAGAGCAGCCAGCGGAGCGGGGCGAGCATATCGCGGCGCAGGTCCGAGATCAGTCTCATTGTGCGCTCCTTATCGCATAGGACTGCGCTCTGTGTTCCGAATCGCGCCGATGAAACGCATCCGGCGCGCGATTTGTTGTGCGGCGCGTCTGCGAATGTGCCGGATGCGGCTCGGGATTATGACGCTCAGGATTAGGCGTTATCCGGGCGCGGGGCGCCGCATTGCCAGCACGCCGTAAACTGCGGATCCAGGTATTCGCCGCATTGCGGGCAGCGCCACGACGTCCCCTCCGGCGCGCGCGATTCGGTGCGCAGCATTTCGTCAACGAGCGCCTGCGCCCGTTCGTAGTCGGCTTCGGCGACCCAGACCGAGGGCGCGGTTTCGGCGCTGATCGGCAGGCCGCCGCGCACGCCGAACAGGTTCTCGCCGCGAATGACGGCAGCGATGCCCGCAGATTCGATCAGATCCTTGACGATATGGGCTTCCAGCGGCGTTTCGCCAATGTAGATGGATTTCATTCCAGATCC
This sequence comes from Chloroflexaceae bacterium, assembly GCA_028282325.1. Taxonomy (GTDB): domain Bacteria; phylum Chloroflexota; class Chloroflexia; order Chloroflexales; family Chloroflexaceae; genus JANQID01. The sequence continues at coordinate 4,342 of JANQID010000065.1, read as the reverse complement.
TCTCGTGTGACGCCCTCGCACGCGAGGGCAAAGTCAGGGCCATAGGCCAGCGACGCCGTCTGAAAGCCGGGTTTGGCGTCGCCATCCGCCGCGTTGCGTGTCGCCGCTAGCGCCGCCAGCCCGGTCCAGACCACGCCCGCTTCGGGGCCGTGCAGCCGTGATACGCAGCGGCGACCGGCATCGTCAACGACTTCGCCCCACACGCGGGTGCGGGTGCGGGTGCGCTCGTCTTCGGTCGAGCCGACGACTCCCGGCGGCAGCGTGCGTTTCATCAGCTCGCGGGCGGCCGGCAGTGCGAAGATCGGGCGCAGCAGATTCGCAATCGTCACCATGCCGCGTGTGGCGTCGGGCAATGCAAGATAATCCTCGATGTTTGGGATACCCGTGCTGCGGTAGGCCATAAACACATCGCCCCAGCCGAACAGCGTCGTTTGCACCGGCCCCTCGCCGAAGTCGATCGTTCGGGTGTGCCCGCCGAGTGGCCCCGGTTCCAGCCGCCCGGCCCGGCGGCGCAACGTAAGCTGGCCGTGCGGGATCAACTCGATCATCGTGTTCGCGGTGCCCGGCGGCAGCCCCACCGGCCCGTCTACGTGAAATGCCAGCGTGAGCCGCGTCGCCGAGGGCAGGCGACGCTTGAGATGCGCGGCCAGGCAGTCGGTTGGAACCACATCGAAACCCACGCCCGGCAGCAACATCACCCCGCGTGCGCGGGCTTGCGCGTCATATTCGGCCAACGCCTGGTACACCGGTATCTCGCCGGTGATGTCGAGATAGTGGACGCCCGCGCGCAGGCAGGCTTCGACCATCGGACGGTAGGTGTAGAGATAGGGCCCGGCGCAATGCAGCACGGCGGACACATCGGCGAGCGCGCGGTCGAGCGCGGCAGGGTCGTCGAGACTGGCGACGCGATAGTCGAGGCCCAGCTCCGCCGCGAGCGCTGCGACCTTCGTCTGGTTGCGCCCGGCCAGGATCGGGCGCTCGCCGCGTTGAACCGCCATATGGGCGATGGCAGCGCCTACGAAGCCGTTGGCGCCGTAGATCAGAAATGGTGTGTTCACGCGTATCTGCTCCTGTTTTCAGGGAATGGGCGTGCAAATGATCCTCGCTTGAATCCATTGTACGCCGGTTTGCCCATCCGCGCCGCCGATCCGAGATTGCCCGCCCGGATCGGCGGTCTGAAACTGCTCCAAGATCCTCCTTGACAAATTCGTGAGCGGTGGTATGTTTTTGTTTACAGTGTTAACTAAAACAAACGGCGGTAACGATCATGACGCCTAATCGCAGAGAGCGGTTGCGCGAAGCGACCTACGATGAAATCAAGAGCGTGGCCTGGCGGCACATCGCCGAATCCGGCCCGGCGGCACTGTCGCTGCGGGCAATCGCCCGTGACATGGGTATGTCGGCGCCGGCGCTCTACCGCTACTACGAAAGTCGCGACGCCCTGGTGACGGCGTTGATCATCGAGGCGTTCACCTCGTTCGGCACCGCGCTTTCTCAGGCCCGCGATACGCGGCCCGCCGACGATCACGCCGGGCGCTTCCGTGCGATCGGGCGTGCGTATCGCGACTGGGCGGCGGCCAATCCGAGCCGCTTTCTGCTGATTTTTGGCACGCCGGCGCCCGGCTATTCCTGCACGCCAGATCCCGCCTTCGCGCCGCTGCAAAGCTTTTTCGTGCTGAGTGGCGTGCTCGATGCGGCCTACTATGCCGGGGCGTTGCAATTACCGCCCGATTACATTCATCTGACGCCGACGATCGAAGCTCGCGTCACCCAACTGTGCGGCCAGGGCGTCGAGTTTCACCCGGTGGCGCTCTATCTCGGCCTGGAAGCCTGGGCCAAAGTTCACGGTCTGACTGCTCTCGAACTCTACGGCCATTTTCCGACCTTCCTGGGCGAGGCGCTGGAAGATTTCCTGAATGCGGAATTGGATGCTTATACCCGCACCCTCTTTGGGGCGCGTTAAAGGAGGTTGTATGAAAGCCTTGCTTCTCGATGGTTCTCGCGACCAGGACCCGATCGGCGAACGAATCCGCGTCGCGTTGACATCTGAACTCGAGCAGCGCGGCTGGCAGGTTGAGCATGTGTTGCTGCGCGTACGCAGGATCGGCAACTGTGCCGGCGACTTTTTCTGCTGGGTTCGCTCACCCGGCGTTTGCAATGCGAACGACGACAATCGCGCCATCGCCGCCGCCATCATCCAGAGCGACCTGACGGTCTATCTGACGCCGGTCACGTTTGGCGGCTATTCGATGGAACTCAAGCGTATGGTCGATCACCAGATCCAGCTTATCTCGCCGTTTTTTATCAACATCGACGGCGAGACGCATCACCAGCGGCGCTACGAGCGTTATCCCGATCTGCTGGCCGTCGGCTGGATGGACGCGCCCGTCGTCGCCGCCGAAGCCATTTTCCGTCAGTTAGCTCATCGCAATGCGATCAATATGCATTCCGCCGCCGCGGTGTGCGATGTGGTGACGGGCGACCCGACCACGGCGGAGCTGGAGTCCCGGTCGCGCGGCTGGCTCAACGCTGTGGCCAACGGCAAGCGTTCCACGCCGCCAGCCTTGCCCGATACGAGCATCTCGTTCGCCGCCTCCGCGCCGGTGCAGCGCGCCGTCTTGCTGGTCGGCAGCCCGCGCACGAGCAAAAGCAATTCGGCGGCGCTCGGCAGCTACCTGATGGAGCAGCTTGCCGCGCGTGGCGTTGCGACCGAGACGATCCAGATCTACACCACGTTCAACGCGCCACAGCGCCGCAACGTCGCGCTGACCGCAATCGACGCCGCCGACCTTGTGGTGCTGGCCTTCCCGCTCTATGTCGATAGCCTTCCCGCGCCGGTCATCGCGGCGCTCGAAACCATCGCCGCCCGCGGCGCGCCCGGCGAGCGTCGCCAGCGCTTCACGGCGATTGCTAACTGCGGCTTCCCCGAATCCGCCCACAACGCGACGGCGCTCGCCATCTGCGCCCAGTTCGCCCGCGAGACCGGTCGCGACTGGATGGGCGGGCTGGCGCTGGGCGGCGGCGAGGGCGTCATCCACGGCCGGTCGCTGCACGACATCGACGGGCGCGCGCAGCCGGTGCGCAAAGCGCTCGAACTGGCCGCCGCCGCGCTGGCGCAGGGCCATCCGGTGCCGCCGCCCGCGCGCGATCTGATGGGGCGGACGATCATTCCCGGCTGGATGTACACCCTGGTCGGCAGTTTTGGCTGGCGACGCTGGGCCCGGCGCTATGGCGTGCAAAACGCGATCAGACGCCGCCCCTACGCGGCGCAATAGCCGATAGGGCGGCAACATAGCCGATAAACGATAGCCGATAGCCGATAGCGCCGACAATTGCAGGCGGCGCAATAGCCGATAAACGATAGCCGATAACTGATAGCGCCGACAATTGCAGGCGGAAGTGGTTGATACCAAACAATATTTGGAGACACTGCATACGGTCATTCTGAGCGCAGCGAAGAATCTCGGATTCCAAGGCCAAGGGCCTGTCCTGAGCCTGTGGCGAAGGGCTACTCGGGATGCCCCCGCGGCGGGAGCAAGCTGCCGCTGCGTTTCACCCCGCGCCTCTGCTATGATAGGGCCACGCCCGTTTCTTGTCACCCGTCGTTCGTCACCCAGCCGGAGGAAGCGCCGATGTCTGAACCGCGCCCCGACCCGCCCGCAGGCTTCAATGCTCCCGAATCGCAGGGGGCCATCAATCAGTCCGCCGGTTCGGTACACCAGCACTACGGCGATACCTACATCAACGCCCCGCCCGCACCGCCTGCGCCGGTTCCGACCTGCCCCGCCCGCCATCGCCGGCTCTATCGGCTATCAGTTATCGACTATCGACTATCGGCTATGCCTATCGGCTATCGGCTATCGGCTATCGGCTATCGGCTATCGGCTATCGGCTATCGGCTATCAGTTATCGACTATCGACTATCGGCTATGCCTATCGACTATCGGCTATCGGCTATCGGCTATCGTTTATCGGCTATCGGTTATCGGCTATTTCCGCGTAGCTCCTCCGCCTTCGCCTGCCACTCCTCCGCCCGCGGCATCCCGATCCGCTCCGCGATCTGCGCCGCCTCCTCGACCAGCGGCAGCGCCAGGGCCAGCTCGCCTTGCGTCTCGTAGAGCAGGCCGAGGTTCCAGAGCGTCAGCGCGGTGGTTGACGCATCGCCAATCCGTTGGCTGATGTCCAGGCTCTGGCGGAAGTGGTCGCGGGCCTCGTCGGAGCGCCCCTGGCTGTCGTAGACGTTGCCGAGGTTGCCGAGGGTGCGAGCGGTTCCGGCCGCGTCGCCGATGCGCTGGAAGATCGCCAGGCTCTGGCGGTAGTGGTCGCGGGCCTCGTCGAAGCG
>JANQID010000056.1 GCA_028282325.1 Chloroflexaceae bacterium | reverse complement strand
CACCCTGAACGGAGCCGCCGGCAGCGTGAAGGGTCTCGGCGTTGGGGGAATCTGAGATTCTTCGCTGCGCTCAGAATGACACCATGCGGTATCTCCAATATTGTTTGGTATCGTCAGCAGCGGTCGATTTTCCTGGTGGCGCACTGCCCATTATAGATCATGTTGGGGGATTGGAGAGATGAAGGCCTGACAGGACTTTGTTACCTGCCAGGCCTTTGGGGAAATCTTTAACCGAGTGCGGCATCACACATTCGGCAGTACCTCGGTCCATATGCCAAACAGGCCGATGAGCAGCAGCAATATACCCGACGCCCGACCCAGCAGCGCGTAGTGCTGACTGAGCCACTGGGTGAGGCGTCGTTGCGCCGGCAGGGCGAACAGCGGCAGCAGCACCAGCGGCCAGCCGAACCCCAGCCCGAAGAACAGGAAATAGATCAACCCGTCGGCCAGCGAAGCGATGCTACCGGTTCCTAGCACAAAGGCGCTGACGATCAGCGGGCCGGTGCAAGGCAGTGTCATCGGGCCGAGCAGCAGGCCGTAGACATAGGCCGCCATATACGGATTGCGCACTACCGGCATCTGCATCGTCGCCAGGCGGGCGAAGGGATTGAAGCCGATCAGCATCAACGCCCCGAGCAGAATAACGGTGCCGTAGATGAGCGGCAAGAGCAGCGGCAAAATGGCGCCGAAGGACTGCTGGAGCGCGAAGACCCCAAAACCGACCAGCGTCATCATACTCAGAATGCCCGCCAGCACCAGCGCGCCCAGCCAGCCGGTCGCCCGCGCCGCTCGCTCGTTGTTGGCATTTCCGGCCAGAAATGCGATCAGACCTGGATAGAGCGGCAGCATGCAGACATTGCCCAGAATCGCGCCGTTGCCAAGGATGAACGCTTCCAGATATTGGCTCACGGATGCGCTCCTCAGCTATTGGCCTGCAACTGCGCGACGATCTGCTCGGCGGACTCAATGCCGGTGGTCAGTTCGGTCGTCGTGCCGTCGGGGCGAATGATGAAGTGGGGCGTCGAAGGCGGATTGGTGATTGTGCGCCCGAAGACGTTAGTCAATTCCTGGAGCAGCTCCGGCGTTGCCACTGCGAAGGTCCAGTCGAAACCGGTGTCTTCGGTATACTGCGCCAGGTCGGCGTTGCTGATGTTGGTCTCGACGCTCAGCGCGATAAAGACAACATCATCGCTGTTCAACTGGGCCCGCGCATCACGCACATTGCCAAGCTGCGCCCGGCAGTTTGAGCACCAGGTGGCCATCGGCTCGACGAAAACCGTGCGACTGGCAAAATCGGCGAGGGTGAAGGTTTCGCCTGTGCGGACATCGGTGAGGGCGATCTGCTGCCATGCAGGCGCTTCGGTCATCATGGCTTCAGTGGTGGGTTCGTCCATCATCGCCTCGCCAGTTGGTTCGTCCATCATGGCTTCAGCGGTGGGTTCGTCCATCATCGCCTCGCCAGTTGGTTCGTCCATCATGGCTTCAGTGGTGGGTTCGTCCATCATCGCCTCGCCAGTTGGCTTGTCCATCATGGCTTCAGCGGTGGGCTCGTCCATCATCGCCTCGGTCGGGGCGACGGCGGGGGTTGTTGTCGTTTCTGCGCCGCACGTGGCCAGAACGAGAGCAATCATCGCGATCAGCAAGATATACACGGAACGCATAAGCACAAACCTCCTGATACACTTTCAAGTATATCGTGTTACATTTCCTCCATTTGTATACGGCTGCCGGGACCGGCGCAACGGATTTCTCGCTTCCGGCGGGAAGCGCGTCATCATCATAGATATCGCAGACCAGGCTGCCTGCCCCAAGGGTATCTGGCAAAGCTGACGCCCTGCTAACGAAGATCTTACGAAAAACGAACATGGCGCAAGTGCTGCGACCGGCTTGATGAACGCCAATGCGGCACAATGCAAAAACGGCCAGGTGCGTTTGTCCTGACCGTCTGGTTGTTCGCGTCTACTGTAAACAGTCGTCGTCAGCGTAGGCGTTCGATGCGGGCGCCGAGCGCGATCAAGCGTTCGTCGATGCGCTCGTAGCCGCGGTCGATCTGACCGATGTTATAGATGACGCTGCGACCCCTGGCGCACAGTGCAGCGATCAGCAACGCCATACCGGCGCGAATATCCGGACTGGGCATGCCGTCCGGCTCGCCGTGGAGCGGGGCCGGGCCGACGACAACCGCCCGATGCGGATCGCATAAAACGATGCGCGCCCCCATGCTGATCAGCCGGTCTACAAAGAACAGGCGGTTCTCGAACATTTTCTCGTGGATCAGCACCGTGCCGCGCGTCTGGGTCGCCACAACCAGCGCCGGACTCACCAGGTCGGTATTGAACCCTGGCCAGGGCGCCGAGTCGATCTTGGGAATGGCGCCGTGGATGTCATCGTGGACGCGCAGCTCTTGTTCGCCCGGCACGACGATGTCATCGCCGTCATCGCACCAGTTCACGCCCAGGCGTCCGAATACAATGCGCGACATTCGATGATCGCGCGGATTAGCGTTGCGAATGCGCAGTTCGCTGCCAGTAACTGCCGCCAGGCTGATCAGCGAGCCGACCTCCATAAAATCGGGGCCGATAACATACTCGGCGCCGTGCAAGCACGTGACGCCTTCGATCTCCAGGACATTCGTGCCAATGCCGCTGATTTTTGCTCCCATCGCATTCAGGCATCGGCAGACATCCTGTACGTGCGGTTCGGATGCGGCGTTGCTGATGTTCGTGACGCCTTCGGCTGTTACGGCGGCCAGAATGGCCTGCTCGGTGCCGGTCACGCTCATCTCATCGAGAAAAATATCCGCGCCGTGCAATCCGTCGCTCCGCAAAATGTAGCTTGTAGACGTAATTTCGACGGCGACGCCCAATGAGCGCAGTGCCTGAAAGTGGGTGTCAAGTCGCCGCCGCCCGATGCCGTCGCCGCCGGGGCGGGGCAAGTCGGCGTAGCCGCGCCGCGCCAGCAGCGGCCCGGCCAGCAGGGGCGATGAGCGAATCCGTCGGCACAGGCCGACGTCGGGGTTCCTGTCGTGAAGCGTCGCAGCGTTCAGGGCAATCGTATGCGCGTCGATCATAGTTGTCGTGACGCCCATATGTTCAAGCAGATCGAGCTTGACTATCACATCGCCGATGTTTGGGGCGTTACGCAGCACCAGTTGCTGATCGGTCAGCAGGGAGGCGGCGAGCAGCGGCAGTGCGGCGTTTTTGTTGCCCGACGGGATGATGGTTCCGGAGAGGCGGTGCCCGCCTTCGATAACGAAGCGATCCATAGCGTTCGCATCCTCTTTTCGTGAATTCTGGTTCGGTTGTTTGAGAAGTGACGGACAGCAGACTGAGCCAGTCTGCCATAGCGGTATGTAAGAAAGTGTCTGGCTGACAAAGTTTGCAGATACTCACACAGTTGCCGATTGCGAGGCTGGCTCAGTCATTTCAAATTAGCTCTCAACGGTTGGTGGATGAGGGTGACGACGCATTGTTGCGCGTGCGCTGAAACAGCCGAACGACATGCTGCCACGAGCGACGCAACAGCGCCGGCGTCCGCCGCCCTTGCTCGCGGGCCTGGGAGATTAACTCGCCGGCCAGCTTGCGTCCGTGTGCGAGCGCTTCTTGCGAAATCTGCGTGATGTGGTCGCGTGAGATCAGTTCACCTTGCTCATACCAGCGCCAGGCGATTGTCCCGGTCGTGTAAGTTCCCGCGTAGGCGATCGCAACTTTCGGGACTAAACCCCAGATGGGAATAAGCCCGACCAGCGTGCGGGCGAGTTGCCGCCAGACATACGCGCCGCCAACCACCGGCAGCACTTCGCCGATGCGAGCCTGGAAATCCGGCGGCGCGCCGAAGACCAGCGCCAGGCGATAGACCATAAAAGCCTGGTTTTTGGTCAACACCAGCATATCGGCTGCGGCGAAGGGAATGCTCACGATGGGAATGAACTGAGGGATCGCGGTTGCAGCGACGTACGATGCGTTGCTCAACGAAGCGCCCCTGATCATTTCTTTCGCCACCGCCGTGCGCAGGCTGGGCAGACGCCGAGCGGCGGCTATATGCAGCTCGCTGGGCAGCCGATCGAGCATGCCTTGCGCCAATACGTCAACCGCATCCGCCTGGTTGGAATCTTCGATGATCACGACGCCCACCGCCGCCGGCAGTTGCAACTCATCGATCTTCGCCTTCTGAGCCGGATTGCCGCCAAAGACCACGACCAGGAATGGCAATGCCAGCGAATCGAGGTGCAGAAACGCCTCTTTCTCGCTGCGGCTCAGCGGCTCGCGTCCGTCGAGAATGAGGACGAGCAGATCGACGCGGCGTAGATCATCGGCGTGCGTTTTAAGCGGCAGTGCAAAGGAAAGCAGCGGCGTTTCCGCGGATGGCCCGTAGCGCTGACTGTTCTGCTCGCGCAGCAGGCGACTCAACAGGGTAGAGAGATGGGTCTTGCCTATGCAGGCGATCGCAAGCTCCCGCTCGCTTTCTTCGCGCACCGCATTGACATCGATTTCACGCAGGACGTTTAGCACATTGCCCAGATCGCTCCACTTCGACACAGGGGCGCTCCTCAATGTTTGCCAGTCTCAGGAAAACCTGATTTCCTTGTCAAGGCTGCATGCAACCTTCGTTCGATGGATTTCTGGTTTCTGATTATAGCACATCGTTTCTGACCAGAAAGCTGATAGACGGCTGATACCATTTGAGATTGTGGCATACCGCGCCGCGATGTGCAATGCAAGCAACGCTTATGCAGCGTTGTCAAATCCAAACGGTATGATATGGCAGTAGTCTGGCGATTGGCATCCTGAGCAGCCTGTCCAGGGTGCAACGAAGGAAGCCAATCGCCCTGCCAGCATCCCGAGTAGCGCGGAGCGTGTATCGAGGGGTGCCGCTGCGAAATGTGTTGACGCTGCTCTTCACTGTGATGCCGAATGCGCCGCTCGTCACTCACCACTCATCACTCGCCGATCGATCCAGACATTACACATCCCCCGGATAGGACTGCGATGCAGTTGAAGGTTCTGCGATGGGTTGCTATACTATGCATATTCCTCGTCAATTGCATCGCAAGATGGAGATATGCTATGAGTATTCTCGGAAGCATCATCGCGATTGGCGCCGCGCTGGCGTTTGCCGCTATCGGCGTGATCACGATCTGGGCCGGATATTTGACCTGGAACGATGAAGTTCGGCGCGGCTTTGTCAGCCGACCAGAAACCTCGCCCGGCGGACGGACTTTGACGGCAGTCGGTCTGGCGATCCCGATTGTCGGCGTCGCCGTATTGTCGCTGCTGGGGGCTGTGCAAACGCTGTTGGTCGGGCTAGGGTTATAATAGCCGCACCGCGAAACTATCGATGACTTCAAAGAAGGAAGTGATATGAGCGCAACAACACGACCGCGCCCGGTTATGCTGGTGATTATGGATGGCTGGGGCCTGGCTGAACCGGGGCCGGGAAATGGTGTGGCATTGGCGAATACGCCCAACGTCGATCGTTGGACGGCGGAGTATCCGTATACTCGCATCGCCGCTTCGGGCATGGATGTGGGCTTGCCCGACGGTCAGATCGGCAATTCAGAAGTAGGCCACCTCAACCTCGGGGCCGGGTTGATCGTGTACCAGGATTTCACCCGTATTAACAAATCGATCAGCGATGGCGACTTTTTCCAGAACGAGGCGTTTTGCAACGCTATCACGCATTGCAAAAAGACCGGCGGCGGTTTGCACTTGATCGGGCTGTTCGGGCCGGGCGGCGTTCACTCGCACGAGGATCATCACCATGCGCTGATCGAGTTGGCCAAACGCGAGGGCTTCGACCGCGTCTACCTTCACCTGCTGCTAGATGGCCGCGACGTGTTGCCGCGCAGTGCGCTCGGCTTCCTCGACACGCTGGAAAGCGCGATCGAACGCATCGGCGTCGGCGAGATTGCCACGGTCGGCGGACGCTACTATGGCATGGATCGCGACAAGCGCTGGGAGCGCACCGGGCGCGCTTATGCGGCGATTGTTGATGGGGTCGGCGAGACGGCCACGCAAGCGCGCGCCGCCATCGAAGCATCGTATGCCAACGACGTCAGCGACGAGTTTATGCTGCCGACGGTGATTATGCGCGATGGCAAACCGGTTGCGACGGTCAACGACGGTGATGCGATCATCTTCTACAACTTCCGCCCGGACCGGGGACGCCAACTGACCAGAGCCTTGACGCTGCCCGACATCAATGAGCAAATCACCCGGCATTACGAGAAACAGCAGGCCGAAGGCCTGCCGCTGCCCGCCACGATCTGGCAGCGCGAGCGTCAGATTCAAAACCTGTACTACGTCACGATGACACAATACGAGGAAGGCCTGCCGGTTCACGTGGCATTCCCACCCAAAAACGTCACCCATCCGATTGCCCAGGTGGTAAGCGCGCAAAGGTTGCGGCAATTCCACATCGCCGAGACCGAGAAATATCCGCACGTCACCTTCTTCTTTAACGGCGGACGCGAAGAACCCTTTGCTGGTGAAGATCGCAAACTGATTCCCTCGCCAAAAGTGGCGACCTACGATCTACAACCGGAAATGAGCGCGGCCGGGGTGACGGAAGCGCTGCTCGATGCGATCAACAGCGACCAGTACGACTTCATCATTGTCAACTACGCCAATCCGGATATGGTTGGCCACACCGGCGTGCCGGCGGCGATTATCACGGCATGTGAGACGGTTGATCGGTCGCTGGGGCAAGTCATTCCCGCGTTGATCGACAAAGGCGGGGCGGCAGTGATTATCGCCGATCACGGCAACGCCGAAATGATGATCGACTCGGAGTCCGGCGGGCCGCATACGGCGCATACAACCAACCTGGTGCCGTGTATTCTCGTCGCCGCGCCGGATTTGCATCTCGGCAAGGACGAAGTGCAGATGCGCGAAGGTGGACGCCTGGCCGACATCGCCCCCACATTGCTTGACCTGATGGGTTTGCCGCTGGCCGAAGAGATGACCGGACGCAGCTTGATTGTGCGGTAGGTTTCACTATCGGCGCCGAACCGGGGCGGCGTATTGTGATTTGTATGCGCCGCCCGCATCTCTGACTCGCAACCTGCATCCATACGAGATTATCTCATCATCGTACTGGGACGATCAGGATCGGCAAGTCTGGCGCGTGCTCTTAAAGGTAAAGATTACGTAGTGAAATCCGGTTCTTATTATGGTAGAATATGTGCTAATTCATAATCTCTAATTATGACTTTAATTCTACTTTAAAATTGCTTATCTATTCCGATAACGCCAGATCTGCAATGTACGGACATTATGATCGAGATCCATCTGGGGTATTCTCTTCCTGTTTGTCGATCTGAATTTGGCTGTAAAGTGAACGATTGTTACTGATAGATGGACATTTCTTATCCGAACACAGGTCACAACTGAACTATGATGGTTGCAGCCAGAAGGTCATTCTAAAAATATCGTAAAAGTGCTCGCCAGGAATGTGGCTCGCGCCCGTATTTGCAGTGCGGATCAAGGCTTTCCGGTCGTGCCAGTGTGCGCATAGCGGAGGAGAAGAAGCTAGCAATGACGTACCTCGACGTCGACACCTTGAATATGGTGTTGTCCACCCTGAAGGAGTATGCTGAACGCAAGCTGACCCCCACGTATCTGCTCGAGCTTGATGCCAAGGATGAGTTTCCGCAAGATGTGTTGAGCGAATTGTACGAGCAGCTTGGCCTGCATCTGTTGTTCATCCCCGAAGAGTATGGCGGTCTGGGCGGCGGCGCCTATGACATTTATCGCGTTTCTGAAGCGATGGCCGGTATCGATCTTGGCATTGCGACGGGCGTGTTGGCGACATTCCTGGGTACCGACCCGATTGTTGTCGGCGGCACTGAGGAGCAGAAGGCGCACTGGATGGGTCGGATCGCCGAAGAGGGGCTGCTGGTTGCATATGGCGCGACGGAACCACAGGCCGGCAGCGATCTGGCGATGCTGAGCACCAAGGCCGTTCAGGTGGTTGAAGATGGACAGGTCACCGGCTACAAGATTAGCGGGCGCAAGCAATGGATCAGCAATGGCGGCGTAGCGTCGCTCTACACCATTCTGGCGAATGCTCCGGGCGGGCCGTCGTGGTTTGTCGTCGAGCGCGGGGCTCCTGGTTTTACTTATGGTAAGCCGGAAGACAAGCATGGCATTCGGGCCAGCAACACCGCGGCGCTTTTCCTCGACGAGGTGTATGTTCCTGCCGAGCGGTTGGTGGGCGGCGTCGAGGGCCAGGGTCTGGCTCAGGCGCAAGCGGTGTTCGGCTACACGCGCCTGATGGTCGGTTCGTTTGGTCTGGGCGCGGGCTGGGCTGCGCTGAAGCGCGCGATTCGGTATGGTCAGGAGCGTGTGCAAGGCGGCGCGCCGCTGAGCCAGAAGCAGGCGTATACGCACAAACTATGGGCGCCGAATGCTGTGCGTCTGGAAGCTGCGCGCGCTTACATCGAATGGGTTGCTGAGCGCATTGACGGCGGCGATCCCGACCAGCAGACTGAAGGCGCCGTTGCGAAATATATGGCGACCGAGGCGGGCAACAAAGCCGCCGAAGATGCCATTCAGGCGCATGGGGGCTATGGCTACACCAAAGAATACATGGTTGAGAAGATCAAGCGCGATGTCCGTATCACCTGTATCTACGAAGGAACTTCGGAGATTCTGGAATGGACGATGGCGCGCGACCGCTGGCAGTTCCACCTCAAGACCCGTGGCGCGTATTACAATGACTGGGCCGCGCGTATGGACGACATCGAGCGCGCGCACCCCAACAGCGGCGCCGGTACGGTCGCGCTGGCGATGCGCACGTTAGCGACGCTGATGGAGCGCTTCCGCATTGATCGTTTGACCCGCAACCAGCACATCTTGTTCCGCCTCGGCGAGTGGGTCGCGTATGCCGAGACCGCGGCGATCTTCGCCGAGCGGGCGGCTACGAAACCGACCGATGCCATCAATTTCGATCAGGCGACACAGCAAACGATGGCGCGTATCCACGCCCGCGAGGCAGCCCGCAAGATTGCGTGTGAAGGGCTTGCCTGGGCGATCGGCGCTGGCCAGACCGATCCGAACCTGGCGGCTGCGCTCAATCTGCCCGCCATGTATCAGGCTCAGGTCGGCCAGATTGATGATATGAACGTTGTCGTGCAAAAACTGATCGAGGCATTCCCGGTAGACTAGCTCCGATACTGAATACTAGCCCGTTGAGGTGATGTAAGGAGACAAGGTTTATGAATTCACGGGCCGAGCGTGCAGTTGCCATTGTTGGCGTCGGCGCAATCCTGCCGGATGCGCCGAATGCAGCAGACTTCTGGCAAAACATCCGCAACAAGCGCTATAGCATTACCGATGTTCCGCCGGAACGCTGGAGCGTTGAGGATTACTACGATCCCGATCCTGCCGCTCCCGACAAATCCTACACCAAGATCGGCAGTTGGGTGCGCGGTTTCACGTTTGATTGGAAGCGATTCCGCATTCCACCGCGCGTCGCCGCTGCGATGGATCCCGGTCAGCAATGGTCAGTGACTATCGCCGCCGAGGCGCTGGCGGATTATGGCTACCCTGATCGACCGCTGGATACCGAACGCACGGCGGTGATTCTGGGTACGGCGATGGGCGGCGAGCTGCATTATATGACGCACCTGCGGATCAGCTTTCCCGAATATGCCCGTGCTCTCAATTCGATCTCCGAGTTCAGTCAGTTGCCCCTGGAATTGCGTCAGACGATCCTGGCAAACTGGCACCGTGTGATTGGAGAACAATACCCTCCCATTACCGAAGACTCGATGCCCGGCGAGTTGCCAAATATCGTCTCCGGGCGTGTTGCGAATGTTCTCAATCTGCGTGGCCCGAACTTCATTGCCGATGCAGCGTGCGCCTCGACGATGGCGGCGGTTGACGCGGCGGTGGATTTGCTGGTCGAACGTCACTGTGACGCGGTGATCACCGGCGGCGTCGATCGCAATAACGGCGCTGGCACATTTGTGAAGTTCTGCAAGATCGGCGCATTGAGCGCAACAGGCAGCCGACCCTTCGGCGAAGGCGCGGATGGCTTTGTAATGGGTGAGGGCAGCGCCGTCTTCTTGCTCAAACGTTTGGCCGACGCCGAGCGCGACGGTGACCGCGTCTACGCGGTGATACGTGGCGTCGGCGGTTCCAGCGACGGCAAGGGCAAGGGTATCACTGCACCGAACCCGATTGGCCAGATGCTGGCAGTCGAGCGTGCTTGGCAAGATGCGGGGCTGGATCCGGCTACCGCGACGCTGGTCGAGGCGCACGGTACCAGCACTCGGGTTGGCGATGCTACCGAGGTCGAGAGTTTGACGAAGTGTTTCGGCGGCGCTGAGCGAGGTCAGATCGCGCTGGGTTCGGCCAAGAGCAACATCGGTCACTTGAAAGCCGGCGCCGGCGCTGCGGGTTTGCTCAAGGCGACGATGGCTGTCTACGACAAGGTCTTGCCACCGACCCTCAACGCTGAACGGCCCAATCCCAAGATTGATCTCAACACGATTCCGTTTTATTTGAACCACGAACTGATTGAGTGGGCGCAACCCTCTGGCGGTTACCCGCGCCGCGCCGGTGTGAGCGCCTATGGGTTTGGTGGTACGAACTTCCACCTCGTGTTGGAAGAGCACATCCCCGGCGCGCTGACCAGCGACGGCAAGCAATTTGCCGGCGTGTCGCTCAGCAACCCGGCGGGGGCGAATGGCGGTTCGGCGCATGCGGTTGCGTCGCAAGCGTCAACGTTGAAAATGCCGGTGCGCGGCATCCTGGCGATTGGCGCGGATGACGCGATTGCATTGAAAGATAAGTTGGATGCGATGATCCAGCGGGTGGAAACCGGCTGGACGCCGCCGATCTCACCGCCTGACCCGGCGGATCTGCGCGCCAGGGAGCGCCTGGTTATCGACTTTGGCAATCGCGATGAATTGTTGGATCGCCTGAACAAAGCCCACAAAGCTGCCGGGTTTGACAATCCGCAGGCTTGGAAAGCGTTGCAATCGCAAGGCGTTTTCCGCGGGAGCGGTTCGAAACCGGGCAAGGTGGCGTTCTTGTTCCCCGGTCAGGGCAGCCAGTATACGAATATGGGACGGCAACTCGCCGCGCTTTCGCCGTCCGTCGCCAACGTGTTTGCTGAGGCCGATCAGGTGATGCAGCCGATACTCGGCAAGCCGCTGACCGACTTCATCTTCATCGACGGCCGCGATCCCGGCGCGATCAAACAGGCCGAACGCGATCTGATGCAGACGGCGATCACTCAGCCGGCGATGCTCACCGCCGACACGGCGATTGCCGGTATGCTGGCCGATTACGGCGTCAAGCCCGATCTGGTGATGGGTCACTCGCTCGGCGAATATGCCGCGCTGATCGCCGCCGGAATAATGCCGTTCGCCGACGCTTTGGAGGCCGCCGCCGCGCGCGGCAGCGAGATGACCAGAGTCAGCGTGGAAGACAACGGCTGGATGGCTGCGGTGATGGCGCCACTCGATGTGGTACAGCAGACGTTGCCCGAAATCGACGGCTACGTAGTGGCGGCGAATATCAACAGCTACAATCAGGCGGTCATCGGCGGCGCGAGCAAGGCGGTCGAGAAGGCCATCGAGGTCTTCACTGCTAAAGGCTATCAGGCTCAGCGTATTCCGGTCAGCCATGCCTTCCATACCCGTATCGTCGCCCCGGCCAGCAAGCCGTTGCGTCAGGTGCTCAACCGCCTCCGCATCGCGCCGCCCAGATTGTCGCTTGTGGCGAATGTTACCGGCGAATTGTACCCGACGGACGTTGAGGGGATCAAGGATATTCTCGAACAGCAAATCGCCTCGCCAGTGCAGTGGGTGAAGGGTCTGGAGACGCTCTATGCCGAGGGCGCGCGCGTGTTCATCGAGATTGGGCCGAAGAAGGCGCTCAAAGGCTTCGTCGATGATGTGTTGGGCAAGAAGGGCGATGTGGTGTCGCTCTTCACGAACCATCCGAAGACGGGCGAGTTGCAAAGCTTCAACCACGCTCTGTGCGGCTTATACGCCGCCGGATATGGGGTCAGCGAGAGCGAGGAGCCGGCCCAGGCGGTGAGCGCGCCATCCGTCGATAGCCAGCATAACGGCCAGAGTGCAACGCCGCCCGCGCGCGTTGCGCAGCCGCGTCCCGTGAGCGCCAGCGCACCGGTTGCATCGCAACCCACTCCGTCCGTTCCATCAACGCCGCCCGCGCCAGCGTCGAATGGCTCCGATGGCTTGAATAGCGTGAACGATGTCTTGGTTCAGTTGATGCACACCCTCGCGAGCGCCCAGACGCCGGCGCCAGGTGCGGTGAACGGCCAGCGCGCCTATGATCGCGATGCGACGCCGCTCGGTTCGGTGGTGCTCAGCGGCGCGGGGTTGGGCTTGCCCGGCGCCGAGAAGTCGCTGATGGATCCGGACAACGTGGCGCGTATTTTGCGCGGCGAGCAGTTCATTGATTTGATCCCTGAACGCTTCCGTAAGTTGATGGTCGCCAAGCGGATCACCCGCCTGGTGAAATCCGCCGACGGCGGCGGAAGCTTCGAGACTATCACCGACTCGAGCGAGGTAGTCAAACTGGCCGGACGTGCCGGCCAGTTCGATCTGGCTGAAGAATATGGAGTGCCGGAGAAGCTGCTGGCGGCGCTCGATACCACCAGCCAACTCGCGTTCGCCGCCGGTCTCGATGCATTGCGCGAGGCGGGCATTCCGCTGGTGCAGACGTATCGCCAGACGAGCACCGGGCGCGCGCTTCCCGATCGCTGGATGCTTCCCGAAGCGTTGCGCGATGAAACTGGCGTGATCTTTGCCAGCGCGTTCTCCGGCCTGGATGAGTTCGCCAAAGAGCTTGAGCGTTATTATGCCTGGCAGAATCGCCAGAATCAGATCGCGATGCTTGATGATTTGCGCCGCTATACCGGCGACTCAGACACGCTGAACGAGATCAACCGCAAGATTGCGGCGCTCTACGAAGAGATGGAGCGTGAACCCTACACTTTTGACCGTGGCTTCCTGTTCCGCATAGTTGCTTTCGGCCATGCCCAGTTCGCCGAGTACATCGGTGCGCGCGGCCCGAACACGCAAGTGAATACTGCTTGCGCCAGCACTGCGACTGCCATCGCAATCGCCGAAGACTGGATCCGCGCGGGGCGCTGTCGTCGTGTGCTGGTCGTTTCCGGCGACAACGCTTCAAGCGATGCATTGGTCGAGTGGATAGGGTCCGGCTTCCTGGGTATGGGGGCCGCTGCTACCGACGATCGGGTGGACGAGGCTGCGCTGCCGTTTGATCGCCGCCGCCACGGTATGATCCTGGGCATGGGCGCTTGCGCGCTGGTGGTCGAGAGTGAGGACACGGTGCGTGAACGCGGTATGCGCGGTATTGCCGAGTTGCTCAGCACTGTCACTGAAAACAGCGCGTTCCACGGCTCGCGGCTCGATCCGGAGCATATCTCGCAGGTGATGAATCGGCTGGTGACTTCCGCCGAGCGCCGTTTTGGCGTCGATCGTCGCTCGATTGCGGCGCAGACGGTGTTCGTCTCGCACGAGACCTATACGCCTGCGCGCGGCGGCAGCGCTTCCGCCGAGGTGGCCGCGTTGCGCAGCACATTCGGCGAGGCGGCGCGCGACATCGTTATATCGAACACGAAAGGCTTCACTGGCCACGCGATGGGCGTGGGCGTTGAGGATGTGATCGCGCTGAAGATCCTGGAACACGGCATTGTTCCGCCGGTGCCGAACTTCAAAGAGATCGATCCTGATCTCGGCCCATTGACGCTCAGTCGCGGCGGGCGCTATCCGGTGCAATATGCTATTCATCTGGCCGCCGGGTTCGGTTCGCAGATCGCGATGACATTCACGCGACGTATTCCCGGCGCGCTTGATCGTGTAGACAACCAGCCGATGTACAACCACTGGCTGGCTGAAGTCAGCGGCTACGATTGGGCGGAAACCGAGGTTGCGAAGCGTGTGCTGCAAGTGAAAGCGCAGGGCGTGCCCAATCGCCAGCCGGCTCCCAGCCGATGGCAGTATGGAACCGGTCCGACTATGCGCGCGTCTGCCCCCGGTGACGGCGGCGGCGGTGGCTATCGCCCCGCGCCAATGGCAGTGCCGGAGCCGACTGCACGCACAGTTCGACCTGCGCCTGGCCCAATGCCGATCCACGACAATGGTAGCAACGGACGGCAGACGTTCCAGGCTCCTGAGCCGCCGGCGACAACGGCACAATCGCCGACAGCCCCGCCTGCGTCGCCGACGCCCGCGCCGGTCGCCGCGCCATCCGCGCCAGCGGCGGCTCCCGCTCAGACCGTCGTCGCCAAAGCGCCGGTTGCGGCGCCGGTCGCTCCGGCAGCCGATCCGGTGGAGAGCGGGGTGCTGGCGATTGTGGCCGAGAAGACCGGCTATCCGCCCGACATGCTGGATCTAGATCTCGACCTCGAAGCCGACCTGGGCGTGGACACGGTGAAACAGGCCGAGACCTTCGCGGCTATCCGTGAATCGTTTGAC
>JANQID010000021.1 GCA_028282325.1 Chloroflexaceae bacterium | reverse complement strand
GCGGACATCGTGGTGGACGCGACCAGCAGCGGGCAGGCCATCGCCGTCAGCCTGCGTGGCTCCAATGCCCCCGCCTGGCTCAATCCGGCGCGCTTCGGCAACACGACCTTCCAAGCGCGCACCGATGCGTCCGGCGTCTCCCTCCTCCGCATTCCCGGCGGCAGCTGGAGCAATTACTACGACTGGCTTGCCTGCGAGAACGGCGATAGTTCCGGCTGCGACTGGACCTGGGCTGCGCGACCGACCGACTTCATCGACTTCCTCCAGGCCGTCGACCGCCCGGCGATGTACACCGTCAACGCCAATGGCACCTCCCGCGAGGCGGCTGCCCTCGTCGCCTTCTTCAACGGCGCCGTCGATGACGACCGCGTCATCGGCGTGGACGTGCGCGGACGCGACTGGGGTACGGTCGGCCAGTGGGCCCGCCTGCGCCGCGACCACGGCAACCCCGCCCCCTTCACCATCACCTACTGGGAATTCGGCAACGAGTTCTACGGCGGCAAACCCGGTCAGGGCACGGATTGTAGCGAGTGGGGCTGGGAGGACGTCTGGACCTGCGATGGGACCGAGTATGTCACCGGCAGCGGCAGCGGGAGCCAGCGCCACGAGGGCTACCTGGAGTTCCGCGCGGCGATGCAGGCGGTGGATGCGTCCATCCAGCTCGGCGCCATCGGCGTGTGGCCGTCCGACAGCTGGAGCAACTGGGGCAACGAGGTCATCGCAGCGGCAGGGGAGACGCTGGACTTCTACAGCATCCACCAGTACGCCTACTTCGACCCGCCTGCAAGCTACGCTGATGCGCTGGCCGAACCGCAGACCACCTGGCCGAACCTGGCCGCGGATGTGCAGGCCGCCTTCGACACCCATGCGAACGGGCGTCCGGCGCCGATCGCGATCACGGAATACAACCTGTTCGCGGTGCAGGATCAGGACAACGGGCAGTGGATGCGGCGCGCGGTCAACGCGCTGTTCATGGCCGACACACTGGGGCAGATGGCCACGGCGGGGATCGGCAGCGCCAACCAGTGGGACCTGGCGAACGGGGCGGCAGGGAACGGGACGGACTATGGCTTGCTGGACGCGGAGAGCTACGCCCGCCATCCGCAGTACTACGCCTTTGTGCAGTGGTCCCGCTTCGGGTCGACGCTGCTGCCGACGACGTCACGCTGGGACGCAGCGACGGAGCTGAGCGTGTATGGGGGGCGTGTTGATGGAACGACGGTGACGGTGCTGGCGATCAACAAGACGGGGCAGGCGATCCCGGCGACGATCCAGATCGATGGGGTGAGCCAGGTGACGGGAGGGAGCGCGGACGTGCTGACGGCGCAGACGCTGGATGCGACGACGGTGGCGTTCAATGGGGTGACGAACCCGGCGGATGACCTGTCCGATGCGCCAGCGACACCGCTGCGGGGGGTGAGCAATCCCTTGGGCTACACCTTCCCCAAGTACTCCATCACGCTCTTGCGGATCAACACCTCGGCGCAACAATTTGCACCATCATCATGGGTTTACATGCCACTCATCTTGCGCTAGACTAAAGGGCGGCGCTCGCAACGGCGCTCTCTGCACCGACCTGAAGAGGCGGCGCGAGGAGCAAACACAACAGCCTCTTGTCCAAATATTATTATTTGAACATCCAGATCTTCCAGAAAGCTGGCGGCTTTCTGGAAGATCGTTTTTCAGTCCAATCGCGCATAATCGACTGAACGCGCTGTGCATTATATCAGAACGGACGTTGTCTATGATAAAAATGCTGCATCTTGCCGATCTGCATATCGGCGTCGAAAACTACGGACGTATCGACGCCGCGACGGGATTGCACACACGCCTGATCGATTACCTGGATCGGCTTGACGAAGCCATTGTGCTGGCGTCGGACGAATGTGTTGACATCGTTTTGATCGCCGGAGACATCTACAAAAACCGTTCGCCCAACCCGACCCACCAGCGCGAATTCGCCCGCCGCATCCGTCGATTGACCAACGAAGGGACGAAGGTATTTATCCTCACCGGCAATCACGACATCTCGGCGGCGGCCGGGCGCGCGCATTCAATCGAGATTTTCAACGCCCTCGCGGTTGACGGCGTAATTATCGCCGACCGAACCGGCCTCCACGTCATCGAAACCCGTTCCGGGCCAGTCCAGATCATCGCGGTTCCCTGGGTTACGCATCACAGTCTGATGACCCGCGAAGAGTTGCGGATGGCGTCGTTTGGCGAAATTGAAGCCGAGATTCGGCGCCGATTAGATAACTTTATCACGACGACGGCTGCCAAACTTGATCCCGCTATCCCTGCCGTGCTTACATGCCACGGAACCGTCGAGGGCGCCACGGTTGGCATTGAGCGCAACATCACGCTGGGGCAGGATATGGTGTTGGCGCGCAGCAGCCTTATGCAACCAAACATCGATTATGTCGCTTTGGGACACATTCATCGCCACCAGGCATTGGGCGAACATCCGCCGCTGGTTTATGCCGGTAGCATCGAGCGTATCGATTTTGGCGAACGTGATGAAGACAAAGGCTGCGTGCTAGTCGAGTTGGTAAGAGGCGCAACACGTTGGCAATTCCACAAACTGGCGGCCCGCCCATTCATCAGTATCGAGATCAATGTCCGGCGGAGCAGTGACCCGGCGGCCCGCCTCAGTGCAGCCATCAAGCGCTATGATCTAAGCAACGCTATCGTGCGCGTTGAGATCAAAGCCACTCGCGATCAGCAGGCAATGCTGCCGGAAGACGCCGTTCGTCAACAACTCAACGCGGCGCATGCGTTTTTTATCGGCGGAATTACGTTTGATATAGAGCGCACGACGCGAGGGCGCTTCGCCGCCGCCGAATCTGATCTGATGGATGGATTAACGCCGCGACGCGCGTTGGAGATATACCTCCAGTCAAAACAGATCGACCCTGATCGGATGCGCATTTTGCTGTCCGCCGCCGATGAGCTCATTGCCGAAGAACAGCATGGCGCCAAGGATGCTTAGCCTGGGCGGATGCTTGCGCCATTAACAAGCCGGAAGTTATATCTGTAAACTCTTTTCTTTCGCCACAAACTCCTCTTGACAGCCTGTAACAGACGTGCTACACTAGCCCTATGTAAATGTAATACAACATATAGAGTATACATAACTTGGAAGATACAATATACAGTACATTTCAGTTTTATAGCATTTTCTAATTAACAACAAACCTCTTTCAAATACTTCTCACCCCGATTCATAACATACCCTTATTATTTACACTTTAACGAGTTTCACTTTCTATCACGCATTGGCTTTGCGCTATCCGCGCCTCATTCAAAAGCCGCAGAAAGGAGCATCATGTATGCCGCAGCCCATAGCTGCATCATCAACCAGACTGACCGACATTGCCCAAACAGTGCTCAGAAAACGCTATCTCATCAAAGACGAATATGGAAATATTATTGAAGAGCCTGAGACGCTGTTTCGGCGGGTGGCCGACACGCTCGCCGCAGTCGATGCGCGCTATGGCGTTGCCGACGACGAAATCGCTGCTGTGGCCGACTCGTTCTATACACTTATGGTTGAAGGCTGCTTCGAGCCAAACAGTCCCACGTTGATGAACGCCGGACGCCCGCTCGGACAACTCAGCGCCTGCTTTGTGTTGCCCATCGACGATGACCTCAGCAGCATCTACGAGACACTGAAACACCAGGCATTGATTCATCAGAGCGGCGGCGGCACCGGGTTCGCGTTCAGCCGTCTACGCCCGCGCAACGATGTCGTGCGCTCAACGATGGGGGTGGCCAGCGGACCGGTGAGCTTTATGAAAGTCTACGACAATTCGACCGAGGCCATCAAACAAGGCGGCACGCGCCGGGGTGCGAATATGGGCATCCTGGCGGTCGATCATCCTGATATTCTTGAATTTATCACTAGCAAGAGCGATACTACCAAAATCACGAATTTTAATATTAGCGTTGCGATCACCAATGCCTTTATGCAGGCAGTTCAAGATGATGCTGAATACGACTTGATAAACCCGCGCACGAAACGTGTGCAGGTTGCGAGCAGAGACGGACTGAAGCACCCGTTGACCGGCGAGGTACTGATTCCAGCCGGACAGCCGATGCGGCTACGCGCGCGGATGGTGTTCGATCTGATTATTCAGAGCGCGCACGCCACGGGCGAACCGGGATTGTTTTTCATCGACCAGGCCAACGAGTACAACCCGGTTCCGCAACGGGGCGATTACGAGGCGACCAATCCCTGCGGAGAGCAACCGCTGCTTCCCTACGATGTCTGCAATCTTGGATCGATCAATCTGGGCAAGTTTGTCACCGAACAGGGTGAAATCGATTGGGAGAGTATGCGCGATGTCGTCCATCACAGCACCCATTTTCTCGACAACGTGATCGACGCCAACCACTATCCGCTGCCGCAAATCGCAGAAACCAGCCAGCGCATTCGTCGGATTGGACTGGGAGTGATGGGATGGGCCGATATGCTCGTGCGCCTGGGAATCCCCTACAACTCACACCAGGCGGTCAACCTCGGACGCGAGGTAATGCGCTTTGTTGATGAGGAAGCAAAGGTCGCCTCCGAACAGCTCGCCCGGCAACGCGGCGTCTTTCCAGAATGGGAAGCGAGCATTTGGGGGCCAGACAACACATGCGCCCGGCGACCCGATGGTTCGCGCATACGCCCAGAACGGAGATTGCGCAACTGCAACCTGACCACCGTGGCGCCAACCGGCACGATCAGCATGATTGCCGGGTGCTCATCGGGCATCGAACCGCACTTTGCGGTTGCGTTCTGGCGTTACCAGGCCGACACGCGCATGCTTGACATCAACGCCGATTTCATCGCGCTGGCCCGACGCCAAGGCTGGTACAGCAAGGAACTGATGGAGCGCATCGCCAATACCGGCCACATTCACCATTCTGAAACGCCCAAAGATGTCCAGCGCATCTGGGTGACTGCACACGATATAGCGCCGGAATGGCATGTACGGATGCAGGCGGCCTTCCAGGAGCATACCGACTCGGCGATCTCAAAGACGATCAACTTTGCGCATGATGCAACGCCGGAAGACGTGTGTGCGGCCTACGAACTAGCTTTCAGCCTCAAATGCAAGGGCATCACCGTCTATCGCGATGGTTCGCGCAGCAACCAGGTGCTTTCGACCGGTTCGGCAACCAATCAGGTGCAAGCAACCGTTTCAGACGCAGCGCCGGCTCAAACCTTTCAGACTGAAGCCCCAACGCCGAGCAAACTCAGCCCGCGCCCGATACCGCTCGGACCATTGACCAGCCGCTCCTATCCCCTCAGCACACCCCACGGCAAACTGCGCCTTTTCGTGACCGAAGTTGATCGCGAGCCGCTGGAAGTATTCGCTATCATCGGGCGGGCTGGCAGCGACGTGATGGCCTTCACCGAGGCGCTGGGGCGATTATTGTCGCTGGGCTTGCGTTGCGGCATTCCAATCAACTTGCTGGCCGAACAATTGCGCGGCATCGGAGGAAGCCGCAGTACAGGGTTTGGACCCGACCGTGTACGCTCCGTCCCCGATGCAATTGGCAAGATCCTGCAAGACTACTACGTCGACGAGGTTACGAGCCAATCGAACGGTTACAGTAATGGCAACGACAATGGGCACGCTGCCGATCATGCGGACAGCTATCGCGACCTGGCTGAACATAGCGAATTGATCGCCAGCGGCGAGATTTGCCCTGAATGCCAGAACGCGACGCTTTTGAATAATGAAGGCTGTCGCAAATGCTATATATGCGGCTACACTGAATGCTAAACAAATTGGGAGAACGATCTGGAAGTGACACTGCTTCTAGATCGTTCTCCCAATCTCACCGATCTGTCTCCCGACTTTACTTCATACCGACATGCTACGTATTACCTTGCCAGATGGCCTTTCCAGGAGTTTACACAGCGCGTCAAATATGATACGATCTAGAAATCATATAAGCGTCCGTAGAAGAATCAGGAGAGTTGACCATCGAAACGATAACCCTCGCACGACGGATCGTAGAGCTAGCCGAGGATAAGCAAGCTCACGACATTGTGCTGCTCGATATTCGGAAACTTAGTTCCATCGCCGACCACTTTGTGATTTGTTCTGGCGAGAATGAGCGTCAGTTGAAAGCAATTATCGAGCATATCGACGAGGTGGTGCAACGGGAATTTAATCTGAATCCGCGCGTCGAGGGTTCGACTGATACAGGCTGGATCGTTCTCGATTATGACGATGTTGTCGTGCATGTGTTCAGTCCGACTCAACGGGAATACTATCAACTCGAACGACTCTGGAGCAAAGCTTCGCCTGTGGTCGTAGTTCAATGAGGAATCTATGAGCAATGTCATATCACATCGTAGGTCTTTATCGCGTCGCCGACGCTTTGCGCTCTTTGCGCTCGGAGCGGCTCTAGGCAGCGCCTTAGGTCTCGTTATTGGATCTGTGCTGACATTCTGGCTCGGCGAAGACACTGTACGTGTGTTACGACAGAGCGTTCGCCGATTGTCTGGCGGAAACGATCATCCCAGCTTTGATTTACTGCTTCAATAGCAAGAAGTGTTCCTGTTGCAGGCCAGGGGTTATCAACGTATGAGGTTGATATGGAGCTTACAGGCACGATAGCGATTGTCACCGGCGCTACAGGTGGATTGGGAGGCAGCGTCGTCGCATCCCTGCTCGAAGCAGGTGCGACGGTGGCTGTTCCTTTCCGGTCAAACAATCAGCTTGACGACCTCTACGCACGTCATCAAATTTCCCCGAATGCGCCCTTCGATGGCGCGCTGGTTGATCTCACCGACGAAAACGCCGTTATTCGCTACTGCCAAAGCATCGCGCAACAGCACGGTCGTATTGATGCGCTGATCAATGCGGCAGGCGGTTTTGGCGGCGGTCAGCCCGTCCACAAGACACCGTGGTCAATCTGGCAACAGCAACTCGATATCAACCTGAAAACCGCTGTGCTTGCATGTGGCGCTGCCATACCACATATGATCGAGCACGGCGGTTCAATCGTCAATGTGAGCACACGTACTGCTATGCAATCGGGAGCAAACCTATCGGCTTACGCTTCCTCCAAGCGCGCGGTGCTGCAACTCACGGAGGCGCTGGCCGACGAACTTTGCCCGCATCATATCACCGTCAACTCGGTGCTGCCAAGCGTCATTGATACGCCCGCCAACCGGGCAGCCAACCCCGACGCCGATTACAGCGCATGGGTCAAACCTGAAGCGATCGCCCGGGTCATACGGTTTTTGATTGGCCCTGACGCGCGGATTATCAGCGGAGCGCATATTCCAGTGTATGGTGAAGTATAAGGCGCTATGCCGGACAAATAATGCATAACCCAAGCAACGCAAAAATCTGTCATATGTGAACCGCCAGGACTAGCAAACGCACTTTATTGCGACCTGGCGCACTTGATGGATTCAAAGCAACTGTAAGGAAGATCGAACATACAATCTTCCCCTCCAACGACAGCATTTAATCACTCTTAACAAATCATAGTAAAACATGACCTTTTGTTAGCAATTCGTTAAACAGCGCATAACCTTTTGCTAACACGACAACTTTATCATTTCCAACAGAATAGCCATTTTCTCAGACCGAGAGGAAATAAATATGGCGACGCGGAATCGCCGCAGATCGCCGGGAGCTTCTTGCCAGGACACTCAACGCTTGAATGAACTGCGAGCGGCGATGGAAGAGGGTTGGAAAGTCGAAACTCCCATACTGGCACGGCCAGGCTGGTCGAATCGGCCAGGCACCCCGTGGGCGCTCCATTTCATTCTCGCTCTTCGTGAGCGGCGAAAGTTGTTTGTGATCCACGATAACCCGATAGTACGCGAGTTTTTAGCTGAACAGCATCTTGCCGAGGCTGTTGTCTACTAAATTTTATTTATGACTCTCGATCTTCGAGCGGTTAGCGTTATCATACCTACTCGCAATGAACGCCGCAATATAGGCGCATTCCTTGCTTCGTTACACCCAGAAGTCGAACTTATTGTTGTCGATGCCAGCAATGACGGCACAGATGAAGTCATCCTACGCTTGCGACCGGAAAGAACGCAAGTTATTCGTGCGCCTGTGGCTATTGCCCCGGCCCGTCAGATTGGCGCTCAGGTAGCTCAAGGCGAATGGCTGATATTCAGCGATGCCGATGTACGCTTTGAGCCGGATTACTTCCGCACATTCGCTCACTGCCAATATCAGATCCCCGATGCCTTCTATGGACCGAAGCACGCCACCAGCTCATATATCAACTACAGCCGATTCTCCAACGCATGCCAGCGGATCTGCCACTATTATGCAAACATTCCTGCTGCTTCCGGTTCTAATATGGGCTTGCGCCGTCATATATTCGAGCAGGTGGGCGGTTTTCGGGTCGATCTTCAAGTTAATGAGGACACCGAGTTAATGATGCGGGCGCGTCGACTGGGATATTCGGTTGCATACCGCGGCGAACTGGCAGTTCGCTCATTAGATGATCGTAGGCTTGACCGTGGCGTGGCATTAAAAACCGCCCACAGTCTGGCGCGAAATACGATGCTTTTCATTAATCTCTATATGCCATTGCCCCAACGCTGGCTGCGAAATGACTGGGGCTATTGGAGTATGAACCATGCGCGTAGCTCTGATTTGTGAGACTTTTCTGCCCGATGTGAATGGCGTAACGACAACGCTTTGCCGGTTGTTGGAATATCTTCAATCTAACGGGCATCAGGCGTTATTGTTTGCGCCTCAGGGCGCTCCGGATAGTTATGCCGGCGCTGAAATCGTGCCGCTCAGCGGTATGCCCCTGCCGCTCTACCCGGAAGTGAAATTGACCCCGCCCCAGTTTGGCATTACCGCACACTTACGTCGCTTCAAACCTGATTTGCTCCACCTGGCCGGCCCGGCAGTGATGGGATCCGTCGTGCCGACGGTGTCGCGTAACCTTCATTTGCCGCTTATTTCATCCTATCACACGGATTTTGGAGCATACAGCCACCATTATGGTTTTGGCTTCTTGCAGGATGTGGTTAACTCGTATCTACGCTGGATCCACAACCGATCACTGATAACGCTGTGCCCCTCGACCGCTACTATCTGCGCCCTACGCTCGTACGGTTTCCGGCGTCTACGACTCTGGGGGCGCGGCGTAGACGTTGATCGCTTTCACCCTCGCAACCGCAGCGACGAGTGGCGAGCCTCAGTCGGCGCAAAGCCGGGCGAAACGATTCTG
This sequence comes from Chloroflexaceae bacterium, assembly GCA_028282325.1. Classification (GTDB taxonomy): domain Bacteria; phylum Chloroflexota; class Chloroflexia; order Chloroflexales; family Chloroflexaceae; genus JANQID01. Next base: position 107,301 of record JANQID010000021.1, on the reverse strand, counting down.
CTTTATGTCGGGCGCATCGCCGCCGAAAAACGGATTGGCCTCCTCCCCGAGGCAATCCAGGGCCTAGACAATGTTCACCTCGTCTTTGTCGGCGATGGGCCGGCGCGCCCCGAGCTTGAGCAACGCTGTTCAGGGTTGCCGGTGCATTTCACAGGCTACCTCAAAGGTCAGCGTCTGGCTACTGCGTATGCAAGCGCCGACATATTTGTCTTCCCTTCAGACACGGATACTTTTGGGCAAGTTATCCAGGAAGCTATGGCATCAGGCCTGCCGGTTGTCGGAGCGCGCAGCGGTGGAACGCTGGATCTGGTGCGTGAAGGCATTACCGGTCGCCTCTTTGAGCCAGGCGTGGCCAGCGATTTACGCTCGCAACTGCGTCACTTGCTGAATAACCCTGAAATGCGACTCGCAATGGGTTATGCCGGTCGATCGGACGCCGAGAAACGCTCCTGGCCCAGCGTTATGAGTGAATTGATGGGATACTACGAAAAAGTCTTACGCCACACGCCCAGACGGCAATTCGTGCATAGGGCAGCTTAGCTGCATTTGCCATAGCCGAACTATCAGCAGCCTGCATTATTGAAGAAGCCAGCCGGTGCATATCAATGCACGCATGCTGGCTTCTTCAATGGCATTTCGCGATCAAGCGATTGTCATCATCTCATAATTGCTGCTCTATCTGCTGGAGAGCCGTCTGGCTGCGTTTATTGTTCAAAGCCTCTACAAACGCCTTGGGTCGAAACGGGCTGAGAATGAGCGGCGGTTTGCCCTCACGCGCAATGGCGACAAGCCGTTCACGGTTGGTCGCAAGGAAAAACGCCGTGCCATATGGTGCAAGGCGAAACGGTCCCTGGTACCCAAACACTCCCGGATTGAACGCGAAGCGCAGGCCTGATCGCGGGATATCCGCCAACATAACAGCCGGAGATGCGCCCGTAATTCGGTCGAACGATATGGCAAGCGAGCGCACCCATCGACGGCGAATCAACAGTCGGGAATCTTCGATAACATACGCGGTCGCCTGGAAAGCATAGGCTAAGAGCAAAAATACGGCCAGCGTCAATGCAAGTGCGCTAGGTATCAGCAATCCGCCCCAACGCAGATTGCTCAAATACGCAAAAAGCATAGGCAACATTAACACGCCGCCCATATATGCAACGCCCATAGTTATCCGCGTGGCATAATCGTCGAGCGGAGCAGCTTCAAACGTTATTTCATCATTCATAGATCATTCCAGTTGGCACACTCGTTTCTCTTCCATTATAATCCAGTCGCGCTGACCGACAACGCATGCATGTCTTAGGAGATCATATCGATGGCAGAAAACTCTACATATTCCCCAAAACCTCCGCCCTTCAATCCGCTTCCGGTTGAACCGACCTTCTTCACCTGGCGAGGCCATCAGATTGCAACCTACCGTTCAGGAAACGGGAAGCCGATCTTGTTGGTACACAGTATTAATGCCGCAGCTTCAGCATACGAGATGCGCCATCAATTCAGCGAACTCAGCGATCAATTTCAGGTTCATGCCCTCGATCTGCTCGGCTATGGCCGCTCGGATCGACCGAATCGCGAGTACAGCGCCGAGGATTACATTGACGTTATCGGCCAATATATCCAGCATATCGGCGAGCCGCTGGCTATTATCGCCAGTTCCCTCGCATCTGCTTACACGATCGAAGTTGCGGCGCAATGGCCTTCTCACGTCCGATCACTGGTGTTGATCTGCCCTGTGGGAATATCGCAACTAGCGAAACCCGCCGGACCGAAAGCGAAATCGATCTATCGAATCCTGCGCGGCCCTGTCGGCAAAGCCTTGTTCCGCGCTATCAGCACGCGCTGGAGCATTCGCTATTTCCTGACCCAGGATTCTTACGCTCGACCCGAGACCGCTACGGCGGAAGATATAGAGATGTTTTATGTGTCCAGCCATCAGCCTGGCGCTCATTATGCGCCGTTCTGTTTCGTTACGGGGTTGCTCAATTGTTCTATCGGAGACACATTTGCGCAATTGGAACAGCCAATATTGATTATCTGGGGACGTGAAGCGAAGATTACACCGGTCTACAAAGCCCATGAGTTTCTCAAGCGGAATCCATTCGCCCGTCTGGCAGAGCTCGATAACTGCTCGGGACTGGCGCAAGCCGAGTGTCCCGAAGCCTTTAACGCTCTGGCACGCAATTTCCTGACGTAGAAAAATCAGCATTTTCTCCCTGGTTTTGTTGCATAAACGAACTGTCATTCAATTGCCACAGTATGGTTGTTCATTTGTAGCAGCATTATGCTACACATAGGTCAATTCCGTTACTCATGCATGGACGCTCAGCATAGCATAGTCAAGGAGTCATGCGCATGCGCGCGTTTCCCCAGGCCGCTCGCAACTATCTTATCGGTTTATGGTTGTTGGCACTTCTGTTCTTTTTCGGCTCCCTGTTTCTCTACTCACGCTATGATTTTGCGCTCATCCCGATCACCTCGCCGCTCTTATTCCAACTGCTTTCGGCGCTGATCTTTGCGGTTGGGCTGACTATCGCCGATTTGACGGCGTTTCATATGGATAATGGCCGCGTGGTATCGATCGCGGTAGCATTGCTGATCACGGGCATGACCGCGCTGAGTTGGCCAATGTTGCTGGTTGCAATCGCCCTCGGATCATTCTCTGCGTCACTAGCCCGCGAGACGCCCTGGTGGCAAACGGCTTCGGTTATCTCGGTACGCTGGCTTGCATTTATGTTAGCTACAGCGATCACCACACTGATCTGGATGTTGGATCCGTTTCTGAATCTTGCCGAACAATTGCCCTATACAACCCTAATATCGCTCATTGGCTTGTTGATCTCCGGTTCAATCGTCTATGGCGTAGAGCGCGCAGCGGAAACTGCGTTGCTGGCGCTGAATGAGGGCAAATCATTTCGGGATAGCTGGCGTGGTCGCAGAGAAGAGTTGTTGTGGCATATGCTGATCCTCGCGCCGTTGGGCGGTCTGCTGGCAACATTGTGGGAGATCAGCGGCTGGGCGTTTATGCTTGGCATTGTGCCGATCGTGGTCGTCTATCGCACACTTCACAACCAGTCCGAACTCCATCACCGCAGCACCGAAGTACAGAACCTGGCGGCTTCAGCCAGCGAAGTCAATAGCAAGCTTGAACGTCTGCAAAATCTGGCGATTACGCTTATCGCAACCCGTGATGTGCCGACAATGCTCAAAACACTCTGCGACCGGCTGGCAAGTTTGCTCGGCGCTTCCAGCGGCTGGGTAACGCTGCTCGATGATGATCAGCAGCCACGGATGGTCGCGTGGCACAATTTGCCTATCCAGCCACAAGGCCACGGCCCCTTCATCGCCCCCTGGCCGCAGAGCTATGAACCTGTCCTCAAACGCCAAAGGGTGGTTGTTGTCACCGACCAGCGAGTTCAAACATTGGCGCCGCTTTCCGCCTTGTCTGACGAGCGTTATTGGAATGCGCTGATCGCGATCCCACTAATCGCCGAACAACGTGCGTTGGGCATGATCTGCCTTGCGTTTGTCGAGTTGCGTGGCTTGCGCGAAGACGAACAGCGCATTCTCGCCGCGTTCGCGCGCCAAACGGCGATGGTGCTAGAAAACGCGCGTCTCTTCCGCGAAGTCCAGGAAAAACAGGCCGAGATTGTTCAATCTTCGAAGCTCGCCGCCCTTGGGACATTCTCTGCCGGCATCGGTCATGAGTTTAACAATTTGCTGGCGGGTATGCTCGGGTATGCGCAACTCGGATTAGCCAGCGACGATACCGATACAAAGAATGAGTCACTCAAAGTTGTTGTGGACACATGCAAACGGGGTAAGAGCATTACCGGCAGCCTGCTTACGTTTGCCCGCCGGCAGAAGCCCCGCCGCGAATTGAGCGATCTGCGCGAGCATATCGAAGGCACATTGATGCTTATGGAGATAGAGCTGCGCAAGTTTAACATCTCGGTTGAACGCCACATCAAGCCGGTGCCATTGACCATTTGCGACCCGGGACAGATCTCGCAGGTGTTTCTTAATCTGCTGACGAATGCGCGGGACGCGATGAAAGCCGATGGCGGTCGTCTCACCGTCACACTGGAAGGCGACGACGAAACAATCAGCTTCAAGGTGCGCGACACAGGATGCGGTATTCCCGATGAAATCCGCGATAAAATCTTCGAGCCGTTCGTGACCACCAAGGGCGCTCTAGGGGGCAGCCAGACGTCGGGAACCGGTCTGGGGCTATCGGTTTCCTACGGCATTGTACAAAGCCATGGCGGCGCGATTGACATTGATAGCGCGCCGGGTCAAGGCGCCACGATGACGGTGCATTTGCCTGTCATCACCGAAGAGGCACCTGCGAAAACGCCAGACGCTGAGCGCGATAACGGACAGATGCCGGCGTTGCGCATCTTGGTCGTCGATGACGATCCCAACATCGGCACCGCGCTGAAGAGCCTGTTAGAACGCTCCGGCCACCAAGTCGCCATTGCGAATGATGGCACATCAGCCTTAAATGCGTATCGCTCAGCAACCTTTGAGCTGGTAATCTCCGATATGGCAATGCCGGGGATGAGCGGCGTCGGGGTGGTTCGAGCCTTGCGGGCGCTTGATCCAAACGCCACGGTGCTTATCTGTACGGGCCAGGCGCCGGATCAACAGATCAAACAGGCGCTGGAAGCGGGCGCCGTTGGCGTTTTACGCAAGCCGTTCGAGCTAGACGACATCCTCAAGGCATTGCACGAGGCATGGAAACAGCGTCAACGCGAAATAATGGCATAACGAATGCAAGCGATATAGGGATCAGTCGCGTTGCTTCGCAGATCCCTATACCGAATTACGAGAGTTCAGGCATCTCAATCGGGTCTTCACGCGGCTCGCACACGCCGCAATAGAGCGCTCTGGCTGTAACAATCGCCTGATGCATACCTTTTTGATCGCGATACACTGCCACAATGTGCGGCAACTCCTGGGCATGGTCGCGGCATACCGCTCGTCCGCAAAATGCGCAGACGCCGTGCGCGGGTCGTTCACAATGCCAGCAATTCATAGAATCCTCGCACATTAATACTGAAGCAAGATTAGGAAAAGATTATAAGCGTTTTCTCGCTATAGCAATCCTACCGCAGTCGTAAAGATTGCGTAGTGCCGCCTTCAGGCGGCGAAGGGAACCGCCTGAAGGCGGCACTACCGTGACTTCACAACCTGAGTAGGATTGCTATATGATCTTTCGCACAACCACCGCCAATTATTCGCACTTGCCTTGAACTACCGAATCAATCGCCGCCCTGCAAGCCAGGCGACGATTGCAGCAAGCAGTTCCCCAATCGTTATAACCACACGAAACAACAGGCTGCCGATAATCGCCGCCGGCAACGGGTAGACCACAGCGAGCAACGCTGTCAGCGATGCTTCGCGGACGCCGAGGCCGCTCGGCGTGAAGAAGCTCAGATAGCCAACGACCCAGGCCAGAGCGGATGCGCCAACCACGAACGGCAACTGACCAGGGCTGACGGTTGTTAGCCCCCAGAGCAACGTATAGAGCGAGAGTCCCGCGCAGAGATTTGCCCCGACAAATGCCAGCAAAAGCGTCAATAGTTGGGCGTAGGCATAGTTCCAGGCCAGTTCAGGACGTTGCAGGCGATCGGCGGCCCACTTCAGCACCGTCCCCAATACGCGCGGATGGAGCGCCAACAATCCGATGGGCAGCAATAGCAGCAGCAACCAGCTCCGCGATTCCGGCAGTACGCCCCAGAAAGGCAGGGTTATGCCGAACAACGCAAGCGCGCCCATTATGGTCAATATTTGCTCGATCGTCGCGCTCGCGAGCACACGCGTCGCTGAAACCTGAAGTTGACTCGCAAATGCTACGCGACTCAGCACGTGCCAGATATTGCCGGGAACATAGCGTGTGATCATAGACAGCAACCATGCGCGTCCGGCCAGCAACAGCGACGTTGAAGCGGTTTCCGCGCCGCCGATACTGCGGAGAAGCAAGGCCCAGGAGAGCGCTAGACCGCCAAAATAGATCGCGCCCCACAGAACCCCCAACACAAGCGGCAGCGCGTCGATACGCCAGTGATAGCTCTGTAGCTCATCGAGTTGGCCGCGCAGAAAAACCGCCCACGCCCACAAAATCCCCGCGCCGATCAGCAATGCGACCCAGCGCGAGCGACTCAAGCGGTGCGACACAGTACGAGAGTCCATGGAAAACTCGTGCGCCAGCTTTCAATAAGGGTGGACTGGGCGACAAATTGGAGAAATGACTGGGCCGACCAATGATTAATATGTCCGGGATCATTGCCCCAGTCGTGCATATTCTTGCCGCGCAAAAAATTCGCGCCACGGAAGAACGGCTCATTCGGCACGCTCAACAACAGCCAGCGACGACTAACGCGCACCAACTCGGCCAGGCCGCGTTCGGGTCGATCAAGGTGCTCCAGCACTTCCATACACATAACGAGATCGAAGCTCTGATCGGCGAACGGGATTTCTTGCAGATCAGCCGCCGCAAAGACCCGCTGCGAATGCAATGATCGCGCAATGTGCAGCGCGCCGGCGCTGCCATCGAGACCGACAACGCTTTCAGGCTGCTGTCCGGCATCAATCAAACCAAGAACTTCGCGCATCGCAAAGCCTTCGCCGCAACCGGCATCCAGAACGCTGCACGCCGCAGTTTGCGCAAAGAGCAGCGCAGCCGTCTGGTGGAAACGGCGCAGGAGCCAGCGTTGGAGCGGATTAGCGCTGGTGTGTTTGCGCAAGTTGCTGCTGGAATACACATCAGGCTGAGATATTCTTGACAATGGATCAAACTCCTTATTCAGGCGTCGTTTCAAGGATCTGCCGTACCGCATATTCATCGCCTGGCTTGTAGTTGTTGTATTGCAACATCTCGCCGATCAACCCGGTGGAGATAAATTGAAGGCCGGTTATCATCAAGAGCACCCCCAACGTCAACAACGGTCGATCACCAATGGGACGATACCCTTGAAACCAGAGTACGGCTAGATAAACGCAGATCAACGTTCCTACCACCGTCAAGATTGTTCCTATCGATCCGAACAAACGAAGCGGACGCCGAAGATAGCTCGTTAAAAACAGCACCTGTATAAAATCCAGATAGCCTCTTCCCAAACGCTTGAAGCCAAACTTGCTCTTTCCGAAGCGTCGAGGTTGATGGGCGACCGGAACTTCCGTCACACGAAATCCGCGTTGGGTTGCTAGAACCGGGATAAAGCGATGCATCTCGCCGTAGAGTTGCACATCTTCTACTACCTCGCAGGTATAGGCTTTAAATCCACAGTTGAAATCGTGCAGATGTACGCCCGTCATCTGTGATACGACAGCATTAAACACCCGCGAGGGCAATGTTTTGGAGAGGGGATCATTGCGTTGTTTACGCCAGGCGGAAACCAGATCATAGCCTTGATCGATCTGCTCAAGCAACTTAAACATATCGCCGGGATCCTCTTGCATATCGGCGTCGATCGTTATGATCCGCCCGCCGCGAGCGATGGCAAAACCGGCATTGAGCGCGGCTGTTTTGCCGAAATTTCGTCGAAATTGCACGACTCGCACACGCGGATCACTCTGCTGGATCTTGGCGCAGACATCGAAGCTGCTATCGCGGCTGCCATCATCGACAAAGATGATCTCGTAGCTATTCCGATAGGCGAGCGGCGCAGTCTCAAGAACCTGGGTCAAACGCCGGTGCAGTGGCGGCAGACTTTCATCCTCATTGTACACAGGTACGACAATGGAGAGCGCTAACGAACAGATCCGTTGAACTGAGGGGAATGTGAACGCTGGATGCTGTTGTATACTGGTATGCTTATGCATAAACCAGATCCTTTCCACAGGTGAAACGATGCCCGCTTGCCTGATTGACCTGAAGCGTAGGATAATCCGAACCGCGGCTAAAAGTGCATCCTACACTTTTCGATCCGGAGACCTGAGATCGCCAAGTTGCGCTTTCTAACATTCAGGTTCATTATAGGGCGGAGGCCAACAATGCAGCAACCAGACCATAGTATTTTTCAAGACAAGGCGCTATGTTATGGAACGCGCAGGATACCGACCAGCGCTTCCTGGCTGCCATCGATCAGGCTGCGCGTATCGGTCATTTTGGCCACGGGAGAAGTAACCGCATACCAACCGGTGTATAGCTCATACTCGCCTGAAGGCAAATTGTTTGGCACCGTAATGTCAAGCGTTTCACGCATAAGTACGCCTGGTCGCCATTGTTGCGGCGGCAATAACGCATAACTCGGCAAGTGTACGATACGTGACCCGGTTCCCCCTTCTATCCGGCTGACCGCAACAATCGGCGTTTGATCAAGCGGTCTCGTAATGCGCCAATCAAACACTACGCGCAACCTGCGATTCCCTAGCGTTTCGCTCTCGTAATGCATCAGCTCTAGAGAATCACTAAACCTGAGTTCCGCTGGTTTATCCGATCTATCGTCGGATAACGTCTCGATTGATTGATGCAGTGTTATGCCTTCCGGCGCATTTTTTTGAAATAGGAGCAAGCCATCGCGGCGAGCGACAAGATCGAAATCGGGATCGCGCAAGACTAGCTCGATCGCGCTACGATCATAATCCAGACCGCCCGCGTATGTTATCTCATCAATGGGAATAACAAAGTCAAATAGTGCATCAGCGAGAACGTAGTCAACCTGAGGCAGAAATCCCTCCAGACGCTCGGCGCGAGGCTCATCAGGGTATCGCGTGACATAGAGCGTGGAGCGATTGGCAAGGTGAGGTGCGAGAAACATCGAGGCAGCGATTGGCGCGCCGGGCGGCACGTGTTCGGTGAGAAACCGGTCTTTCAATCCATCACGGGCAGTAATACCATAGATCGAGTCATCCAGACCTACGCCCGGAATGCCCGGCCAGAATAGCGGATTGAGCGGCGTATCGACAAGCGCGACGTTAAAGATGAGCACAATTGCGAGGGTCAATCCGAGATCGCCGCGCCAGTTGCGTTTCCGACGCGACTTTGTTTGTTGCGCTGGCGCGTGAGTTGCATTTCGCATGCGCGCTACGCCATCAACTGCTGCCATCACAATAAACGGCACAGCAATGGCATAGTGGTGATAGCGATAGTCGTACGAGCCGCCAGGGCCAGTGCTCAACAATGCGGCAGCGGCGACGGGCAGCGCCGGAACCAGCCAGCGCCAGCCGCGCCAGGCCACAAACATGACTGGAACGAAAACAATGATTGCGCTGAGCAGGCGTTGATCCCAACTGGTCAGTAGTTCCGAAAACTGACCGAAGTAGAAGGTGATGTACTCCAAACCACGATGCGCACTGGAAGTTTGCGCGGTGGAAAAGAGCGGACGGATAACAAAAAAGGCCAGTGCTCCATAGGCCGCCCCCGCGCCGCTGGTGATCAACGCAGCGCGGCGCAAGCCATATGAGCGCCAGATAACCCAGCCTAGCAGCGTGACCGGCGCCGCAACATAGAATTTACAACTCAGCGCGAGCACGATGAAAGCCGCATACGATCGCCACGCGCGCCGATCGAGGGCATCGATTGCGAATAATAGCAACGGCATCGCCAGCGTGTCGCCGTGGAAATCGAACAGCACCGCCGTCTGCGCCACAGGGTAGAGCAGGTAGATCAGCGCTGCCGCACGCGCCGCAAAAATGCTTTCGATACGCCGCACCGCCAGACGATAGGTCGGGATCACGCCAGATGCAAAGAGCGCCGCCTGCACAATCAACAGCAGACGTGGATCGGGCCATATTGCGTAGAATGGCGTGAACAGGAAATAGATCAATTCGACATGGAGCGCCAGCCGGCTTGTCGGTCCATCGGTGAAGGTGAATACCAACGGCTGGCCCTGCGTGCTGCTCCAGATCGCCTGCGCCATATTTCCCAGATCAAGCATACCGGCGTTGTAGGCTTGATACCGAGCAATGCTTAAACCGGCCAGCAGCACACCAAAGGCGATGAGCGCCGTCCAAACGAATCGGTCGATACCACGGGGGCGGCTGTGTGCAGATGGTTGAGGTATAGCCACAATGTCCGTTCCCTATGACGAAACCGACGAAACCGTATCCATCATACCAATCATCACGCGCGGCCAGCAACAAGCCAGCCAGCATATGGTGAGCGCGAGCGTCATCGCGAAGCCGCTGAATAGCGCCATCAGCAACCAGGCTACGAACGCCAAACCGCGACCACGCGCATTCCAATTCCACAGCACCGCCAGCGCCGGCAGAACGGTGACTGCGTGATGCTCCCATACAGTACGCGCGACGAGCAGCGGCAAGATATACGCCGCGGCGAGAGCCAGCGGCAGCGTTGTTTTTGGCGCACGCACAAACGTAATGGCCAGCATCGTCGTTCCTAACGCAATCGGTGCGAGAATTCCGATGTCGCCGGGCAAGAGGCTTGCCAGGGCACCCCACGAACTGACCCACGAATTGGGACGCGGCGTTGTCAGCGCGGCGATCATGCCATTGCCCCAAGTCTCCCACGACGCCAGCGGCAGCGTGATCACGACAACGCCCAGCATCAAAGCGCCTCCCGCGACAACGCTCCGCCAGACCCGACGCGCAAGCAGCGATACAAACGCAACACCAGGCATTATCTTGATTGCTCCGCCGAGCGCAAGCCAGATGCCGGCGCGCGTAGCAGCGTCTCGACGCAACGCCAGCAATGCCAGCGTCATCAGCGCCGCCAGGATCGCATTAACTTGCCCATCCCACCATGATCGCCAGGTCGGCGTAAAGGCCAGCACGGCGATCAGCGCCACCTTCCAGCCGACCAGATGGCGTAGCAACACTATCAATGCGAGCGTGGCAAGCGCAATGATCACCTGCCAAACGCTCATTGCGATAGGAAATGGAAGTTGGATCAGCGGAATCAGCAGGATAGCGAGCAGCGGCGGATAGATGTAGGGCGGCGCAGGAACAGTCGCTTCGGGCACATAGCGCCCGATGTCAAGCGTATAAGGATCGCCGCCTGCAGCGATAGCACGCGCAGCCCCGATATAGGCCCAGGCGTCGCGACCCAGCGGCATAGTCGCCTGGAGCAAAAACAGGTACGCAACAACCTGAAGCGGCAATACGATCGCAAGCGCAACCTTCGCCATTGCCAGCCAGACGCGCGCCCGTTCGCTATGTCGCCAATTGAGCCATACGACGCAGGCGTGATCGATCACGCTGGCAATGCGAGCATTCATACGATATTGTTCGGCGGCGGGCGATCGTTCAGCACATCGCGAATGACATAAATCGCTTTGTGCTGGGATTCATAATAGACACGCACAACCAGTTCGCCGATCAAGCCCATACTAATCAGTTGCACGCCAAGGATCATCAGCATAACGCCGAGCAACAACAACGGGCGGTCGGCAATATCCGCACCCGTCATAAATTTAAATACCGCTAGATAAAGATTGATGCCAACGCCGAGCAACATAGAGAGCAGCCCGACTAAACCGAATATCTGCATCGGGCGCGTGGCATAGCTCAACAGAAACCGCACTGTCATCAGATCCAGCATCACCCGCAGCGTCCGACTGATGCCATATTTCGATTTGCCGAAGCGGCGCGGAGAATGATTCACCGGCAGCTCCGCCACAGCCACGCCTTGCCACGACGCAATCGCAGGAATGAAGCGATGCAGTTCGCCGTATAAATGAATACCCTTCACCACTTCGGCGCGATATGCTTTGAGCGAGCACCCATAGTCGTGGAGATAGACGCCGGTTGACCAGGAGATGAGCCGATTCGCAATCATAGAAGGCAGGCGGCGATTCCAGAAGGGATCTTGGCGACGCTTGCGCCAACCGCTGACGACATCGTAGCCGTCTTCGATTTTGGCCAACAGAAGCGGAATATCCGCCGGGTCGTTTTGCAGGTCGGCATCAATCGTAACGACAATCTCGCCCCACGCGCGATCAAAACCCGCCGCGAACGCTGCGGTCTGGCCGAAGTTGCGCCGAAAGCGTATAACGCGCAACCGCTCGTCTTGACGGGCCAGTTCACGCAGAAGCGCAAAGCTGCGATCACGGCTGCCGTCATCAACGGCGATGATCTCATACGATTGACCAAGATCGCCCAGGGCTTCAGTCAGCCGCGTATAAAGCGTTGGAATGCTCTCTTCTTCGTTATATATTGGAACAACGACCGAGAGATAGGAAAACGACTCGGGGTTGTGCTCCCAAGGAAGCGCATCCGCGGCATGCTGGTGCTCCTCTCGTGTCGCAAGTGATCTTATGGCGTTCATCTCTCCATCCATGGGTTATATCCACCATCCAGCGTTATCAAAAACTGGCGACATTGTAACCGATGTTGGGGTTGTTCTACGCCGCTAACGCGCGAACCAGCGCCTGATCACGATAATCGAACATCGTTCGCCGACTGTTTCGGCTGCGCCATACGGCGCCACAGGAGCAGCAGGGCCAGCAGCAGCGGGCCTTGCGCCGCCGGCGCCAGATTATCGGGCGGAATCACATTCATACCGATCAGCAATGCGACCACGCCCGCGACGAACAGTGCAATCTGTTCAATCCACGTTAGCGGCGTCAGCGCAGTCAGCCCCATATAATGTCGCCAGCTCAACGGCGAGATGAGCAGCATAACCGGCAACAGCGGAGCGAACCAGCCGCCCTCGCGCAGGCGCGGGATGAGCGGCAGCAGCAAAACGCCGCCCGCAACCAGCGCGATGAGCGTCGACTCTGCGCCCGGCGCAAAGCTGCGCACGAGGCGGACGAGCGAGAGGTTGCCGACCGCATCGACATAGCGGGCCGTATTGATCGGAACATAAGCCAGCCAATCACGGGTGACGCCCAAACCGAGCACGACCTCGCAGAGCAGCGTGACGCTCGCGATGACCGCCAGAGCGACAATCACCGCCCGGCGGCGTCCGCTCAGCCAGAGGCCGACTAGCAGCAGCGCCGGATAAGCTTTGAGCGCTGCGCTCACTCCCACGAGGGCGCCGGCCCAACGCTGGTCGCGCCCATCGAGGCGCCAGGCCAACGCGAGCAGAAGTAACAGCAGCGGCTCGTGCGTCCCCAAACCCAGCGCGAGAACCCAGAAGATCGCCGTCGCAGCACAATCCGCCGGTCGAACGCGCGCACTATGCCACGCCGCAACGATTGCCGCCCATGAAACCAGCAACCAGGCAAGCCGCGCCGCCTGCCAATCGAGCAGCGCAAATGGAATGGCGAGCAGCGTGGCAAGCGGCGGATGTGCGGTCTGCATATCGGGGTAATCGGACGCGAGCGCAGCGCAACACTCGGCGAGCAGTTCGTCGGTCGGATCGTTCGGATCGCGCCCGTCGATCCATCCGCGCGCCGCTGCGTAATCCTGGACGAAATCGGGCTTGAACTGGGGGAACAGGGTCAGCGCAACCGCCAGCGCGCCGGCTGCGACAAGGAAACGAAGATGCACATCTGTAAGCTTGAATGCCACGCTCGACCTCGTTGCTATGACAATGGAGAAGGCAAATCGCGATCCTCACGCGTTCGCCTGATGATGCCGGGCAAAATACCGGCGAGCAAACCTGTCGCGATGATGGCTTGCGTCAGCGCAGCAATGGTATCGGGCGTGCGTTCGTGCATAAAGAACGGCAGAACCCAACTCAACGCCAGCGGATGCCAGACCCAGGATTGTCGCCAGCGAATAACGACAAACGCAACCGCCGTCGCAACGTAGACGACCGACAACGGGAAGAGCAGTGTGTTCAGCAGCAGCAGCAACCCCCAGACATCGCCGCGACCATGCTTATGCCAGAGCCAGATCGCCAGCAGGCCTAGGATCGGACCAAACGGCGGAAACAGCAACGGACGATTGGGCAGATTCGGCCCATAGGCGCGCAATCCATCGAGCCACTGCGTATAGATCGCCGGGCCGCTGATGAGTGCGATCCCACCCCACAAAGCCAGTGAGAGACCGCCAAAAACACCAATAAAACGCCAGCGTCGTTCGCGCAACGCCAGGAACAGAAGCCACCCGACGGCCAGAAAGGTGTGCTGCGGCTTGATCAACGCCAGCGCCAGGAATGCCCCGCCGCGCCAGTCATGCTGATCGTGGTATGCGCGTTCGGCGAATACCATGCTAACCAGAATGATCAATGTGATCTGGCCGATCCAGAGGCCCTGGCAAAACGGCAGCCAGAGCAACAGCCATGGCAAAGCGATGCGACCGCTGGCGCGCCGAGCCCAATACTCAAACCCGACAACCGACACGAGCAGCATCAGCAAGCCGCTGAGCCACCACGGCAGAAATACCAGCGGCGCACCAAGCAACAATGTCGGCGGTGGATAGGCGAATGCGCCGGCATGCATCAACTGGCCGCTGATATTGCGATACGCCCCATACGGATCGCCGCCGGCCAGCCAATGCTCAATCGCCGCAATGATTGTTTGCCAGTCTTCAAGAAAGTGCATAAACGCAGCGTTGGGACGCGAGATAGCTGAAGGTAACTCAGCTACCAAATGATGATACATACGCCGCATGTCACCCTGAACGGAGCCGCAGGCGGAGGGAAGGGTCTCGGCGCTATTGGAACCTGATATTCTTCGCTGCGCTCAGAATGACAGCATAAGGTAACTCAGCTATCAAATGATGATACACACGCCGCATGTCACCCTGAGCGAAGCGAAGGGGAAGGGTCTCGGCGCTATTGGAACCTGAGATTCTTCGCTGCGCTCAGAATGACAGTATGCGGTGCCTCCAATATTGTTTGGTGGCTTCAGACGAACTTCACCAATGGTTTGCTTAGGGAGTCTCTTCCAGAGATTGCATGTCCGATTCGCCGTAAACAAGCCATTCAGGGACGGTGTGTAGGGTTAGACGCATATTTCCTGCACGCCAACCACCAATTTCGGGAAGCGGCAGATTCAACTCGGCGCGACCATAAAACTCCGGATTGTGAAAAACCCAGACTCGTTGTGAGCCGCCTATCGCCGCCAATGCCTCATTTTGCGTCCAGCTTTGAGTGAAATCATAACCCTGCACATAATAGAAGTCGTCATAGCTATGAGCGCCAAGCAATGTCAACGCCGGACCGTGATAATAATACTCGAAAGTTCGTCTATCCCACGGCGGATGAAACAACACCACATCGCGTTGTGGATCAACATTACGCGCTACCCGAGCAACCAGACCTGGCCATGCATGCGTCGGCGCTGGTTGAAAAAGTTCGGGTAGCCGATAGAATGCCATACCAGAGATCATTATCACGGCAACCAGGATCGCGATAGGCATTGACCTGCGGCGCAAATGCCCCCAGCCAGCCCCGATAGCAAGCGCGGCTCCAGGCAGCAGCGTCGATAGATAGCGCGATGTCGTGATATGCAAGACGCAGATAACAACCACAAACATCAAAGCTGGCATCACGAACGTTCGCAAGATGACGCCTCGCGTCTCAGCAATTGGGCGCATAGCTCCCAGAAAGATCGCGAGCCATAACAACAACGCGACCATCATCCAGAGAAGAAGCCAGAGCGACGGAGGCGGCGCATGCATAAACAAGCTGAGCCACAACCAAAGAAAAATGCTTGCATCAATATGAGCAGGATTCAGGACAGCAGGCGCAACATTTAGTTGATAGTAAAACGAAGACAGCCAGGGAGCGAATGAGACAACGACTATCATCTGAGCGAGCAGCCAGGTCAGCGCCAATTGTCGTCCTTCATTGCGGCGCTTGATCACCAACCTCAGCCAAAGAACCCAATGCGCAGCCAGAAGTGCAATCCCAAAGTAGTTTGTGAGAAAGAGCGCAGCCGCCGAAAGACCATAGAATATTGCCGAGCGTCGACTCGACGGACTATGGTACAAGCGCTCGAAAGCGATAATACATACCAGCGCCAGGAGAATCGACAATGTATACGCCCGTGCAACGAGCATCAAACGTTCCAACAATGGCGCCAGCGCTAACGCTGAACCACCAACAAATGTTTCAACAGGCGTGAGCCAGCGTCGTGCGAATACTCCAAACACACCAATCGCGAGAATGCCGCAAAGTGTGGAAAAACTGCGAATTGCAGCTTCGCTCGGCTCAAATACACGCGCCCAGAACCACACAGCTATGAAATAGAGCGGCGGCGTCTCCTCATTCTTTCGCACATCATCGATTAAGGCTTCCAGATCCGCGAGAGCTGTATACGTGACCGTAAATGCCTCATCAGTCCAGAGATCGCGGGAAAACATCTGATAGGGAACAAACGCGAGCGCAATCAATACCAGCCAGAGCGGTATGAAACGTTGCCATACGCACCAGGTTAGTATGCTAAACCGTTTTACCTGAGGCATAGTAGTAATCGTTTAGCGATCTGGTTTTCATTGCTTCAACACGAGGCTTTTTACTTCCGTACCCGCTCGTAGACTTCATAATCACCGTCGGTGAAGCTCAGTGCAAAAGCGCCGGATTGGATCGTAGGCTTGTAGAGATCGTTGCCCCGACCAAACACGCCGACAACCAGATAATCGGGATCGGCGGCCATCGGATCATAGTCGATCGCGATATCTTCGTGGAGCAACCCGCGCCGGTTCAACTCGACATGGATCTGGTCAGGCGGATAATGGTAGGGTTGATCAAGCATAAAATGCAGTTCGCTCTCGTAGGTTTCGATCAGCGTGTCGGCAGGCGTTTGCGTATTGAAGAAATGCGCCACCCGCGCCGCCGAGTCGTCGTCTGCAAAATAGAAGCGCTGAATAGCAAGCGCCGTCAACGGCAAGCTGGCGGAGATCAACAGCAGCGCAAGCAGCGCGCCAAAGCTCTGGCGATTGCGGGAGCGGAGGCTGATCGCCGCTATGCTTTGCCGGAGACTATAGGCGAAACTAAAATGCCCGGTGATCACGTACAGAAACGCCGACACAAAGATGCTTCCCAGAAAGACTGGCGGGAACATATAGCGTGGCACGCCCACGGACAGCAAGAGATACCAGCCAAACCAACCTCCGGCCAGCGCAAGCAACGAGAGACGCAACATTCCAGTTGAAGCATCATCCATCCACGTCGCAGGTCGCCGCACAAACGACCATGCGCCATAGAGCAAGCCCAGCAGCGTCGGCAACCCAAACGTGAGCGCGGTGAGCAGCGCATATTGGCGATTGAAGCCACGCAGCACTATCCCGGTGACATCCAGCAAGCCTTGTGATTCCATCCACCCTGGCACAACCGCCGAACCCATCATAAGCCAAAATAGTGAACTCATCTGTTGTGCAACAAAAAACGAGCCTGACAACGCAACAACGAAGATGGCAGCGATACGCCAGCGACGCATGAAGACCGCTGCAACAAGCGGCAAAACCAACGCGACCGATAGAAATGGCCAAGCCTGGGATTTCGCCAACCGTGCCAGCGCAAAACACAGCAAAGCAGGGACGACCCATGCGGCTTGGCGCTGTAATGCTAGCAACAGACACGCGTAACCAGCCAGCAAGTAGGCGAACATTGGCGCCTCGCCGAGAACCTGACGGCCCTGGATAAGAATATGCAACTGGGGATGCATCGACAGCAACAACGCCGCGGCAACTGCGCCAATGGCTATAGGCCGGTTGTAAAGACGGTCAGTCAACCACCAGATTAGAATGATGGCTGTCACAGTGCAGCAGACGCCGAAGATCCGGCCTTGCCAGAGACCAACGCCAAAAATTCTCATTATGATGCTGACCGGGCCAGTAACGACAAAAGACGCCTCTAGACCGGGCGGCGCGGGTTGACCATCCAAAAGTCGTCCGTACAAACCCCGTTCGGTCAGATTTCGTGCAACAGAGAGGGTCCAGCCTTCATCCCACCAGGGCGGTGGCGCGCTCAAATTCCAGAGACCGATCAACAAAAGGAAAAGAGTCCCAAAAATAAAACCGACCTTTTCCCGGTGTATCTCGGGCACAAGCATCACGAGTTTATTCACAACGCCTGTTTTCTGCACAATTCATTCCTTACGCGCCACAATAACATAGGCGTGACATATCAACTCCTCGCGATCATAGTCTGCGAGTTCAGCGGCGATTTCCGACGTAAGCAATGCCTCGCCTTCATATGCTGCTGGATAGTGCTCTATCAGGCTAAATCGTCGGCCAAACGCTTCAAGATACTGGTCGCGGCGCCATTCGTTGAGAGGAACACTGAAAGGCAATCGTCGCCGTCGCAGATGATCCCAGGCATCAGTACCATCGGGAACACGCTGAAGGGGAATCTCAGTGAAGCTCACATTGTGTCCGCCTGATGGACTTGTGAACAGGTGCACTGAGACCCAGACAACGCCGCCCGGTCGTAGCACGCGATAGAGTTCGGATACTACATGCGGAACATCAAGGAAATGCTCGAATGCAGCGATCGATGTCACCAAGTCAAAACACTGTTCGGGAAAAGGCAACCAATTGACATTGCCGCAAATCAAGGTCTCGCTAGATGCTATCCGATTCACTGGACGGAGGCGCCATTTGTATATCCAGCGCGCCGCCTGATAAGCGATATCTGTCCAGTTCAGCGCCGGACGGTTGACGATATCGACCCCATAAACCTGATGACCTGCGCCGCGTAAGATGGTGTATTGCGGGCGCAGGCGCCCATTTGCCAGATCGAGGATGCGCAAGGGAGCGCTTATATCGAGGTGAGCCGCTAGATCACGCTCACGCCATTGCGCCAGACGCAATTCTCCGTTGGTGCGCTCACCATTGATCAATTGCCATGCATAACGTGGATAGTCGCTCAAGTATGGCATAGGGAAACCTTGGAGTCTTTCTGGACTCGACTTCTACACGAAGACTGCTTAAGAACCCGGTGCGTTTGAGTGTGCCTCCTGCGGGAATGCCGTGCCAGTCAGTACAAGTGTCAGCCCGACAATGTTGCCAAGCAGTCGCCGCGGGCTGCGTCCCAGAGCGATCATACCAATATTGAGCAGCATAATGCCAAGCATTGCCCAGAGATAACAAATCCTATGGAATATTCCCGGCAGATGTTTGCGCACAAACAGGGCGCGGTTCCAGACCTGAACGATGCCAATGCGAAGATCGTCGGCCCTTCCACTTGATGAAACGTTGTGGATCATACGTGCGCACGGGTTGATCCAGAGTTCACCATATTTGCCCAGCGTATAAGAGTAATCGACATCCTCGGCGTAGGCATAACCGCCAAAACGCTCGTAGTTCGTATCGAAGAATATGTCGCGCATAACTGAAAATCGAAGGCAGCTATTGCCGCCTTCCAGGCAATCGGTACGAAAAGGCGCATCGGTCTCGCCAACAAACATTGGTGTATTGAAACCGGAAGGCAGAAGCGCGCCGGGTTGGCGACCATAAATCAGGAACAGGCGTAAGAACCAGAACATCCAACGCTCACCAGACGCACGCTGTGGATTGGTGATCCAGCCGCCAACTCCTGCGATAACGGGTCGTGACTCCAGCATGGCCACAAGTTCGGCAAGATAATCGGGATCGAGAATCACATCATCATCGAGCAGGCTGACGAACTGTGCGTCGGCAGGCGCCATCGCGAAACCTTGATTACGCTGGCTGGCCGAACCCTTGCGCCGAGCGCGGGCATAGTGCACCGACAAAGGCGCGGCGGCGTATTGATAGACCTCGGCCTCATCACCAAACGGAGCGGACGCGTCAACGATAATGATTGAGGCGGGCAGTAGTGTCTGTCCCGGCAACGAGCCGAGACAGGCCAACAGGTCATTACGGCGATCCTTCGTTGCAATGACGATATGCAAACCTGGATGTACACGTTGTGGAGTGCGCAATGTCCTACCACCCTCCCAAGTCGGAAGGAGCCAGTCCCCGAACTGCACGCAGCAACGGGAGCGGCGTCAGCGCCGCGCCGAATAACATCCAGAAACGCCAGGCCAACAGCATACGCGGATCTATCAATACGACCCGACCCAGGCGTTGCAAGCCCCGACGCCGGTCCATACGGTAGGTAATATTGATATAAGTTAATACACTGCTCAACTCCAGTTCGGCCAGAGCCCGACGCCGATCAATGCGAGGAAGACGATCCCAATAACGACGGGTAACGACGATCTGCTCGGGGAGCCAGCGGTCATTTTCGCCAATGGTCTTAGAAGCGCTATGCACACGAAACTGTGCCGTTGGGGCATGAACATAATCTACATGCGCCACTGCTAGCAAGCGACACATCCAGTCGCGATCGAAAACATAGCGCAACTGCTCGTCCAGTTCGCCGACTTGTTCATACACAGTGCGGGGGACATAAGTTCCTTGCTGGCACCAGTGCATATCCAGTTGCCAGATCTTGACCATAGCGGCAAAGGTAACGTTGGACTGCTGCACCGTACGAATAGGATCACCCACAGCATTGACAAACGTCACATCACCGAGCAACAGCGCTTCGGGATTGCGGCGATGCGCCTTAGCAAAGTGCGAAAGCGCGCCAGGCAAAAGCGTATCGTCGCTGTTGACCCAGCCGATGAGATCGCCAGTAGCACGGCGAAAACCTTTGTTGATTGCGTGGGGTTGGCCTCGGTCGGGTTCGCTGACCCAGAAGCTCAGCCAGGGCGCATAGCAGCGTAGGATATCGATGCTGCCATCATTCGATCCGCCGTCAATCACGATATATTCCAGATTGGGATACCCCTGCAACAACACCGAACGGATAGTCTCTTCCAGGAAGTGCGCCTGGTTGTACGATGGAGTAACGATGCTGATGCGCGGCCAGGGCTGACCATCAGGCATCGTTGCCGGAAGCGGATCTGGCGCTGTGTCCCACGGCCAGCCGCTTCGGTTTGAAGGCAACGAAAGATCTTGGATTTGTGGCGTGAGGGGTTTCATAGCGTATATCGACATCGCCTAACGGCATTGAATCTCATAATGATGCTGTACAAAAATCAGCAGCAATCGCAATCCGTGCTTTATGTTTCCAGATTAATGCATCGAAGATCTAGCGCTATAAAAATCCAAATAGGTTATACGCTGCATAACAAACCAATAAACCGATAGAGTCACATCGAGCAAATGTTTCGCTATTCGTAACCGAGTGGAGTGTAGCAGCAACGGTGTAATAGTTAGCGAATCCGCGTTCAACAGTTGTCCATCGTGCAAAAGTCGATTTGGCTGGATAGTAGCGCGTTTGAGCATAATCGTCTTGCGCTCTTGCCAAAGCCAGCGCAATGCATCGCCATAGGCTTTATGAAGCCCTATACGCACGAGTATGAAGTAATTTAGAGCTTCCAGAATGATAAGCGCCGGTAAGATTATGAGCAACGTGCGGATTTGATAGTTTTTCAGGATCGATAGCAATCGATTACGTGTATGGAGAAATGGTCGCATGCGTGGATATGTCCCGCCGCTGCGCACCGAATATTCGCGCGATCCTTCACCGTGGTAGACGCGCGAACAGGGGTGATACCAACATTTCCAACCACGCATTCGCGCTCTATAGCAATAATCAAATTCCTCGTGATACACAAAGAAATCCGTGTCACAACCGCCAATCTGGAGAAATTTCTTCCGATCAACCAGCATTGAAGTTGAATCGATTGCACCGACTTCGCGCGGGGCGTTGCTCACTGTATGCGAATCGACAGGCGTCCACATATCAAACACGCACAAATGCCCGGAAAAATGTAGGCTCCCGCCGGCGGACTGGATCTCACGTCGATCAAGCGTCATCACACGTGAAGCCACGGCAAAAATGTTTTGCGGGTCGCGCTGATATTGGTCTATCAAAGGATATAGCCAATCGGGTTCGACCTCGATATCCGGGCCGGTAGCGCAGATAAGCTCGCTTGATGCCTGAAGGAAAGCCTGATTTAAGGCTGCAGAATAGCCGATATTCTCGGGATTAGCTATCACAGCGACATCCGGATAGCGAGAGAGAACGCTAAGCGAATCGTCTGAAGATCGGTTATCGACGACGATGATTTCTTTAATCGGATAGTGACTCGCATGCAAGGATTCGATATAACCCGCCAGATATGCGCCGTGGTTATAGTTAACGGTTACGACGGTTATGTCCGGTGCTTTATCCTGCGTCATTGAGCCCATACTCCCAACATCACCAGCGCCCACAGCTTTTTGCCATGATTGACACGCCCATCGCAATGCTCGTCGAAGAGCGCCTTGATCGCCGCCGGCTCAAACCAGGATTCAAGAGCGCGGTTGGCGATCAAGCGCTCGGCAGCCCAGTCGCGCAACTCGTGACGCAACCACGAACCCGTCGGCACACTAAAGCCTTGCTTGCCACGCGCCAGAATTTCAGGCGGCAGCTTGTCGCCAAAGGCAGCCTTGAGCAGCCACTTGGTACTGCGCCCGCGAACCTTGAAGCGCTCCGGCAGGCGTGCAGTCCACTCGACCCAATCGCGATCGAGGAAGGGAGCGCGCGCCTCCAGCGAGTGAGCCATAGTCGTACGATCAGTTTTGGGCAGCAGGTCACCGGATAGATAAGTCACGTGATCGGCGGCAAGGGTGCTATCGAGCAGGCTCGTCGCACGGGACTGGTCATACGCTTGAGCCAACCAATCGGCCGTATCGGCCATAGCAAGCGCTTCGCGCAAAGGTTCGCGGTAGAGCACCAGCTTCTCAGCGTGCGTAAAATAGGATCCCCAGCGCACCAGCGAGGCTTTGTGAGTCACCGCCGAGAACTGGCTGAGGCGCTTGAGGCCGGTGATTGGGTTGCGATCTTCGGGTAACCACGCCGGTTCTGGCGCCAGAGCGACAGCAGCCGGAACTATGCCCTGGGTGATCCAGCGCGGCAGAGCGGTATAGGGGCGCAGCCATCCGTCAAGCACATACCGCCGATAACCGGCCAGCGTTTCGTCGCCGCCGTCGCCGCTCAACGCCACCGTAACATGGTTGCGGGTCTGGCGCGCCAGCTCGTACAGTGGCAACGCTGCCGGGTCGGCGAATGGCTCATCTACAGATGCAGCAACGCCTTCGATCACCCGTATCAGGTCGCCAGGGCGAAAAATGAACTCGTAATGATCGGTATGATAGCGCTCGGCGACCATGCGAGCGTAGCGGGTTTCGGAGAAATGGCGTTCGTCAAAGCCGATCGAGAACGTACGGATAGCTTCAGCCTTGCGTTCGGCCATCAACGCCACGATGATCGAAGAATCGATGCCGCCGCTGAGGAAAGCGCCCAACGGAACTTCGGCGACAAGCTGGCGCTCGACGGCGGCGCTCAGAAGTACGCGCGCCTGTTCGATCGCCTCGGCGTCGCTGATGCGCAGCTTGGGATCGAATTCCAGGCACCACCAGGGTTCGACGCGAGGACTGCCGCCGTCTTCAACCACCAGCTTGTGCGCAGCCGGCAGTTGCGCAATGCCTTCATAGATCGTCAACGGATCAGGCGTATATTGCAGAGTCAGGTAGTGATGCAGCGCCAGCGGGTTGATCCGCCGTTCAATCCAGGGTACGGTCAACAACGCCTTGGCCTCTGAACCCCAGACTAGCCCTTCGGCGGAGTGATGCCAGTAGAGCGGCTTTTCTCCCATCCGGTCACGGGATATCAACAGACGGCGGCGGCGCGCATCCCAGATCGAGAAAGCGAACATACCGTTGAGGCGGGGAAGCATAGCATCGCCCCATTGCTCGTAAGCGTGGACGATCGTCTCCGTATCGCTGTCGGTGGCAAAGCGATGACCGCTGATTTCGAGCTCGGCACGCAATTCGCGGTAGTTATAGATCTCCCCGTTGAAAACAATCGCGATACTGCGATCCTCATTGAAGATCGGCTGGCTGCCGCCGCTCAGGTCGATGATCGCCAGGCGGCGCATTGCCATACCCACGTTGGCGGCGACGAAAAAGCCGTCGCTGTCGGGGCCACGATGAACGATGCGCGCATTCATCCGCTCTAGCAACCCACGATCAACCGGGCGTTTATGATTGGAATGAAAAATACCGCAAATGCCGCACATGAGGGCGTATTTCTGATAGGAAGGCTATGAATGCTCAGTGGATCGCAGGCTCAGAACTTTGACTCTGACAACTCGCCGCCTGGGTTGAACCTCCCATGTCAACGTCGGTTGCACCGGTCTGGGTTGCAATATGCTGTCCAACAATCTGGGCGAACAGATCTCGATAACGCTCGGCAGCGACGTCCCACGCGAAGCTGACGGCACGTTCACGCGAAGCCGCGCCCATTCTGCGTAGCAGGGCGCGATCATTGGCGAGACAGCGAATGCGCTCCGTCAGACCATCCACATCGGCCCAGTCGAACGTCATTCCGTTCTCGCCCTCAACAACCAGTTCGGCGGCGCCGCCAACGCGAGTGATAATTACAGGCAAGCCGGCAGCCATAGCTTCGAGCGTTGCAACGCTCATACCCTCATTGTAGGAAGGCAAGACGAAAATATGCGCTGCGGCATAATGTTGCGCAATCTCCTCGCGCGGGACATAACCGACAAAACGCACGCGATCGGCGACGCCCAGGGTGCTGGCTAACGCCTCATTAGACGGGCGGGCGTCACCGATCCCAATCAAATCCAGCATCACATCGACGCCAAAATCAATCAGACGCCTGACCGCGGCGATCAGATGATGTTGGCCCTTGCGCTCGATCAGGCGCGCCACGCAGAGCAGGCGCAGCGGCCCGTCATCAGGAACTTGCGCCGGCGTGAATGCCTGGAGATCAACGCCGTTGGGAACAAGAGTGACATGAGCATTGCGATCTACGGCATGGATCATATCGGCCTCACCCTGGCACTTGGCAATCACCATCACGGAATTGCGCCAGATTGCGCGGATGATCGGCGTCAACACAGGATAGAGCAGGCCATAGCGTTGCTCGAAGCCGGGGATGTCGGGTCCGCATACACGAACGAGATAGCGCAGCCCAGTCAATTTTTTCAGCGCCAGTGCAACGCCGCCGGCAGGAACGGCGCTCCACGCAAAGGCAAAATCGTATGGGCGGGCGTGATGCAACTTCAACGCAACGGGAAGAGCGCGGGCGGCGTAGGTCAACAATTCGCGATTCGACGAATGATGAATATTCCGATTATTCACGGGCGTTTTAAAAATACGCGCCCGCTCGGCGAAACGCATTTCCTCGAAGGAATCTCCAAGCGCCGACGTGATCAGATCGATCTCCAGGTCGGGATCGGTCACGAAGCGTTGCAACAGCGCCTGATTGACCGTTCCCGTGCCGCCGCCGAGCGGAGGAAACTCATTATTGAGCATAAGGATGCGCACGTTCGCCTCTTCCTATCACTCGGCGCGCCACATACAGCGGCCTGCGTTTCACTTCCTCGAAGACGCGCCCGACATATTCGCCGATCACGCCGATTGTGATGAGCTGTATCCCGGACAGAAAGAAGATCGCAACCACGGTTGTGGCGAAACCAGGCGGCGAGAGACCGACCGTCAACTTCTGGATAGTATAGAAAATGGCCAGCAAGATCGATATGGCCGAGACGGCCAGTCCTAGCATCGTGATCACACGAAGCGGCAGAAAGCTAAACGAGACCAGTCCGTCAAGCGCCAGGTACATCAATCGTGAGAAGGTATACTTAGGTTCCCCTCCATAGCGCGCATGGCGCTCGTAGGCGAGCCCCGTCTGGCGCAGACCGACCCAACTGCGAATGCCGCGCACAAAGCGATTGCGCTCGGGCATATTGTTCAGCAAATCAACGACCTGGCGATCCATAATGCAGAAGTCACCCGCGTCAAGGGGAATCTCAATGTTGGCCACGCGCTGCAACAGACGATAGAACGCAACGTATAACGTGCGTTTGAACCAACCTTCTTTGCGTTTCTCGCGGATCGCGTAGACTACATCGTAGCCCTCGCGCCACTTTGCGATAAATCGCGGCAGCACTTCAGGCGGATCCTGCAAATCGGAGTCCATCACAATGACCCCGGCGCCGCGCGCGTAGTCGAGACCCGCGCTGATGGCGATCTGGTGCCCAAAGTTACGCGCCAGCTCAATGATGACGACACGTGGATCATCGTTCGCCAGATCATAGAGTAACTGTAGGCTACGATCGCGACTGCCGTCATCAACAAAGACTATTTCATAAGCCATGCCAGTTGCAGTTAAAACGCCAGCCAATCGCTCATACAGTATAGGCAGATTATCTTCTTCGTTATAAATTGGAAGAACAACCGAGAGATCGGGCAAGCTCAGATCCGCTCGTCCATTATCAGAAGCGGCTGTATAGCCGCCAGACCTTGGGCTCAACCGATGAGAGGGGGTTGTCGCCAGCACTTGAGCGAGTGAACGACAGAAGCGCAACGCAGATTCCGCATCGTCTGTAGGGATACCCGAAGCAGATGGAGTCTCACCATACCAGCCGCTCTCAGATGTATGACTGCTTGATATCGACACTCGCTCTTTTGATATGAAATCTGACATACCCGGCATATTCCTGTTCACGATAGAAACTGAACATGAGGCGTGTCGCGTTGAGGGGAATGATATTCATTATAGAGACCGCCGCCATCAAGAACTATAGCCCTATTGTCCTGAGCGTATCTGGTAAAAAGAACGATGTAGCGCTGAGGTTTAACGAGAAGCAAGAGCAAGGCAGTATGCCTGCTCGACAATTGGAGCAAGCCGATCCCATCGATAGGATGCGAGAGAGGCGCGCGTACCGGCGCTCATACGGATGCGAAGATCGGGGTCAGCAAGTAGACGAAGCGCAGCAAGCGCTAATGCAGCCGGATCGCCAGGCGTAACCAGGAGACCGCTCTCCCCGTGGTTGATATACTCGTTCACCTGTCCCACATTGCCTGCCACTATCGGCAGACCAATCGCCATTAATTCCAGCAATTTGGCCGAACAACGCGCCCGATTAATCAGCGTGTCGTTCAAAGGAACCAGCGCAATATCAGCGGACGCCAGCAGCGCAGGGATGTGCTCAGGCTCGACCCAACCACGGTAATCGATCACATCGGCTACTCCGGCGCGACGAGCCAGTCGAAACAGCTCGTTCTCCTCGCCGCGCTCGCCACGACCAATCACGAGCAGGCGTACGTTGGCATGATGCGCGACAATGGCAACCATCGCCGTAACGACATCACGCACGTCGAATTCCCAGAAACGGGTGTAAAGTAACAGACAAAGCTGATTAGTTTGTTGCGCCGTCGCAGGAGGATGCAATGGCGCGCGTTCAATGCCGTTGGGCAGATAGAACACCCGCGCAGGGTCAACGTTAAACCCCCAGACCTGCGTCTCCAGCGTACGACTGGCTACAGTAACAGCGGCGGCGCGGCGCGGCAAATCACGCTCCTGCCAGTGAAACAAGGCTTTAGCAATGCGAGGGTAAGGCAGAAGATTATTCCAACCGCCCCAACCTTCCCAATCATCAGTATCAACCACCAGGGGAATGTCGGGCTGCAGCGCCTGCGCCAGCAGCGCAGACAACCCGCTATAGCCTTTCGGCTTAAACAGATGAATGACGTCAGGTCGTTCGACCAGCACAGACCGCAAGAGAGCGAGAACTTGTTGGGCAAATCCCGCCGGACCGGGCAATGTCGGGCGCCGTGTATGCATTACAGTCACGCCGTCATATTCACTCCGCTGACCAGCATCTTGCGGGTTATGCACCGGCGGGGCGACAATCTGAACGCGGTGGCCTCGCCGCGTCAGCGCCTGGGCCAGCGGAAGCATACGCGCCGACAAAGTCCCCTTCGGGCGAATGCCGAACGGCGCGAGCATAACGATGCGATAGCTAGAAGCCATAGTCCGCTATGTATCCGGTAAAACTACGCTGATGGCATCGAAATATCGAATACCGCATTCACAAAGCCATCGAGAACAATGCGAGCAACCTACCGGTTACAACCGCCACTCTGCATCAAGACTCGTTGGCTTTGTTACGTCGAATGACATTCAGCATCTCCGACACGCTGGTCACTTTCACCCGTGGACGACCCTGCTCCGCCCCACGCGCCAGTTCATATTGATCGAGAGATCGCCAGTCGTCGTAGGTCACAAAATCGGGTTTGCGCTGGCGCAGCAACGCGACGATGCGTTCGGGATCACGATTGGGATCAGGAATACCCGGCAAATTCGACAAATCTTCGATCATCGCATTGACCGTCGCTGCGGAGTCGGGCTTGTTTGTGCCGATAACGCCTGATGGCCCTCGTTTAGCCCAACCAACGACATACTCGCCGGGAAAGGCATCACCACTTTTTAAATCGGTCACCCTGCCCAACACATTGCTGATTGTATTCGTCCGTTGATCGAACGGCACGCCTTTTAAAGGAACCGTTCGATAGCCAACCGAGCGAAGGATGAGCCCGGTTTCAATGGTCTCGAACGAGCCGGTTCCCTGGGGGCGCAGACCGCCATTCTTATCTACAACTAGGGAGTTATGTTCCGTCTCAACCGCAGTCACTCTATCGTTGTCCCCTATGATCGCTTTTGGCGAAACAAGAAAGCGCAGATAAATGCGTTGGCTGGCGCCGGACGGGGCGGCTGCGGCGAATTCCCGAAGGATCTGATAGTTTTTTTGCGCTGTCTTGTCAATAGCAAGCACCGCCGCGCTATGTTCATCTAGTTCGAGATCTGCCGGATCGACGATCACATCAACGTCATCTAACTCGCCCAACTCTTTCAGTTCGGGATACGTAAAAGCAGCCTGAACCGGACCGCGACGTCCCAGAACAACCACTTCGCGGATCTGACTCTCACGCAACTGCTCAATGGCATAATCGGCGATATCTGTTTTGGCGAGCGTCTCAATCGGGGTCGATACTATACGGGCGATATCCATCGCGACATTGCCGTTGCCAATAACAACCGCTCGATGATGGGAAAGATCAACATCGAGATCCCGATAGTCAGGATGCCCATTGTACCAGCCCACAAAAGCAGTCGCCGACAAGCTTCCGTGTAAATTCTCGCCAGCAATACCCATCCGCCGATCCGCTTGCGCGCCGACAGCGTAGATGATCTGATCGTAGAACTGTTGCAGATCATCGCGATTGATATCAACACCAAACGTAACGTTGCCAAAATAGCGAACGTTGGGATTGCTGGCAATACGATCATAGATGCGCGTCACCGATTTGATCGATTGATGATCAGGGGCGACGCCCTCCCGAATCAGGCCAAATGGTGTAGGAAAGCGATTGAAAAAATCAATCCGGCAAACTATATTCGCTTGCTTCAGCAGCGCTTCAGCAGCATAAAAGCCGGAAGGTCCGGCACCAACAATAGCAACCTGTAACGGACGCTCTAGAGTGCCCAAGTTTTGACTCACAGCGTATGGCTCCTTCTAATGGCTGCAAGAATACTTTCACAAGGTACAACAGAGTAGAAGCCACATACGGAGACATGATCATACAAGCTATCCTGGCAATCAAACGCCTGGCGTGGGAGTTCGCTCTGTCAAATCGCTCGGCGCAGCAGTCTCCTGCACAGTCGGCGTGGCATCCGGAGTCGGCTCATTCTCCGGCGTTACAGTCGTTTCGGGCGCTGCCGTTGCGGTTGTTTCGGGCGTCGCAGTGGGCGTCGGCGTCGCCAAGGCGCGCAACGTCACTATCACCTCGGGAAGATCGCCGACTATATTGATACCATCGGGAAGATCAATCGTCGGTGTAAGGGTATACGTTCCGGGAAGCAATCCGGAAATATCAATGCGCGCAGTCAATCCATCAACGCTCAATGCTTCCAGATTGCCGGTTGTTCCCGCCAACGGTACGATCACAATAACTGGACTCACGTTAACATCGATATTTTCCGCTTGGCCGACAACACGAACTGAAATCGGTATTTGCACCTGAAAAGGACGTTCAAGCGGCTCTATTTGAACAGTGACTCGCACCATTGAAGGCTCGCCGCGCTGGAGCGACGTACCGACGGGAAGTTGAAGAGCTACATCGCGGATAGTGGTAGATTGAAAGCCGGAAATATCAACGGCCTCGGTTTTCACTGACTCCACCGTGTCTAAGGTGCCTGAACTGCCAGTCAAGCTGATTAATGCCGGATCGCTTTGAATTTCAACCACCGCATATCCTTCTGCGGGAAGCCCGATAATATTGCCCAAAACCGGAACCAGTTTCAGACCGACGACCGGATTGATCGGAATGCGCACATTCACAATATCCGGATCCAGGGTTACGCCTTCGATGACCTGACCATTTTCATCGATCGCTTGCAGTTGCAGCGATGACACATAAATGGCGCGCAATTGCTCAACATTGGCAACAGTGCGCGTAGTAACTACCCGTTCGACCCGACTCTGCGGCCCCTTAACAACTGTCTCTTCGACAGCCTCGCCATTGGCGCGAATCTGGGGCTCGCCCAGCTCAAAGCTAAATGGCACATTTCCCTGCACTTCCAATGTGATCGGCGCCGTTTTTGTAATAACGTTTTCCAACCGTATCTGCAACTGAGGCGGATCTATTTCTGGAATGCGAAAACTCAAATTGGGGCGGGTCGGGTCAACATTGACCGGTACGCTATGATCGCCAGGATCAAGATCGCTGAGATCGACAAACGCTGTAAAATCCACCTGCCGCAACTTATTGCGCGTAGATTGATCGGTTTCAACAACTACATCGACAGAACGCAGCGATGGATTGGGCAATCCGTTCTGATCGACCATAACGAGGTCAGGGACAAGAGATCGCACTTCAACCGGCATATCTTCAAAAGTAATCTGTGATTCGGGGTTCTCGCTGAAGGAAACAAAAGCCCACAGCGCAAAACTTAGCCCAACTGCAAGCACTATTCGCAGACCGGCCGCACGTATCCAGGTCACTTGCGCTCCTCCATTTGCGGAACGCGCAACAGCCCTGCTAACATATTGCGCAGCCGATGTTCGTTGAGGTAACTCACCATACGGCCATCGTTGACTAATGAGATAGCCCCGGTTTCTTCCGACACAACAACGGCAATCGCATCAGATTGCTCGCTGATGCCTTTGGCGGCGCGATGGCGCGTGCCGTAACGTCGCTGACCGATGACATCTTCACTCAACGGGAGAACCACATTGGCAGCAAGAATGCGATTGTTCCGTACGATAACAGCCATATCGTGAAGCGGCGAGTTTGGGTAGAAGATGTTGAGAAGCAGCGGCACAGCCAGACGGGCGTCAAGGATAACGCCGCGATCGGCGAATTCTTGCAACTGTGTGTCACGTTCAATAACAATGAGAGCGCCGATCCCCTGTTGCGAGAGCTGATGAGCCGATCTGCTGACGACATTAACTGTTTCCCACAACTCTGATCTATTCGATGAGCTAAAGGGCCGATTGAGCAACTCCCCGGTACGTCCAAGCGATTCTAAAGCGCGCCGAAGTTCGGGTTGAAATAACACCGGAATAGCAACGATCAACGCGGGACTAATCACATTGTTCAGCAGCCAGCTCAGTGTTGTCAAGCGTTCTTCAACCGCCGAACTCAGTAACAACGCAACGGCGAGAACGATTCCCACGCCACGCAATAACTGAACAGCGCGAGTGCCACGAATGATGCCGAGCAACCAGAAAAACAGCAGCGCGACAATTATTATGTCAAGAATAGCAAGCGGCGAAACGAGGCGGCCCCAGATGCGGGTCAGATCTGGCATACGTGCAAGCTTTTTGTTTCTGTCGTCTTGAGCAAGCCTTGTCGTTCTTGAGATGAAATAGACAAGCGTTACGCCCCTGGAAATCACGCGATTATGATTGACTGCGAGTCATCTTTTGCTGTTGCAGCATACGGTTGGCGGCTACGAGCAACGACTGCACACGATCGGCTTCTACACTTTCCATATTCAACATACGATTATAGAGTTGAACCGCCTGGCCATATTCCTCGCGTTGCATCAACATATCGCCCAGCATATAATGCGCTTCGATATCTTGTTGATTCATACCGATGATTTGGTGTAACTCAGCGATCGCGCCTTCATAATCGTGCTGTTGGGCAAAGATGCGCGCGATCTCTTTCTTTTCGTCAATAGCGTCATTCGTACGCATAGCCAGCGTATGCATCAGCGCAAGCCACTGCCGCGCTTCAACGTCATCCGGCGCAATCTGAAGAATACGGTTGTAAATTTCGCGCGCCTTTTCATGGTCGCTCAACATCCAATAGACCTGCGCAACCTCTTGTAAGCTGGCGACCGCACCCTTCAATTGTCCAGATTTACGTTGCAATTCAGACAGGCGCTGCAAACCTTCCACACCTTGATCGAGATACCCTCGCCGGAGTTGCAAACGCGCCAGTCGTCCTCCTATCGATATGTTGCTCGGTGCAAGTTTAATGCCATATTCGAGGATTTCTATTGCATGATCAAGATCCTGGCGTTTCTCATAATAGGTGGATAGATCTTCGAGTTGAGCAAGCGCTTCCTGGAGTTTTCCCTGTTGAAAGTAAATGTCAGCCAGTTTTGTGTAGACGACCCGATTATATGGCAATAACTGCCGGGCTTCTAACAACGCCTGTTCAGCCCCGACAAGATCGTCATTCGCTGCATACGCCTCAGCCATTCGGTGCATCAGCTCACCTTGTGACAGCGGCCTGGCAAAATGCTGCTTTATGTTTGAAGGAGCAGGAGCGCGGTCGGCAATTTCTCTGGCGCGACGCAAAAGATTGAGCGCCTCGGTCGGGTTCTCTAGCGCAATATTGCTTTCAGCCATTGCCTGATAGGCAAGCCCCAATGGTATCGGCGGATCAGGATCTTGCTCCAGCAACGCCTGGGCTTGCTCAAACTCAAGCAGCGCCGAGGAATGCTGCTGGCTATACTGTTGAATAACACCTAGAATATAATGCAAGA
This sequence comes from Chloroflexaceae bacterium, assembly GCA_028282325.1. Lineage (GTDB taxonomy): Bacteria > Chloroflexota > Chloroflexia > Chloroflexales > Chloroflexaceae > JANQID01. The sequence continues at coordinate 74,675 of JANQID010000021.1, read as the reverse complement.
TCGCCGCATCGGACATAAACAGCGCGGCACGGTATTCGGCTTGTACGGCGCTGTTTGCCTGCGGACTCGCCTTGATCCGTTCAAGCACCGATTCGAGAGAGTCCCAGACAGCAGCCGGTTGCTCATTCATCAGCGCCAGCGTGATACTCAATCGCGCTATTGCGGCAGGGTCTTCCGGATCGCTAAGTTCTAATGCCGTACGAAACTCGCCCAATGCAGCTTCATACCGCTCGATCTTCAATAATGCCTGGCCATATTGCGTATGCAATTCTGCATTCTGCGGCCCCCATTGAATCAGGCGACGATACTCCTCCAGGGCTTTATTGTCTTGCCCCATCCGAGAGTACGCAGCAGCGACATGGGCAAGTTGTTCAACCGCCTCGCCGCCGCGACCGACGCTACGGAGAAGTTCCGCCAAACGCGTACGGGCGTTGATTGTGTCCGGCGACAACTCAATAAAGCGTAAGTAGCTATCGATAGCTTTTTCCGGCTCGCCGCGAATCTGATATGTATCAATCAGCAGTTGGTATTTTGTAAGCGCTTCTTCAAGACGGCCTTGACGCTCGTAGATTTCACCCATATGCAAATGGATGGGCAAATATTCTATATCGAGCCGAATAACTTCATGGCATGCATCAAGCGCCGCTTCAAGCAGGTTTTGCTCCAGATATTTCTCGCATAGCACAACCCAACGCGCCGTTTGTTCGTCGAGACCATCCGTATCAAGCTTCTTGACTGGCGCAAGAACCGGCTTCTCCGGCGAAGGCAAGCTTTCCAGTACATCTAATGGATCCGACCCACTCCTCAACGACGGCTGCGCTTCATCATCTTTATCGATGACACCTTTGCGATCCGCACGCAAAAAGTCAGTGATTGGCCGTATCTTCCCCCAGGTCTCAGATGCCGGTTCCGCAGTCGGCGCCACTTCTTCTTCAGGCGACTGCGGCACGAGCGCCCCAGTGCCAAGAGTGCGGAGCTTAGAGAACATATCGCGTTCGGAAAGTTCTTTCGCACGTTGCTTAAACGTAGCCGCTTGATCTTTGCCCCAACGCTTAGTCTGAAGAAAACTCGCCAGAGTGGAATAAAGGGAAGCAGCGCGTCCAATATCGCCAATCTGCTCATAGATACTGGCGGCGCTCTCATACATCTGGATCAGATCGTCAGATTCGGTTCTGCCTATAGAAGTGATGTCAACGAGGCGAATGGTTTGCTCAAGTTCCTGGGCGGCCTGAGGCAGCTGGTTCAGGGCTTTGTATGACTCCCCCAGTGCAAAGTGCGCCGACAACGCATACTCAGGATCTATCACTGCACGATTCAACATTTGCACAGCATCGCGGTGATCGCCACGCTCCTGATACAGAAGACCGAGGCTGTAATAAACGTCGGAACGCTCCATCCCCGCGCCAATTGCCTGTTCATATTGCTCGATAGCGCCGTTGGCATCGCCGGCTTCCTGTTTTTCAATTGCCAGCGCAATCATTTTCTCCAGGGTGAATTGCTGCGAGCGGAGATAACCGGTTCCGCCTATGCGCGACGAAGGGAGCGACCCTGATGCAACCCTGGCGCCGGCAGACGGCGCTTGTGCGGCTGCGGACATTGCTTCACGCAGTACGTCGAGTATATCTCTGGCTTCGCGGCTATCGGGAACAAGCTGGAGTGCTCGTTCAGCATTCATCGCCGCTTCATCCAGCATACTGCGTTCCTGAAAGCGCCGCGCAAGGTAGAGGTATTCGTTCGCCGCATCACGCAATGCTTTTGTTTCTTCAAGCAAGCGTGCGAGCCGTTGACGCGGCTCATCTTGATCGGGACTTAACCGAAGCAACTCGCGCAGGGACTCGATTTCCTGACGTTGCTGACGCTGGTCTCGGTGAATATCGGCCAGCCGGGCATAGGCGTCCGCTGCCGTATCGGCGGCACCCTGGCGCTCTCGCGTTCGCGCCAGATATTGCAGAAAGAACGCATTATCAGGCTCGGCGGTATGCAACTCCTCTAAAAGCTGGAGCGCCTGAGGCAGCTTATTCGTATGAAAAAGCGCAATTGCCGCCGTCGTGCGGGCGTCAATATCTTGTGGAAACTCTCTTAACGCCCGAACTGCGCCCTTTAGAGCATCCTCCCAACGGTTCAGGCGCGCGGCTTCACGGCTTTGTTCCAGCGCCCGATCAAAAATTGCGCGATTGCCTGGCATAGGTGTTGTACATTCAGGTGATGCCGCTGACTCAAACACGCTTTCCTAACATAATCCGTGTTCATATGTCAGCAGTATGCTACTTGTGAAGAAGGGTTAAGATTAACGCCTTCTGTACATGGAGACGATTTTCAGCCTGGTCAAAAACAACTGAACGCGGGCCATCGATCATATCGGTGGTAATTTCCTCGCCACGGTGAGCTGGCAAACAGTGCATTATCACAGCGTGTTCCTGGGCATGCGCCAGAAGATCTGCGTTGATTTGATAGGGTTGAAACAATGGCCGACGTCGTGCAGCTTCATGTTCCTGGCCCATCGACGCCCAGACATCAGTATACACCGCATCCGCTCCCGCAACTGCTTCAATAGGTGATGAAGAAAGGCTAATCTGGCCGCCGCTTTCTGTGGCACGTTGCTGGGCCAGTGTAATAATGTTCGGATCGGGACGATAATCGGCGGGGCAAGCGATGGCAACATCAAGACCAAGCGTAGCGCCGAGTAGCATCAACGAGTGACACACATTGTTGCCATCGCCGACATAGGCCAGCCGCAAGCCTGCAAGATGATTATGGCGCTCGTACAACGTGAGCATATCGGCCAAAGCCTGACATGGATGCTCTAGATCAGAGAGCGCATTAATAACCGGCACAGTCGCATAGCGTGCCAGGGTTTCCACCGTTGCATGTTTGAACACGCGCGCAGCAATAGCTTGAACCCAGCGGCTCAGGTTGCGCGCCACATCAGGCACGCTTTCTCGCCCGCCCATATCAATGTCGTTTGCCGAAAGGTAGCTACCATTTCCGCCAAGCTGGGTCATGCCGGCCTCAAAGGCGACACGTGTCCGCAATGACGGTTTTTCGAAGACGAGAGCCAGGGTATTACCTTGCAGAGGAAGACCCCCGTTAGAGTCGCGGCAATGTTCACCGCTATTCCATTCGGCCTTCAGAGTCTGGGCGCGTTGCAAGAGCGCTTCAGCCTCTGCACGTGGCAAATCAGCGGCGGATAAATAGTGTTGTAGCATAGGACTCCCCGTGAAAACTCGAATGGCAACAGCCGCAACGACGCCAACTCGTCAGATGTCGTCGTTCACATTTCCTTTGCTCCTATGCGCGCTTGCGTCGTCCAAAGCGTTGCTCAAGCGTGAGACGCCGATAGTCGCCGGCTTCGATGATAATCCGTTCGGGGCAGAGAACCGCATCGAACATGCGGGATAGGATGCGCGGCTCAATATCTTCGGGCCGGCGATTAAGCGTTATCACCGTTGGCAGGCTATAATTATAACGATGGTTTATGATTTGGTAAAGTTTTTCGCGCGCCCAGGGCGTGGTATTTTCGGTGCCCAGGTCATCAAGCACCAGCAATGGTATTTCACGAATTGTCTCGAAGCGCTCATCATACTTGACATCGCTGTCCGGCCCAAAGGTGCTGCGCAGGTGGTCAAGCAAATCAGGAATGATGGTAAATAACACACGATAGTGCCGTCGCAAGGCCTCGTTGGCGATAGCGGCGGCGAGGTGGGTTTTACCGCACCCAAAGTTCCCAAACAGTATCAGCCAACCCTGGGGGCGTTTGGCATACTCGCGAGCACGAATATAGGCGCGGCGCACTCCCGGAACATCCGGGTCAAAGTTCTCGAAGGTTTTATCGGTGAACGGTTCCAGATTGCTAAGACGGCGCAATTCATCGGCAGTGCGTTGCTCTTTCTCATGCAGCTTGCAATGGCATGGCATCAACACCCCAAAGTTGGGATCGCCAGCCGGAACATCTAGCGTGTAATAGCCGGCGCCCTTGCACATCTGGCACACAGCATCGGCGGCCTCTGCACCAAGCGGTGATTCTTCAGAGATCGCTTTCGTCGCTGCCGCGGCGGAATAATCCGCCGAACTGGCCGTTGGCGTATTCTTCAAACTTGATAGGTCGCGCAGATCGATGCGCCTCATCTCGTCGCCCATCGATAGCCCATCTTTCCAATACTTTGCGGATATAGCGCCACGAGCGGACATTGGACCGAACGGCCTCCCGCATCGCCTCCTCGATCCAAACTCGCGGGTACTGTTCTTCGGCTTCGCGCAATTCGTCTGCCAGCATCGGCGTGACAAGTCCGATATTTTGCTCGTAGAGTGCGAGCAGCGTCCCATATTGCTCGTCATCAATGATCGGATTAGGCGGCACAACGGACTGAGTTTGCCGAGCTTGCGTTACCCATTCGCGATTGAGCGGCGTGTTGACCAGATACCAATTGATGATTCGGCCTTCACCTGGCAACACGATATGAAGCAGTGCGGTGCGTTGAACGGCTGCAGCGAGGCCTTCGTCGAGCAATTCTTCCGGCGATCGCGTCTTTGAGATCGACCGCAATCCTTCTTGCAATATGCGATCGTGAGTCAATTCTTCCCAACTCACGCGCCGCGGCGTTCCGCGTTGCTTGCTGAGCCGATAAAAGACGTGCAACATCACCTTCATCTCGCTGGACAGCGTTATCGCCGGGAGCACTTCGCTGAAAAGTTCGGAGGGCAGCCCTATCAGCCGATCAGTTGAAAAACCGGTGAAGACCATAATATTGTCGCCCCCTCGCTCCGATCTGGCGCGCTATTGCAATGCGAGAACCCGGCCATACCCGGTTTGATTGTCGCCATGTTACCACAAACATGGGCGCTCCGGTACAGCAAGGCTCCAGATACTCGCCGAAATCGAGCCACCCATGCTCACTGCATCACGGTTAAGCCGCACTCATTATTTAACGTAGAATTCATCACAAAAAATGGTGTGCATGATATTGACAGTATATTTGCAAAGTGATATACTTCGAATGTCGAATTTTCTACTTTGCGTAGATCTTAATTATTAAATTAGAGGCACACCTGTGAAACAGCGCTCACCGCTTATTTTCATATTCATTACCATCTTTGTTGACTTGCTAGGCATCGGTATGATATTGCCGCTATTGCCCTATTACGTAAAAATCGTTGAGCAGACATCGTATCCGCTCCTGGCTGACAATCGCGCTCTCGTCGTCGGCGCTTTGATGGCCTCGTTCTCGCTGATGCAGTTCTTGTTCGCTCCGGTGCTCGGTGCAGTGTCGGATCGCTTCGGACGGCGACCGGTTCTACTGCTGAGCTTGCTTGGTACCGGTATCGCCTATATATTGCTGGGCGTCGCCGATAGCTTCATCGGGTATGGCGCCAGCGTGGTACTGGCAATCCTGTTCTTTGCTCGCATCCTTGATGGAATAACCGGCGGCAACATTTCGACTGCCCAGGCGTATATCGCCGATATCACGCCGCCGGAAGATCGCGCAAAGGGGCTGGGGCTGATCGGCGCGGCGTTTGGACTTGGATTTATGCTTGGTCCGGCATTCGGCGGTCTGTTGAGCGTTATCGATCTCAATGCGCCGGCGTTTGTCGCTGCCGCCATCACCTTTGCAAACGTGGCGTTTGGTTACTTTATGCTGCCGGAGTCGCTCCCGGCTGAGCGACGCACCAGGACACCGTGGATCCAGATGAATCCGGTCAATCGCCTGAGCGGCGTCATTGGCAATCAGTCTATTCGTCCGCTCTTGCTGGCTATAGTCTTGCTGAATTTTGCGTTTGCCGGTTTGCAGAACAATTTCCCGGTCTTCAGCGATGAACGGTTCGGCTTCAGCCCTCTCGATAACGCCCTCATCTTTGCATTCATCGGTTTCATCGCTGTCGTGATGCAGGGCTTCTTGCTGAGAAAACTGGTTCCGCAGTTTGGCGAGGCTCGCCTGACAATTGCGGGACTCACGCTGATGACCATGTCGTTCGGTCTGATCGCGAATGTACCGGAAGCCTGGATGTTGTATCCAACAGTGGGAATACTGGTAATGGGCAGCAGCATGGCCACACCATCGATCACCAGTCTGATTTCACGCCGTGTCTCAGCGAACGAGCAGGGCGTCACGCTCGGAGGAACCCAGGCTATCACGAGTCTGATGATGGTCTTCGGTCCGCTCTATGCTGGCTTCGTCTTCGATGCGGTCGGGATGACTGCGCCGTATATGAGCGGCGTGGTTCTGGTGGCCGCCGGAACATTGTTAATGGCTGTAACGCTCTGGCCGGAGATTGTCGGTCGCACTCCTGTCAGCCGACCCACGATGCGCCTTGACCTAGATAGCGCGTCGGCAGGCGGTCAGGGCGACTAAACATCAACAACAAACATCCGTTACAGCAATGAGGAGGAAACACGACGCGCGTTTCCTCCTCATTGCTGCGTTTTCTGCTCACAAACCCAATATCGCCTTCGCAATCAGCAAGTAAATCGCCAGGCCGGTGGCATCAACCAGCGTGGTGATCAATGGGGCGGAAACCAACGCCGGATCGAGACCGAAACGCTGGGCGATCATTGGCACAACCGCACCAATCGTGTTGGACCAAGTGCAGATCGCAACAACTGAGAGGGCGACCACCAGACCAAGGCTCAACGAGTTCCCGGCGGCAAGCGCCATCCCCAGCGCCACGACCCCCAACAATAATCCAAGCAAGATCCCGCTGCTCAACTCACGCAATATCACGCGCCAGGCGTCGCGCATACGCACGTCGCCCACCGCCATACCGCGCACAATAGTCGAGACCGTCTGCGCCCCGGTGTTCCCGCCTGTACCGATGAGCAGGGGAATGAAAAAGGACAACGCAACAACTTGCGAGAGCGCACTCTCAAACCAGCCGAGCACATTGATTGTGAACGTTCCGGTCAAAAACAACAGCAGCAGCCATCCGATCCGCCGCCGGATGGCCCGCAGAATGGACACCGAGAAATACGATTCGTCAACCGGCCCATCCTGCACTGCGCCGAACCGCAGCACGTCCTCAGTGCTCTCCTGAACCAGCACATCAATGACGTCATCAACAGTGACAATACCGAGCATCCGGTTGTGTTCATCAACCACCGGGATCGCGAACAAGTCGTACTGCGAAACCAATCGGGCAACTTCCTCCTGATCGGTTTCCGGCGACACCGTCACCAGTTGCGTCTGCAACACCGTCGCGAGGCGTTGATCGGGCGGCGATGTGATCAAACTGCGCAACGCAACAACGCCGATCAAGCGTCCGGTCTCATCAAGGGCGTAGAGATCGGTTATTGTCTCCACACTCTCCGGAACCCACCGGAGAAGGGAGAGCGCCTCAGTTGCCAACATTTCCGCCCGAATACGCACAAATTGCTCCGTCATCAATCGACCGGCGCTGCGTGGCGGATAGGTCAATAACTCGCGAGCGTCGCTGGCATCCTCCGGCTCCATCGCCGCCAACAGTTGTTGCTGGTAGTCCGGCACATCTTCGCTGAGAATCTCGACCACGTCATCGATCGGCATACGGCTGAGCAACTCGCTGGACTCTTCTGGAGAGAGATTGCTGATCAGCTCACGAGTGGCGTCAACACCGGTCTCACCCAATACATCGGCGGCTAGATCCGGCGAGAGCAGCCGAAAGAGCATCACCTGTTCTTCATCGCCCAACCGGTCGATAACATCGGCAATGTCTGCCTGATGTTGCGTTTCCAATAGCCGGCGTAATTCGTCAAAGTTTTCCGTCTCCAGGGCGTTGACAACTTGTCCTTCCAACTCCTCAAGGCTGAGTACGGTTTTCATATGCGAATCTCCAGCGCGGTGAGCTTATGGCAGCGGATTGCCACACGGCAATGGTCTGGCACGAAGGCTAGCGCAATGATACCATCGTTCCGCCGATAAGCGCCAAGTGCTGATCTTACGCAACGTCAACGCATGCGCCGTGGAATATGGGGTACAATGCATATTGACGTTGATGCCTACTGATGCTATACTCATAGCACGTTTGTTTTAATACAATACCGCTGCCAGGGCGCTGTACAGGTGTACCCAGGCAGCGTTTTTATCTGCACGCATCTCAGATCAAAGGCTATGCGCATAGGCCGGGTCAGTCTGGAAATTGGCGGATTATTAGCGAAATATCGCGAGGCGGGGCAAGTCTTGCAGCGCGCCGGCGAGGGAGGCCGCCGTTATGGCAAAAGATCGCATTGTCATCAAGGGCGCTCGTGAACACAATCTCAAAGGAGTGGATATCGAGTTGCCGCGAGACAAGTTGGTGGTGCTTACCGGCGTGTCGGGGTCGGGCAAGAGTTCGCTAGCCTTCGATACGCTGTATGCCGAAGGTCAGCGACGTTATGTCGAAAGTCTGTCGGCGTACGCCCGCCAGTTCCTGGGGCAAATGGAAAAGCCGCGCGTCGATCTGATCGAAGGTCTTTCGCCGGCGATTGCCATCGAGCAAAAGAGCGCCAGCAAAAATCCCCGCAGCACCGTCGGCACAGTCACCGAGATCTACGACTATCTGCGACTGTTGTTCGCACGCGTCGGTACGCCGCATTGCCACCAGTGCGGGCGCGAAGTCGGAGCGCAGACCGCCGAAAAGATGGTCGATCGCGTGCTGATGTTGGAACCCGGCGTGCGCTTTATGATCCTGGCGCCTCTCGTATCGCAACGCAAGGGCGAGTATCGCGAGATGTTCGCCGAGGCGCGCGCCGAAGGGTTTGTGCGAGTGCGTGTTGATGGCGAATTGCATGATTTGTCCGAGGACATCCGGCTGAACAAAAAGGTCAAGCACTCGATCGAAGTTGTCGTGGATCGTCTCGCGATGGCTGCACGCGAGCAGGAAACGCTAGACGATGCAGCGCTTGCTCCGAACGTCGCCCAGGGCGTCGCCGCCGCCAACGCCAGCAGCGCGTGGGAGGCATTTGTCACGCGGCTCACCGACAGCATCGAGACAGCATTGCGGGTCGGCGAGGGCCAGGTGTTGATCAGCGTGCAGGGAGACACGCCCGACGAGTGGTTGATGAGCGAGCGCAACACCTGCACCCATTGCGGTATCTCGTTTCCCGAATTGTCGCCGCAGATGTTCTCGTTCAACTCGCCGCAAGGCGCCTGCGCAACCTGCACCGGTCTGGGAACGCGCCTGGAAGTTGACCCGGCGCTGCTTATCCCTGACCCGTCGCTTTCATTGCACGACGGCGCAATCCCCTATTGGGGCGAGTTGCGTAAGAAGCGCGACTCGTGGGCCTATCGCGCGCTGGCTTCGATTTCCGCTCACTACGGCTTCGACCTCGACACGCCGTGGGAACAACTGAACGAGAAACAGCGCAACATCATCCTCGCCGGCAGCAACAAAGAGCGCGTGCGCTTCGTCTGGGAAAACGAGAGCGGCAGTCGCGGCGAGTTTTATCGCCCCTGGGAAGGTTTGATGAGCGAAATCAAACGCCGCTTTATGCAAACCGGCAGCGACTACACGCGCGAGTTCTACGCTCAGTTTATGAGCGAACAACCATGTCCGGACTGTCAGAGCGCCCGCTTGCGCCCCGAAAGCCTGGCGGTCACGGTGGCTGATAAGAGCATCCGCGATGTCGTGCATATGAATATCCAAGAGGTCCATGCGTGGATCGCTGCCCTGACCGGCGATGACAAAATGGATAGCCAATCGCTTCTGATGCCGGTCCAGATCGAAATCGTAGGCGAAGTGCTGAAGGAGATTCGCGAACGGCTGAGCTTCCTGCTCAATGTCGGGCTGCATTATCTGGCTTTGGAGCGCCCTGCGCCGACGTTGAGCGGCGGCGAGGCCCAGCGCATTCGCCTAGCCTCGCAGATCGGCAGCGGTCTGGTCGGTGTGATGTACATTCTCGACGAGCCAAGTATCGGGCTGCATCAGCGGGACAATCGCAAGCTGCTCAACTCCCTGCTGCGCCTGCGCGATCTGGGCAACACCCTGATCGTCGTCGAGCACGACCTGGAAACGATGCAAGCCGCCGACTGGATCGTTGATTTTGGACCCGGCGCCGGCGTCAAGGGTGGACAGGTCGTCGCCGCAGGCCCGCCGGACATTATCGAAGCAAGCGGCTCATTGACCGGCGAGTATCTGGGCAAGCGGATGGAGATTGCGACACCGACGCAGCGCCGCACATCAAATGGAGCTTGGTTGGAGATATACGGCGCGACGATGAACAACTTGCGCGACATCAGTGTGCGTTTTCCGCTTGGATGCTTCATCGCCGTCACCGGCGTCAGCGGCAGCGGCAAATCATCGCTGATCAGCGAAACGTTGTACCCAGCGCTTGCTTCCCGCCTCCACCGCGCTCAGGTTCGCCCCGGCCCGCATCAATCGTTGCTCGGCATCGAACACCTGGACAAGGTGATCAACATCGATCAGCAGCCCATCGGGCGCACTCCGCGCTCGAATCCGGCGACCTACGTCAAGTTGTTCGACCTGTTGCGCGATCTCTTTGCCCAAACGCCGGAAGCCAAGCTGCGCGGTTACAAACCGGGCCGTTTTTCATTCAACCTAAAAGGGGGACGCTGTGAAGCATGCGAAGGCAACGGCGAAAAACGCATCGATATGCAATTCCTGGCCGATGTCTGGGTGCGTTGCGACGTTTGCAAAGGAATGCGTTACAATCGCGAGACGCTGCAAGTGAAATACAAGGGCAAGAGCATTGCCGACGTTCTAGACATGGACGTGCAGACAGCGCTTGAATTCTTTGACAATGTGCCCCGCGTTCGCCGCATTCTGCAAACCCTGCACGATGTGGGTCTGGATTACATCAAGCTTGGACAACCGGCCACCACACTGAGCGGCGGCGAAGCTCAACGCGTGAAGCTGGCGAAGGAACTGGCGCGCGTCGCCACCGGACGCACGCTCTACATCCTCGACGAGCCGACAACGGGACTCCACTTTGCGGACATCCAGAATTTGCTGCGCGTGTTGCATCGGCTGGTAGATGCCGGAAACACGGTGGTTGTGATCGAACACAACCTCGACGTCATAAAAACCGCCGACTGGTTGATCGACCTGGGACCTGAGGGCGGCGACGGCGGCGGCGTAGTTGTGGCCGAGGGAACGCCCGAAGACATCGCGAAGATTGAACAATCGTTCACCGGTCAGTTTTTGCACGAAATGCTCGCCCTCGACATTGCTCGCGCGGCAGCATAAACCAGTACGAAGAAATCGTTACAAGATCCGGCATCAGCCAGATGCCTCTTCATCGTCTGGCATCTTTGCATCGGTCAGATTGGCGTCATCGAGAATTGCGCCGCTCAGGTTCGATTCTCGCAGATCGGCCTCGTGCAAATGGGCGCCGGTTAGATTAGCGCCGCCGAGGTTGGCACCGCGCAGGCTGGCGCCGCAGAGATTCGCTCCCGCCAGATTGGCGCGCTCTAACACCGCGCCGTCGAAACAAGCATCACACGCATAGACTCCGGTCAAATCCGCACCGGTGAGGTTGGAGTCGCGCAGATCCGCGCGACTCAGATTTGTCTCGCCGAAAATCGCACCGCTCAGATCAGCCTCGCTGAAATTCACTTCGCTCAGATGCGCCATTCGCAGGCTGGCCCCATTCAATAGGGCTTTGCTGAAATTCGCGCCGCTCAAGCTGGTTTTATTCAGATTCGCACCGCTCAATTTCGCACCGCTCAAGTTGACAAGGTGCGTTTCGCGCAGTTGCGCCTCGCTTAAATTCGCAGACGTCATCGTTGCATCACGCAAATCGACGCCGCTCAGGTTGGTCATGCTGATATTCACGCCGTACATATTTGCGCCGCTGAAATCTGCGCTGCTAAGGTTCGCGCCGCGCAGATTGGCCCAACTGAGATTAGATTCTTCCAGGTTGGCCCAACTGAGATTCCCTTTGCGCAAATCGGCATCTCCCAGATCGGCGGCGTGGAGATTGCTCCAACTCAGATTCACCTCGCGCAAGTTGGCCCAACTCAAATTTGCGCCGGACAAGTTGCTGACACTTATGTCGGCGCGATACAGATTTGCTTCGCTGAGGCGAGAGCTGCTGAAATCGGACTCGCTCAGATTGGCGCCGCTTAAGTTCGCACCGCTTAAGTTCGCGCCGCTCAGATTGATCCCCACCAGCCATAACGGGCCGGGGCGATTCAGGAGATCATATATTTGATCGGGAGTCAGGTCGGCCATACGTTTCTCCTTTGGCGCTGCGCTTATGCCAGGATGTATGCATCTCGCATCGATGGATCACGAAACAATTGCTATTCAGTCGTCCTGGGCGTTTTACGAATTTCCCAGACGCTGGCGGGCGCGCCCATTGAACGACAAGCGACTTGCTCAACATCGAGATCCCTGCCGGTCTGCCAACTCAAAGCCTCTTGCAGAACGCCGGTCTGGATCCAGCCGAGTGGCTCGTTGGCCCGTTTGCCCGCGCTCATCGAGCAATCGGCATCGATGTAAGCAAAAACATCGCCGCGATCTTCGATGCTCAGCCGCCGGTCTTCGCCCACTGATTGACTCAACTTGCGCAGGCCAAGTTGCATCGCCGAGATTCCCATTTTGATCTGGGTTGCCAGCGGCAGAACTTTCGCCGCCAGCAATGCAGCCGTACCAAACAATGGGCCTTGACGTTCAATAGCATAGCGCGCCGTCTGTCGCCCGATGCGCAGAGCCATACTTCGTCCGGCGCGTCCAAAAAAGCTATGCAACGCAACATTCAAGCTCGCATAGTCGCCAAAAGTTATATCGGCGCTTATCTTGAGTTGTTCAGGAGGATAATTATCGATGAGACGCTCCAGACCGGCCTGACGCAAGAGAACGCTCAGCCCGTTCTTGCCGACAACCTCTTCCGAGGCCAGCAGCGCCCAGCGCATATAGGCGTCAACAAGGTGCAAATCAGCGACAGGGTCGTGTTCAGGTGCGTCCTTGATCTGCATAACAGACACCTCTCCTATCTTGTCTGATTTGGGCGGCAACAGCCGATGTTGTCACCATGAGCAAGCGCATCATCATAGTATTCCCATCGTCAGAATGCAATCTGATCGGCGGGAACATCTTGCAAGCCCTCCCACGGTGAGCGCACGTTGCGGATCTGTCGTCCGAGGCGGAGAGCTGTCAATACGATGAGCGTCAGCCCCAGCATCGCCAGCGAGGAAAGATAGACAAACGTATAGCCGGATGCGACGCTACCGGAAATGCCCTGGGCAATGTCGCGGGCAAGGCCGCCGCCAATCGTGCCAAAGCCCTGGGCTATCGCTTGCATCATTCCCCATAGCCCCAGGAACAACCCGGCATGACTCATATCCGATAATGACATGATCAACGCCACGCTGCCTACGATAAACAAGCCGCGCCCCAGGCCGATCAACCCGACTCCCAGGCGAAAGACATTGACCAGCGCCGCATTGCTGGAAAGACTGATGATGAGAAACCCTGCGGCGCCAACCGCGACGCCCGCCGTAATCAGCAAAACCGACGATCTTCCCTTCCACAAAAGCCATCCCGATAAGGCAATCGATATCAACATCGCCACGCCCCAAAGCGCCGTAAGTTGTGTCGTTGCACTGATACTCATCTGCAATACCTGGCCGCCGTAAGGCTCCAACAACACATCGTGCGTGGCAAATGCCAATGTCGCAATAAACAACACGATGAAGAGATTCAGTACGGGCTTCTGGCTTACCAGGATTCGCAACGATTGCCCCAGGGTCTGGCGCACGCGAATCTCTCCGTTGTAGCCTTCAATTTGACCGTCGGGGCGCAAGCGTTCCTGGTTAAAGAGCGCAATATACGCCATCACCACAAAGACTACCGCCGAGCCTTGCATCACCTGGATGAGCCGGTAATGACTGTAGTCGATTAGCAACTGGCCCATAATGATAGAGCTGACAATTGTGCCCAACACCAGCATAATCCACAGTATGGCCAGCACGCGTCCTCGCTCGCGCGGCAACGTGATATCACTGACCAACGCGAGAAAAATCGTCTCAACAATATTGACGCCCACCCCATACGCCAGGAAGATCAGCGTACAGATAATCATCGCCATCCAAAATGACAGAACTCCCTCGCCGCTGAGCAAGATCAAGGAAAACGGCGCTGTTGCAAGACCACCGTAGGTTAAGATGCCGCCCACCATAATGTACGGCGTGCGCCAGCGTCCAGCAGCACGATCTTGATCAGACTGAAAACCAATAATTGCGCGAGCTGGAGAAACAAAATAGTGGATTGCAACGAGAAATCCTACCGCTACAGCGGGGATGGTCATTTCGTCAATCAATACGCGGTTGAGCGTGCCAGTGATCGGCGCCAGGGAAAGTCCCATCCCGAATTGGAAGAGCCCCAGGCGCAATACGTTAAGCCAGTGCCGCGCCCCCTGATGCTGTTCAAGCCAGCGTTGGATAGGGCGAAATATACCAATCAGCCGCCCAATCGGAATTTTGCCGGCAGCCACCGTTCTCCTCCTCTGCCGCAATGGGGTCTTCGGCAATGTGTGATTCAGGAAGGCATTGCGGTGCGTTGATGCACTCTTATCAACAGTCCAGTCCGATTATAGCATACACATTGAAAGCGTACGATATGCGCTTATGTAGCCTATCGAGATGCAACGCAGGGGTACGAGCGTTGCGCCAGGAAGAACAGATTTGCTGCATTGAGGAGATAAAAATAAGAACGGGTGGCATAGCGACTATGCTGCCCGTTCCCTGAAATCTAACGCTGGTTACTGCCGACGCTGCAATTAATACAGCCGCGTGTGATAGCCGATCTGTCGCAGCAGTTCGTGGGCAATGACATATTTTTGAACTTCGTTGGTGCCCTCGAAAATACGCGTGACGCGCGCATCGCGATACATACGTTCCAGCGGCAACTCGCGGCTGAAGCCCATGCCACCATGTATCTGGATCGCCTCATCGATAATTTGGCTGGCCGCATCCGTACAATAGAGCTTCACAATGCTGCTCTCCAGCGTGGCTGGCTGGCCTGCGTCCACCTTTTTCGCAGTATCATAGACCATCTGCTCCATTGCATAGATTTTCATCGCCATCTCGGCCAGCTTGAACTGGATAGCCTGAAAGTCGGCGATGGGATGCCCAAATTGCTGCCGCTCAACAGAATACTTCCGGCTCATTTCAAAGGCTTCTTTGGCCGATCCCAGCGCGCCCGCCCCTAACGCAGCCCGACCGATGTCCAGCGTCTTCTTCGCCACCCAGAAGCCGTAGCCGACCTGGCCGATCACATTTTCTTTGGGCACGCGACAGTCCTCAAAGTAGAGGCTGGCGGTGTGCGAGGCGCGCAACCCCATCTTGTCCTCAACTTTGCCAACCTTGAATCCGGGAAATGTCTTCTCGACGATAAATGCCGAAACGCCGCCCTTTGGCCCCAACGAACGATCATTGGCCGCAAAGACCACCAACACATCGGCAAAGTTGCCGTTGCTGATCCACATCTTCTGGCCGTTGAGCACCCACTCATCGCCGCGCAGTTCCGCTGTGGTCTGGATATGCGCTGCATCGCTTCCCGCGTTTGGCTCGGTCAACGCCCAGGCACCGATCATGCGTCCCTCGCACAACGCGCGCAGGTACTTATCTTTCTGAGCCAACGTGCCGCCAAGATGCATCGTCATCGCACAGAGCTGCGAATGCGCGCCGATGATCGTGGCGGTGCTGGCGCAAATCCGGTTGATCTCTTCCATCAAAATGCAATATCCCAGAATACCAACCCCGGCGCCGCCATATTCCTCAGGAAACGGCAAACCCATTAAACCCATCTCGCCAGCTTTTTTCAGCGTTTCAAAAGGCACCCGCTCTTCCTCGTCAATTTGACGAGCAATCGGGCGAATTTCTTTCTCTGCAAAGTCGCGAATGGTTTGACGCAAGAGCTTGATGTCCTCGGTGTGCTCATAATCGATCATTGTGGTCTTCCTCCTAAAGTCTTTGTTGTAAGCCGACTAATCGTGCGCGTCATCGCGCTCAGGAAATATGGCGGTTTTCCGCCGAGATATGAAACTCTTGATACAAGCAACGTAGCCTTTTAGAAACTGTCTGAAAAGACTGGGCCAGTCTCAAAACCGGCATACCATTGAACGTCTGAGCGCAATTTCCGTCGAAGACCTCTGCAAACGTTTTTCTGGAAGACTGGCCCAGTCTGCTTTCTGCCCCTCCTCAGGCCGGCTCTTAGCCTACAAAGGCGCGGCGTGAACTTAAGCTTGAATCGGACGGGTTGATGATGGGCAGCACAAGCGCCGATGGGTGGGCCGCATCGCGATATATCAACTGCTCAGCCCGAAGCATATTGACGCCTTTGCCGATTGGCTCACCGCTGCCGAGATTGCGCTCCCACCGCGGGTGCGCTCCGCTTACGACCTGGAGGCGGATGCAATGGCCGCGACGAAAGCGCTGCGCGGTCGCCCACATATCAATATCAATGCGCAAGCTGCCATCGGGCTGGCGTTCACCTTTGCCCGGCAGCACCCGAAAGAGTCCGTCGCACACATTTATCGACCGCCCATCGGGGTACACGTTGCACAACCGCCCGATAAAGTCCGTATGCGGGAGGGATGAGCGCGTGTAAAGCTCCAGGCGCACCGGCCCGATCACATCAACATCATCGGTAAGCGGAGGAGTAGTGTAGGTCAACACATCAGGACGCATCTCCAGTCCGCGATGATCGCGCGGCCCATTCCCCTCGTTAAGCATCGGGCCGCCCACAACCGGCGTCGGATCTAACGGATCGAATGTGAACTGATCAACAGATGAGCGTTCCGACGGCACAACCGTGGCAAGCTGGCTATGCGCATGCAAATAGTAGCGCGTCGTTCGCGCCAACGGCGGCCAGAAGTCCATCTCGTGCCACTCATGGGCGCCCATCACATATACTCGCACCGGGCGCTGCCGCACACGTTCCTGCTGGCCTTTTAAATGCGCATCGAACCAGGACAATCCTTCACGCACGCCTTGCTCGATCACCGACATAGCGGAATGCGTTTGCGGTCCAATAGTTAAATAGGGTTTGCGCCCCGATGCTAGCAGCGTGGTGTAGTCAATCAGTTGATCGCGCAAAAAGATATCATACCAACCGGCGATAAGATGAACCGGTGCAGTGATAGCTGAAAGCTGTTTATGCTTGTCGATGGATCTCCAATACGGACTGCTCAGGTTAGCATTCTCCATCCATATGCGATAGAAAGACACGGGTTTGCCAAGAATTACGCGATCAACTTCACCCGTCGGCGTGTGGGCAAACGCTCGTCGCAAGGCCCGAACTTGCCGAAACGGCGCAGTCCGCATCAACGCAATCAGATCAAACCGCTTACTCGGACCCTGCATCGCGTTGACAAGATATGTCCAGCGAACCGCCGTATCCATCGAGTACGCGTCGTCGGGAAAAATCGCCCGCGACATACGGGCGCTTGTCATCATCGGGAGTATTGCTTTGAGATATGCCGGCGCCGCAGCCGCAACAGCCCACTGGACATATCCTAGATAACTCGGCCCCCACAAGCCAAGCGTCCCATTGAACCATTCCTGGCGAGAAATCCAATCGATTGTGGCGGTTCCGTCGTGTGCTTCATTGACAAACGGATCAAACTCGCCGTCTGATAAAAAGCGACCGCGAACGCTCTGAACAACAACGTGATAGCCGCGTTCAGCAAATAATCGATAGGTACTATCGTCAGCAAGACCCGAAAACCGCGCAATCAAATTGAAGAGGCCCAGTTCTGGAGGTCGCCCATAAGGAGTGCGGATCAGAATAGTCGGGAACTCGCCGTTCGCTTGCGGAGAATAACGGTCGGCCATCAACGTAGCGCCATCTGGCATTGGAATACGCAGGTGACATTCAACGACAACTTGATATTGTGGAGGCGGCGCCTGAAACGACAGCGCTCGGAGTTGTCGATGCAATTGACAGAGACCGAGACCGGCTACTCCCAGACCCAGGAAGGCGAGCACGCCGCGGTTAGCCAATTTCATACGCACCCCTTATTGACCGGTATTTGCCAGAAAATCCCGCTGAAGATGCGATTTCACCCGGTGCATGACGCATTGCGTAATAAAATATGGTCACCATTGACGACTTTCAACCTTTGAAGCATCGTGATTAACTTAGAACTACGCGGGAACTTTAGAGCGACAGCGTCGAAACAGGTGGAGTAGTTTGTAACGAGATTGAATTTATTACACGCTGCGTCATAACGGTATTATAACAAAAAGATCTAAGATATGTCAAGATGACGCAATGCGTTATTGCGAATATTACCCGCAAGCTTTGATAATCACGTGGTATAATCGCCGGTAAGCATATTCAAATCCGTTCACAGAGTACGCCTATGATCGCTTCGTTACGCGGTATTCTCCAACATATCGGCAGCGATCACATTGTTATTGAAACTGGCGGCGTTGGTTTGCAAGTTTATGCGCCGCGTCCGGTTCTCGCCAATCTGGGGGCCATTGGCGATATAGTCTTTGTCTACACACTGCTCATTGTGCGCGAAGACGCACTCACTCTGTACGGATTTGCCGACCTAGAGCAACGCACAACCTTCGAGACCTTGTTGAGCGTATCGGGGGTTGGTCCACGCGTTGCGATCAACCTGCTCTCCGCGATCACACTCGACGAATTGCAGCTCGCAGTTGCTCACGGCGACTCCGCACGCCTGGCACGCACGCCTGGCATCGGCAAGAAGACCGCTGAACGTTTGATCCTTGAATTGAAAGACAAACTGAAACTTTCAGGGGTAGTCGGAATTCCCGCAGATATGCCGCCGGCAGCGCTGGCGCTTAACAACGAGCTGGCCGAACTGCTGGTCAATCTGGGGTATAGCAGCGCCGAGGCTGGCGCCGCTATCGCCGCTTTGCCAAGCGATGCACCCGTCAACCTCGAAGATCGCTTGCGGCTGGCGCTCCGCTACTTTGGCGGCGCATAAGGTATAGCGCCATTCCCGTTTATCAATTTCTATCCCCAACCCAAAAGTCCCGCTTTTCATATTATCACCGGCTATGGTATGATAACGTGAAGAAAGATGTGTAAAGCAATACGATACTAATCGCAGGACACAATGTTTGGCAAAGAAGCCATCGACACATCTAGCACTCCAGAGATTATCATTTACGCTCGTGGACAGGGAGGCGCTCAATGACGAATCAGGCAGATCCGGTCACCGACGAGACGATCGCAACATCCCAACGTCGGGGCAAACGCTATGCACGCATCGCACCATTGTACAAGGCGATGATCTGGACATCGTTTCTGCTCAACTTGCTGTTGTTTATCGTTGTTGGTGTGTTGGTCGGCATCGTTATTACGCAACGCAATCAAGTTAACTCGATGACCGGCAACCTGCAAACTTTTGCAGGCGATAACGTTGCTGAACTGCGAGATGTCGTCGACAAGCTTGAGGGGGCGACCATCATCTACACCGTGCCGCTCGATACACGTTTGCCAATTGAGATTGATGTACCCATCAACCAATCAACCGTCGTCACCCTGACCGATCCGGTGAATTTGAACGTTCCGGCAGGCATTCTCTTCCCAAGCGGCGGAGGCAATCTCAACGCGACAGTAGGCATACAATTGCCAGCCGGACTCCAACTGCCGATTGCGCTCGATATGAGCGTTCCGTTAAGCACCTCCGTGCCGGTAGTTCTCGATGTGCCGGTGAACATCCCGCTGGCCGAGACCGAGCTTGGACCGCAGTTCCAGCGTCTCGGCGCAATTGTCGATCGGCTCGTAACGCCCGTTGAGCCTCTGCTCATTATGCCCGATACGCCGCCTGACAGCAGCAAGGAAACGCCCGCTTCCGAAACGACAGATTCGCCTTAAAAGCCGATAGGTAGATCTCTCGGTTGATCCAGGCACAGAAATCGGAACATATACACACAAATTACGAGCTCATCATATCCTGATTCAGAGCTTGCTCGGCATAAACAATTGGCATCCACGCTCGAAGCTCGGCGCCCTCATTTGGGCGTGAAATCAAGGTAAGATGACCATCCAATGCAGAAAGTCTTTCACGCATCTGGAGCAATCCAAAATGTTTGTTCGGCTGTTCACGTATCTCACCGGGATCAAAACCAACGCCATCATCACGAATGACGATTTGCAGACCACCATCAGCCAAACTTAATTTGACCTCGACTCTTCGCGCATGCGCATGTTTGGCTGCATTATTCAATGCTTCTTGAACAATGCGGAATGACGCCAATTCAAGCACACGGGGAAGATCATACGGCACATTCAATTCAAGAACCAAATCCCAATGTTGTTGATCAGCAAAATCGGTGACAAAGCGACGCAGCGACCCCTCGAAACCAAGCTGACTCAACTCCACCGGGCGCAATGAAAAAATAGCTCGCCGCAACTCCTCGATCTGTGTGCGCAAGTTGGTTTTGAAATGAGCAAACTCCTGCTGCAACCGCTCAGGATCTTGTTCCAACCAGTCCTCCCAAAGATCCAACCGCATGCGCATAAACGCAAGACTCTGGGCCACGCCGTCGTGCAGATCGCGCGCAATGCGGGTACGTTCTTCAATGATCGCACGCTCCAGTGCAGCAACGCTGGCAAGCTCGCGCGCACGTCGCCTGGCGCCGATCAATGCCTCCGCCAATTCGCTGGACACGCTTCGGAGCAGTCGCTTTGTATCTTCAGCAAGCGTCACTGAGTGATTATCGTCCGACCATTGCAAGCTGTTCGGTCGATATCCACGTTGGACTGGATTCGCTTCGAAATAGGCCTCAAACCAACCCAGTAGCGTCGCTGCAAGAAACTCGTTATCGCCATTGCCGCCCGCAACCGATCCCGCCTCGATAATTGGCGACACCACACATGCGACATACTTCGTTTCACTGGCGTAATCTGGAGTAAACACAACCGGACCTTCGTCATTAGCATAGGCGTTGATTGCGAAAGATCGACGCGCCTCAGAGAGCGTTTCCGCTTTGAAACCAACACTTCGAGCAGGCAAAGGATCGCCGTGCTCATCGATCAGCATCAGCACTGCGGCTTGCGATCCAATCAATCTGCCCGGCAGACTGATTGTGTAGTCGAGTACCTCGTCAAGCGTGGCGCTACTTGCAATACGTTGTACAATCTCATTGAGCAGTTCGAGATTTGCGTTACTGCGTTTCAGATCTGTGAGTAAACGTTGTTCAGCATAGTGATAGCGTTGCTCCTGGCGCGCCGCCCAACTCAAGACTATCCACACCGCTACGCTGGCCATCACTCCCCATAAAAATGGATCAATCTGATCCTTAACCAGAACAATGGAAGAATTACCTTGAACTTTCAGCAAGGTGCTTTCGACAACTTGGCCGAGCGCAAACACCAGGCCTACAATTCCAGCCAGAGGCCAGCGTAAAACACGCAGCACACGGATAAAATTTATCTGCTCCTCAGATGAACTCATACTATGAACACCAAACTCTAAATAGACCCTATCAAATACAGTTACGCGGAGAACGCCTCCGTCGAAGCGACGCCCCGACATCACGCCCTCCGCGCATCAACAATAATGAGCGTTAGTTGGTGCATGGACGGGTATCAAGCGCTGCACCAAACGTTGTGTCAGGTTGATCGTGCAGCGACCCGACGCAGAACTCGCCGTCAGTTCCTCGCAAACGACCATACTGCTGCTCAAAATATGACATCAGATCCGAGGTAAAGAAATTAATCGGATTAAGCGCTGCGCCGGGATTCATGGGAGACTGACTGGGATCGTGATTTCCCAACATCCGCTGTGGAACCGGACGCAACTCAAAATGCAAATGCGGCCCGACAAATGTCCCCGATTCTCCCAACACATCGCCCGGCTTGACAAGCTGGCCTTTGCGTACGCGCGCCGACCGCGCATGACCATAGACGGCATAGACGCTGCCATAGCGCACCACGATTGAGCCGGGACGATTCGCCCCAAACGGGCATCCCTGGCCCGCGCACAATACCAGGCCATAGCCGACAGAGAGCAACGGCGTTCCGTCAGGTACGGCAAAATCCAGGCCCGAATGACGCGCTTGCGTCGCTTTATAGATATCGGTGCGTCGTTTGGAATATTTGGTATATCCGTAAAACTGTGAGATCCGCGGCTGGCCAGCAATTGGCAGAATTGAAAATGTCGGTTGTTTGTCACTCGTTGCATCATCCTGGCTGCCAGACGAGGGTTGAATGACAGGTTGCGTCGCCGCCGCCGACTTCGTATCAGCCGTCTTAAAGTTAGCAATAATGTCCGGCTTCGGAAGAGCGCTCAATCGTTGAATGATATTGTCCGCTCCAGCATACAGTGTATCATCGGCGAACACCTGCATAGTAAACGTGTTCCCTTCAAAATCCACCTGATAAACGCCGGTCAACGGCGTTCCTAGTGCAAACTCAACGGCCTGCTGATGAAATGCCGAACCGGGATCATACGCACTGGCAGACACTTTGTATGCCTCCGCCCACAATGCATCACGCAGCGCTCCTGCATCTGCATCGCTGAGTTTGCGCACATCCCCCCACTGTGGCGGGAAACAGTAGAGCGTATCGCCGGCAAAGACCTGGAGGTTCGTTTTCTGACCATCAAGGGTGACAGTGTAACTCCCGCTCAACGGCGGCCCCAATTGCTCGGCGACCGCGATCTGATGAAACTTCCAGTCGTCGTGCAATACCTGCCCGGTCGCAACATACGTTGCTTCGAGCAATAATCTCTCCAGCCCGCTGGAAGGAATCTTGCTGTTGAGTAAAGCATTGAGACTCTGGATAGCCGTCCACTGAGGTATCTCATTAAAGATAGTATCACGCCCAAAGACTTGGAAGCCATACATCTTGCGATTAAACGATATTTCACTGGCTTTGCCAGAAACGGACGCGAGCGGCGCGCCTAAATCATGCTTGGGCGCAAAGCGATGAAAAGCCCAATTACTCTGAAAACCGCCGCCACGATGCCGATACGTCTCCTGGGTTAGAAACTCCCACAGACGATTACTGGCCTGAGAATCAGCGCTGCTTTCAGGTGCAAAACTCAGCCCTCCGCCAAGCACAGGCGCACCTGGCAGCGGCGTAGGCGCGGGCGGTTCTGGAGGGCAACACGGTACTTCATCTTCAACTTCAACAGGCGCGCCGACGCCAAACGAAACCGCCGTGTCAAACTCGACGACAGCGCCGAAATCCACTGCCGTCGGGACAGGTGGCAATGTTATCGGCGTAAGCAGACCGTATCGCCCTTCCTGACCCTGGTCAATCGCTTCCCAAAACACAAGTGCATCAGGCGTAAGAGAATGACGCACACACAACTGCTCAATCAGATGATACAGTGCAGAAAGTGATTCGGAGGTATAAATCATACCCGGCGTATGTTCCACAACAATACCGATACTGATTCGGTCGATGTTGCGTCGTCGTTTATCCCAGGTAGCGAGACCGCTATGATGAGCCGCACGATCTTCGTCAACCAGTTGCATTACTTGACCGGCTGCATCTATATAGTAATGTGGGGTAACAGCAGCATCCGGCGCGGTGTAAAAAGCAATCGCCTGTGTAGTCGTGCGCGGATCGCTATGCAAAACAATAAGCGAGATAGCAGAACCTTGACGGGTGGAGTTGGTCGATGAGGCAGTATCGAGACGGGTAATCGGAAAAATATCATTCATAACGCGCTCCTTTGTCGCCAATACCCATTTCGATAAATCGTAGCATGGCAAATATTGGAGCGTCAATAGGCGAATAAACGAGCGTGAGTCAATCTGCCAGAAAAACGGCAAAAACATAAGCCTGCCAAGCTAACTTGGCAGGCTTATGTTCAATTCCGTCCAGTTACAGTATATGACGACGGCGTGAAGAGATCGGACTGTAACGAACTTCAGTGTCTCGCAGGTGATTTAGCTGCCCAAACCACTGTTGATGGTGCTGAAGACTTCGCTGACCTTACCGCCGAGCAGCGTCAAGATACCGATAACAACAATAGCAATAAGCACCAGAATAAGCGCGTACTCCACGAGGCCTTGGCCTTCTTCCTTCGCAAAGAAACTTCGCAGCATTGTGTTCACCTCCTCTAGTTTACAACTTCGCAGGCGGTTGTTCCTGCATTTGGAAGTATAAAGTCGGATAACACATAACTCAATAGGCCCATAGTCCCAACGCTTTCAGGGTACTCTGCTATGAGCCACAACCCCCCATTTGGCTATGGCAAAGGAATTGTTGCAGCAACGCGCGTCCCACGACCAATAGCGCTTTCGATACCAAATTCGCCGCGCAAGATCATCTCTATTTGTTGACGCATACTGGCAATACCCATATTGCGTCTTCCGCTTGTATCAGATAGCACTTCACTAACGTGGAATCCACTTCCATCATCTTCAATGACAATATGCATGGTATTGTTTGAAACATCAAGAAGGATGCGAACTTGATTAGCGTTTGCATGCTGCGCAACATTGCCCAACGCAGTTTGGATAAAACGAAAGATGGTAACCTCAAAGTAGCTAGGCAGCCGCATCTCAAGATTCTGCACCATAAGGTTTATCTCAAGATCATTTTTCTCGCCAAACTCGACAATAAAGCGCCGTAGCGTAGGCACCAGACCTAAATCATCGAGGATCATCGGGCGCAACTCAAAGATAAAGCGGCGCGTATCCTGCAAGGTACTATTGATCGCTGTTTTGAGACCGGTAAGTTCCGCCCGCGCTTGATCGACATCGCGCTCTAATAATCGTTGACAGATCTCAGCACGAAGAACAAGGTTGCTCATCGACTGAGCCGGGCCGTCATGCATTTGTAAAGAGATGCGCAGGCGCTCTTTTTCCTGAGCCTGAATAATATTCGGGATCATCTCTTTGACATCCGTCGATTTCGATCGCTCGACGTTTGGATCACTATAACCATGACTTGCTTCATCAAGCAAGGTTATGAATTCTGCAAGCTGCTCTTGCCGGTTACGGAGGGTTGTCTGGCGCAGTTGCAACTGTTCGAGCTGGGCGCGCATCATTTGGAGTCGCATCTGAACTTCTTGGGCTGCGGTGTAAAAGTTTTTAATCTCGTCCTTGTTATACTTTTCGAGATTAACTTCGAGATCACGCACACGGTTCGACACCGAGAGCTCGCGCTGGGACAGCTTCTCAACTTCCGCCGAACCCTGGCGCACTAGAACATCAACCTCGCTTAATTCACGGCGGTTTCGTTCTTGCTCCTCGCGATAGCTTTCGATGGTAGTTTCTAAACTTGATCGAACTTCGTCGCCTGGCACAGCAGCCTCCTTAACCGGTCATTGTCACCAAAAAAGTTTCCAAAAACAAAAAACTCTAGTCTTTGATGAAGCGCTATTGATGAATTTACACTATTTCGATAAGACGATATTCTCTTTTACGAAATATTTACTTTTAAGAATAGCGCTTTGAACTGTAACATATGCGATGGCTCAATATTATAAAAACATTGGTGCAAAGATGTCAACTCGCCGAAAATGTCTGCCCGTTTATCAAAAACAGCTTATACTACATCACATCAAACCAAGCCGCAATCGCCAGACATTGATCAGCGCCTCTGTGACAATACGGCGAGACATCTTCGATCTGCCGACGCGTCGATCGGGAAAGATTATCGGCACTTCGCCGATGCGAAAGCCGGCTTGCCACACACGGTAGGCCATCTCGATCTGGAATGAGTAGCCGTTGGAACGAACCAAATCGAGATCCAGCGCCTCTAAAACCTGACGACGATAACAGCGGAAGCCTCCCGTGCTGTCAGACACGGGCAATCTGAGAATGACGCTCGCGTAGAGGTTTCCGCCCCGGCTGATCATTCGGCGCACCAGCCCCCAGTCAGTCGTACCGCCTCCGGGAACATAGCGCGACCCAATAACCAGATCATAAGCGCTTTCGGCAGCCTGAAGCAGCGAAGGCAGATATTCCGGGTCGTGCGAGAAGTCAGCGTCCATTTCGAAGATAAATTGCGCCCCTTCGGCCAGAGCGCGACGAAAACCGGCAATATATGCGCTACCCAAACCTTGCTTGCCCGGGCGTGCAATGAGTCCCAGGCGCGGCTCATTGTAAGCCATTTCAGCAACAAGATGGCCAGTGCCATCCGGCGAGTTGTCGTCAACAACTAGCACGCGGAAGCGGGAATATTTTAAGATGTGCGCCAGGAGATCAGCGATATTTTCGCATTCATTGTAGGTAGGAATGACGATAGTACAATCGGCGATCGCTGGTCGAGGCAATGAAAAGGTCATAGTTGGCGGTGCAATGTTTGTGTCGATCATATGCTGCTCTCCAGTATAGGATCCTTTTACTATGGTATTATACTGCTTGCTGCTACCAGCAACCACGCAACCATAGTCCTGTTTGGCCATTGCGAAATAAGGATTTGTTTATGGCCTTCCATCTCCGCAAACAAGCCAGGCCGTACGCACTGCCGCCAATTCGCCTGGAACACCTCTGGGCGCTGCTGGCGTTGAGCATCACAGGCATTTTTATTAGTCTGTGGCCCACATCTCCCAATGATTTCTGGTGGCATTTGAAAGCTGGCGAGATCATATCGACGAGCGGCATCCCAACGACCAATCGTTTCGCATGGACTTTGCCCGCCGACGCCCCTTTTGTCTATCAAAGCTGGCTAGGTGAATGGCTATTCTATGCCATCTATCAATTGGGCAATATGCCGCTGGTCGTATTTATCCGTAACATATTGGGGTTGGGCGCATTTACACTCGTTGCTGTCGAAGCGCAACGGCGGAGCGGATCGTGGCGTCTGGCGGCAGGGGTAACGCTGCTCGCTGCGGCGATGACGATAAACAGTATGACCACTCGCACCCAGAACTGGTCATGGATTCCCTTTGTTGTCACGCTCATCATTCTAGGCCGCTACGCCGAAAATCGTTTAGCGCCGCGCTGGCTGATCGTCCTGCCGTTGCTGATGATCTTCTGGGTCAATGTTCACGGCGCCTTTATGATGGGTATACTCGTCGGCGGGGCTTTCGCAGCCGGCGAGACATTACGACGGTTGCTACGCCAGCCGTACGCTTTGAATTGGGCGCGTCTCCGGCTGCTGTATCTCGCTGTTGTTGGCATGGTTGCCGCAGTGATGATCAATCCGCTTGGTGTTGGCGTTTTCAGCTATGTGCTTGATCTGCTGAGCGACTCGCCAAGCCAGAGCTTGATTATCGAATGGCAATCTCCCACGCCGCGCAATCTGGCGGGCGCGTTCTTCTATGCAGGCGTACTGGCATTGATTACAGCTTTCGCCTTCGCCCGCCGACGCCCATCGATCACCGATGTATTGCTCGTATGCGGGTTAGCATGGCAGGCGTTCGTCGGCGTTCGCTACGTGGTCTGGTTTGGCATGGCCGCAATGCCAATCGTCGCACAGAGCCTGGGCAAAGTGCGTCCGGCTTTCCAATCCTCGAACGCCGACGCAACTCCATCGGCATCCCGCCGTGAACGCAGCGGATCCATAGGTAATTGGATTGTCGCCGCTCTGCTTGTATTCATGGTCGTTGCGGTGCAGCCGTGGTTTAAACCTGCGCTGCCGTTGCCACAGCCATACAAAGATCTCTTCACAGACTTGCCCGGAGCGCCGGAACTGGCGAGCGCCGATACTCCAGCCGCAGCGACCGAACACCTTCGCGCCGAGCCTTGCGCCGGCAATCTGTTCAATGAAATGGGCTATGGGTCGTATATGATATGGGCGCTTTCGACCGAAGTCCAGGTTTTCATCGACCCGCGCGTCGAGCTTTACCCTTTTGCGCTCTGGGAAGATTACGTAAGCATCACGCGAGGCGTTGATGTCGAACAACTGCTTGACAAGTATAGCATCGCCTGTGTAATGCTCGACCGTGTTCACCAGTCGCAGCTTGTGGAGACGATGGCTGAAACACCCGGTTGGCAACGTACCTTCGCAGAAGGATCCAGCGAAGTATGGCGACGGTGATGCTATGAGCCGACGTTTTCCAACTCTTGATCACGTATGGTTGTTTGCCGGAGTAGCCTTTATCGCCCTGCGACCTTTGCTTACGCCCATTCCGCCGAATGACTTCTGGTGGCATATGGCTACCGGTCGCATCATCGTGCAAACCGGCGTCATACCCACAACCGACATCTTTTCGTTCACCCAATCCGGTACGACGTTTTATAACCAGAGTTGGCTGGCGCAGGTATTGATGTATGCGTTTCACAGCCTCGGCGGCGCACCACTGCTCATAGTTGTGCAAGCATTGGTGCTAGCGCTGGCTTATGGATTGCTGCTACAGTTGTGCATCCGTCGCAGCGGATCGATCCGACTGAGTGTCGGATTGTTGTTACTCGCCATAATGCCGCTGTCGTTCGACAACTGGCTCGTTCGCCCTCAAAGTTACGCCTTTCCGCTCTTTGTCGCTTTTCTGGTCATCTTGACCGACTGGCGTAAAGGAGGCAGTCTGCGCGAGAAAGGCGGTGACGCGACTCTCCAGACCCCGAAAACGCCGGGTGTGAAGCACACGCTCTGGCTGCTGCCTTTACTGATGATGATATGGGTGAACCTACACGGTTCGTTCGTGCTGGGCGGCGCGTTGATAACGCTAACATTCATCGGCGAGGCCGTACGGCGTTTCATCGAGAACCGTCGTGCAGAAGCGGCGTGGGCGCACCGTCCGGTCGGAAAGCCCGAAGATAGTATGCAGCGACCGGAACCAACCTATCGACCGCCGTTACGTCAGTTGCTCGTATGGGGCGGATTGACGGCGGCAGCGCTATTGATCAACCCACGCGGCTTTGAAGTGCTGCTCTATGTACGCGACCTGCTGAACTCTTCGGCGGTGACAACGCTTGTCACGGAGTGGGCCCCGCCCACAACGCGTGACATCAGCGGCGTTATCTTCGTGCTGTTCTTGATGTTCGCCTTCGCTACACTCGCCTACGCGCGGCATCGTCCTGACCCGATCGACATGCTCATCGCCGGAGCATTGCTCTGGCTGGCGTTCGGTGCGGTGCGCAATATCGTCTGGTTTGGCATGGCCGCCACGCCCTTGCTTGTCGTGCAAACGGCATCACGGGTTGAATCGCGCTCCGGCGAACGTCCCAGGTTTAGCGGCGCTCCAAAACTGAATGCAACATTGATCGGCTTTATCACTCTGCTAATACTTCTAGCATTGCCCTGGGTCAAGCCCATACTCGATCTGCCGCCGGAGCTCGGCTCGCTGCTCGCCCCCGGCACACCGATCGCCGCTGTCGAACATATGCAAAACGATCCCCGGCGGCCCCAGCATCTCTTTAACGAAATGGGCTACGGCAGCTACCTGATCTGGGCGGCGCCCGATCAACCGGTATTTGTGGATACACGTATCGAGGTATATCCCTACGAACAATGGCAAGAATACATCTTGCTCAACAATGGGATCGATGTGCCAGAGTTATTTGATAAATACCAGATTGACGGATTGCTGCTCGATAACGCAGTGCAAGCAGATCTGCTCGAAGTAGTTCGCGCCGATCCGGACTGGGAGGTGCGCTACGAGGATGACTACACGACCTATCTTATACGAAGCGACGAGTAGCAGCGAGCGTGCTCTATCAGATGCCGCCGTTCAATTCAGCGGCGCAATGCATTGAGGATCATCGTTTGTCACCCGGTTGACATGCTTGCTCACCGGATACGCGACCAAATCATCGATGGGGCGGGATTGCAGGAGCATTTTCAGAGGGTTAGGATCGCGGAGTTCCGCGTCGAGCCAGAGCGCGTAATCGGCGGATTGCAAGATAGCTGGCATCCGGTCGTGGATAGGACGCAGCATCTCATTCGCTTCGGTGGTAATGATCGTACACGTTTCGAGGGGCGTGCCATCGGGCTGGCGCCAGGTCTCCCAGAGACCAGCGAACGCAAACGGCTCGCCATCGCGCAGAGCGAAGAAGAAAGGTTGCTTGCCAGCTTCATCACGTTTCCACTCAAAGAAGCCATCAGCAATCACCAGGCAGCGCCGTTGCTTGAAGGCCGCGCGAAACGACGGCTTTTCGGCGATGCTCTCCGCCCGCGCGTTAATCATCCGCGCGCCAATTGACGGATCCTTCGCCCATGAAGGGATCAACCCCCAACACACCATCGCCAGTTCACGCCCGGACGCTCCCTGGCGCACCACCGCGGCATTCTGAGTCGGCGCAATGTTATAGCGGGGCTTCAACGCAGGGATTATACTCAATTCAAACTGTTCGGCAACCTGTTCGCCTGTCACGCTCAGGCTAAAACGTCCACACATGACAACCGCCCTAGACATCACGCTGCGCGAGCAAAGCATTTTACTCGCGCAGCCATTTCCTGTTTGCGTTATTCTTCGGGATCGAGGCGCTTCGTCTCGCCGGTGGCCGGAGCATCATCATCATGGTCAATCGGTACATTTTGCGCCGACGACTGCTCGGAAGCGCTGCGCTCTTGAACCTGAGCCATAAAGCTCGCCAACTGTTCGTTGAGTTGAGACACACCGCGAGCCAACGCCTCCTGAAAATCCTGCATCGTTGGATTATCGGCGGCCTGGTTCAGCGCCTGCTGGCCACGTTCAGCCAGTTGCTGAACGCGCGGATCATCGCGGATCGTGTCAATCGCAGATTGCATTTGCTTGCCAATTTCTTGCAGTCCGGAAGAAATATCACGCTGTACGGTTTTGGCCCCTTCGCTCTCGAACGCATTGCGAACGGCGTTTTCGATCTGCTGCCCCAGTTCGCGCAGTTCGTCGCCCAGATTGTACTGCTGATCCTGTTGCTTATCGTCGTTTGGCTCACTCATACTATCCTCCTTGATAATGATATGAAAGACCGACCTGAATCTTAGGACATGATCGCGTTCACGGGTAATACGCCTGTGATGCTGGCAAAGTTTCGCTTGAATTTTACGATCTGGGCAACGAACGGCGCCGCAATAACCATACGCCGCCGGCAATCGCCACCGTACCCGCCCCCGCCGCAGCAAGTTGCCGCCAACGTGGTCGCCGCCGGTCAGCGCGAGTTTCGAGATCCGGCGATTGACGCCGCCGCAACCATAAGTTGAACCCATCCCATAATGCGCCAGGAGAAGAGTAGATCGTGAAAGCATGCGACGCATTGGTCGTTCGTGACACATCGGATTGAACGCCAACTTGCACGAGGGTGACACCTTGCCGTTTAGCTTTCGCATACAACTCGGCCAATATCAGCGCACTCGACGCTTCGATCTGGAGACAGTCCAGCGCATTGGTCCGCAGCAAGCCGAAATGGCATCCCACATCGCGGATATCGAGATCGAAGATGAAGTTTATCAACCGTGTTTCCAGGCTCTTGTCGGCGTGCATGCGAGAGCCCATAACGACATCGAATGATTCAAGATAGGGCAAGAGGCGCGCCATCTCTCCCGGTGCCACCGCGCCGCCGACATCAAGAAAGAGGACGTAATCGCCACGAGCGGCGCTCCATCCATCGCGTAGCGCGCGCCCAAAACCATGCGCATGCTCGTGATGGATGACCATCACCGGATCATGCATTGCCGCCAGATTATTCATTATCGTCGGCGTCGCATCACGACTGCCATCATCAACAATTATTATCTCGCAATCGGTGAAGTAGCACGGTGCGACAGCCAGGCACTCCATAACCACAGCCTGGAGCGTTGCCGCAGCATCGCGCACCGGTAACACCAGGGAGAGTGTTGCATCATTCACAAAAGCCATCTCCAAATTTGCCTCGCCGGATTTGGATGTAGTATAGCACAAATGAATTCATCACGCCCTTGTTCCGCGCAATCTGATCAGGCCGTTATTATGGCCAGCGATAGCGCACGCCCGGCGGCAGACGCAGGCTATCGTCTCCCAGACGCCCCAGTCCCAGATCGCCCTGTGTCGATCGTTCTAGACGAGCGTAGCGCGTCCATTGCACCGCCAGGCCTCCGCGTTCAATTTCACCGCTAATGCCCTGACCGAGGCTCGTTGGACCATAAAGCAGCCATAACGGAAGAAACTGATCGCAGAGTTGCCGATCATCGGCGGGAGATTCGCCGGCGAAACATACATTGCTGCGCAGCGTCTCGGCCAGATAGAGTCGCTCGCCCAAGGGTCGTTGAACCACATCGCCATCGCGCATTTCGAGGCAGATTCGCTCGAAGCATTGCAGCACGCCCCACTCAAACGGAACCGCCGGCGTCAGAGGATACCCTGCACGTTCAATACCGCCCAATTCAGCCCAGGCTTGCATAAACGGCGCGGGAACAAAATAGTTCGTCTCGCCGAACCAGCGCCCGCCTCGCGGTTGCGCCGTGAAGCGTGTTATGTTGTGAGGCGGGGCGAGATCGCGGCCAGCCTGGCGTAAGGTCAGTGTCAAGGTGTAGGCACGCGGCGGCAATTCGGCGGGGAGTTGGATAGGGTGCATATGTTGGATCGGCGTCGCCTCTGGCCAGTCAGCAGGAGAAAAAACGCCATAGAGCAGCGGGCGCTCAAATTCCAACAACGCGCGCCCCGAATCATCAGCCACGCGGATCACGACATCCAGCGGAGCTGTGATGATTCCTGTGACTTGCCACTCCAGCGTCACACCGAGCAGCTCGCCGCTGTCGTAGGCTTCACCCGGATTCGCTCCTGTGGGCGGTGTCAAACACACGCCAGTCAGACTCAAGACCGCCTGTTCCGAGAGAGGAACATCCAGATCGGTGGCGGTGCACGGGCCGGGATCGACAGGACGGAAGAGATCGAATGTGCCGAATGAGCCGTCGTGCGCGTAGCGCCGCTGGATGATCTCAATCATCGCAGGAGTGAGCCAGTTGCCCAGGTAGTCGAGCACCGCCAGCGGCAATTCGCCATTCGCCAATTCGCGCAATAGCAGGCGTTGATCCCACTCACCCTGGTCAAACAGCTGGCGGTGCTCGAAGGCCTGCATACGCGACGTCACGTCGGCTTCGGCGGCTACTCCGGGCATATCGGTGAATATCGGCGATCCTGCGTCGCGCACTTCGCCGATCAGCGCTGCCTGAACGCGCCCCTGCGCAGCCAGGACTTCGGCCTCGCGCCACAGATCGTTCCACACGCCATAGCGACCGAGCGCCAATCGCGGCGGACTCGGCTCGATCAACCCGGCGGGCCGCAGCAGGGTCGCACTCCAGAGAGGCGGATAGTAGAGCAGACTGGCCAGCAGCAGAACCGCCAAGCCCCAACGTCCGACCAACACGGCTTTGCTATAGTCGTGCAACTGACCAACCAGAACGACTGCCGCAGATCCGATCATCCAGACTAAACCGGCGTAGAGTTCCAGAAAGTAATTTGCGTATGCGCCAACTTTGCCCACCCCCACAGCCACGACAATGCCGAACAGTGAGTAGAACACCGGAAGGGCGAACTGCTGGTCGTTCAGGCGAGCTGCGGATTGCTCCGATCGGCGCTGCGACCACGCCGCCAACAACCAGCCCAACCCGGCGGCTGCGGCCAGCGGCCAGCGCAGCCGAATCTGCTGTTGCCAAAACCCCCACGCTAAATCGGCATCCCACCGATTGGCGTTTGCGGTGACAACGTGCAGGGCGAACCAACCTTCGCTCGCCTGCTGCAATCCGCCAAAGACGCCTACACCACCGACCAACAACCCACTGAAAGTCCACAGCGCAACCGACCGTATCACCGTGCGCCGCCCGGAGTCGGCAGCAGAGTGTAGCCAGATCCAGACAAGCCACGCGAAGCCGGCGGCAGGCGCAGCAACCAACGAAGGCTTGGTATAGAGCGAGAGGAGAAAAAGCAACGCTGCCAGCAAGGCCCAGCGCCGGAAGCGTTCGGATGCCAGCGAATCAGTAACTGCCCGCCGCAACGCCAACAGCGCCCACAATCCCAAACAGACGCCGAGCATATCTACGCGCAGCAACGTCGCCCATTCACGCACGACAGGAATGGTGAGGAACAGCAACGCCGAAGCCCAGGCCGTCAGACTCACGCGCCGCGTGAACTTTGATCCGCCGGAGATCAACAACGCCAGGGCGGCGAATATTCCCAGCGCAGAGATCAACGAGACCAAACGACCGGCCAGCAGCACGCTTCCGATAACCCAACTCAGCGCAGTCACCAGAAGGAGGTAGACCGGCGGGTAGTTCACCACGATGTATGGCGGCGCCGACGGATCGCTATAGAGCTGCCAGATCGGTTCACCCGTGCATAGAACGCTAATCTGCGCCAGCAGCGGGCCTTCGCCATAGTCAAGCGGATAGGGGAAAGACAATAACAGCCCGGCATGTACGCCGAGCGAAACCAGATAGACGGATGCCAGCGCACCCAGGGTCAGCGCCAGAAGGAGCCCGCCGACGCGAAACAGACGAACCGAAGAGCAGAGCATAGCACCTTTCACGCATCGTCCATGAGCAGAGCGAGCCAGAATAGCGAACCCGCGCATTATACTCGATGAACCGGCGCTAGCCCTTCACCGAACCCTCGACCATACCCTCCAGAAGCGCCTTTCGAGTCAGCAAAAACAGCACAACGCCCGGTATCATAATGATCACGCAGGCCGCCGCCAACAATTCGTTCTGATTCCCTGCCAGCGCATTTTGAAAATCGAACAGGCCAACCGTCGCCGTTTTCATCGACGTACTGGACAGCAAAACCAGCGCCGTCAGGAAGTCATTCCAATTGTAGACAAAATTGATCAGAAAGACGGCAGTCAAACCCGGCAGCGATATTGGAACAACCAATCGCCAGAGAATTTGCAGCGGCGCAGCCCCATCAACCGCTG
Organism: Chloroflexaceae bacterium; assembly: GCA_028282325.1. GTDB lineage: Bacteria > Chloroflexota > Chloroflexia > Chloroflexales > Chloroflexaceae > JANQID01. The sequence goes on along the minus strand of JANQID010000021.1, from coordinate 40,071 downwards.
CGGCTTCCTCCAATTCACGCGGAATGCTCTCGAAAAAGCCTTTCATCACCCAGACGCCAAACGGAATGCCATAGGCTCCGTATACCAAAATCATCGCCGCATAGGTATCACGCAGGTTGAAATCGCTGGCAAGCTTATACAGCGGGATCAAATTGGTCAGGCCAGGCAACAACATCATCGCTAGAATAAATGCCAGCAACACATTGCGCCCATAAAACCGAAACCGCGCGAACGCATAGCCGGCCATCGCCGATACAACCACCGTGACCAGCGCCCCGCCGATGCTATCAATCGTGGTATTGAGAATATAGCGGAGGAAACGCCCATCGGAGAGCAATCGCGTATAGTGGCCAACATACCACGTATCCAGGGCAAACGCCTTGGAGAGCCCCATCCGATCGGGGCGCAACGAAGTCAGCACGGCATAGAATATGGGAAACAACACCGCCAGGCTAAATGCAATCAGCGCAATATGGAGCAGCGGCAACTTGAACTTTCGCGGCGGTCGCGAATGATCGGCTTCTCTGGGCGCCCGGCGTGGAATCGATGTCTCAATCGGTTGGGTGAAGCTCATAATCGTTTTCTTCTACCATACCGACTGCGATCGCAGCGTACGAACATAGATCGCGGCAAGCAGCGCATTCAGCGCAAACATCACGACAGCTAATGCCGCGCCATAGCCAAAATCGAAAAATTCAATCGCCTGTTTATACATATGCAGGCTCAACACTTCTGTCGAACGCCCCGGACCACCTTCGGTGATGGCCAAAAACATGCCGGTTGTATTCACCGCCTGTATCGTCAGAAACAGCAGCGTAACCATAACCGTCGGACGCACAAGCGGCAAGGTAATATGCCAGAAACTCTGCCAGTTCGACGATCCATCGATAACAGCCGCTTGATAGATGTCACGCGGGATGGTCTGCAAACCCGCCAGCAGCAGCAACATCGCGAAGGCCAGCATCCGCCACACCGTCGCCCCAACCACGACGCCCATCGCGCCGGAGGGATCGGCCAGGAACTTGATGTCGCCGAGAAGCGGGCCAATGACTTGCTGCGCCAACCCGTAGCCGGGGAGAAATAACCATCGAAACATCACGCCGGAGACAATCTCAGACAACATCCAGGGGATAAAGATGATCGTCATATAGACGCCGCCAAAATGCAGTCCGCGATTGAATGCCGCGGCAAATGCAAATGCCAGAACAAGCGTCAGAGCTACGAAGAAGGCACCAAAGGCAAACGTTCGCTGAAGGCTCGACCAGAATTCGCCGCTGCCCAGTATCACCTCGAAATTGCGCAATCCGACGAAAGACGCCTCGCCGCGGCGATAGCGATGTAAACTCATCACAAAGCTATAAAGCGTCGGATACAGACTTACCAGGCTGATAAGGACAAGGGCGGGAGTTATCAGCAGATATGGATAAAAACGCTTGAATTGCATGGACATAAAGCCTATCTGAATAATAATGGGGAGAGCAGCGCTCTCCCCATTTCACTACGCACCCCCCAGGCGCGGATGGCTAATTCCAATACTTATTCAATATCTCGTCCTGCGCCTGCTGCAAACGGGGCATACTGTCGAGATTCGGATCGAGCATAATCTCCTGAATAGCCGCAGCCAACGCATCGAGACTCGCCTCATAGTAGGGGCTTTGTTCGATAAACTTGCCCTGTTCAGCGATGATTTGCGAGACGCTGGCATAGAACGCATCGTCGAAGCCGCCCTGTGCAACTGCCGCACCGAGAGTTGGAATGCCAAATTGCACCTGACTCCACTCAGACAGAATCTCCGGCTGCATAAACTGGCTGATCCACACCACGGCGCCGGCAGGATTGTTCGCACCAACCGGGACAATCCAGTTCTCGCTGTTCAGGAAAACCGTAGGTGAATTACCGTTAAAACCGATGCCGCCGGCAACCATAACCTGACCGCCGGCAAAATCCTCGCTCAGACCGGGCACAAATTGGAAAGACCAGGTGCCGCCGCGGAATGAGGCGCTGTTCCCGTCGATCCACGGAGCCTCGGCGGTAGCAAAATCGCCGGTGATAATATCTTCGGGAATATAGCCGTTTGCCAGAAGCTCGCGCCCAAACTCAAGAACCTGCACGGTAGTACCGTTCGCCCATACCGGCTTTCCTTCATCATCAAAGATCCGACCGCCATTTGAATAGATGAACTGGCCCCAATTTAATTCAATCGCACCGTAACTCTTGCCGGCGAAAAAGCTTGTCACAAAAGCATCTTCTGCCTTAAGCGCCTCACCCGCAGCCAACAACTCATCACTCGTCGCCGGGAAGCCGTTGGGGAACTCGTCCGCGCGATAGTACGTCAGCGAACTGCGCACCAGATTGGCGACGCAACAACGTTTGCCTTCGCGCGTACAGGCCACCTGATCATTACTATTCAAATCGGCGACCCAGGCCTCATTCGCCAGTAATTCGTCAAGCTGCATCAACGCGCCGGCGCTAAGCAGCGAAGGGATATGCTGGCTGCCTACCTCGACGATATCGGGCACATCTCCGCCCGACTGCACCGCCAGGGCCAGCTTGGTCGCCAACTGATCCCATGCAATTTGCTCATACACGACCTCAATGCCAGTAGCCGCTTCAAACGCATCAATGCGCTGCTTAAAGAACAACCCGGGCGATCCATCATCAGTCTCAGACAAGTCATGCTTTGCCCAAATAACAATTTGACCCTTTGCCTGTTCAGAGGGGGCCGTTAGAGTATCTTCTGCTTCGGACGATTCGGCCTGCGTTGGATCAGGTTCTGCATCGGGCGATGCTGTCGGCGCGCTGCCGCAACCTGACACGATCACACTGAGCATAAGCACAAAAGCGAGCAGCGTCGCAATCCGCGAAGCTGTCATGGTTGGCTCCTCCTTAAATATGGCCAATCCTTACAAATATCCATCATTTCAAAACGCTATCATAGCTTTCCAGAGTTAGGAATCGAATTCGGCGTAACATTTACCATAGCATGATCTAAGAATCACTGTCAAGAGATTGCTTCTCAATGCAACATCGTGCATAATGTCTCACTTTCGTGCCCAGAAACGTTGCAGCCATAAACCTGCACCACTGACATCATATTGCGAGGGCGCTGAAGGCTATGGTATAATCCATACCGTAATCGTTAGTTGCCGGGTTGTGTAATGGTAGCACTACGGACTTTGGATCCGTCTGTCCAGGTTCGAATCCTGGCCCGGCAGCCATACTGCACGGGGTTTCAGGCAAGCAAGGCTGCAGTGATGAGAGAACGGCAGCCAGCGAAAGACAGTCGCACGGCAGGCCGGTATGTAAGCACCGGAGTATAAGATTGCAGTGAAGCATTGCTTCGCTGTTTTTTTATGGGCGTAACACTGAATGTACTGTATGAATTGTAGGTAAGAAACTATGGATGGACGCCTGCTGATCTTTAGCGGTAATGCAAACCGTTCGCTGGCAACAGAGATCGCCAACTGCCTCAATATGAACCTGGGGCGCGCCCTCGTCGGAACATTCAAAAACGAGGAGACGCGCATCAAGCTCGAAGACAATGTTCGCGGCTGTGATGTCTTTGTCATTCAGCCCACGTGCAACCCTGTCGACCATCATCTGATGGAGCTGCTATTTATCATTGACGCGCTGCGGCGCGCTTCAGCAGCGCGGGTGACAGCCGTTATGCCCTATTATGGTTACGCCAAACAAGAAAAGAAAACGACCGGACGCGAGCCAATCTCGGCCAAGCTTGTCGCCAATCTGATTTGCACCGCTGGCGCTGATCGTGTGTTGACAATGGATCTCCATTCACCGGCAATTGAAGGATTCTTCGATATTCCGGTCGATCACCTTCAGGCCACACCGTTGCTGGCTGATTACATTCGTAGCTTGAATATCCCCGATCCTGTAGTCATTTCGCCCGACGCCGGCGGCGTTAGACGAGCAAACCATTTCCGAGAGCGTATTGGCGCTGGTCTGGCAATTATCGCCAAACAGCGGCCAGAGCCCGATACATCGGAAGTTGTCGAAATGGTGGGAGAAATCGAGGGCAAGACGGCGATTATTGCGGACGATATGATTTCGACTGGCAGTACGCTGGTTGAAGCCAGCAACGCACTGATCGAGCGTGGAGCACGCGCTGTGTATGCTTGCGCCACACACGGCGTTTTCGCATCAGACGCATTTAATATTGTAAACCGATCCAATATCACACAGACCATCATTACTAACACCATTCCTCTGCCAAGCGTCGATGACAACTCGCGCGTGCGAGTTATTAGCGTTGCATCATTATTCGCCGAGGCGATCATTCGAATCCACAAAGATCTGTCGCTCAGCGTCTTATTTTCTTGACGAACCAGGAACAAAAGCGAGTCCCCAAAGCGCGAGCCAGAAACTTCTGGCTCGGCTGACTTGATTCTCGACGCGGAAGGAGTTCAACTCTTGGATGACCCCGACCCTAGTATTATTGGTCTTGGCCTGGGATTGTGTTTGATTATCCTGGCATTTACGTCGGCAGTCGACGCTGCGTTTACGGCTATTAGTCGTCATCGACTCAATACGTTGCTCTCTGAGGATGCAAAACGCACTCGCTTTTTATCTCGATTAATCGACGATCCCTATCACTTCAAGGTGACAATCTTACTACTGAACGCCAGCGTTACTATTGCCGCCACAGCATTCACACTTCGCCTGGCACAACCACTAGCGCCCTGGATGCAGATCGGCAGTCTTGCCCTGCTCTTGCTGGCAATCTTGATCGTTAGCGAAGCTCTGCCAAAAGCGCTTGCTATTCGCAACCCCGACGCTACAGCGCTCGCATTGTCCGGCCCGCTCCACACAATATCGCGCCTACTCTGGCCACTCGTATCACTCATCAGTCTTATCACACTCCCCTTATCGCGATTGATGAGCGGCAAGGATATTTCCAAAACCCCCCTGGTCACCGAGGAAGAGTTGCGCTTGCTGGTTAATGTCGGCGAAGAAGAAGGATTAATTGAGCATGACGAACGGGAGATGATCGAGGGGATTTTCTCGTTTGGCGATACGCTAGTGCGCGAAATTATGGTGCCGCGCGTTGACATCATCGCTCTCGATGCCGAAGATTCGCTCGAAAAAGCTTTGGATACGGTTATTGCTTGCGGGCATTCGCGCATCCCGGTCTACAGTGAAACGATTGATAACATTGCCGGCATTCTTTACGCCAAAGACTTGCTCGCTACATTCCGCAATGGTACACGCGATATTCTGATCAGAGATATGATGCGCAAACCGCACTTCGTTCCAGAAACGATGAAAGTTGACGCATTGCTCGCCGATCTCCAGCAACGCAAAGTTCATATAGCCATCATTGTGGATGAATACGGAGGAACGGCAGGTCTGGCGACCATTGAAGATTTGATCGAGCAAATTGTCGGCGAAATCCAGGATGAATACGACAAAGAAGAACCGTCCATTCAAGCCGTGACCGATTATGAGATCACGGTTGATGCACGCGTTCCCATCGATGACATCAACGACTACGCCGATCTCTCATTGACGTCAAGCGAATCTGACCGGATCGGCGGGCTAGTATACGAAAAACTTGGGCGTGTTCCCAAAGTCGATGACGAAGTCGAGGTAGATCAAGCCATTATCACGGTGCTTTCGGTCAAAGGACTCCGCGCTCACAAGCTACGGATTGTTTATCAGCCCCTGCTCGAGTTGGAAGAAGTTGAAGCGATAGAATCGGAAAAAGCGGAAGAGGAGACCAGTGGATCAACCTGACTACGCGGACTTGATTGCAGCCGCCCTGGCAGCTCGCCGCCAGGCCTACACACCCTATTCACACTTCGCGGTTGGAGCAGCCGCATTAACTGGCTCAGGGACATTATTCCCTGGCTGTAACATCGAAAACGCAGCTTATCCGGCGACTGTATGCGCTGAACGAGTTGCTTTGTTTAGTGCATACGCAGTTGGCGAACATGATATCGCCGCACTTGCAGTCGTGACGGACACTGACGATGTCGCCAGGCCATGCGGCGTTTGTCGCCAGGTTATCGCCGAGCTCGCCCCTCGTTGTACAGTTATCTTGCTCAACCTGCGCGGAGATCAACAATTCTGCACCCCTCAAGATCTCCTACCCCACAGCTTCGGCGCAGCTCACCTTAGCAATTCCTGAAAAGCGTACAAAAAAGTGCGGAAGTCTGACTTCCGCACTGTAACATAGTCTTGGTATAGGCACCTTAGAACACCCAGAGGAACTCACCTACCGTTGCTGCTTTTCAGCCCTGGCGGGTTTCAGCAAGTATCTGCCGTTCCTCGGTGCCACTTGTTATTATAACCAACTGTCCCCAAATCGACAAGTGGCGCGCTTATTATATCCTTTTCAACCACACAACTCGCATCGTCATGGTCAGGGCGGCCAATTCAATTACGGTTTCTCCGCGCTGATAAGCACATAGCTCGCAACGCCATTCGTGATGAGATCAAGAATCTGGCGAGCAAGGCGCACACTCACTTCCAGATCATCGTTATCATTGGGAGTATATGTAGTGTTGCTGAGATTGGACAGTATCAACTTCTGGCGAGTCGCCTCCACCGCACGTTGCAAATCTTGACGTCGGTCTTCGGTGACAAACGCCGTGAAACCACGCTCACCGAGCAAGCTGCGGTAAACTGCGGCGGGGCGCGCCTGTTCCAGCAGCGATATCCAGCGGAAAAGCGGGCGCAATTCTTCCGGCGCGAGGTCAAAGTACGCCGTAGGCTCAGTAATTGCCAGACGACCCTGAGATCGCAACACCTTATACATACCATCAACAGCCGCCAGCCTATTCGTACTGGAGGCGAATATTCCCTCGGAGATCACAGCATCAAATGATTCATCCGGAAGATCCAACTGCTCGATACAGCCATATACAATCGTCACACGTTCTGCTTCATCTGAGCCATCAATACGACGTCGTCCCCGTTCAACCGCTTCCGGCGATGGAGCTAACGCATAAACATTGCAGACAAATTCGCGGGCCAAGGCAAGCGCCCCTGCGGCAGGATCTGCCGACAGAAAGAGCACGCGATCATTTTCATCTAGATCGAGCACTTTGCCGGTGTGCTGCAATAGACCATAGATACCGGGTTGCAGTGAGTCGCCTATAAGCGTACGCACCATCTCCTGACGCGTAGATGTTAATGCTGGCGGAGGTGGCGTGGATGTGAAATCGAGTTTATCAATTGGGCTAAGCATGGGATAACCTCTCGTGCAGTATATGTTGATGATCCCCATGTTGAATTGTTGGATCGATGTAGATCGTTGTCACACTAGTGCTGTGGATAGTGTGGACGAGTGCCAAATATTAGCTTCTAGACCTCTCGAACTCAAGCGAATGCTTTGTGGAGATCAATCCCCACTCTTAACAGTGTACCAGTTTGCGCTAAAGAGTCCAACTTTTATTCATAGCTCTTCCCCAACTTTTTTGCCAACTTATCCACAATTACTTGTAATTATCCACATAACTTGGTTAGTTATCCACAGTACCTGTATAGTGTAGATTACTTCACCGGAAATACCGCTACGCTACCGTTGCTTACGCTGAAGCCTGCGCAGACGCAAAAAGCCGCCAAACCTGGCGGCTCTGCTCAGATACGATTCTTATGAAATATACGGTTCTGCCTCAGGATTGTTCAGTACCGCCCTTTTCTGGATTGTCAAGGTCAAGGGTGTTAATAAAGTTGCGGAACACTGACAACGAGTCATCTGTCGTTTCGGTGTCAGAAGCAGCTTCAGGCTCTGTACTCGCAGTTTCCTGCGGCTGCTCCTCTTCCTCATCGAAGAGTACGCCGGCTTGATCCAGAACGTGGCTTTCGACGTATATCGGCACTTCAGTTCGTACGGCGAGCGCAATTGCATCGCTGGGACGTGCATCAATTTCTAGCGTCCGTCCGTGCTGGTCAATAACGATTCGGGCGAAGAACGTATTATCCTTGATGTCACTGACCAGTATATGCATAACGTTTCCGCCCATATCACCGATTGTGGTTTTGAGCAGATCATGGGTTAGCGGTCGCTGTGGCTCATGTCCCTGTATTGCCATTGCAATCGCATCAGCTTCAAAAGGTCCGATCCAGATAGGCAAGTAGCGTTTGCTGTCGGTCTCTCGAAGCACGACGACGCGATGCTGTGTGAGAAGACTTACGCGAATGCTGTCAACAGTTACAGGTATCATTGGCCGGCCTTTCGTGGAGCGAAAATGGCAACTCTACGAACTATTGGGAACCATGTACTTTAGCTCTCCTTCATCTTAGCATGATACAGAAGGATACGTCAAGATGCCATGATGTGTTGATATGACTGCCAAATCTTAGCTTTTTCGCGCTTGCAGTACAACGCATCATGCATCGGATGACGGTTTTAGTCTCCGGATGCGAGGATGTTGCGCCGGCGCTGCATATTAAGAAGCGTGTGCCGTGTGCATTGATGAATATTTCTTGACAAACGATGGGCCTCATAGTATGCTCCGCGAGAGTGATTTCGCGTCTGTTGATTTTCATCTAAAGTAGTGTTGCAACACGCTTCAGATTACGATCTCTATGCGTCGCATAGCACGCGACCTAGGCTACAGTATGCGACGAAGATATCCTCAAGGCGTTCTCGGCGATCTGTTCGCGGACGTTTGTATCGGCAGCGTTCCGCAAAAGCTCGTGATTTATTTCACCGTATTGTCAATTCCCCCTCGGACGCCCCGGTTGCCATAGATCCGGCATACGCTGATGATGTAGCAGCCAGATGGCGTTTTGACGTTCATCTGAGGTCTCTTGTTGAGGAATTCGTCTCTTCTGCGCCGCATATCCTCCGTATGCATCTGGTGCAACGATTTTGCATGCATAGCCTGATTGTCGTAGTTGCCGCGACAATCATAGTCATTGATTATTCATTGACCTTGCCATACGATACGATCGTGCCGAAAACTCGATCATCGTTTGTCGATGATGCGGCGGTTGCTGTCGCGCCGATTGATGCGTCGCCAGATGGCGCTTTACGCTTGGATATGCTGTTTCCTAGGTCAGTAGAACCTGCTCCGATCTCGGAAATGTTTCTTGTACACTATCTGGCTGATGGTGAGACGCTTGGCGCATTAGCCGAGCGCTATGACGCGTCGCTGGCTGCAATCGTCTGGGCCAACGGTTTGCAGAATGGTGATGTGCTAATGGCCGGTCAGTTGCTGAGAATCCCACAGCTGGAGGGTATACCGTATCAAGTTCAGAAAGAGGATACACTGGCGAGTATTGCATCTGATTTTGGAATCAATGTTGAGGCGATCATTTTTTTCGAACCGAATCGCGTCGATTATGATACAGTCCTAGATCCTGGTCAAGAGTTGTTTTTACCGGGCGTATCTCCTGCACTGCCGAATTCGTTGTTGAGTCTCTATGGCGGTGTGGAAGGTTGGGCAGCACGTAGTCCTGAACTCGCCGGTGTGATACGTGAAGGACAAACAAATATGCGCGAAGGACCGGGTCAAGTGTATGCTAAGGTGGCTCAATTTGACGCCGGGCGGCGCGCGCACTTGTTGGCTCGTCATGAACATTGGCTCAAAGTTGATATTGCCGGGACTTCGGGCTGGATTCGTGCGGATCTGTTGACGGCGTCTCAAGATATGATTTCACAACTTCCCGAAACCAACGATTTTCCACCGCCGCCGCCAGTGTGGGTGTGGCCGACGTACGGTCGTATAACATCCGGTTTTGGACCGCGTTGGGGCAGCTTTCACAATGGCATCGATATTGCCAATCGTGCGTGGACGCCCATTGTCGCAGCACGCTCTGGCCGCGTCTATGAATCTGGATGGTGCAGCGGCTATGGCTATTGTGTGAAAATTGCGCATAGCGGTTCTGTCGAAACCATCTATGGCCACTTAATTGATGATCCGGTCGTGTCCAGAGGTGAAATGGTTGAGGCGGGTCGGGTTATAGGCTATATGGGCAGCACCTATGATTCGAGCGGCGGCGGATACTCGACAGGCGTACATCTGCATTTTACGATTCTGGTTAATGGCCTGGCCGTGAATCCAATAAACATTCTTCCGTAGCTTGTTCATACACGCTCATTCTATATTGTGGTTGGCGTCATACGTGGAGCGTGTTACAATACCACTGCTCTTTTTGTGAATGCTTGTCTGAACCTTCCTCGCTTCTGCTGAGTGTGATTCTTAAGTGTATAGCTTCTGTTGTAGTGTAAAACGTGAAACAGTACATTCACGTCACTTCAGGATCTGTTTCTTTGCCGTGCATATCTGGGCAAATACGCGACAATTTGTAAGTCTTACAGATGATGGATTGATATAGGTGTAAAACGTGAAACAGGCAGAATCTGATACAAGCGCTCACATATTGGCGGTAGCAAATCAAAAAGGCGGCGTCGGCAAAACTACAACAGCGGTAAATGTCTGTGGCGAACTTGCTCGGCGCGGCTCGAAAGTGCTTTTGATCGATTGCGATCCTCAGGGAAACGCGACAACCAGCCTCGGCATCGCCAAGCGGGGTCTCGAAGCGACGACATACGATCTGTTGTTTGGCCGGGTTGAGTTGGAGAAGATTGTGACGAAGACAGGCCGGGAAGGGTTTGATCTGATTCCCGCAGATCAAGATCTTGCAGGCGCGGCTGTGGAATTGATTAATGTCGAGCGGCGTGAATGGCGTTTGAGCGATAGTTTTGCCGAGTTGCGCGAGCAATACGATTGGATCTTGCTCGATTGCCCTCCATCACTGGGCATTCTTACTATCAACGCATTATGCGCCGCCCGGGGCGTGCTGATTCCGCTTCAGAGCGAATATCTGGCGCTTGAAGGTCTGGCGCAGTTAAAATGGACTATTGATCGCGTGCGTGAGCATTTGAACCAAAAGTTGTATATACTTGGAGTATTAATAACAATGTTCGATGGGCGAACAAATCTGGCTCAACAGGTTGTTGAGGAAGTTCAACGCCATTTCCCGCGTTTGATCTTTCGCACCCTGATACCGCGCAGCATTCGTCTGAGCGAAGCGCCCAGTCACGGCATGCTGATAACCGAGTATGATCTTCATAATCGCGGTTCGCAGGCCTACGCTATTTTTACCGAAGAGTTGATTCGCCGTGAGGAAGCAATGCGATGAACCGGAAGCGCGGCCTTGGCAGTGGATTGGATGCGCTGATACCCGGCGGCTCGTCGGAATCGACAATGGTGCGTGATATTGATGTGGGTGCGATTCGTGAGAATCGTAAGCAACCGCGTACGCGCTTCGATGAACAAGAGCTCGAAGAGTTGACGGCATCGATACGTGAGCATGGTCTGATACAACCCCTGATCGTAGCGGAGCTTCCTGAAGGCGGCTACGAGCTCATTGCTGGCGAGCGCCGCTGGCGAGCCGCTCGCCGAGCCGGGTTAGAAAGCGTTCCTGTTATTCTGAAAGAAGCGACGCCTCAACAGCTCCTGGAACTTGCCCTGGTAGAAAATGTTCAGCGGGCTGATTTGAATTCCCTCGAAGAAGGGCGTGCATATCAGACGCTAAAGGATGAATTTCACTTGACCGATGAGCAGATTGCGCAACGTGTGGGCAAGAGTCGTGTGGCGATCGTTAATGCGCGTCGGTTAATCAGACTGATATCCGATGCACAACAGGCGCTGTTGGATGAGTCGATCAGCGCTGGCCATGGTCGGGCGCTGTTACGACTGGAGCAGCCCGATCAGCAAGCGTCTGCACTCGCTTTGATTTTGCGGCGTGACTTGAGCGTGCGTGAATCTGAACGCCTGGTCGATCTTGTGCTGAATACGCTGGCTGCTTCATCTTTACAGCAAGCATTACTGATGGGCGCCGTCACTGCTGCCCAGGCTCAGGCGTTGCTGCGTCTGGAAGATGCTGCGCAACAAGGCAATGCGCTGGATGTTACACTCGCAGAGGGGTTTGGCGATTCCGAAACGGAGCGTCTTTGTGATCTGATTGCCGATGGTCTTGAATGTGATCAGGCGCTGGATCACATTCGCGGGCGCAATCAATCTGTAGCGCCATCCTTATCTGCATCGCGCGATCATGCGAAAACCCACGATGAAGCGCGTAAACCGGCAGCTCGCACATCGCCCGAAGATGAGGCGATCCAACGGCAGTTTGAGGAGACGCTGGGAACGCCTGTAGTGGTCATTCGGCACAATAATGCTATCAAAGTGACCATTACATTGTACGATGATGATCAACTAAGCAGTTTCTACGATCTTGTTGTTGGGGGGACTCGCTAAGAGCAAAGTTCGCGTGTTCGCCTATTTGTTATCTGTCTGCGTATGTCAACGATTATTGCGTTTGGCAACCCGGTATACGATGAAATTATCACGCCAGCGATTTCTACGCATGGCCGGGTTCTCTCAGGTTGTTCGACAAACGGCTGCCTGGTTTTGTCGGGCTTTCATCATCACACGATGCTGATAGGCAATGTTGGCCGCGACTACTATGAACAGTTTGTCGCCGACGCAGAACGTTATGGTATGAACCATACGATGCATATATCGGCAGCAACCGGCGGGTTTCGCCTGGTATATGATCAGCGCGGCGATCGTACGCTTGATGTGTTGGGTGATGCCGGTCCAATTCGTTCCGTGCCTGCGATATGCGCCGAGGCTGATGCAATAATTATTGGGCCGATTCTGCAAGAAACTTCTACGGAACTGATTGAGCGTATATATGCGATGAGCAATGCACCTCTGTTTCTAGATCCTCAGGGGTTACTGCGTCGTCTCACACCCGGCGGTCGCATTGAACACGAGAAACATCCGGAATTTGCACGCATTGCCCCCCTCTGTACGGTCATCAAAGCTAATGAAGTTGAGGCGCGTGTGATCACCGGCATCAACCCGCGCGAGGATGCCAGTGCCACCGTACGTGAGTTGCGCTCGTTCGGTTGCGCCATTGCGATTGTTACTCTGGCTGAATCCGGGTCAATCATCGACGATGGCCAGAGCCAGTATGTTATTCCGGCTTATCCGACTGATGCGCGCGATCCGACCGGTGCGGGCGATACCTATATGGCCGGGTTTATTTATGCATATCTTCAGGATACGCATAATCTCTACGCCGCCGGCTGCACTGGTTCAGCTACAGCATCGATCTGGATCGAGCATACGGGACCTGATGCGCCGATGTCGATAGAAGAGGTTATGCGCCGAACGAATACGCTGCTGCGGCAGCGTGTAGGCTAGACGGGGCTTTCCCGTCTCGCGGGAGAATGTCTCGATGTTGCCCTTCCTGGCTCGTTTTCGAGAGATATATGAACAATCCTCTTTGCCTCTGGGCCGCATTTGCCTCAAACTAGGGCTTTCTCCTGACATGCTGACCTATGCCAGTTTGGGCTTCAGCGCTATTGCTGGATATGCTTTGTCTCAGCAACTCTATGCATGGGGTATAGCATGGATATTGCTGATGGGATTTGCCGATATGCTGGATGGTGCAACGGCGCGCGCCGGCGGAACAGCAAACGCCTATGGCACGGTTCTCGACCACGTTTCTGATCGCTATGCAGAGTTCTTCGTGTTGGGAGGGATTATGCTCAGCGGAGTCGTCGCCGCTGAGTGGGTTCTGTTTACATTGTTTGGTATGGTGATGGCCAGCTATGTGCGCGCCAGAGCCGAATCAACAAAGCTGCTCTCGTGCAATGTTGGTTTTGCAGGGCGACAAGAAAAGCTGGGCTTGTTGATCCTTGGAATGGCAGGCCAGATGTTTTTGCGCGAGGTTGCATTGATTGAGTGGACGGTGATCACCATTGGCGTTGTTTCCCACATCACCGCAGTGCAACGCCTGGCGTACACCCGACGTATGATTATTGGTCCTGGACGGCGTGGTCTGCGGAAAGGATCGGGAGCGGCATAATCTGCATTCGCGCTACCATCCAAGGTTTTGGTTCAGCGCATATACTGTGCGAGTAGCGAGGTATGCAACAGGAGGCGGATTATGGTTGAACACGAGCATATAGCTGCTGAATTGGAATTCCATAAGTCGGCAACGGAGTCTATGGATCTAGAGCCTGCCGAGTCTGCTGAGCTTGCTGAACCTGCCGATTCGGCTGAAGCTGCCGAATCTGTCGAATCGACTGAACCTGCCTCCGCTTCGCCAGCAGAATGCAATGACAGCTTTATCGATCCGGCTTCCCGAAGACTCACAATGCCGCAACGCAGATCAAACATTGAAGCACGCATTGATCTCTTCCAAAGCCATGCGTTCTGGAAAGTAGAACTCTTGTTAAAGTCATTTGACGAAGGGTTCAAACAGGTCTATTTTGATCGCATCGATAGCGCAGGCGTGTTGAGTGATGAGTACGATAATGGCATCTTCAACGTTGCATATTGTTTGCATGATCATGGTCGCGATGAAGTGTGGATTAGTTGGTCTGATGAATTAGACCGGCGTGGCCATAGAGATGAGGAATTGGTAGCGCTCGCTCGACAAATTGCACATTTGCTGGGCGGCGGCACAAACTTACGGTTGCTTGAACCGGTTTTAACTACGGAGTGATATAGCTATGTCTCTGACACGATCGGAAGCCGAACACGTCGCTCGTCTGGCTCGTCTGCGCTTATCGTCTGAAGAGCTTGAGCATATGCGTGAGCAACTATCGGACATTCTCGACTATATCCAGCGGCTTCAGGAAGTTGACATTGAAGGGGCGCCGCCAATGGCTCACGTGACGGGATTATCTACAGTAATGCGCGCCGATGAGGTGCGACCAAATCTGTCGCGTGAGGAGGCGCTGAAAAATGCCCCTGCTCAACGTGATGGCATGTTTCAAGTCAAAGCCGTATTTGAAGAATAACCCGCGTTTACAAACGGCGCTTGTCTGCCTCTGGCTTGATCATGGTAGTTTCTTCAACGATGTTTCGCTGGCGTTTGCAACATTGCTTGATTGACTCGCGTCTTAACAGCAGCGGAATATGAATAAAACAACGCGGGGAAATCTCCGTCGGGGATGAAAGGACGATATTATGTATAATGGCGGCTACAATGGCGGTGGCTATAACGGCGATAGTAACTATTCCAGTGTTTTCGGATTTCGCATCCGGTCAATGTACCTTTACATCGCCGTGGCAGTCGTCGTTATTCTGGCGATCTATTTTGTGGTGCGCTTCCTGAATACGGGTCTGGTGATGCATTTTGGCATGTTCGCCGGCGTCTTACTGTTATTGGCGAATGTCCGTGAGTTGATCGGTCAGCCATACGCGCAACGGAGCAACACGGCGTTGTTGAATAGCCTGGTCGGCGGCGCGCTCATTTTCGCCTGGCTCTCCCAAATCCTGAGCGCTTTTATGTGGATTCCGGCAATCCTCCTGATCGGTGTTGCAACGCCGCTGGCGTTTGGTCGCGCTTCGGTCTACACGATGTATGTGCAGACTGCCCGGAACGCAATGGATGGGTTGCGTCGTGCAGTGGGGCGCTGAAGCGGCCACAAGAATGTGCAGGTGATAATGGCGACCGCTACGCATTCATACAAGAAAAACGACGACTAATCGACAGAATGTGAAAAGCGGCGACCAACCGATTTACTGGTTGGTCGCCGCTTTTGCTATTCGCTCCATACTTGAACAAAGCATGCGGACGTTGATCTAGTTAATGTCCGGATGACATCAAGCCGCGCTGATTTCGATCCAGGCGCGGTTGGCGCCGCCCAGAGTCATAAAGAAGTCGAAAAATGCCTTGAAAATGCCGTACTTCTTGTCAAGAGCTATCTTCGCAGTAGCTTCTTCCTCCGGGGGCAGAATACGCGCAACGGCTTCGACAGCCGGACCAAGCGGCTTGCCCGATTGATTTGCTGGGGCAATCATCACTCGACCATTATTGCGAATCCGCTTGACTTTGCCCGATTCCATCGTGGTCATCACGTAGACTTTGCTGTCCTTCAATGCAAACCACACCAGCGTACTCACTTCCTGCCCGCTTTTGCGGAAGGTGATCAAGTTCGCGTACTGCTGCTTGTGAAGACCGGCAAAGATTTCAGTGGCATTGGGCTGCATACGTTGTATTTCCTCCATAGATATAATGCTGTTTCTACGAAATATGATGGACACTCGTCAGTATTTTAGATCACATAAAAGGTTTGCTGAACCATTGCAAGCATTATACCATGCTTTGCAAAGTTTTTGCACATATATTTTGCGTGTTTTGCGGCGCTCCTGGCTGAATGTGCTGACCGGCGGTATACTGGCCCCATGACATTGTCGCTGCATCGCCGATTACTCATTGCTGTGCTTGCGGGTGTGATTGGGGCCTGGTTTGCCGGTTCTATCGGGCGCTTCGTTGTTGTACTGGCACTGGGGCTATTCGGGCCGGGGTATCTGTTTACGCGCATACTGCCTCTGACAATGCCGCGCGGCGCATTTGTACGACTGGCGATCTGGTTGGGATTGAGCATCAGCCTTATCGCTCTCCTGTATGAGTGGTGTACAGCATTTGGATTGTCGCTCACGACGCCCGTTCTGACCGGCGGCGCGTTTGTGTGCGGGGCGGGAGTTTTTGGGAGTCTCTGGCGCAGATCTGCCGAAGCTGGGCATCCACAGCGCGGGACGCTTCGCATATGGCTGGTTCTGCTGGTGGTTTTCGCCCTCACGCTGTGGACGCGCTTCTATCAGATCCATGATCTCGCGCTGCCGGCCTGGGTTGACTCTGTGCATCATGCTCTGCTCATTCGGGTGGCTGCCGAAACCGGCCAGGCGCCGCTTTCGTTGCGTCCCTATATGCCGATTGATGATTTGCCCTACCATTGGGGATACCATGTCTTCACCGCTGCGGTGATGCAACTCTCCGGTTTGTCTCTGCCGCAGGCGATGCTCTGGCAAGGTCAGGTGTTGAATGCATTGCACGCGCTGACCGGTGCAGCACTGGCGAGCTATCTCTGGCGTCGCCCTACCGCGGGCATTGTTGCGGGCATTGTTGTTGGTCTGCTCTCGATTATGCCAGCATACTATGTAAGCTGGGGACGGTACACTCAACTAACCGGTCTATTGCTGCTGCCGGCATTAGCTATACTCTGGCATGCCTGGCTGCGTGCGCCTACGTGGGCCGGTCTGGCATCTGTCAGCATCATCATCGCCGGACTGAGTCTGGTTCATATTCGTGTTTTGATCTTCAGTTGCACCTGGCTGGTCGTCAGTGCGGCGGTCTGGGCAATATCTCAACCATGGTCGGCTGTTCGGATGCGTCTCGTTCGAGCTAGCTTGCTCGCGGCGCTGACGTTGGCGCTGATTGCGCCGTGGCTGCGATTGTTGCTGCTGCGGTTACTTCTGCCGATCGTGGAACAACCCCAAAAGCTTGTCGGCGGCGGCGACTACAACGCCCTCAGCGTCGGGCTGCTCTGGGCGGGACATAATCGATGGCTGGTCGTGCTGGCGCTGGTGGCGGCATTCTGGGGGCTCGCCCGGCGCTCGCGCGTCACGCTGGAGCTGATCGGTTGGACAGGGATGCTGGTTGGGTTGGCGAATCCCTGGCTGGCGACCTATATTGCGCCGGCGATAGGTTTTCCGCTGGCGGTCTGGAGCTTGCAGCAGCGACGATTTGCGGTGCTGTTTTTGGGGCTTGGCCTGGCGTTGCTGAATCCGCTCCTGATGACGGCTCCCTATTTCTGGTTGATTACCAATGATGCGATGGTCATCAGCCTGTTCCTGCCGATTAGTGCGCTTATTGGTGGTGGGAGCGCGTTTGCGCTTGATTGGCTTGATCGTCGCTTGCCGCCGCGCGTTCCGCCATCCGCGGGGGAGGAGGCGCGGCGGCGTTTCGATTGGCGCGTTCCGGTGCGCGGTGTTGGTTTCGCTGCGCTGGCCGGGGCGGCGCTTTGGGGCGCCTGGATGATGCGTGACGTGATCAACCCCATGACGGTTTTGGCTACGGAAGGAGACGTTGCGGCGATAGAATGGGCGGCGGCGAATACGCCGCCCGATGCGCGTTTCCTGGTCGGCGCTGCGCCCTGGCTGCCCACCGCCGACCGCGGCGCCGACGGCGGCTGGTGGCTGCTGCCACTCGCCGGACGCTGGGCCAGCGTTCCGCCGGTGCTCTTCACCTATGGGGAGTCGGAGTATGTACGCGACATGCGATTGCTCACCAGCACGCTCGTGAACCATACCGCCGATCTTTTCCAGATTGAGCAGATCATTGAACGTGAGCGTATTACCCACGTTTATCTCGGTTCACAGTCGGGATCGTTGAGTCGAGACGTTGTGGCCAGTCGAGAAGACTTTGCTCTCGTGTATCAGCATGATGGAGTTGCCATTCTTGCTGTTCAGCAACAGCCGTGATATGATCCGATTGATTAAACCCAGCCAGCGCAGCGGAGCTTGATATGACGGTTGATTCGCAAATTAGTGAGCGTGAGAAGGAAATTCTCTGCCTCGTAGCCACCGGCGCGACGAATCAGCAAATTGCCCATCAATTGAACATCAGCGTGAATACCGTCAAAGTCCATTTGCGCAATATTTTTGGCAAGATTGGTGTGGCTTCGCGTACCGAGGCTACTGTGTATGCGATTCGCCAGGGATTGGTAAGCATCGACGACCATCCGGAATTGGCACAGTCGCTGGAGCCGATTGCTGAATCTTCCGCTTCGCTAACGACTCAAGCGGTGGAAGAAACCGCAAATGAAGTTACAGCTCCAGAATATCTAACCCCTCTAGGCGATACAAGAGCCGATATTGAGAATGTTGCAGAAACTACTGTTGAGGAACGACAGAGGAACACACCCTTTTTCTCTCCTCGTCGCCTTGGATTGGTGGTCATAGCAGCGCTGGCCATCATTGCTGCTATTGTCGTATCTGTGTTTGTCTATAGTGCCGGACAGCACGGCGAGACGGCGCCGCCCTCGGTGTCATCGCCGCTGCCGGCGGTAGACCAGAGTCGATGGCAGGTACGTGCGCCGATGCTGCAACCGCGCGCCGATTTTGCAGTCGCGGCGTATGCAGCCGAAGGCAAGATCTACGTCATTGGCGGTGCTGATGTCAATGGAGCTTCCTCGATTGTGGAGCGCTATGACCCCAACAATGATCTGTGGGTTCAGCTTAATGACAAGCCGACAGCCGTCAGTTATGTTCAATCCGTGATCGTGCGTGGACGCATATATGTGCCAGGAGGCGAGGATAGCGCTGGCAATGCGACGGATGTGTTTGAGGCGTATGATCCTCGTACCAAGCAATGGGAAAAGCTTCCGTCACTTCCTGAGCCGCGTAGCCGGTATGCTCTGGCGGCTTTCGAGGGCTTGCTTTATCTGTTTGGTGGATGGGGTGATAGCGGGTACTGCGACGATGTCTTCATCTATGATCCCGAAGACCGGCGCTGGCAGAGCGGCCAACCATTGCCGACCCCGCGCCGTGACGCGGGGGCTGGCGTGGTTGAAGGCCGAATCTTCGTCATTGGCGGCGAGAACAAGGATGGTCCTGTGCAAGCCAACGAACGCTATGATCCGACTGTCGAAAGTGGTGGACGTTGGGAAAGCGCCGTGCCATATCCTCAGCCAATCACGTCGCCCGCAGTCGTCGGGTTAGTCAACTCGGTATTTGTTTTCGATCCTGAGCGACGAACTGTTGCTGTGTATGTGCCATCGACTGACGCTTGGTCGGATCCGGAGCCGATGATGGCGGTTTCGGTCTCCAGCCGAGCCGCCGCCCTTGGCGCCAGCGTATTTGTGTTTGGCACTCAAGACGCCGATCCATCCGGATCTCTGAGTGAATATAAGGCGCTGTTTAATACCTATCTTCCCGGTATTACACGGGGCAAATAACCCTTTTCCTTCGCAATAACCCTGAAGTATTAGCGCTTTTTATCCCTTCTCTACGGTAAGTCTGCAACGACCTCTCCCATGTCGACAACCTCGCCCGCCTGTGTCTGCCAGATGCGCACCTTCCCTGATTCGTCAGGAATAATGACGTGCTGTCCAAACACATCGCCAACAACCATCACATACTCTTCCACAGGAATGTTCGCGAACACATAAATTCCTTGATCGTTGGTGATTGCACCGGGACTGTCTGCGCCATCGAGGACAAAGATGGTCTCGCCCTGTTCACGGAAGATCTTGGCCAGACGGATGGTCGTATTAGTCATCGGCTGATTCGTATTTTGAGATCGTACGAGTCCTACAACTGTGGTTTTGTCCGCTTCAACAAGCGGATAGTCGACCATCGGAGCAATTGGCGTTAGAGGTTGATTGAACGTTGGAGAGGCGCTGCAAGCCGTCAGAAAAACTACTATCAGCGCTCCCAGGAATACTCGCCAGTTTGTACGCATACCATCCTCCTCAACATGTTTGGCATCTGTATGGTTTGTTCAAATTAAATTTATAGATGCCTGAATGATAAGCGCATTTGAAAACTATCGCAATACTACGCTTGACAAGCCGGATTAACCCGTACAGTAGAGCGCAAAAGCGTGATGATAACCCTTGTGGTTTATTGTCGTAGCGTTCAGGTTGAAGTTATACTGAACTGCGGTATGTAAAGTTCGCTTTGGTTAGTAAAAGGAGATCTTGTATGCGTCTGATCAAGCAAGTTGTCGCGCTAGCGTTGCTAGCAACTCTCGTTCTCAGCGGCTTGAACGTTGCGAGCGCCGCCAACGCTAAAACATTGGACTGGGCGGTTGCGGTGACGTATCAAAACGTGGGAAGCGCTGCGACGGGCGTGACCGTCAACTTCTACTCTGAAGGCAGTGCTTCGCCCATCGCATTCGACCCGCTTTCCGGCGGCACCCTAGCTGCCGGTGCGGCAAAGTCGTTCTTCATCGGTAGCGTGAGTGGCATCAGCAGCGGCTTCACCGGTTCCGCCGTCGTTTCGGCAAGCCAGCCGCTGGTCGCCACGGTGGTGCAGTTTGTGCCGACCCCGCCGACGGGCGAGACGGTCAAGATGCGCTTGCTGTCGAACGGCTTTCAGTCGAGCGATGCTTCGAGCCAGTATCTGATCGCAACCGTGCTGTTGAACAAGTTTGCCCGCACGACCGTGTTCTCGATCCAGAATACGGAAAGCTCGGAAGTTACAGTAACGATCAAGTTCTACGACGCCGATAATAACGGTAATCTGGCAAGCACCAAAACCCATGATATTCCGGCCCAGTCGTCGAAGTATATCGATATGTCGAATACCGCTGACACGGGTCTGCCGAGTTCTACGACCCAATTCAACGGTTCAGCGATTATTACTGCCAAGATCAAGAACTCTTCCACCGATGCGAACATTGTCGCAGCTGCGAGCGAGTATTACGTCAACAAAAACGTCGCGGCGAACTTTGAGGGCATCCCGTTAAGCCAGACGAACACGACGATCTATATGGCAACGGCGGTGTGTGAGAAGTTTGGTCTGGATACCTTCTATGCAGTGCAGAACGCAAGCCTGACCGATACAACGTTCATCAAGGTGACGTACAAAGACACTAGCGGCAATGTCAAGACGACCGATGGACCGTATGAGATCGGCCCTGGTCAGAAGAAGAGTATCGTTACCTGCTCACCCAGCACTGGCGCAAGCATGAGCGGTTTCACCGGCTCGGCAACGATTGAAAGCACCACAACCTCCGGCGGTTCTACACCTGGCGCTAACATCGCGGTCATTGGCAAGGCGCAGAGCTCGCAGAACGCGCCTAGCCCAAGCGTCGGCCCCGATGTCTTCACGGCGTTCCTGGGACAGCCGCAAGGTTCGTCCAGTCTGGCGTTGCCGTTCGTCCGCTGGGCCAAGGATAGCGACTTTAACAATGCCAGTAATTTTGGCGGCAAGCAGCGCTCGTACATTGCGGTCCAGAATCTGGAGAGTTCCGAGATTAAGGTGGATGCGAAGTACTATGACAAGGATGGCACCTTGGTAGCTACCGAGGAGTTGACCATTCCTGCGCTTTCCAAGGGTAATTCAAGCGCATCGAGCGCCGACGCGCTTGGTTCGGATGACCAATTCGGCTACTATAACGATGGCACATTCGGTGGCGCAGTTACGCTGGAAGCGTCAAGCAGCAACCCGAGCGCCAAATTCATCGCCATTGTCCGTGTGCAAAACCCGGGCGCTGGTGAGGACTACAACGGTATGGTCAAGCCCTAAGTTACGCTGACGGTAAGACGGACGTAATTCACCGGACAGGGCGCGGGTTCTCCCGCGCCCTGTCCGATTTTTATCTGTTGTGCAGGCGACTTCTGCCGACCAGGTTTTGATACAGTCGTGTGTAGTGGACGGCGGTGTTCTGGATGGTAAAGGCTGCAATGTGTTGGCGTGCTGTTTTCGCCATCTTGCGCGCCTGCTCTGGATCGCCCAACAGCGTGGTTATTGCGCGCGCCAGATGCGTTGGTTCATGTGGCTGCACAAGGAGTCCGGTTTCCCAATTGATGACTAGCTCGCGGCTGCCTGATACATCGGTCGTGACGACCGGAACTCCAAATGCCATCGCCTCGAGCAAAACCGTTGGGAATCCCTCCCAGAGCGATGACAACACCAGCAGATCAAGCTGCGGCAGAAGTATGAATACATCATCACGATTTCCTAGGAAATGTACCGCTGCGGATAATTCGAGCTGGTCAGTTTGTTGACGTAATACTGGCTCCAGTGGCCCTGAACCAATGATCAGCAGATGAGCCGGATAATGTTGGCAGACGATTCGCATCGCCGCGATAAGATCGGCATGGTTCTTTTGCTGTGTAAGTCGTGCGACGATGCCGATGCGTGGCGGGTTTCCTGGCAGTAGATCTGTTTTTGTAGCGGAATAAGGCGCGGTGATGGCTTCTGGGCGTTCTTCCAGCAGCTTTGCATCAATGCCGTTATAGCACAATACCGATCGTCGGTGTAGAAGCCGTGCGAGGATACGCCGATCGAGCCTGTGCCGCACCGTTTCCGAGATCGCAACCTCGGCCTGAAACATTAGCGGAAAAACGCCGTCGATCAACAGCTTGCCTAGCCAGGGACGATCTTGCCACTGCTGATCGGTATGCATTGTGCGCACCGCGTGTGGATGCAAGGGATGGAGCATCCGAACCAGGAGGTTCAGGAAGTCCGTTCGCTCTGAGTGGCTGTTGATGATGTGCGGTTGATATCTCTGCACAATGCTCCACAGCGTGCGGGTTCCTCCCAGTAGGTCAGATGCCAGATTCCCCGATGGCGTCATCAGGTAGTGAACGGCGATGCCTGCGTCACGCAGGCGCTCTTCCCAGATGCGTTCACGTTCCGCGCCGTAGCGCCACAGACAACACACCGTGGATTCAATCGCAGCGCGATCAAAGTTGCAGGCGAGCTGGGCGGCGAATTGTTCGGCGCCGCCGGCCTGTGCGCCAATGGCCAGGCCGGTGATGAGTTGCAGCGCGCGAATAGGCTGCGGTGTGCGATGGTTTTCGATTATAGCGCCGGTTGTGTTATCTGGCGGATGCAGCTTTGGTCGATTCATTTGGTTGGATCGTCGTTGTGCTTACGGTGCGCGCTGTGGTGATCATCCAGATAGGCGACCCAGTTGGCAAGTTGTGACTGTATGGCGACAAAGCGACTTCTTATCTTATCGGTCAGCGCATCTCGGTGCGCCAAAATCGATTGAACACTTGTGAGCAATTCTTCGCCGGTGACTGTTTCGATAGAGTAGTAGTAGCGTTCTTGTCCAAACATAGACATAAGCCCTATGGATTTCGGCTGATATGCGATCAACGCGGTTGGCACGTTGCTGCTCAACGCGAAAACTGCCGCGTGCATCCGTGTAGCAATGACGCAATCCATCTGGGCATAGGCGGCTTTCAGGGCGGCGGCATCGGCGAAGGGCGGCAGCAGATGAATTTCGGGAACGGATTGTTGAACGCGTTTGGCGAGGCGTTGGGCGGCAAGGCGATCATCTTGATCCGTGGTCGGACCGTAGCATTGGGCAAAAATAAATATGCTCGCGTCGTAACGCTGAACCAAATGGATGATCGTCTCGGCCAGAGCCGTTTCATACTGCTTTTGGGCGACAAATGTCGGTGTTTGTGCCGAACGGTCCATCACTGTAATGCCAATCCGCGGCGCGGGTCGGCTTTGTATCAGCGTGCTCTCAAAGTGTTCTATGTGAAGTGGCAGACCCAGCGCGAGATCGGGGATCAGACTGATCGGTGCGGCGATATGCAGGCTTTGCACGAACGCAAGCGATTGTTCCTCGCGCACCAGCACATGCGTAGCGCGATGCAGCAGCATACGCAATACTCGGCGCTGGAGGCTGCCTGCGACGGGGCCAAACGATTGGGGCAAAAACACTACGCGCTTGCCGAGACCAAACGCGAACGCTACCGTGATCACCGTCCAGAGGAACGCGATACTGGGCGAATGATGGGCGTAAAAATTGCCGCCGCCGCAGCTCAACACAAGATCGGCCTCGTAATACGCTGCGAGTAGTTGGCGTTGTTTCGGCGCGCCGAACGTAAGTCGCTTGCCAAACAGCCGATATCCGACTAGCGCCAGCGCCAGCGCAATTGCGTACGCGATTACTGCCGATTTGCGCCAGCGCCAGCCATTATTGCGTCGATCAATCACCCAACTGGCGAATGATCCAACCACACACGCCTCGCGATAAGCACGCCAGCTTTGCGGATCGTTGGCGGCGATTGTTATTGTCGCATCAGGAAATGCCGACCGCAACGCGCGGATCGTCTCGAACATAATCGCTTCATCGCCGAGGTTGAGTGCAGAATGAACGTTGAGTAGCAAGATCTTCATATGAGCAGCTCGCGCCAGATCAGGTGCGTGGATGTGGCGTGTGTATGATCGATCGAACAGTGAACCAGAGTCCCCAGCTATACGCAATCAGTAGCGTGGATTCGGTGGCCACATAGATCCATGATGCGCCGGCAAGGCCAAAAAGTGGGATGCAGATAATATTGCCCAACACGTTAACCGCCGCGCCGATCGTCTGGAGTTTGCTCCGCAGGCTCTGGGCGTCATACGCTATCATCAACATCGCCCAGCAGAAATTAAAGCTCTTCAGAAGCGGAATGATGCTCATAATGCGGAGCAATGGGATCGCGTCGCTGTATTGCTGGCTATAGACCAGGTTCATCACGAACTCGGCCCCGAAAGCGAAGGTGACGGCCCAGCCGAGGCCATAGAAAAGACTGCCGCCAATCGCAGCGGCCACGATCCGCCGCCGCGCGGGCGAGGCATGCTCCTGGCGGGCGATAATCGGCAAAAGCACCTGCCAGACAACCTGGGGAACCAGAAACGTTGTGTTAATGATTAGCAACGCGGGGGCGTACGTCCCCGCTGCTATTGTTCCCAACAAAAGCGCCACGAGCGTCAGGTCGGCTTTGAGCGTGATCAGGGCGAGAATGTCGGAAGCGAGAAATGCGCGCGCCTCGCGAATGATCGTAAGCAAACGCGCGGGCTGCCAGGTTATGTGCAAGCTTTTGCGCAGCAGCCATATGAGCCAGGCCAGACCGACGAGACCGGCAAGCATACGCCCCGTTGTGGCAGCGAGCACGGTGTTGCTCTGGTTCCACAAAAGCCATATAACGGCCAATGTCAGCCCGGCGACGCCGGCCTGAAGCGTGGCGCCGGCGATGTTGCGCACCTGTGCGCGCAACGCAGTATGCGCGGTGACAAGCCACAACTCGCAACTCAAGCCTATTGCCGCGTTGACCACAAGTGGCCAGGTGAGCTCCGGCTGTTTGCTCAGCAGCATAGCTGCGACGCCAACGAGCATCAGGAGCGTGGTTGCGATCAAACGCAGTGAGAAAACACGGCTAATGTTATCATCAAGCGTTGCAATGTCGCCGCCGCGACGCAGCAGCCACATATCGAGCCCCAGGCTGGCGATAGTCACTATCGGTCCGAGCAGCGTATAAAGCGATGTATATAGACCGAAATCGGCCACGCCCATCCACCGCGCCAACGCGATCTGGGTGATGGTATTAAGAAGGCGGGCGAGAATGACGCCGCCGAGGGCGACGCCCACATTCATAACCAGACCGAGCGAGTGTTTGCGGAGCCAGGAAAGGGTGGGAGCTGTCGATGGGAGCGGAGAGGAAGAGGTCATTCGCGCGCGTTCCTCTGGCGTACTGCCTGAATATAGAGGTGCCCCTGAGTTTGTTGCATATCGCGCAGATGGAGATCGATGCAAAAACAGAGCATCGCAATAGACCTGGCCCAAACGGGCGCAATCTTTGCGATTATCCATATGATCAGGTAGAGATGGCGAAAGATGACTTCCGGCCAGGTGATAATCGCGCACTCAAAATCGGCGCCGATCTGCTGATCGAGCTGTTCGGGCGTGTATCCTTTGCGCACATGACCCCAACTGCGTTCGGCGCGTGGAGTGATCATCGCCGGAAAGAGTTTGAAATTCGCCGCCGTCGTGCTGATCCAGAGCGTGCCGCCAACGTTGACCTGGCGAGCGGTTTGCTCGATCAGCGCCTGATCTTGCTCGACATGCTCAATCACATCGCTCAGTATCACAAAATCGAACGCGGTATTGCGAAATGGCAGATGCGTACCGTCGGCGCATACCGGCTGGCCCCTGCGCACGCCCCGAAGCGCTTGTCGATTCCGATCAACCACGACAATGTAAGCGGCATCGAGCTGGTCGGCGAACCCGCCGTCATCACAGCCTATATCAAGCAGGGTTTCCACCGATTGCGGCGTTCCAAACAGATGTTGGTATACGTTCCAGCGATAATAACTGGCGAAATGCATATGCAATGGCGCTTTCGGTTTCAGTAAGGCGCTTTGCAGCAGGGTCGCCGCCGATCGGGCTATTTGTACACTGCGTGCCAGGCGTCAGCTAGCCGATGCCAGTCGAATTGTTCCCCCCACGCCCGGCCTGCGTCGGCCATCGTTTTGCGAGTGGTGTGTTCCCTCAGCAGCGCGGCGATCCCCTCCGCCAACGCCGCCGCGTCACCCGGCGCAACCAGCGTTCCGGCGCGTCCGTCATCAAGCAATGCCGCCCGGTCACCGACATCGCCGGTGACAACCGGCACGCCCAGTGCCATACTTTCAAACAACTTCAGCGGCGAACGCGCCCGCGCTGCCGCATCATCACGCACCGGATCGACGCTGACATCGGCGAGCGCCAGAAAGACGCGCATGCTCGCGTGGTCGATCTGACCCGTAAAGTATACTCGATCTTGCAGCCCGCGCTCGTGCGCCTGCTCACGCAGAAGCGGCAGATCTTCGCCGCCGCCGATGAGTAGCAGCACGGCGGCGGGCAAACGAGGCGCGATTTGGGTGAAGGCGTCGAGCAGCAGGTCGACCGGGTGGTTGTGTAATGCCAGCGTACCCGCGTAGGCGATCGTCTGGCGACCCTCAAGCCCCAACGCTGTGCGCAACGCCACAAGCACGGGTGCAGGCGGCGGTTGAAAGCTGGCGAGATCGACGCCGTTGGGTACATAAGCGACCGGTGCGATGCGGGCCTGTTGCATCCGTTTAACCAGCGTCTGGGTGTTGACCGTGACCCCGGCAGCCAGGCGCGGCAACAGCCATTGCCAGAATCCGAACACCGCCCGTTGCCAGCCGGATGTCAACCGGTTGCTGTGTACTTCGTCATCGTCGCAATCCACATAGAAGCGTTGTCGGCGCAGCAAGCGCACGCCGATCAGCGCCGTCAGGCCATTTACCGGCTGCGGCTTGCCCAGGTGATATACATCTGCCGGAGAGCATATGATTCCCCAGAGCATGCCCAGGGTTGATTCGATCAACACCCGCAGCAACTCACCGGCGCCGAAACGCCCCGGAACGCTCGCGTTCTTACGCGCATGCATCTGGCCGACATACCAGACCTCGACGCCATCCTGGATAAAGCGTCGGTGTGGGCAAGCGGCCAGATCGGGATGCAACGCCAGGATACGGACGTGATGACCCTGGCGTGCGAGCGCGCGGGCGATCTGGAAATAGCGGCGTCCCGACGGTCGCTCGATACCCATAATGATCAGCAAAACGATACGCATAGCATCCGCACTCAGTCGTCACGAGAAACGCGGGCGGCTTCTTCGACGCACGCTACCAGGCGTCGCCATGAGAATGCCTGCGCCTCCATTGATTGACGCACATTGGCGGCAAGCTGCGCTCCGAGATTCTGGCGAAAGAAGCGTGTGATCGCTTTGGCCAGCGCTTGCTCATCCTGGGGCGGCGCGATCAGGCCATTGACTCCGTCCTGAACCGCCTCGTGCAAACCGCCTACCCTTGTCGTGATCACTGGCTTGCCGAAGCCGAACGCTAGTTGGGCCACGCCGCTCTGGGTTGCCGAAATGTAGGGCAGCACGACCACGCTGGCCAGGTCGAAATAGGGCTGAAGTTCCTCGTTCGGCACGTAGCGGTTGACAAAAGTTATCGCTTCGGCGACACCAAACTCGCGAGCGTAGCGGGCGTAAAAATCTGGCGATGACCAGAATTCGCCGACCACAAGCAGGTGTACCGGGCGCTCGCGCAGCACGTGCGGCAACGCCTGAATAAGATATTCCAACCCTTTGTAGGGCCGCACGAAACCGAAGAACAAGAGCGTTGGACGATCATCCGGCAGCCCTAGCGTGTTTCGTAGCTCATCCGCCGACAAGGCGTCGCTCTGCGTCGCCAGTTCGGCGTAGGTCGGGTGATGCGATTTGATAACCTTCGCCTGGGGCAGCAGCGCCAGCAGCCGGTAGCGATCCTGATCGCTATGCACGATAAAGGCGTCGCCGCGCCGCAACACCGTGTGCGCGAACCGTCGATCGAGAATGCCGCCGCCTTCGTGCGGCACGACATTGTGGCAAATGTAGACGATTGGGATGTCGGTATGACGCTTGATCCAGTGCGAAATCATCGTCAAGCTGGGCGTCCAGTAGGGCACCCACCATTGCAGCAAGAGCACATCGGGTTTGTCGGCGCGCACGCGGCGGTACAATTGCCACCAGGTGATCGGGTTCACCGGGTCGAGCACATACTCGCAATCGATCCGCAAAGGACTCGCGCTGGGATCTTTGTCCGTTTTGCCGGGGAAAAGCCAGCTTGGATATTGGCGTGTGAAAGAATAAAGCTGCGTCCAATGGCCAGCCTCGCGCAAATGGCGCACCAACAAGGTCGTGTAGTGAGCGATGCCGCCACGATAAGGATAGGTTGGACCCACAACGCAAATGCGCACTATCGCACCCTCCAGATGGTCACGCTGCTCTGATCATAGACAAGTTCGTAGAGCGGCGATGACCGCAGACGTTCGGGAACGATGTATTCATCCGCCGGATTAGCCGTTGGGCCGTCGTAGAGATAGTCGAACGCCGCAGCGCGCAGGGCCGCCGCAGCCTCAGGCGTATCAACGGGATGGGCCAGAATTTCAGCGTTGACGGCATTGATCGATCGGTAGTAATCGGCGCGTTCGCCGGCCTCGCTGCCATATGTCAGCGGCGGCAGATTGCTCTGGCGCAGGGTGAAGAACGGAAGCCACCATCCTCCGTCGGAACCGGCGTAGAGCGTGTCATTGTACGCAGGAAAGCTGTTCACAAAAAACCGCGCGTCGGGCTCCGTCTCGGCGCGAATCCAGTCCATCGCCTGGGCGTCGGCGGTTGTGAACAACTGATATTGCGGCTGGATAATCTGCTGTTGCCACCCGGATCCCCATACGACGAGCAGCAACCCCGCCAGCGGGTAGCCGCGCTGGATGATCGGCGTGATGCGCGGGATGCGGGCGAGCAGCGTAGCTATTGCATCCAGAGCACTGCCGCATAACGGCGCGACGACGAGATAGCTGGCGATGAGCACGGCAAAGTTCGTGAGAATGCCGGCGCCATTCATACCGATCAGGTAGGGATTTGCCGCCAGCCAGACCAGAAGCGCCCACCCCAGGAGCGTCAGCCCGCGCCATTGACGACGGCGCGTGAGCATAATCACGCCGATGAGTGTCAGGATCAACAGATACGGCTTCGTGTAGAGGGTAAGGATGTCGCTCCACGGCGGCAGCGTGTTGGTGTTTTCCGCGCCGATATTGTTTGCCAGGAACTGCTGTCCGATCCGCAACAGCGCCCCCTCACGCATGCGTATCAGCCACGGTGCAATCACGATCAACGTCAGTCCGCCGGTTGCTGCCCCCGCACCGACGAGCCAGACCATCTCCGACCAGGAACGAACCCGCGCTGCCAGGGCCGCGATCGCATAGGCGACAACGAAGCATGCGGCAAACACCGCGACCCGGTAGTGAGTAAGGGCCAGTCCGGCTGTAATGATCGTTGCCAGCATGATCAGTCGTGCAACCTTGCCGCGCGCGACGCGGGGTTCGGTTGCTGCGTCGATCAACGCCATCCAGATCACGCCGGTTGCGGGGAGGATCGTTTGCCCGGCCAGTTGCGTATAGCGGCCCCAATTCACGTAATAGGCCGGCATCGCGCTCACGAAGGCGGCGACGATTGCGGCCCAGAGCGCGGCGCGTCCATTTCCCGTGAGTCGGTGTGTGAATAGATACAGCATCGGCGCCGCCAACGCGCTCTGCACCTGACCGACGATCAATAGTCCCTGTGTGGTTGGTGTATCGCTGAGCCAGTTGAGCCAGGCGACGGTACTGTGGAATCCAAAGTGATAGGTGAATGTCGCCAGAGGCGCATAGGGTTGCCACGAAGAAAAAATGCCGCCGTGCTCCGCGATCAGTTGGGCCATTACCGTATGCTGATACGAATCGCCCCACATGCCGGTCGGCAAATCGCGAACAGCATATAATTGTATGACCAGTGCGGCGATGGTGATCAGGGTCAGCAGCAGCGCCTCATTTTGCGGAGGTTGTAATCGTTGTTGTGGGGGCGTCGTCGCCGCGGGGCCGGATGCCTTGCGGGTCGGCCAGATTAATATCGCCGCAGCCAGGATCAGCCATCCCCATGCCAGCCATCCATTCCAGCGGATGCCAAAGGGCAAACTGAGTAAGAGGAGCAGGGGTATCATCGCGCAACTGAGGCCAATAGCCAGTGCCACACGCTCTGCCAGCGCCAACGATTCGGGCCAGAATAGGCGCAACAGCGCCAGACCGGGCAACACCAGCAGCAAACCGAACGCGAGCGCGGTCAACGGCGCGGCAATGATTTCAGCTCCAGCCCAGAGGAACGCGTGACCAATACTGAATGCAACGATGATCACGCCGATCAGCCAGAGCACGACGCTTTGCATTTGCGCCAGCCAGCGCGACCGATCGCGATGAACCTGCCCGACCTGTTCCATGCCTTGCGGACCTTGACAGAGTGATTAACGACGGCGCATTATACGTTTGGTAGAGGCGACTGTCAACGCATTGCGTGAATGGATAAACGGCATCGCTGCCGATTGCGCAACTGCTAGAACTGTAATCTGGGCGTGTACAGCCGCCAGCAGCGATGTCAGCGCGCAGCGGAATGAAGACGCAAGCGATTGAAATGCTGCACAGCGGGTAAAATATGGTACGATAAGCAACGTTTCGGATACAATAATTAGGAAAGCGTAATCTTTATCTTCTGGCGCTTGTGCGCATGTAGTGAATTCACACCACCAGAACGTATGCGGTTATTCCGGCGAGAAACTGATCTGAACCAGGCGAACGTGCGACCATCAACCGAAGCCGATCTCAGTCGCGTTGCCCGCCTCCTCCGCGACGGTGCGCATCGCTACTATGGCATGATAGAGAATGAACTTCCGATGCTGCTGAAAGCCAGAAACGCCGTTGTGATAGAGTCCGGCGTCGAGCTTTGGGCAGTGGCTTTGGCTGGCAGATATGCCGAAAACACTGCCTGGCTGAGGGCGCTATCCCTTGCCGAAGGGCTGAATGTCGGCACTAGCCTGAATACATTACTGCCTTCATTGTATAGTCAACTTGTGTGGCGAGGCGTTGAGCGACTCTTCTATGCCGGCGATGAAGCCGCTGATGCGTGGTTGCAGCCGGCGTTACGCCAGCAAGGCTATAGCGAAGATACCGAAGTTGTCGTCTACGAAAAGCGCGATCTCGCTATTCCTGACTGGGGTGGCCAGGAAGCTCAGATTCGCCCGGCTGTCCTGAATGATCTTGCTGAGATAATCGCGCTGGATCAACAGTGTTTCGAAGCGCAATGGACCAAGGATGCGATGATTCTGAAACCGGCCATCAAGCAGGTTTCGTTTTTTATCATTGCCGAGAATTATGATCAGCCGGTTGGCTATGCCTATGCTACAAGCCATTTCGGCGGTCGCCTGGTGCATCTGGTGCGGATCGCCGTTGCGCCGAACCATCGTCACAAGGGGATCGGCGTGCGCCTTCTGGCCGAGGTTGTCAGGTTTGCTCAACAGAGTTATGCTGCCGTTGTCACGCTGAATACACAGGCCTACAATCTTCAGGCGCAACGGTTATATCGCTGGTTTGGCTTCGTGCCAACCGGCGAGCAGCAAACTGTCTTACGGTACGATCTGACGAATCGCATTCAGTTTGGCAATTCGCTTTCCGCGCCGAACTATAAACAACAAGCCGACTGACGGAGAGACGAGATCGAATGTAGGTCAACGCTGTGGAGTGCGGGAGCTATGCTCCTGCTATATGATCTCTACGATGGGGAGTTGCTATGCCGGCTCGAGTTGATGCGAAGGATTGGAATCGCCACTTCCGCAAAGGGGCGCGGCGGCGCGGCGGGCCGTTGCAGGCGCTGGCGAATGTATTGATCATTGGTATTGTGCTAGTCTTGCTGGTTGGCGGCGCTGTATTCGCAGTTCAGTATAGTGCTGCACAAAACCGCGCCGCTCAGGCAACGCAACAGGCCCAAGCGACCACTACGGCGGGTGTCATCTTCGCCACCCGCACGGCGCGCGTCGAAGCGCCGCTGGCCACCGAGACGGCGCTTGCTGAAGTTGCGGCTGCCACCGCGACTGCGATCTCCGCCCAGCCGACGATCGGAACCGGCAGCGTGATCGCAGCGGGGAATTTGCGTAGCGAACCGCGCATTGCGCCCGAAACGGTGATGGGGCAAATTTGCATAGGTGATGAAGTTATGTTTCTTGAGGAACAACTCGTTAGCGAAGACCTCTGGTATCGCATTCAGATCACCGGTATCGCCGTGGATTGTACGCCGGAGCGAGTAGCGATTGATACGATTGGCTGGGCCAGCAGTACGTTGTTGTCAGCTCCTTCTCCTTGATCTCCACTATCGCCGCGCTGCCTCTTCATACACCTGAAGCGTTTCCTGCGCCATGCGCCGCCATGAGAATGCGCTTGCTCGGCGCAGCCCCCGCTCGCGCAACCGTGCGCGCAGCGAGCGATTGCTCAGCAATTGCTGCAATGCTGCGGCTATTTCGATGAAGTTGAATGGATCAATCGTCAGCGCCGCATCATCCACGACTTCGGGCAAGCTGCTGGCATAGGCGCAGATGACCGGCGTTCCACATGCCATAGCTTCCAACGGCGGTAATCCAAACCCTTCGTAATACGACGGGAATATAAACGCTTCCGCGCCGCTGTAGAGCGCGGGCAAATCTTTTTCGGCAACGTTCTGTAGAAAGCGTACGCTGCTGCTCAATTTCTGTTCAGACGTCATCTGCCGCGCTTCGGGATAGCGGGGATCATAGTGCCCGGCGATGACCAGAATGCTTTGCAATGCTGCATCCTGGTCAGTTCGCAGGCGGGTGAGTTGTGTGTTTTCGCGGAAGCGCTCCCAGGCGCGTATCAGGCGCTCCAGGTTTTTGTGCGGCTTGTTCGAGCCGAAGTACAGAACGTAGCGGGACGGCAGTTCAGCACGACGACGCAACTCGGCGATGCTTTCCGGCGCTTGTGGTTGAAAGCGTTGATCGGCGGCGAGCGGCGTTACGGCGATCCGCTCGCGGGGAAGGCCGTAGAAGTATGCAATATCGTCACGCGCGCTCTGCGAGATCGTAATTAACCGGGTCGCCGTGCGCACGGCCAAATGCATCGTGACCGTGAACAGAAAACGCCTTGTGTTTGGCAATGCTCCGGGAAAGCGGCGCCCAATCACATCGTAGATCGTCACGACTGAGGGGCAGGGCAGACCGAAGTAGGGCTTGATGTAGTAAGGCGAGTGGAGCAGGTCGAGCTTGAGGCGTCGCGCCAGGCGAGGGATGTCGACCTGCTCGGCCAGCGTGAACGGGCGGGCTGTGGTTGTTGTTATTTCAACATTAGGTTGATGCCGCAGCGGCGCCAGATTGTATCGAGTGTTGGGTAACATCGGGTTGTGCAACAAAACCAGCGTGTGCCCGTGGTCAATCTCGGCCAACGCGGTTGCCAGACCGGCGACATAGCGTCCGATGCCGGGGAAGTGGTCATTCACATAGCGTATGTCCAGCCCGATATGCATAGCGCAATTGTTTACGTTCCTGCTCTATCGCAAGCGCGATATGACAATCCGATCTGATGTGTATGCATCGGCAATTTATCGATACATCTCGGTGCGCGGCATGATGTTTTCGCGCGGCCCGGCGCGCCGCGACTGGCAAATTTACACGTCGCACGGCTCAAACATATGATGTTAGTATATCAGATGTCAGAATTGA
The DNA here is from genome assembly GCA_028282325.1 of Chloroflexaceae bacterium. GTDB lineage: Bacteria > Chloroflexota > Chloroflexia > Chloroflexales > Chloroflexaceae > JANQID01. The sequence goes on along the minus strand of JANQID010000021.1, from coordinate 5,701 downwards.
CACATAGGATTATAATAAGAGTTACCTCGAATACCAGCGCTGGTAACAGCGATGGTATTCTGCGTCATTGGGTCCATGTTGAACCAATGGTGTGCATATCAGCCACGAATGCTCTACGCAAGCCAATGAAGGTATTGTATACGATCTGTTGCGCAGAGCCAGCCTCATATACTCTGGCCACAAATGATTAACGAATTATTTGCGTCGCGACGTCTCCGAGCGAGCGCTAGACATTTTCCTTTCTATATTTTCTGACAGCGCAGCCTACTACTGATGCGCCGCATACTCGGAATATGAAGTCAAATAGTGTGCAAGTATCAAAAACGGCGGCTTTTTTGAATAGCGTACCATTAATTGCCAGCATAACAGTCAGCATTTTTGGCATGCTGACGCTGATTGGCTGGATGTTGCAGATCGACCAGGCTCTCCGCATCGCTCCAGGTTTGCTTGAAATGACACCCAATACGGCGTTGTCATTCATTGGTTGCGGCAGTGCGCTCTGGTTGTTTACCCGGCGTGGCGTTCGCAATAAAACAGCCGACCGGCGGCGTTTCGATTGGATATTGCTCGGCATCGGCCTTTGCGCAAGCGTTGGAGGTGTGCTGGGGGCAATTACGTTGAGCAAATATGGCTTCGCTTGGAATTTAGGAATTGATGCTCTCTTGTTTGACAATAGCACGGCGCGTTTGCAGTCCGCTCTGCCGGGGCGGATGTCTCAAGACGCTGCTGTGGGCTTCATTCTGTTCAGCATTGCTCTGCCGTTAGCACTGCAACCGCCTCGTTTCTGGGGCCACGTTGTCGCCCAACTCTTGATGCTGATCATAATCCTTAATGCTCTGCGCTTTTTGATTGTCTATCTGGTTGATACAGCGAATGCGTTGCGCGATCACAGCATGATGTCGCTATATACGATCTTGCTCTTTCTTGTGTTGGGAATTGGAACATTGAGTGCTATGCCGCGCCAGGGCCTGATGGCGATCGCGCTGAGCGATGGTCTGGGCGGGTTTGTCTTTCGCCGCCTGGTGCCGCTGGCCTTTATTTTGCCACTGCTCGTCAGCGCTCTTGAGCGTTGGAATCAGGCGACAGGCTTGTTTGGCGTCGGGTTAGGCCTGACATTGATGATCGCTTTGAGTCTGGGATTGTTCTGGTTGTTCGCCTGGTTGCTTGATCGCACAGATTTCCAGCGCAATGCCGCTGAACAGGCGCTCCGCACCAACATGACGCAGTTGGAGTTGATCGCTGCGCAGATGCCATCGATTCTCTGGACGACCGATATGGATTGTCGCGTGACATCGGTTGTTGGGCGCGGCGCGGTGCAGCTTACCCTCGAATCGGATTCCATCCTCGGCAAGACGCCGGCTGAGTTACTCGATACATCCGATATGCAATCGCCAGAAATGGCTGCGTTGCGTCGCTCCTTTCAAGGCCAGCCTTCTCGATATGAGCGATTTAATAGAGGTCGGTATTACGATGTGCGCGTGGAGCCTCTTCGCGATCAGCGTAATCAAATTATCGGTTCGATCAATATTGCTGTTGACATCACCGAGCGCAAACAGGTGGAAGAAGAAGTTCGATGTTTGAATACAGAACTCGAACAGCGCGTCCGCGAGCGCACCGCTCAGCTTGAAGCAGCCAACCAGGAACTCGAAGCCTTCAGCTACTCGGTCTCCCACGACTTGCGCGCGCCGTTGCGAAGCCTTGACGGGTTTAGCCGGACATTGTCGGAGGATTATAACGATCGCCTTGATGCGCAGGGCCAAATGTACATCCAACGGATTCGCGGGGCCAGCCAACGTATGGGACAGTTGATCGACGATTTGCTTGATCTCTCGCTCGTGATACGCGACGAGATGCATATAGAAACGGTAGATCTGAGCGCTATGATTCGCACTATTGCAGCGGAGCTGCAACAAACAGCGCCCGAACGCAGCGTTGCCTTCGAGATTGCCGATACCGTTTTGGTCAAGGGTGACGCTCGGTTGCTGCGCATTGTAATGGGGAATATCCTACACAATGCCTGGAAATTTACCGGACGGCGTGAAGATGCGTGGATTTCGTTCAACGTTATGCTCAAAGAGGATCAACAGATCTATGTGGTTCAAGATAACGGCGCCGGATTTGATATGGCCTACGCCCACAAGCTTTTCGGGCCGTTTCAGCGGTTGCATTCCGAAAGCGAATTTGCCGGAACCGGCATCGGTCTGGCCACGGTTCAACGCATTATTCATCGGCACGGCGGCACTATCTGGGGAGAGGGCGTTGTTGATCGGGGGGCCGCATTCTTTTTTACGCTGCCGGGCGATATGCAATAGCAATATTCTGTAGGCAATGAGGAAAGCCGAGATGAATACGCCGCTTCGGGTTTTACTGGTCGAAGACTCCGAGGATGACGCTTTGTTGTTGCTGCGCGAATTGCAACGGGGCGGTTTCGCCGTCGCCCATCGTCGCGTGGAGGATGCCGAGCAGATGCGCGCCGCACTGTACGAAGAAGAGTGGGATGTCGTGATTAGCGATTATGCGCTGCCGCGTTTCAGCGCTCCGGACGCACTGGCCTTGTTTCAATCTTGCAACCTCGATCTGCCGTTTATCGTTGTTTCGGGCGCAATCGGTGAGGAAACCGCCGTGGCGATTATGAAAACGGGAGCGCACGACGTGGTGCTTAAGCACAGCCTGCATCGTCTGGGGCCAGCGATCAGCCGAGAGTTGCGCGATGCCGAGACGCGCTGCGAGCACCGGCGGACGGTGGCGGCGATGCAACGCCAAATGGAGCGCACCGAGGCGTTGCTGCGCATCGCCGAGCGCTTGAATGTTCAGATTGACCTGGGCAAAGCCATCGATACTGTGTGCGAAGAAGCCGCGCGCGCGCTCGGCTCGGATACGGCTACAGTCGGCCTCTACGATGCGCGGATCGATGCGTTTGTGCAAGCCGGAACATTTGGCTTGCCCCACGAAGAGTGTGTGAATCTTCCGCTGTTGCCCCGCGCTACGTACGACAACGATATCGCCGGCAATAACTCGGTCGTTGTAGTGCCTGACATTCAGCAGCTTCCTTCCTTGCCCCAAGCCGAGTTCTTTCGGCGGAACAACATCCGTACGGTGGCTTCGGTGAATATGGTTCGTGAGGGTCGGATTATCGGGTTGCTAACGGTGACAACAATTGGATACATACGCGACTTCAGCGCTGATGACCTGGCGTTGCTTCAAGGTATGTCGCATCATGTCGCATCGGCGTTGGCGAACGCCCGCTTGTTTGAACAAGCCAACCAGCGCACTCAACATCTCCAAGCGTTGCACGCGATTGATGTAGCGATCAGCGCTAGTCTGGATATCCACGTTGTGCTCAGTGTGATACTTGATCAAATCACGACGCAGCTCAATGTTGACGCATCGGCGATCTTGCTCTTCGATCAACATGCACGGGTGCTTAAATACGCTGCCGGGCGCGGATTTCGCTCAACCGCGATTGGGCAATCGTATCTGCACATCGGCGAGGGTTATGCGGGCAAGGCAATTCTCGAACGGCGCATGGTTTGGATCGATGATATGCGAAAGGTTAGCGACTTCAAACGATCGAGCTTGTTATATGGCGAGCAGTTTGTCGCGTATTATTGTGTACCGCTTATCGCCAAAGGGCATATCAAGGGGGCGATCGATATTTTTCATCGCACCAAACTCAATGTCGATGCCGAATGGGAAGAGTTTCTCACGACGCTGGCTGGTCAGGCGGCTATCGCAATTGATAATGCTGAGATGTTCAGCAACCTCCAACGCGCCAACGACTCGCTGCAAGTCGCCTATGATGCGACCCTTGAAGGTTGGGTGCGGGCGCTTGACCTCCGCGACAAAGAGACGGAAGGTCATACCCAGCGCGTCACTGAACTCACCCTGCGCCTGTCTGGGGCGATGGGATTGAAAGATCGGGATCTGGTGCATATTCGCCGCGGCGCTCTGTTGCACGATATTGGCAAAATCGCCATTCCTGATTATATTTTGTTAAAGCAAGGGCCGTTGACCGACGAGGAGTGGGTGATTATGCGCAAGCATCCCGTTTATGCCTACGAATGGCTCTCACCCATTGAATTTTTGCGCCCGGCGCTGGATATTCCCTACTGTCACCACGAGAAGTGGGATGGAAGCGGCTATCCGCGCGGGTTGAAAGGCGAGCAGATTCCGCTGGCGGCGCGTATCTTCAGCGTTGTTGATGTCTGGGATGCGCTGCGTTCGGATCGCCCCTATCGCCACAGTTGGCCGGTGGAACGGGTGCGCCAGCATATTAAAACCAGCGCTGGAACACACTTTGATCCTGCTGTTGTAGAAGTTTTTCTGGATCTCATAGAAACGGTGTAGTAACTCTATGGTACACGATATGCAGATTGACGTACAGCCGGACGCCTTGCTTGTCACCACTGCTGCCGATGTTACGATTGAGCGTCTGAATGCGACCCTGCATGCGCACGGGTTGGGTTTGCCCATCGCGCCGCTTGTGCGCAATATGTCGCTGGCGACGCTGATCGGTCACAACGCAGGCGGTCGCCGTCGCCTACGCTATGGCGCAATTGCGCGCTACTTGCGCGCCGCGACCATCACACCCGCCGGCATGGAATTCCCGTTGACGGTTGGCGGGCCGACGCTCAAACGCGCGACGGGGTACGGCTTGAATCGTGCGCTGGCGGGCGGCGCTTTCGCGGGCGGCATCCCCCTGTTGGCGGGCGCGATCCACGATGTCACGCTGAATTTGCGCCCGCTGCCGCCCGCTCGCCGCGCGCTGCTCTGCCGCTGCACCGATCTGCCCGCCGCCGGTCGCCTGGGCGCGACGCTGCTTGCACGCGGTTTGCCGCTCAGCGCGCTGGCTGTGCGCCCCGCCGCAGACGCAACGGCGCTGCTGGTTGAGCTTGAAGCTGCCCCGATAGTCATTGAACGCCAGACAACTCAGATCGAGGCGCTCGCTCGCGAGACGGGCGTGACACTACAGGAGATCGGCGCTGATGAACGCCTCTGGGCCGAATGGGAAGATCTAGCCGCCGAATGGCGCAACGATGGTGCGCTCACCATCGACCTGAATTTGCCGCGCGCGACCATACCCGAGTTTAGCGAGCGCGCCGACGCGCTGGCCCGGCGCTATCGTCGCGAGTTGACCATCTGGGGCGATGTGGGCGTTGGCGGTTTGCACGTGTGCGTCGAAGCCGATTCCGCTGATGGCGAGGCGCGCCAGGTCGCCACGCTGCTCTATGATCTGGTGCGGCGGCTAGGCGGCTCCCTGGGAACCGAGTTCGGTGACAATCCGCTGGTCACGGCGCTCTGGCGACACGAAGCGCGCGAACGCGGCGCGGCGCGGCTCTGGACGGCGCCGCTGGTCGCAACGAACGGCGGGGATCACTCGCGCCTGCTTGAACGGCTACGCGAGGTTGTCGGCCCAACGTATGTGCGCACGCGCGCTGAGGATCTGGCCTGCTACGATCAAGACGCCTCGATCGCGCAGGCGCCGGGCGTCCCGCTGGCGGTTGTGCTGCCGGCCAACACTGCCGAGGTCAGCGCAACCCTGCATCTGGCGGCGGAGACCGGCGTGGCGGTTGTCACGCGCGGCGCGGGCAGCGGGCTGGCGGGTGGAACCACGCCTTCGGCGGGCGCGCTGGTACTGGCGCTGTCACGTATGGAACGGTTGCGCATCGACGCCGAGCAGATGGTCGCTTACGCCGAAGCC
>JANQID010000017.1 GCA_028282325.1 Chloroflexaceae bacterium | reverse complement strand
TTCCGTGGCATTCCATTCGACCAGCAGGCGCGCACGCTCGGCGGGATCAAGCAGCGGCAAGAGGTCGATCGGCGTATGGGGCGCATCCGCGATCGCTGCCAGCAGATGCTGGAAGTGGCGGATCATGCGCTCGATCGAACTCGCGTCAAAGATATCGCTGTTGTACTCGAAAGAGCCGTGCAATCCTGTCGCCGTCTCCTCCATCACCAGCGTCAGATCGAAGGCGGAGATGCCGGGATCGATATCAAGTTGCTCGAAACGCAGGCCGGGCAATTCGATCGCGCCGCCGGGAACGTTTTGCAGAATGAACATCGCCTGGAACAGCGGTGTGCGGCTCAGGTCGCGTTCGGGCTGGAGCGCATCGACGATCGTCTCGAAGGGCAGATCTTGATTAGCGTAGGCATTTAAGGCTGTTTCGCGCACCTGGCCGAGCAACTCGCGGAAACTCGGCGCCCCGGTCAATCGTGTGCGCAGCACCAGCGTATTGATGAAGCAGCCGATCAGATGTTCCAACTCGGTATGGCGGCGATTGGCGATCGGCGTTCCGACGCAGATATCGTCCTGACCGCTGTAGCGATAGAGCAACACGTTGAAGGCGGCCAGCAGGGTCATAAACAGAGTTGCCTGCTCGTTACGGCTCAACTCCTGCAACCGGGCGCTAATCTCGTGCGGCGCTTCGAAGCTGATGTGGGCGCCTCGGAAGCTCTGGATCGCCGGGCGGGGCCGATCGGTCGGCAGATCGAGCAGCGGCGGCGCATCGGCCAGTTTACGTCGCCAGTAGTCCAGCAGGTGTTCGAGCGTATCACCCTGCAGCCAGTCGCGTTGCCAGGCTGCATAGTCGACGTACTGGTAGGGCAAGTCGGGCAGTTGCGCCGGGCGTCCCTCGATCTGCGCTCCGACCAGTTCGGCCAGTTCGCGGATGAAAACCATACCCGACCAGCCATCCGACACCGAGTGGTGCATTGTCAATGCGAAGTAGGCCTCGTCATCGGCGATACGAATGAGCGCTGCGCATACCAGCGGCCCGCGGGAGAGATCGAACGGACGTTGAGCCTCCTCGATGAGCATGCGCTTTGCTATAGCCTCGCGTTCGGCGACGGGATACTCGCGCAGATCGTGGATCCGCAGCAAATCGGGCAACGCGTCGGCGATGCGTACGACCGGGCGTCGATCTTCCTGGATGAAACTAGCTCGCAGCACTGTGTGACGCTCGACGATCGCGTTGAGCGCCTGTTCGAGTACCGCAGCGTCAATCAGTCCACGGATGCGGATAGCGTCGGGGATGTTATACAGCGGGCTGCCCGGATCGAGCTGGTCGAGGAACCAGAAGCGTTGTTGAGCGAAGGAAAGCGGCAGAGGGCCATTCGGGTCGGCTTTGTGCAAGGGAGGGATCGTATGGTCTGCATTGGCATCGCGTAGCGCCGCGATCCGAGCGGCCATTGCGGCTACCGTCGGTTCGGCGAAGATGGTTCGCAGGGGCAATTCAACGCCGAAAAGCGCATGCACACGTGTGGCTAGTTGGGTGGCCAGCAGCGAATGGCCGCCCAGGGTGAAGAAACTTGTATGCACTCCAGGACACGGCGTCCCTAGCACTTCACCCCAGATTTGGGCCAGGCTGGCTTCAATCGGCGAACGTGGTGCAACATCGTGCAATCCGGCATCGAAGACAGGTATAGGCAGGGCCTTGCGATCAATTTTGCCGCTGAGGGTGAGTGGTAGCGCGGTAAGCGCAACGTACTTCGCCGGGCGCATATAATCGGGCAGACGATCTTCCAGGAAGCTGCTCAGCTCGGCGGCCAGTTGCGTCTCGTTATCGATCTCTTCATCGCCCAGACCCTCTGCTGGCGACCGGGATCGAAGAGCGCCGTCTACGACGACGTAAGCTGCTAGGCGAGTAAGATCGCCATCCTGTCGAGCCGCTACTACGCATTCCTGCACAGTTGGATGTTTTGCTAGAACCGACTCGATTTCACTTAACTCAACCCGGTAGCCGCGAATCTTCAGTTGATTATCGCGCCGACCCAGAAACTCGATATTCCCATCCGGCAAATAACGTCCGATGTCGCCAGTGCGGTAAAACCGAGCGTCAGGCTGATCATCAAAGGGGTCTTCTTGAAAGTGCCTGGCGGTTAATTCAGGCTGGTTCAGATAGCCGCGTGCTACGCCGATGCCGCCAATGCAGATTTCTCCGGGTACGCCGATAGCGGCAGGCTGTTGGTATTTATCGAGAATGTAGATCCGTAGATTCGCGATTGGTCGTCCGATCGGGATTCGCGCAGGCATTACCGCTGCTGGCGATCTTTGATACTGAGTCGCGATGACAGTGGCTTCAGTTGGCCCGTAGGTATTCAGCCAGGCTACCCGATTGCCGATGATCCGCTCCCAGGCTGCGAGACGATCGGCGCTGGCTTCCTCGCCTCCCACGACCACCAGACGTAGCGATGGGGGTAGTGTTGCGCCGGAATGCTCGATGTCGTTTATCAGCGTATGCCAGTAGGCTGTTGGCAGATCGAGCACGGTCAAGCTGTATTCTTCAATAAGACGACTGAGTTCGCTGCCGCCTGGGATCGGTCCCTCTGGACGCAGAACCAGCGTCGCGCCGCTCAACAGTGTCGGAAAGATTTCTTCGACTGCTGCGTCAAAGCTAATGGTTCCGAATTGGAGCACCCGATCTCCCGCATGCAGACCAAAGCTGTCGATCACGACGAGATTATGGTTTACAACCGATCGGTGCTCAACTAGCACGCCTTTGGGACGACCGGTTGAACCGGAGGTGTAGATTACATAGGCTAAGCTATCGGATTTTGCTGTATCAGTGGCTTCTACAGGTTCAATCTCAGTAGCGCTAAATGGCAATTCGTGGTCGAGGCAAACAAGCTGTGGCAACGTCGCTTCAGCGGGCAACGCCAGATCTGTAAAGCGCTCAACCAATGCTTGTTGAGTGAGGAGCAGGCCAATGCTCGTATCGGCAAGCATAAAGGCCAGGCGTTCGGCAGGCGCTGCTGGATCGAGCGGCACATACGCTCCTCCCGCTTTTAAGATGCCCATCAGCCCGATAATCATCTCTAGCGAGCGTTCCACACAAATGCCGACTAATTTCTCAGGGCCGATGCCTTGTCGGCGGAGATAGTGCGCCAGTTGTTCGGCGCGGTCATTTAACTTGCCATAACTGAGCGTCTGCATATCATCCGGCGACTCGGTCGCTGCGATGACAGCAATGGCTGAGGGATCTCGATCGACTTGATCCGCGAACAGATCGTGCAGACGCTGATCGTGTGGGTAATGTGTGGCGCTGACATTCCATTCATTCAAGAGCAAGCGTTGTTCGTTTTCATCGCTGATTGGGATTTTGCCAATCATCTGATCCGGCTTGGCAATGATGCCGGCCAGCAGCGTGCGAAAATGATTGCTCATACGCACAATGCTTGCTTCATCGAAGAGTTCGCTGCTATATTCGACTAAAGCGTTCAATCCGCTTGCGGTTTCTTCCATCAATAGTGTGATGTCAAAAGTTGCTGTACCCAGGCCAATATCAAGCGGTTCGAGTCTGAGACCTGGTAGCTGCATCGGCTTCGTCGGCTTATTCTGCAAAGCGAACATCACTTGAAAGAGCGGCGTACGGCTCGTGTCGCGCTCAGGTTGCAAGTCTTCGACCAGCGTCTCAAAGGGAAGATCCTGGTGTTCATACGCATCCAGCGTTGTTGCGCGCACCTGATCCAGGAGAGCGCTGAAACCTGGGTTGGCGCTGAGATCGCTGCGGATCACCAGCGTGTTGACGAAGAAGCCGATCAGCGGTTCAACTTCGGGGCGGGTGCGATTGGCGATGGGTGTGCCGACGCAAATGTCGTCCTGACCGCTGTAGCGGTGGAGCAACACCTGAAATGCGGCCAGCAGCAGCATAAAGAGGCTGACGTTGTGACTGCGGGCCATCGCTCCGAGTTCGGCGGCCAGATCGGGCTCGATGCTAAAGGCATAGGTTGCGCCGCGCGAACTCAGCAACGCCGGTCGCGGTCGATCGGTCGGCAGATCGAGGGCCGGCGGCAGGTCGCCGAGTTGTTTGCGCCAGTATGCCAGTTGGCGCTGGATCGGGGCATTTTCATCATTGGCATTGCCCAACCACTCACGTTGCCAAACGGCGAAGTCGGCGTACTGGATATTCAGCGGGGGCGGATCGCCTGCGCCCAGGTAGTGCTGTACCAGTTCATCGATCAACCGACCCATTGACCAGCCGTCTGAGATGATGTGATGCATCGTCAGCAGCAGTATATGCTCATCTTCCTCCAGTCGGTGCAATTTCACCCGCAACAATGGGCCGTGCGCCAGATCGAAAGGTTGCTGGGCCACAGCCGTAGCGCGGGCCAGCGCTTCATCTTCGCGTTGCTCGACAGGCGTCTCGCTCAGATCTTCTTGCTCGACGCGCAACTCCAACGCCGGGCTAATCACCTGATAAGGTTCGCCGTCGAATATCTGGATCGTCGTACGCAGGGTCTCGTGTCGAGCTACGACGGCGTTGAGCGCCTGCTCGAAACGTTCAGGTTCAATTGCGCCGCTGAGCCGCATTGCCACCGGGATGTTGTAATAAGGGCTGTCGGGTTCCATCTGACTGAGAAACCAGAGCCGCTGTTGCGCGAATGAAAGTGGAAAGCGGTTGGCAGTACGCGGCTGTGGCAAGATTAACGATCGATCAACTGCGACACCCTTCTTGCGCAGCATAATCTCGAGCAGCCGGCGCCTCTCCGGCGACAAGTCAGCAATCGATTGGGCGACAGTACTCATTGGTAGGGTTTACTCCATCGATTCCAGCAGTGCTTTTACCTCGTCTTCCGACAGTTGATCAATGTTTGCTAGAGTCTCGGCGATGACGTCCCGCTCAGTCGGCTCGGCCGAGCGCAACCGGTCGATGGTTGCTGCCAGGCCGCCAATCGAGGGATCCTCAAAGAGGTTGCGCAGCGGCACTTCAACGCCCAGAAGCTCTTGCACCCGCGCCAGCAGTTGGGTGGCCAACAGCGAGTGACCGCCCAGATCAAAGAAGTTGTCGTGTAAGCCCACTTGCTCAACCGCCAGCAACTCGCCGCAGATCGCTGCCAGCGCTATTTCCGTCTCGGTGCGTGGGGCGACGAATTCGGCGCGTTGCAGGCCGCTGTCGGCAGGCGCTGGCAGTGCCTTGCGGTCGATTTTGCCGCTGGGCGACAAAGGCCAGGCCTCGAGCGCCAGCACGGCGACCGGCGTCATATACTCGGGCAGCGCCTGACGTAGATGTCCGCGTAGCTCCGCCGATAACTCCGCCGGATCAAGGGCTGGTTGATCTGGGGCGAGAATGACATAGGCGATTAGCTGTTGAACGCCCGGCTTGTCTTCGCGCACAATCGCGATTGCGTCCTGTACAGCCTGATGCTGGCGCAAGTTAGCCGCGATCTCGTCCAGTTCAATGCGGAAGCCGCGGAGCTTGACCTGGTGGTCGATCCGGCCCAGGAATTCGATATTGCCGTCCGGGCGGTAGCGTGCCAGGTCGCCGCTGCGGTAGAGCCGCCCGGTTGCTGAATTGACGAATGGGTTGGCGACGAAGCGTTCGGATGTCAACTCGGGACGGTTCAGATACCCGTGACCGACGCCGGTGCCGCCAATATGCAGTTCGCCGGGCACGCCCACCGGCGTCGGCTGGCCGTAAGGGTCGAGAATGTAGAGTTGGAAGTTGTCGATTGGCCGGCCGATCGGCGGGTTGCGCGTCTCGTCCGGGTCGCAGCGGTACATTGAAGCACAAACCGTTGTCTCGGTCGGGCCATAGGCGTTGAAGAAGCGTCTTCCCGGCGCCCAGCGTTGTACCAACTCGGCGGTGCAAGCTTCACCGGCGGCGACCACGGTTTCGAGCTGCGGCAACTCGCCGGGATCCAGCACTGCCAGCAGTGATGGCGGCAGCGTCACGGTCGTGATGGACTCGCCATACAGCAGACGCAGCAGATCCGGGCCGGAGGATAATGCCTCTTGAGACGCCAGCGTTAGAGTTGCGCCGTTGCACAACGCCATTACTGTCTCCCAGACCGAGGCGTCGAAGCTGAAGGGCGCGAATTGCAGCACCCGTTTGCCCGGCTCGATCGCGAATGCTTTGCGCTGCGCCTCGGCCAGGTTGCACAGACCGCGGTGGTGCAACAGTGCGCCTTTGGGCCGTCCGGTTGAGCCGGAGGTGTAGATTACATAGGCCAGATCGTCGGCTGTGGCATTGCGCTGCGGCGGCGTAGCCGGTCGATCCGCAATTTGTTCCCGATCCTTGTCGAATGTGATCACCGTGAGTGATCGCTCTGCCGAGCCGTTCATCTCACGAGCGCTGTCCAGCCAGGCCTCATAATCGAGATTGCTGGTCGTTAAGAGGACTGCGATGTGGGCATCGGCGAGCATAAACGCCAGGCGATCCGTTGGATAGTGCGGATCGAGCGGTACAAACGCCCCGCCGGCTTTGAGAGCCGCCAGCACGCCGATGATCTGTTCAGGCGAACGATCGATGGCGATGCCGACCAGCGCGCCTGGTGCAACTCCCTGCGCTCGCAGTTCGTGAGCCAGTTGGTTGGCCTGCACATCGAGTTCAGCATAACTAATTGTCCGTCCGGCGAAGCGGAGCGCTGGCGCTGTCGGCTGTTCGACAACCCAGCGCTCAAAGAGCCAATGGATGCAGTGATCGTCGGCATATGCACTCTCGGTGGCGTTCCAATCGACCAGTAGCCGGCAACGCTCTTCTTCCGGCAACAACTCCAACTCGGCGATCCGCCGCTCCGGATTGTCGGCGATGGCTTCGAGCAACGTGCGGAAGTGGACAATCATACGCTCAATGGTCGTGGCGTCGAAGAGGTCGGTGTTGTATTCGAACGAACCATAGAATACATCGCCGATCTGGCTCATCTCCAGGGTCAAGTCGAAGCGCGCCTGTCCGCTCTCGGCATCTACCGGGCTGAAGCTCAATCCCGCCGTTTCGAAATTGGGCGTCGGCGTATTGTTGAGGACAAACATCACCTGAAATAGCGGCGTATGGCTCAGACTACGTTCGGGTTGCAGCGCTTCAACCAGCATCTCAAAGGGCAGATCCTGATGGGCGTAGGCATCCAGGGTCATCGCGCGCACCCGGCGCAACAATTCGCGAAACGTCGGATTTCCGCTCAAGTCTCCGCGCAGCACCAGCGTATTGACGAAGAAGCCGATCAACGGCTCCAGCTCAGCCTGACGGCGGTTGGCAATTGGCGCGCCGACGCATATGTCGTCCTGACGACTGTAGCGTTGGAGCAAAGCCATATAGCCGGCCAGCAACAACATATACAGCGTTCCGCCCTCGCGCCGACTCAAAGTTTGAAGGCGAGCGACCAGCTCTGCTGGCAATTCAAACGTTGCGTGTGCGCCGCGATAACTTATCATCGGCGGGCGGGGACGATCGGTCGGCAATTCGAGCAGAGCCGGAATGCCGGCAAGTTGGTTGCGCCAGTAGTTGAGCTGGGCGGCAAGCGGCGAGTCGTCGCCTTCGCCTTGCAGCCAGCCCCGTTGCCAGATGGTGTAGTCGGCATACTGTACCGGCAGATCCGGCATCGCCGGGGGGGTATTACCGGTGATGCCGGTGTAAGCGAGCGCCAGTTCGCGCACCAGCGCCCCGGTTGACCAGCCATCCGAAATGATGTGGTGCATATTGAGGAAAAGGATGTGCTCGTCGGTGCTGAGCCGGATCAAGACGACCCGTAACAGTGGTCCGGCGGACAGGTCGAATGGCTGAACCGCTGCGTTGAATATGTGCTCGCGGGCTTGTTGTTCGCGTTGATCTTCCGGCGTCTCGCTCAGGTCAATCAACGGTATATCGATGGTCAGAGTGTTGCTGATACGTTGAATCGGTTCGCCGCCGCGGGCCGCAAAAGTGGTGCGCAGGCTTTCGTGGCGCTGGACGATCACATTGACGCTTCGCGTAAGCGCAGCGTGATCGAGCGGGCCGCGCACCCGTACAGCCGCCGGGTTGTTGTAGAGCGGCGATCCCGGCTCAAGCTGGTCGAGGAACCAGAGCCGCTGCTGGGCGAACGAAACCGGTATGACATCACCGCGCGCCGCCGATTTGATCGGCGGCATCATAACGACTGAGGTGCCGGCTCTTGCCGCCTCTATCTGATCGGCCATCGCGACAATCGTCGGGTATTCGAAGAGGATCTGGAGCGGCAACTCGATTGCAAAAGCTTCGCGGATACGCGCAATCATACGTGTAGCCAGCAGTGAATGTCCGCCGAGGAGGAAGAAATCGTCGGTGACGCTCACTTGCTTAAGGTTCAACAGGTTCATCCAGATGCTGGCCAGGATTTCCTCTGCCGGGGTGCGTGGTGCGATGTAGTTCTCTATTACGGTTGTGCCATCGGGTTCGGGCAGCGCCTTGCGGTCGATCTTTCCATTAGGCGTGAGT
>JANQID010000016.1 GCA_028282325.1 Chloroflexaceae bacterium | reverse complement strand
CCGCATGTCACCCTGAACGGAGCCGCAGGCAGCGTGAAGGGTCTCGGCGTTGGGGGAAGAGATTCTTCGCTGCGTTCAGAATGACACCATACGGTGTCTCCCATATGGTCTGGTAACGACCATGACACAAAGAGTCGATACGCCAAATTAGTTCTAACAATTTAATTATATCAAAACAACAAGGTGAATTTTCACAAATCGTTTTAGCAATTTAGTAATGACAAATCTGTAATAATCAAAGCATTTCTGTTGCTTGACATCCTCACAAGTAGTACTTATCATGACAGTGGATGATTAACTACATAGCGTAAACGCTCCACCAAACTACTACACTACTACTTCCCATTCTCAATCAAGCCATATAATTCTTAAGGAGAATAGCGCAGAAGCACTTATGAAGAGGCTTAGCGTTAGGCTTGTGTTGCTTTCAGAAAGACTAGCATTGCTAGTAGTCGACGGAGGGTCTGGAAGATAAAGATATTAGCGTAATATCTGGGCTGTGATGTGAGGGGAAAAATCGAAGGCGCCCGCTACCTGCTGCCTGCGCTGGCAACGACTGACAGCAGATAGCTCTGTTCGGAAATCTATTGCCGCCGTTATTACTAACAACGGTTAAGATTTTCGCGCCCTCTTATACCAATTTTAAAGGTTTCCCCCCCGATTGTCAACACAATTGCACACCTGGCATCCAATCTCGATCACATCATTAGTTGCGCCAACACAACAATGTACCAAGCTATCTCATTTGTGCAGGCTCAAAACCTGTCAGGCGCGACATTCCCGGCTTGGTAGACGCCTCCATTTACTTGTTGCCGCACCTACATTCCATATCGCGTAGGGCTGCTATATATGTCAAACCGACATTATTAAGAATTTTGCTCGATAGCATCCCTATATTGGCAAACAAAAGCGCGCGTCGTCTGTGCTTTGATAATACTAACGGAGCTGACGACATTTTGTTACAGCTTTTCAGCGGAATTCAGAAATTCAAGGAGTCCGGCATCTATGCAAGGTTTCGCTATGATCCCAGAGACATCTCAAGGTGTTGAGACTTTCGTCGATGTCTTGCAGCAGCGCGCTCTATATCAGGGTGACCAACTGGCGCTGAGTTTTCTCGAACACGGTTATGACGATGCAACCCGCATCACCTATAGCGAGCTGGATCAACGCGCACGCACGGTCGCAGCCCATTTGCAAGCACGGAATCTTGCCGGTCAGCGGGCGTTGTTGCTTTTTCCTCCGGGGCTGGACTATATCGCCGGTTTCTTTGGCTGCCTCTACGCCGGAGTGATTGCCGTACCCGCTTACCCGCCGGACCCGGCGCGCCTTGAGCGCACTTTACCGCGTTTGCAGGCGATTGTCGCCGACTCGCAAGCCTGTGCGGCGCTGACCACCGCCGAGATTATGTCCTTTGCAGAGCCGGTGCTGGAAATCGTTGATGATCTGGCTGTGCTGGAGTGGATCGCTACCGATACGCTAGATGCCGGCGTCGCCGATCGGTGGCGCGAGCCCGACATCCATGCCGCCAGCCTGGCGTTTCTGCAATACACATCGGGATCAACTCGCACACCTCGCGGGGTTATGGTTTCCCACGTCAATCTCTTGCACAATTCCGCCTTGATCGCCGAATCCTTCGGCGCCGAACTGGGGATGACCGGCATCATCTGGTTGCCGCCATACCACGATATGGGGCTGATCGGCGGATTGCTCCAGCCCATCTACAGCAATGTTCACTGTGTATTGATGTCGCCGATGGCCTTCTTACAACGCCCTTTACACTGGCTGCAAGCGATTATGCACTATCGCGCCGCCATCAGCGGCGGGCCAAATTTTGCCTACGACCTCTGTGTGCGCCGCATTACGCCAGAAGAGCGGGCGACGCTGGATCTCAGCAGTTGGCGCGTTGCTTTCAATGGAGCCGAACCGGTGCGGGCAGCGACGCTGGTCCGTTTCAGCGAAACCTTTGCTTCGTGCGGGTTTCAGTACAAGGCGTTTTTTCCGTGCTACGGCCTGGCCGAGTCAACACTGCTGGTGACGAATAGCGAGCATGATCAGGCCCCTGTGATACAAACTGTCTGTAAGCGTGCGTTGTCAGACCACCGGGTAGATATTATCGAAGCCAATGCGCCCGACAGCACAACGCTGGTGAGCTCAGGGCGTACGCCGACCAGCCAGAGCGTTTTCATCGTCGATCCCCAGACCAGACAGCTATGCACAGATGATCGTGTCGGTGAGATCTGGATCAGCGGATCGAGCGTGGCTCAGGGGTACTGGAACCGCTCGGAAGAGACGGAAGCGGTATTCCAGGCCCAGCTTGCGGATGGTTCAGCAGGGTCATTTTTGCGCAGCGGCGATCTTGGTTTTATGCACCAGGGCGAACTGTTCGTCACCGGGCGACTTAAGGATCTGATCATTATCGACGGGCGAAACCACTACCCGCAAGATATTGAAGCGACGACGGAAGCCAGCCATGCAAGGCTGCGGGGAGGTGGCAGCGCCGCTTTTGCGATTGGCGACGATAGCGAGCAGCTCGTGATTGTGGCGGAAGTCGAACGTACGGCAATGCGCCAGTTGCAGTCCGCCGACGGAACCGATTCCTCATTGCTGGCTGAAGAGATGATAGCAGCAATCCGGCAGGCCGTCTTCGAGGAGCACAACGTGCGGGCGACGGCGGTCGTATTGCTGCGTCCGGGACGTATTCCTAAAACGTCGAGCGGCAAGATCCAGCGGCATGCTTGTCGGCAAGAGTTTTTGAACGACACGCTTGAGTCGGTCGCTACGAGCAAGCTGTCAGCGGTTGATAGCGAGCAGCCGCCGGAAGTCGCGCCTCTGCCGAATCGCGAGGACATCCTGGCAGCCGCGCCCGAACAACGCCTGGCGCTCGTCGAGACAGCCTTGACACTGCTCACGGCGCGCATCCTGCGGCTGCCTCCGTCAGATGTTGATTCATTACAGGCATTAAGCGCCCACGGACTTGACTCGATCAACGCCGTTGAGCTGATGCACGAGATTGAAACGCGCTTTGGCGCCACACTGCCGATCGCAGCATTTCTACGCGGCGACAGTATTAGACAGCTTGCCGAAGCAATGCTGCCGCACATTGGCGAAACGCCTGCGCCGGAGGTTGCAGCAGTCAGTGATCTGAACGAGGTTCAACCGCTCAGCTATGGTCAGCGCGCCCTGTGGTTCCTGCAACAACTCACACCGGAGCAATCGGTCTACACGCTGACGAATACGGTTCGATTGCGCGGCGCCCTGGATACGGCAGCGCTTCAGCGGGCGCTCGCTCGCCTCGTGGCGCGCCATCCCGGCCTCCGTACAACGTTCGCGGTGCAGAATGGCGAGCCGGTGCAGATCGTTCACGCGGATTTGCCCGCCGAGTTCGCAGTGGAAAATGCGAGCGGCTGGGATAATCAGACGCTGGATGAGCGCCTGCAACGTGAAGTCTACCGACGCTTCGATCTGGAGCACGGTCCCTTGCTGCGCCTGATGCTCTATCGGCGTTCCGACGAAGAACTGCTCGCGCTATTGTCGATCCACCACCTGGTGACCGATTTCTGGTCGCTGGCTCTGCTGGTCGATGATCTGACGACTTTGTATCGCGCCGAAATGGGCCAATCGCCGCTGCCGACATTGCAGCCGCCGGGTGCTTCCCACGCCGATTATGCGGCTGCCGAACGAGCCTTGATCGCCAGCGACGAAGGCGAACGCCTCTGGAAGTACTGGCAGCAACAACTGGCCGGCGAGTTGCCCGTGCTGGCGCTGCCGACCGATCGCTTGCGCAGTTCGACGCCGAGTTATCGCGGCGCCACCGTTTCGCGGCGGATCGATCGGGCGGTTAGCGAGCGGCTATTCAGTCTGGGACGCGAGTATTCAGCAACGCCATTTATGGTTGTTCTGGCAGCGTTCTACGGGTTGCTCTACCGTCACACAGGACAGAACGACCTGATCGTCGGTATGCCCCAGGCTCAGCGGCGCAGCGCGTGGGCGCGTTCGATGGGCTACTTTGTCAACTCACTGCCGGTGCGCGCCCGCGTCGATGGCGAGATGCGCTTCAGCGATCTACTGGCGCAGACTCGGCAATTGATGTTGGATGCGTTTGAGTATGGGGCCTACCCTTTCCCGTTGCTGGTCGAACGTCTCCAACCGGAGCGCGAACCGGGCCGCCCGCCGATCTTTCAGGTTATGGCCGTCTGGCAAAAGACGCTGCACCCTGACGGCGAAGATCTAACGCCGTTCGCCCTGAACGATGATGGCGGTCGTATCGCATTGGGTGATGCGACGATCGAATCGCTGCCCCTGGCGCCGCGGGTCGTGCCTTTCGACTTGACGCTGCTGGCCGGTGAAGCGGATGGACAATTGACGATAACGTTCGAGTACAATACAGCGCTCTTTGAGCCGACAACAATGCGCACGTTGCTCGAACACCTGGAAGCGCTGCTGACGGGTATCGCCGTCGATCCTGCCTGCCAGGCGTCTCGTTTGCCGATGCTGTCGGAAACCGAACGCGAGCTTATCCTGCGAGAATGGAACGCCCGTCGCCCGGTTCCAGCGGCATCGGCCCTTGTGCATGAGCTGTTTGCAGAACAGGCAGCCCGTACGCCGCAAGCCACGGCCCTGGTTGCGCCCGGCAATAACGGTCAGTCGCAGATAACGTTGAGCTATGCCGAGTTGGAACAACAGGCGAATCAGCTCGCGCACTACCTGCGACGCCACGGCATCGGTCCGGAAATGCCGGTGGCGGTCTGCATCGAGCGTTCACCACGCGTCGTAGTGGCGCTGCTGGCCATCCTCAAAGCCGGCGGCGTCTATCTGCCGCTTGACCCGGCTACGCCGGCGGAGCGTTTGAACCTGATCCTCAATGACGCCGAAGCGCGCGTGGTGGTGACGCAAGAGCGGTTGCGCCCTCTGTTCTCCGACAGCAGTGCAGTGACGAGCGGAACCTGCACGCTCGTCTGCCTGGATAGCGAAGCTGCGCAGATTGCTGCGGAGCCGACGCATTGCCCGAAAAGCTCGTTGCAGGCAACCAATGCAGCCTACATTTTCTACACTTCTGGATCAACCGGAATCCCCAAAGGCGTGGTGATCGAACACGCCACACTGGCTCAGCACTGCCTGGCAGCACAGCAGCATTACGAACTGACGGCGCAAGACTGTGTTCTGCAATTTGCCGCAATGACCTTCGATCCCTCGGTTGAGCAAATCTTGCCGCCGCTGTTGACCGGGGCGCGAGTGGCCATACGCGACGAGCGACTCTGGACCGCCGACGAATTTGCGACCCAGGCCATCAACCTGGGGCTGACGGTGATCAACATACCACCGGCCTACTGGCAACAACTGGCCGAGATCTGGTCGCGTCGGCCCGAATTGCTGACCGGGCATTCCATCCGGCTAACCATCATCGGCGGTGACCGCATCGCAACAGAAACGATCCGCCTCTGGAGCAAAACACCGCTGGCTTCGGCGCGCTTGTTGAACGCTTATGGCCCGACCGAGGCCACGATCACTGCCACAACGGCTGAAATCGAGCTAGACGACGAGGAAAAGATCGCCGCCCGACCGGTAGTGATCGGACGACCGTTGCCTGGGCGGACAGCCTACATCCTGGACGAATCTGGCGAGCCGGTCGCCGTCGGCGTGCCCGGCGAACTGCATCTCGGCGGCATCGGCATCGCCCGCGGCTACCTCAATCGTCCAGAGTTAACGCAGGAGCATTTTGTGGCCGACCGGTTTTCGGGCGTGACGGGAGCGCACCTGTACCGAACCGGCGACCGGGCGCGCTACCGAAGCGACGGCGAGATCGAGTTCCTGGGGCGAGTTGACCAGCAGGTAAAAATTCGCGGCATGCGGGT
Organism: Chloroflexaceae bacterium; assembly: GCA_028282325.1. Lineage (GTDB taxonomy): Bacteria > Chloroflexota > Chloroflexia > Chloroflexales > Chloroflexaceae > JANQID01. The sequence continues at coordinate 6,356 of JANQID010000016.1, read as the reverse complement.
TGAACCGGGCGAAATCGAGGCGATACTACGCCGCCAGGAACATGTGCAAGACGCATTGGTGGTCGCGACAACCGACGAACAGGGCGAAACTCGCCTGATCGGCTATGTCATTGCGACGACCGAAGCAGCGCATACCGCCCGCACGGCGGGCCAGGTTCAACCGCCCGGCGGCCTCGACGCGGCGGCGCTGCGCGCCCGGTTGCAGAGCCAGTTGCCGGAATATATGCTGCCATCCGAACTGATCCCGATAGATGCCTGGCCGCTGACCGCAAGCGGCAAGATCGACCGACAGGCGCTGCCGGCGCCGACGTATCGGAAAGCCGACGCGGAAGCCGATCGTGTAGCCCCGCGGAATGCGCTTGAAGCCCGGTTGGCCGAAATCTGGATCCAGGCATTGAATCTGGAACAGGTCGGCGTCCACGATAACTTCTTCGCCCTGGGAGGCCATTCGCTGCTGGCAACCCGGCTCATCGGCCAGGTGCGTGAAGAGTTCAACGCCCAGATATCGCTGCTCAGCTTGTTCGAGCGCCCCACCATCGAAGCGATGTCCGCGCTTATTCTGGAAAGTCAGGTTGAGAACAGCGATGTTGATATTGAGGAACTGACAGAACTCCTCGATGAGCTTGAGCAGATTCCTGACGAGATCGCACGTGATCTCCTTGATCGCTCGTAGATGGCGCCTACAAATATCAGTCGGCATGCGGTAGTTGGGAGGGGAAACCAATGGTCGCAGAGATGAGCAATGGCCGTTCGGCTGCACTTGGCGGCGAAGGCTGGGTCGCCCGGCAAGGGTCGCATCGGGAGAACCGCCAGACTGTCTGGGCGGACTTTGGAGTAAGCGCCGAGTACGCTCGTCTGCGGACTGTGCTGATGTACCGTCCGGGCCCGGAAATCGAACATGTGCATGATCCGCGCTACGCCCTCTGGGATGATTTGCCCGATCCGGCGCGAGCGCAGGCCGAACATGATGCGCTGGTTGATTTCTACCGCAGCCACGGGATTACCGTCCATTTGATCGATGTTCCGACCGCGCCGCCCAACCTCTATTTTGTACGCGACACATTTGCCATGACGCCGGAAGGAGCCGTTCTGGCCCGTCCTGCTTCGCTGGCGCGGGCCGGCGAGGAACGAATCGCGGCGCAGGCGCTGCTGCAGCTCGGCATTCCGTTGGTGCTCTCGGTCTATGGCGGCGGCGTATTTGAGGGCGCCGACCTGCTGATCGCCGGCGAAGATCTCGCCATTATCGCCGAGGGCATGCGCACTAACCAACAAGGCGCGCGCCAGGTCGAGCGCCTGTTGCGCGAGATCGGCATCGGCGAAGTTTTGCGCGTGGGGTTGAGCAATTGTCTGCACCTGGATTGCGCACTTAGCTTCATCGACCGGCGGCTGGCTATGATCGATAGCCGTCGGATTACGTCGGATGCGGCGCAGACCCTGATGCGGCATGGCTTCCGGGTAGTGGAAGCGCCGCATACCGAGAACGATCAGGGCATGGCGATCAATATGGTTACGCTGGCCCCAGGGGTCGTCGTGCTGCCGGCCGGCAATCCGGCGACGCGCCGCCTCCTGACGCGCCTGGGCGTGACCTGTTTTGAAGTAGATATAACCGAGTTGAGCAAAGGCGCTGGCGCAGTCCACTGTATGACCGGCGTGTTGTATCGAGAAAACACCCATATCTAAATCTAAGCTGGAGAGCAGGCATGACGCAGCTTGAGCAACGAATTGCAAACCTTTCAGCCGAGAAGTTGGCGCTGTTGACGAAACAGTTGCAAGCAAAGCGAAGCCGGTCTGTCGCATCGAATCAGATCCCGCGAGCCGCAGAACGGAGCGACTACCCGCTCTCGTTTGTGCAGCAGCAACTCTGGTTTATCGATCAGCTCCAGTCGGGAAGTCCTCTCTATAACGTGCCGATTGCGTTGCGGCTGCACGGCCCGCTCGATCGCCAGGCGCTCGCCGACAGTCTCACTGCCATTGTGCAACGGCATACCGTGCTGCGGGCCGCGTTCTTCGATCGCGAAGGCGTACCGGCGCAGCGCATAGCTCCTGCCGAGCCGATATCGTTGCCGCTCACCGATCTGAGTACACTCCCAGAACACGTCCGCGAGGCCGCACTGGTCGAGGCGACATTCTCCGAGGCAAAACAGCCCTTCGACCTTCAGCGCGGGCCGCTGCTGCGGGCAAAATTGATCCGGCTGACCGCCGACGAGCATGCGTTCTTGCTCACCCTGCATCATATCGTGGCCGATGGCTGGTCGGTCGATATTCTCGCCCGCGAACTTTCGGATGGCTACAACGCCATCGTCACCGGCGCCGAGCCGAAGTTGCCGCCGCTGCCGATCCAGTACGTCGATTACGCCGTCTGGCAGCGTAAGCAATTGAGCGGTGAACGCCTCGAACAGCGCCTGGGATACTGGCTCAACTACCTGGAAGGCTGCCCGACAATCCTCGATCTTCCTTTCGATCGACCACGTCCGGCGTTATCGAGAGAAGACGGCGCTCAACACACCTTCGCATTCCCGGCGGAGCTCTACCGATCATTGCAACAACTGGCCCGTGCTGAACAGACGACCCTGTTTACGGTATTGCTGACGGCATTCCAGATCCTGCTCTATCGTTACAGCGGCCAGGCGGATTTCTGTGTGGGTGTGCCGGTCGCCAATCGCGATCAGAACGAATGCAGCGATTTAATCGGATATTTCGCCAGTACGCTGGCATTGCGCGCCCGCATAAACGGCGCCGCAACCTTTCGCGAACAAATGCGGCAGGGGCGCGAAACGACCCTGGCGGCTTTCGCCCATCAGGATGTTCCCCTCGAGTTGATTGTCGAGCGTGTGCAGCCCGATCGCGATCCTGGCATCAACCCGCTCTTTCAGGTTATGTTCGCCCTTGAGGGCGACCCGCTGCCATCACTAAATCTGCGAAACCTCGCGGTCAGTCGGATGGATATCGCCCCCGACGTCGCCAAATTCGAATTGACGCTAACCGCCGAGGTGCGCGATGGCGGGCTGTTCAGTCGTTTTGAGTACCGGAGCGATTTGTTCGACGCAACGACCATTGCGCGGATGGCGCGCCAGTTCGAGACCCTGGCGTCGGGCATTGTCGCCGATGGGAACCAGCCCATCGACCGCTTGCCCCTGCTTCCTTCCGATGAGTGGCAGCGCGTCATCGTTGATTGGAATCGCACCGCTGCGCCTCTGACCGATGCACGCTGCCTGCACGAGCGATTTGCCGACCACGCCGCCCGCCATCTCGCGGCGGTTGCCGTCGCGTTCGCCGATACCACCCTCAGCTTCGCCGACCTTGACCGGCAAGCAAACCAGCTCGCCTGGCGCCTGCACGACCTGGGCGTCGGTCCGGACGATCTGGTCGGCCTCTGCCTCGAACGCTCGGTTGCGTTGCTCGTGGGCTTGCTTGGCATCTTGAAGGCCGGCGGAGCCTATGTCCCGCTCGACCCCGCCTATCCGCCCGACCGCCGGGCATATATGGCCGCCGATGCCGGACTAACAATCGTCGTCACATCACACCAGCTGGGCACAACCGACGGCCTCGCAGAGCTCACGCCAGTCCTGCTTGATAGCGACGCGGCGGCGCTGGCGCAGTATCCGACCAGCGCGCCGCCAAATCGGTCAACGCTTGACCATCCCGCCTATGTCATCTACACCTCTGGTTCCACCGGCAAGCCCAAAGGGGTTCCCATCACCCACCGGGCCGTCCTGAACTTGGCCGCCGGCCTGAAGGCCGCTATCTACGATCGCGCCCCCGGCGAACGCCTGCGCATTAGTCTGAACGCCCCCGTTTCGTTCGATGCCTCGGTTCAGCAGATCGCAATGCTGCTGGTCTATGGGCACACCCTCGACATTGTGCCCCAGGACGTGCGGCTCGACGGCGCGGAACTGGCGTCTTACGTGCAAGAGCATCGTATCGACCTGCTCGACTGTGTGCCATCGCAACTCCGGCTGTTGGTCACCGCCGGGCTGTTTACGCGCGCGGGATGGACGCCGCGATTTGTGCTGCCCGGCGGCGAGGCGATCGACGACAGCTTGTGGCGCACCCTCGCCCAGGCCCCGCACACCGAGTTCTTCAATATGTACGGGCCGACCGAATGCACCGTCGATGCCACCATCGCGCACGTGCGTTCCTCTCCGACGCACGTGACTATCGGGCGACCGCTGCCCAATGTCCGGGCCTACATCCTCGACGCACAGCAGCAGCCGACGCCGATTGGCGTCGTCGGCGAGTTGTACATTGGCGGCGTCGGCGTGGCGCACGGCTATCTCAATCGTTCCGATCTGACGGCGGAACGCTTTCTGCCCGATCCCTTCATATCCTCCGCCGCCGATGACGCACGGATGTATCGCACCGGCGACCGGGCGCGGTTCCGCGATGACGGCGCAATCGTCTACCTGGGACGCACCGACGACCAGATCAAAATCCGCGGGTTTCGCATCGAACTGGGCGAAATCGAGGCTGTGCTGGCGAACCACCCGGATGTGGCGACCTGCGCCGTCGTGACGCGTGACGATGGGCGGGGCGGGCCATATCTGGCGGCATATCTGGTCGCCCCTAACGGCGTGACCGCCGGAGCGCTGCGTGACTATGCGCGCGAGCAATTGCCGGAGTATATGCTCCCGGCGGCCTATGTCCTTCTTGACGCGCTCCCGCTGACGCCTGCCGGCAAAATCGCCCGCCAGCAGTTGCCCGCACCGACCGACAACGATTTCCCGCGCAGCGCCGGTCTTGTCCCCCCGCGCACACCGGTTGAGGAGCTGGTGGCCGATATCTGGGCGGATGTGCTGGGCCTGGAGCAGGTCGGCATTCACGATGACTTCTTTGAGCTGGGCGGCCACTCGTTGCTTGCCACCCAGGCGGCGTCGCGCATCCGCGAGACGCTGGGGCGCGAGGTTGGAGTGCGCGAGCTGTTCACCGCGCCGACCGTGGCTCAATTGGCAGCAAGCCAGGCAGTTGAAGCTGTAGCGCGACCGCCCTTGCAGCCGGCAGCCCGTGAACCGTATATGCCCGTATCGTTTGCACAACAACGCCTTTGGTTCCTCAGCCAGATCGACCCGGAGACGCCGCTCTACAACATCTCCACCGCGCTTGAACTCCACGGCAAGGTTGATGCAGGCGCGCTCGAAGCGGCATTCCAGGCGCTGATAGACCGCCACGAGGGGCTGCGCACCAGCTTTACGGTAATCGACGGCACGCTGATGCAGGTGATTGCACCGCAACAGCACTTTCATCTCGAATACGTCGATCTGCACGATGCATCAGAGGCGACCTTCACACAAGTAATTGCCGAGCGAGCGCAACAACACTTCGACCTGGAGCGAGGACCGCTGCTCCGCGCAAGCTTGCTCAAACGCGGCAGCGCTCAATATGCGCTGGTGGTCGTTTTTCATCACACCATCGCCGACGGCTGGTCAACCGGGCTGATTGTGCGCGAGATCGGCGCAAACTATGCCGTGATACGGGCTGGACGAACGCCGACAACGGACATACCGGCGATCCAGTACGCCGACTTCGCAGTCTGGCAACGCGCCTGGCTGCAGGGCGAAACGCGCGAACGCCTGCTGGACTACTGGCGACGTAAACTGGCCGGAGCGGCGCCGCTGCTTGACCTGCCCACCGATCGCCCGCGCCTGAACGCGCAGTCATTTCAAGGCGCCCAGCTATCGTTCACTATCGACCCGGAACTGACCAGGGGGCTGCACCAACTCAGTCGCACGACGGGCGCAACACTCTTTATGACCTTGCTCGCCGCTTTCAAGGTATTGCTCTATCGCTACAGCAACCAGACCGACATCAGCGTCGGCACGCCGATCGCCAACCGCAGCCACAGCGCGCTGGAGGCGGTGATCGGCTGTTTTGTGAACACTCTGGTGCTGCGTAGCGACCTGAGCGCCGCCCCATCGTTCTCCGAGCTGCTCCAGCAAGTGCGCGAGACGACCCTGGAGGCATACGAGCACCAGGATTTGCCCTTCGAGATGCTGGTCGATGAACTCCAGCCCGAACGCGATCTGGCCTATTCGCCATTGTTCCAGGTAATGTTTGTGCTGCAAAACACACCGGCAGCCGATCTCGAACTGCCCGACATAACGATCACCGTGCAAAAGGTTGACAACGCAGTGTCGGCCTTCGATCTGACGCTGGTGATGGAGGAGACGGCGACGGGATTGCACGGCTCCTTCGAGTACAACAGCGATATCTTTGACGCGAGTTCGATCGAGCGCATGATCCGCCACTTCCAGCATCTGCTCGCAGCGATCGCGGATGCGCCCCATACGCCGATCGACCTCTTGCCGCTGCTTGATCCCGCCGAGCGTGCGCGCCTGCTGGTCGAATGGAATGCCACGGAA
>JANQID010000074.1 GCA_028282325.1 Chloroflexaceae bacterium | reverse complement strand
GCGGTGTCTCCCATAGTGTTTGATAGCACAGCCATTCTGAGGTAGGGTCTCGGCGTTGTGGGGATCTGAGATTCTTCGCTGCGCTCAGAATGACCCCATTTGGAGCACGCGCCGTCCAATCATAGCCCGGTGATCGAACGCCATCTGTTGCACCTTCAGGCGGAGTTGCGCTGGGTTGAAAAACTGATCGCCCAACTCGCCGCCGATCATACAAATGCGCGAGAGCCAGGGCATAGCTCAAATAAAGGCGACCTATGACAACACCGGCTATCGAAGCCGCCGGACTGGTTAAGCGCTACGGCGATGTCACCGCCGTGTCCGGCATCGATCTCGTCGTGCCAGCGCGCCAGATCTACGCGCTGCTCGGCCCAAACGGCGCCGGCAAAACTACGACGATCAATATGCTCACCACGCTGACATTGCCTACCGACGGCAGCGCACGCGTCGTCGGCTACGACATTGTCCGCGAGGCGCGCCGTGTGCGCGAACATATCGGCGTGACATTTCAAGATATCGTGCTGGATCAGGATCTGACCGGGCGGCGTGTGCTGGACGTTCACGGTCAACTCTATCGGCTGAACAAAGACGAACGACGCCGGCGCATCGTTGATCTGGTGGATCTCGTTCAACTGAACGATGCCATCGATCGCCCTGTGAAGACCTACTCGGGCGGAATGAAGCGCCGCCTGGAATTGGCCCGCGGGTTGCTTACCAATCCCGACGTTCTCTTCCTCGATGAGCCGACCCAGGGACTCGATCCGCAAAATCGCGTCGGCATCTGGCAATACATTCGCGAGCTGAATCGTGCCCGCGGGCTGACCTTGCTGCTGACCACGCACTATATGGAAGAGGCGGAGGAGTTGGCGCACAAGGTCGGCATTATCGACCACGGCAAGATGGCTGCCGATGGAGCCGTCGGCGACCTGATCGCGGGGATGGGCGCCGATGTCATCCGGATCAAAGGGCGCGGCGATTGCCAACAGCTCGTGCGCCATCTCGATGGACGGACGTATGTTGAGCGGGTTCAGTGCGATGTTCAAGACGGTGCGGTTACAATCCACGTGGACAATGGCAACCGCCGCCTGGCCGAGATCGTCAACGCGGCCAGCAGTAATGGCCTCAACATCGATGATATTTCAGTGGCGCGGCCCGGCCTGGGCGATGTATTCCTCCATTACACCGGCCACGCACTGCGCGATTAGCATATAGGACAGAATACAGAGCGGGAGGTGATGCAATGTATGCGACATACGTCATCTGGGCGAAACATATGCACAAGTTTTCTCGCAGCGCGGAGGAATTGGTGGGCCTATCGCTTCAATCCGTGCTGTGGGTTGTACTGTTCGGCGTAGGAATGGGCGGAATGATCACGCAAGTCGCAGGCGTGAACTACATGTCGTTCATTCTCCCTGGCATCATCGCGCTGAGCGTTCTGGGCGGCGCGGTCGGCGGCGGGATTATCCTGCTCGACGAGCGTCTGCGCGGTATTATCAAGGAGTACCTCGCCGCGCCGATCCCCCGGCTCAGCATTCTGCTCGGCAACGCCGCCAGCACGGCGACCAAAGCGTTGATTCAAGCTGTGATCATATTGCTCGTCGGCGTGCTGATGGGGGCGCGGCTGGGCGCTAACCCGCTCGGCTGGTTGGGGGCGCTGGCGCTGGTGGCGCTCTTTGCGATTGGCTTCAGCGGCATCGCGCTGGCGCTGGCGGCAGTTTCACGCTCGATGATGGGCTACCATGGCATGATCTTCTTGTTCAACCTGCCGCTGTTGTTCGCCTCCAACGCGCTCTATCCACTCCAGGCGCTGCCCGACTGGATGCGCATTATCGTGATGCTCAACCCCGTCACCTATCTGATCGATGCGATGCGGGCGCTGGCCTTCGGCGCCACGCCGTCTCTGCCGCTACCGGTCAGCGCGCTGGTGAATCTCCTCTTCGCCGTGCTGGGCATCTGGCTGGCGCTCGCGTCATTTCAACGGGCTGTGCGTTACTAAACGCCGATCTGAATACGATACTCTGAGAAGGGACTTTTCCCCAAGCGCGTGAGAAAAAATATTTTCTTGTTAGGCATCAAATAGCCAATTCTCGCTGGCTATTCATAGAGTCGTGTGCTATTGTGAGATTGTTAGATCGTTGTGATAGACAAGTACTGTAAATGCCGATACAGCGCTGCCTGATATTAGAGTTATACCTCCATCACTAGAAGAGCGCCTCTATGCATAAGCCTCGCACATTGATTATTGTCGCAATGTTATTGCTCGTTATAATCTCCGGCGGATCTCCTGGTCAGGGTCAGGCTCGCCTCCAGGAGGAAGGTCATTTCATCCGTCTGAAAGCCGCCGTTTTTAACCCCCTGAGCGCCCAGGTCCTCGATAGTATTCCGCAGCATCTGACAATCGAACAGTACGCGCCTGGCCAGCAGGGATATTTTCTGGTGCAATTCCAGGGGCCGATTGAGCTGGCCTGGAAAGATCAGCTTGTCGCTCTAGGCGTGGAATTACTGCACTATGTACCTGATTTTGCGTTCAAGGTACGAATGACGCCCGAGCAGGCCGCCCAGGTTCAGCAGTTGCCAAACGTCGTCTGGACGGGGATCTTTCATCCGGCATACAAACTTGCCCCAAGTCTGCAAGACGCGACGACGCAGATCTATCGGGTGTATGTTGAACGTGGCGCAAGCGCACAGCAGGTTGAAACAGACATCGTTGGCGCAGGCATAGCGGTGCTGCAACGTGACGGGAATATGCTGATGGCGGTCGCCGACGCTGGCCAACTTGACTTCATCGCCCGCATCCTGGATGTCGCATGGATCGAGAACTTTATGATCAACGAAACCCACAATGATTATGGCGCTGGCGTGATCATCGGTGCGGATACGGTCAATGCGAATGGCTACGACGGTTCCAGCCAGATTGCCGCCGTGGCCGACACCGGCCTGGGCGACGGCACTAAAAGCGGCGCGCATTGGGATATACCGGCTGGACGCATTGAGGGGATCTATAGTTGGACAATGGCCGACATCGCCAACTGTGCGAATGTCATCCCCGATGGGGCGCAAGACGTAGACAGCGGCCACGGCACCCATGTCGCCGGTTCCGTTTTGAGCGACGGCGAAACCGGAGGTGAGGGCCAGGGCGCCGCGCCGGCCGCCCGGCTGGTCTTTCAGGCTGTTGAAGACTACGTCGATTTCTACGGCTTATGCGCAGATAGCGATGGCTATAGCTATAGATTAATAGGCTTGCCTGATGATCTAGGCGATCTATTCCAGCAAGCCTACGATGCGGGTGTTCGCATCCACGCCAACTCGTGGGGCAGCAGCGTCGCCGGCGAATATACCACGGATAGCGCCAACTCGGATGCTTTTATCTGGAACAATGCGGATATGCTGATCACGTTTTCGGCGGGCAACGAAGGCGTTGATCAAAATCGCGATGGTATTGTTGACGACGACTCGATCGGCTCGCCTGCTACGGCCAAAAACGTCTTGACCGTCGGCGCCAGCGAGAATGACCGTGATGGGAATTACCAATGTGACACCGGCCTATCCTACACAAATTGCGCTGCGTTTGGCGGTCAGAACGCCATTATGACGTATGGCGGGGGGTGGCCCTCCAACTTCCCGGTTAATCCGCTCTTTAGCGATCCGGCGGCAGGTAATGCCGAACAGATGGCGGCTTTTTCCAGTCGCGGTCCGACGGACGATGAACGCATCAAGCCCGATGTTGTTGCGCCGGGTACGTATATCTTATCCGCCTATTCGGATATGTATCAGAGAGGCTACGACGGCTCGCGCAATCCGCAGAATAATGCCTGGCAGTCTGATGGGTGGGGCTATCCGCTGAACCAATATTACAAATATATGGGCGGTACGTCGATGTCGAATCCTATCGCCGCTGGCGGTGCAATAGTGGTTCGCGACTTCTACTACAAGGCCCATTCCCACAACGCTAGCGCCGCGCTGGTCAAAGCCACGCTGATCAATTCGGCAGTCGATATGCTGGATGAGAACAACGACGGTGCAGATGACAACGATTACCCGATCCCAAACTCTAGCGAGGGCTGGGGGCGAATCGATCTGATGGCGGCCACCGATGATGGCCAGGAGTGGATTGACAATACCGGCGGTTTGACTACGGGAGGGTCGTCAAGCTCCACGTACACCGTCAGCAACAGCGGCAGTCCTTTCAAAGCCACGCTGGTATGGAGCGACTATCCGGCGTCAACATCAGCAGCGAAAACGCTGGTCAACGATCTCGATCTGATCGTAACAGCACCTGATGGCACGATCTACCGGGGCAATGTTTTTAGCGGCGGCTGGTCACAAACCGGCGGCAGCGCCGATCGCACGAACAACGTGGAAAATGTCTATGTGCAATCGGCGGAAGCCGGCATCTGGAAGGTGGAGGTGCGCGGTGACAACGTGCCGGAAGGTCCGCAGCCATTCGCGGTTGTGGTTGATCGTAACAACGCCGGCACGATCCATTTCAGCGCCGCATCCTATAACGTGGGCGAACAGGAACCTACGGCGACGATCACGGTGGTGCGCAGCGATGGCAATAACGGCGCCGTAGGCGTGACATGCGCCACAACCGGCGGCGGCACAGCGACCGCCGGCAGCGATTACACGGCTATTAGCACTTCCATCACCTTCGCCGACGGCGACGCGAGTTCCAAGACGTGCAGCGTGCCGATTAACAACGACGGCGCATCCGAAGGTGGTGAAACAATCAACCTCATACTGAGCAATCCAACCGGCGGTGCGAGCCTGGGCGATCCCCAGCAAACCACACTTACTATTGTGGATGACGAAGACCCCGGTACATTGCAATTCAGCGCGGCATCCTATAACGTGGGTGAACAGGAACCTACGGCGACGATCACGGTAGTGCGCAGCGATGGCAATAACGGCGCCGTAGGCGTGACATGCGCCACAACCGGCGGTGGCACAGCGACCGCCGGCAGCGATTACACGGCTATTAGCACTTCCATCACCTTCGCCGACGGCGACTCGAGCCCGAAGGTCTGTAGCGTGTTGATCGTCAACGACGGCTCGCCAGAGATTGATGAAACGATCCGGCTCGAACTGAGCAATCCGACCGGCGGTGCGGTTCTTGGCACGCTGATGCAGGCGACCGTTACGATCAGGGGCGACATCTACCGCGTGTTCCTTCCGCTTGCCGTGCGGTGATAGGCTTTGCTACGACTGGTTCAGTGTAATTTCTTTAATTGCTAGGACGTCACCCCGAACGTTATCCGCAGATCGCACAGCTTGGCGCTGTCATCTGCATCGTCTGCGGATAACAACGCGGCTACGAACAGGCGGCGACGCGATCCTTGCCAACGTCTACAGTGTGAGCAAAGTCAAGACATCTGGCGGACAGGAGCATCCCGAGTAGACTGGAGCCCTTCGTTGCACTCAGGACAAGCGTAGCGGAGGCCGTATCGAGAGATGCTTGTCGAATTAGACTTTGCATATGCCCTGGCCAGCGTCTGAATTTGCAACTTTTTGCGCCTGCCCGTGGTATAATCAGCAGTCGAGCGAATAACCACGAGGATTACTAAAAACAGATGCTGCAGGATTTGCTTCAGGCAAATACGATTGTACGCGGCGACCAGAGCCACTACCAGATACTGAATCTCATCGGTCGCGGCGGCATGGGCGCGGTCTATCGCGTACAGCGTACAAGTGATACTTCGATCTGGGCGCTGAAAGAGATGCGTTTGCCGCCTGATACGCCCCCAGATGAAATTGTCGAGAATCGCAATTTGTTCGCCCAGGAAGCCGATCTCCTACGCAAGCTGGATCACCCCAATCTTCCCGTGATTGCCGATTTCTTCGAGAATGACGGTCGTCCGACGATGGTGATGGAATATGTCCCCGGTCAGACGCTTGAGGATCTGTTGCACGATTCCAACGCGCCGATGCTCAAACATCAAGCTGTTAGCTATGGCATTCAGCTCTGCCGGGTGTTGCACTACTTGCATACACGCCAGCCGCCAATCATCTACCGTGATCTCAAGCCCTCGAATGTTATCCTTACACCTGCGGGCATTCTGAAAGTGATCGACTTTGGCGTGGCTCGCACCCACAAAGCGCATAAGGCCAAAGATACGATTGCAATGGGGTCGGCGGGTTATGCGCCGCCAGAGCAATACGGCAAAGGCCAGACCGACGCCCGCAGCGATATTTACGCGTTGGGGGCGACGCTCTTCCACATGCTTGTCAATCTGCCGCCGGTACCGTTGCAAACGCCGCAGCCCAATGCGATCATCCAGCACAACCCATCGGTTGATGCCAAAACCGAACAGGTGATCATCAAAGCGATGATGCTTGATCGCGAGAAGCGGTTTATGAGTTGCGCCGAGATGGAAAAGGCGCTTTTGGACTGCCTTGGCGCGCCGTATGTTGATCCGACCGCCGGAGTCAAACCGCCACCAGTGAAGGCGCCGGCTATGCAAGCCCAGACTGCCAACGCGGCGCCGGCACGTGTTCCAGTCGCTGCTCCGCCGCCTCTGGCCACGCCAGCGCAGCCAACGGGGTCATCTTGTCCCAACTGCGGACGTATGAACAAGCCCGAAGCCCGCTTCTGCTCGGGATGTGGCACGCCGCTCATCGCGCCGCCAACCCCGCGACTGCGGATCTTCTCGCCCCGCGGATCGTGGGAAATGAAATTGGATCGATTGCCCTGCGTGATTGGTCGGCGTGATCCACGCCAGAATCATTATCCAGAGATCGATCTTGCCGAGCACGATCGTGGCATCGCTTCGCGCAACCACGCACTCATTCAGCGCGACGGCAAGCTCTACACGTTGATTGATCAGGGCAGCACCAACGGCACTTTGCTCAACGGAGTGATTATTCCCGCCCACACGCCCCAGAGCCTGCGCCAGGGAGATCGTATCAAAGTGGGCGAGGTGGAGATGGAGTTTCGATGGTCGTGAAAGCGCTGATCCTGCGTGCCCCCGGTATCAATCGTGATGCTGACGCTGCCGCCGCCTGCGAGCTTGCCGGCGCCGAGGCGGATCAAGTCCATGTCAATCGTCTGGCCGAAGGTGATGCGCATATGCGCGATTACGGGTTTGCGATCATCCCCGGCGGTTTTTCCTACGGTGATCACCTGGGGGCGGGCAAGCTGCTCGCAGTCGATTTGATGCATCGTCTAGGGGAGCAACTCGCCGCGTTTGTGGCCGATGGCCGCCCGGTGCTGGGTATTTGCAACGGCTTTCAGGTTCTCGTGAAGACCGGCTTGCTTCCCGGCTGGGAATCACCGTCGATCCAACGACACGTCACGCTCGCCGAAAATACCTCGCGGCAATTTGAGTGTCGTTGGGTCAGCCTCGCCGCCGATCCGTCCAGCCGCTGCGTGTTCACGACCGGCATCGATCGGTTCATCGAGACGCCGGTGGCGCACGGCGAGGGTCGCGTCGCGGTTGACAGCGACGCCACGCTTGAGCGGCTACGCACCCAGGGCCAGGTCGCGTTGCGCTATGCTTCGACCAGCGGCGGTGCGGTTGCTTATCCGGCCAACCCCAACGGTTCGATCGATCACATCGCTGGACTGTGCAACCCTCAGGGCAATGTATTGGGATTGATGCCACATCCCGAAAACGCGATCCAGATGCGCCAGCATCCGCGCTGGACGCGTGAGCGCTGGCGGAAAGAAGGCGATGGGTTGATGTTGTTCCGCAACGCAGTGCGCTACGCTACAAACTTGTGATGCCGCAACAGCCTGTTTCCGCCGACCGATGCATACTGACTATATACGATGATACTCTATCCGCCCGACGATCCCTTTCTGATTAATACTGCGGTCTTTGGCATTCCTCTCGTCGTGCGTTGGTATGGCGCGCTGATTATGTCGGGAGCGCTTCTGGCCGCCTGGGTCGCTTCACGCCGCGCGATCGGTCGCAGTATCAACCCTGATCACGTCTGGAACCAGTTGATGTTTGGCCTGGTGCTGGGCATTGTCGGAGCGCGCGTCTACTATGTGGCGTTCGAGTGGGAGCGCTTCGCCGCCGATCCGCTCAGTGTGCTGAATCTTACCACCGGCGGCCTTGCAATTCACGGCGCTTTGATCGGCGCGATTATATCGGCGGGGATCTATACGCGCTATGCCAAACTGTCGTTCTGGGCCTGGGCGGATGTGTGCATTCCGGGCTTTCCGGCGGCGCAGGCGATTGGGCGGTGGGGGAATTTTTTCAACCAGGAAGCTTACGGAGCGCCGACCGATCTGGGCTTTGGCGTGCGGATCGACCCGATGTATCGCTTGCCGCCGTACAGTGATATGCAGGCGTATCCCGGCGATACGTTATTTCATCCAACGTTCCTCTATGAGTCGATCTGGAATCTGATCGGCTTTGGCCTGCTCCTGCTGGTTGATCGTATGTATGGCTGGCACAAGCCCACGCGACGGCGCTGGCTGCACCCAGGCGACCTGCTTTTCCTCTATGGCATCTTCTATTCCGCCGGGCGCTTCTGGATCGAAGGGCTGCGCACTGACAGTCTGTGCTTGAACGGCGTAGGCGGCGATTGCGCCGGTTCGATCCGAGTGGCGCAACTCATCAGCCTCATAGCGATTCTGATCGGCATCGCCGCGTTGATCTGGAATCATCGCCGCCAACCGCCGACCGATGACAGCACAACCAGCGGCGCACAGCCGCAGGATTCAGCGGTCAACGACGCCAATACTGCATCGGCGCACTCACCGATCGCGCGGTAATTCAACGTGGGTGCGCGTTACCCCAGCTCGACGGCGGCGGTCAGTGCAGGTTTGCCGTCGGGGCCTTCGGCCTGAAGCTCAACCTGCCCCTCAGAGGATATGCCGACAAGGCGGAACGGCGCGAGGTCAAAAAGCGGCGCCTGACCCCGGAAGCGAAAGCCCACAATGCGCTGTGTTGTATTGTGGCGCACCAGTTCCATCAGCAAAATGGCGGTCAGCGGCCCGTGAACGATCAAACCGGGATAGCCCTCTTCGTTCATAGCGTACGGTCGGTCGTAGTGGATGCGATGGGCGTTGAAAGTCAGCGCCGAGAAGCGAAACAACAGGCGCGTATCCGGCGTCACGATGCGCGACAAAGCGCCTTCCGGCACAGGCGGCAGTTCGATAGGTTGCGGTGCAGGTACAGGCGGCCCCGGCTCCCGATAGACGATATCCTGCTCCTCTTCGATACAAACCGTATCCTGCTGCAGAAACCGATAGCCGACCGTGACAAACGCGAGCGATCCGCTGCGACCCGACTTCTGAACAACGTCGCGAATGATGCCTTCACGACGCGCGGGTTCACCAATGATCAGCGGGTGATGGAACTGTAGACGCGCGCCGGCGAACATACGGCGCGGGTAGGGGATCGGCGGCATAAAACCGCCGCGTTGGGGATGCCCGTCGATGCCAAGCCGAGACTGTAGCGCTTTCGGAAGAAAGTAGAACCAATGCCAGAGCGGGGGCAGTGGCTCGGCTTTGCCAAGCGGCGTTGCGGCGTCATCCAGGGTTGCCGCGGCCGCAATCGCCGCGGATAAACTAATATTATCCTCGACAATTTCCGTCTGGCCAATCCATCGGGAAAAATCTTCCGCCGAATCGGTCATAAGAGCAGCCTTTCAGCATTTTGACCACTACGAAACAAGCTATTATCGATTGATGCCGTGTTGATGGGCGAACAGGGCTAGTATACCACTTCTTTCCCGTTTCTTTACAAATGTGGCGGGATGGTTATATAATATGGGCATTACATATCATAATCATATACATCCTTAAACCTTGGGCGGAGAGATCTCGATTGGGGGGAGTCTTTTTCTCCGCGAAGATTAAGATTATGGTTGTCCGCTTATATCGTCGCCCGGCAAGCTATCCTCCATCATTGCAACATCGAGCTGTCGATACGGACGCACGCCTCTTATACCCTACGTATTAAACTGCTTGTTGGCATACTGCAACGCCGCTAAACGCTATCCTCGGGGGAGTGAAGCGAGAGCAGCGCGAGGTTTTCCTGGCCAACTGTCATTGGCTGTCACGATGCCAGGAAAAAGCCTGACAGATATTATACTTGCGCGCTCTCACAATTTTGAAGCTGAAGCGGAGACAAACCTATGGAAGAAAACGAACGTTCGCCAGATTCTACAGAATGGCCATCAGAGGGCGCCGATGTTACCGATGACACGCCGCAAAATGATAACACCGTTGGATCCCGATGCCAGGAATTGAGTCAGGCAGAAGACCGCCCGCAGGAAAGCGAGAATCTGCCGATGAGCGGCGTGCGGGTGATTGATGTTGGCACCTTTCTCGCCGGACCGTATGCGGCCTCGATCCTGGGAGAGTTTGGCGCCGAGATTTTGAAAGTAGAACACCCCATCGCGGGCGACCCGATGCGCCGCTTTGGAACGATGACCAAGCGGCATGACGCAAGCCTGGCCTGGCTCAGCGAAGGCCGCAACCGCAAGTCTGTCACGATCGATCTGCGCCAGGAAGAGGGCGTTCAACTGTTCCTGAAGCTCGTGGCGAAGTCCGATGTATTAGTCGAGAACTTCCGTCCGGGGACAATGGAAGAGTGGGGGTTAGGCTGGAAAGAGTTGAGTGCAGCCAATCCTTGCCTGGTTATGCTGCGTGTGTCGGGCTATGGCCAGACCGGCCCGTATCGCCGTCGTTCCGGGATCGCGCATATCGCCCATGCGTTTGGCGGTCTGTCCTACCTTGCCGGTTTCCCCGGTGAAACCCCGGTGATGCCCGGAACCGCGCCGCTTGGCGATTATATGGCGAGTCTCTACGGTGCCATCGGCATTATGATCGCGCTGCATCATCGCGAGAAGACCGGGCGTGGCCAGATTATTGATGTTGGCATTTACGAGGCGGTCTTCCGCCAATTGGATGAGATCGCCGGCGCGTATGGCCTGTTCGGTAAAGTTCGCGAGCGTGAGGGCGCCGGCAGCTTCGTCGCCGTCCCGCATGGCCATTTCCGCACCAGCGACGATAAATGGATCGCGATCGCCTGTACGACGGACAAGATGTTTGAACGCCTATCGGAAGCAATGGAACGCCCGGAGTTGGCGTCCACCGGACTCTATGGCGATCAGCGCAAACGGCTGGCCGCCCGCGATGAAGTGAACGAAATTGTCATCGAGTGGGTGGGCTCGTTCACGCGTGAAGAGGTGATTCAACGGTGCCTTGAGCATCAGGTTCCGGTAGGAAAAGTCAACAGCATCGCCGACATCTTTGAAGACGAGCATTTCCAGGCGCGCGGCAATCTGGAGCGCATTTTAGAAAATGGCCTCGGCGAGATTGTAGTTCCCGGCGTTATTCCACGCCTTTCAGAAACGCCGGGACGGATCACCAATCTGGGGCCGACGCTCGGTGACGCCACGTACGAGATTATGCGCGAATTGCTGGAGATGTCGGCGGAAGAGATTAAAGAGCTTCGGCGACACCGGATCATCTAAAGTGAGGTGAGTTATGACGCACGAAACCAGATCTGAACTTCCTCTCGCGGGCATTCGCGTCATCGACGTCGCCACGGTGATCGCAGCGCCATATTGCGCGACCCTTCTCGGCGAGTTTGGCGCCGATGTGTTGAAGGTGGAGCATCCAGTTGGCGGCGATGCGCTCCGTCGCTTTGGTACACCAACAAGTCGTGGCGATACGCTGACATGGATGAGTGAAGGACGCAACAAAAAGTCGGTGACGATTGAC
>JANQID010000066.1 GCA_028282325.1 Chloroflexaceae bacterium | reverse complement strand
CACCCTGAGCGGAGCGAAGGGTCTCAGCGTCCCCGACAGCCGGGATTCTTCGCTGCGCTCAGAATGACCGCTTGCGGTAGATCCAAATTCGTTTGGTATAAGCAGATCTCCGGCAGACGATGCCATTATGGAATACATACAAAGATGACAGGGCGTAGAAATCAGAGCCCAGTTGGATGAGCGCCATAACGGTTACCCTATCGCAGTAGATTGCGCCATCGCCGCCGTCTGAATGCGGCGACTCAGGAAAAATTCTAGCATAAGTGCGCTCGCTTTTGGTCCGCGAGGCTCGGTGAACGACCCATTCGCCGAGCCACCGGGCCAGGCATGGCCCATGCCATCCACGCAGTAGCGTTGCAGCACCGCCCTACCTACGCTATCGTGATACGTATAGACCATCGCCGAAAGAGAGTCCGGATCCGGGCGCTCCCGCCGTTCGACTGTGCGATTCGTTATCGGCAAGCCATGCACATGCGCCCACTGTGCAATCAGGCGTTCGCTATTGATCGGCGCAACAACCTTGTCGGCAGCGCCGTGAAAGACGATTAGCGGCATGACCCGACTCGTGCGGCGCAGCAATCGGGTTGTGGGAGAAGCCACCAACCAGCGCGGCCAATTCCCGCGCATCGCCGCATAAGCGCCAAGCGCCGTGCGGGCCGACTTGTGGGCAATTCCCGCACAGATGCCGACCGCTGTAAACACGTCGGGATATGTAATGCCCAGCGTTGCAGCCAGACACCCGCCGGCCGAGAGACCGGCGACATAAATCCGTCTCGCATCAATGGCAAAATCGTTCCTAACCTGTTCGACAATGGCGACAATCTCCGCCGGCTCGCCCATACCGCGTGCCTGATTATCCGGGCGGAACCAATTCCAGCACTTTTTCCGATTAGCGCTGGCGGGTTGTTCGGGATAGACCGCCAGGCAGGCATGCTGCTCGGCGTAGCGATTCATCTCCGTCCCGGTCATAAAATCCTCGGGGTCTTGCGTGCATCCGTGAAGCATGACGATCAGCGGGCGCGGATCAGCGAGATGGTAGCTGGAGGGCACATAGAGTCGGTATGCTCGTTGCTGGCAGACCCGGGCCAGCAACCGCCCTTCGCGCGGCGGCGGGGGCGCTTGATACGGCTTCTTTCTGCGAAATAGCGACTGAATTCTGTTCCAGATCTTCTTCAGAGTGTTAAGCACGGCGTGATCTCCCCACCTAGTTCAGTCTCACAGAACCAAAGAACGCGAAGGATAGCAGTCCTTCGCGTTCTTTGCGGCATTGAAATGAACCCGCAGATTGTCGAGCACGATCATCTTTACTCGTTCGTATCGGGCCAATCCGTAGCTTGATCCGCCGTTCCCTCGCGGTAGCGGCCTTTATCAAGCTTGTCTTGCAATTCCTTCAACGCATCCCATTCGCCCATCGCTCCAAGCAACGCCTGCTCCGGCCAGGTTCCGGGATCGACCATAGCATAGCGGCTGCCGGCGGCGCGCAAGATTTCTCGCAATCGTTCGACCGGTGCATCGGTCAGGTCTTCCAGATCAAGAATGCCGTTCTCAATCAGAACATTGGCGATCTTTGGGCCAATGCCTTCGACCTTCTGCAAATCGTCCGATTTCGCCGCTTTCACGGGTTCTGCCGCCACAGGCACAGGCGCAGGCGGTGGCGGCGGTGGCGCTGGTTCGGGTTCAGGTTCCGGTTCCGGTGCAGGCGGTTCGGGTTCGGGTTCCGGCGCAGGCGGTGGCGGTTCGGGTTCGGGTTCGGGTTCCGGTTCTGGCGCAGGCGGCGGTGGCGCTGGTTCGGGTTCAGGCTCCGGCGTCGGCGATTCGGGTTCGGGTTCCGCCACAGGTTCCGGCGCAGGCGGTGGCGGTGGCGGTGGTGCCGGTTCCGGTTCCGGCGCAGGCGGTGGCGGTGGCGCCGGTTCGGGTTCCGGCGCAGGCGGCGGTGCATCGAACGTCGTTTCCTCAGGCGGCGGTGCAAACTTGACAGTATATTGCTGCCGCGGCTTTTCGCCAACCGCCCGGGCGCGACGCTGCTCCAATTCATCCAGGAATTTGAGCGCCAGCGGCTCCAACTTGCGCGGCAGCGGCTCAACGGCGATCAGGCGGCTGATGCTCACCCGATAGAGTTTCGAGCCGATCGCAACGCCCACTGGCGTCAAATGCTCGCCGGGAATCTCACTGTGTAACAATCGATCGGGCGTACGGCTGGAGAGTGTTTTGATCAACCAGGCCACCGTGCTCTTTTCCGGCGGCTGCGACTCGTTCCCGGCCACGGTATCGTGATCAAACGAAATCAGTCCGGTCAGATTAAACAGATCATCTTCTTCGATCAGCTTCTGCGTCTCTTCGCGGCTGGGGCGCACGCCCAGACCCAAAATATCGAGGATGGCCGGCAAAATCGGCGCGCGGATAGCATCCGCAGTCGAAGGAATATCGGGCGCCATCAACAACGACGGCTCATTGAGGATACCGCGGAGGGAGGGAGTCTCGCCCGGTATCGTAAAGAGCTTCGTATCAGCGTCGGTGAGCGCTTCGAGCAGAGCGATGTACTTGCAGCCTACGCTGTGGCCGACCCAGAAATGCGGAACGCCCTCCAGTTCGGGAAGACGCTCGCGCACGGCATCACGCTCTTGAAGCAACTTCTTCGCGATTCCGTAATGGTTGAGGCCAAGTGAAAATGGTACCGCAATGATCGTATAGCCGGCCTGGTAGAGCGTTTCTAAAAAATACTCGTACGAGCTGGTGGGAAACGTGCCGAAGAACTCGCCGCCATAGAACTCAATCACCCCGATCGGATCGGGATGTTGGGCGACCAGACTGTCGGAAATGCGCGTGTAATGCGGCTGCAATCTCGTTCCTCCTTTGCTAAACGGGCTTCATATGCTCAGGCATCTGCACCGCTACAACCTCGCCGCGCGCGCAGACTTCGCCGTTCGCCGAGAGGGTGGATGCAACAATGACCTTACGCCCTTTGATCTCCTTCACATAGGCGCGAATCTCCAGCGGAACGCCGAGCGGCGTGGGACGCAAGTAATCGACATGCAGCGACGCAGTGACAAAACGCAGCGGCGGCTCGGTGTCCATCGTCCGACCTTCAGCGCGATACACGGCGGCGGCGGCGGTTCCGGTGCCGTGACAATCGATCAGCGAAGCGATCAAACCGCCGTAGACATAGCCAGGAATAGCGGTGTGATAGGAGCGCGGCGTGTAGGTGCAAACAGTTTCATCGCCATTCCAGTAGCTTTTGATTTGCAACCCGTTCTCGTTGAGTCGACCACAACCATAGCAGTGGCTTACATCATTGGGGTAGTAGTCCTGAAACGCCTTCTGGGTCATAGCTCCTCCGCGGGGGTCAGCGCGATTCCGCGTCAATTATAGCATGCTCCGAGGCAATGAGATACTGCTGCCAAAACCGATAGAGCAATTCTATTGCGAATGGTGTGTCATTTCGAGCGCAGCGAGGAATCTCGGTGGCGTGTCATTCCGAGCACAGCGAGGAATCTCGACCGAGACCCTTCGCTTCGCCTAAGGCTTCGCAAAGGGTGGCATAAGGAAAGGACTGGCAGTCCTTTGGAAATCTGCCAGTCCTGCAACGGCGCTCAGCGTGAGCCTGCGGGCTTCACCGCCGTGATGTTCATGCTGGCGAAGCGCTGGACCAGCTCAGATATCACCTCCGGCGAGAGCTTGCTCAGGTCTTCCGGCGTGTCCGAGAAGAGGTTCTCCGGCGAGTAACGATGCTGGATTTCGAATGCAATATCGGTGAAACCGGCGTCGCGCAGGTAGCCTTTGTACGTATCGACGGTCAGTGCGCCAGCGACGCAACTGGCCCAGCTCAACGCCGAGCGGATCTGTTCCTCGCTGACCGGCAACTCGCTCAAATCGCCGTCGATCACGACATCCGACACGGCGACCCGGCCACCGGGCTTGAGGACCCGGAACACATCGTTCAAGACCTGGCCTTTGTCCGGGCTCAGGTTAATCACACAATTGCTGATGACCACCGAGACCGTATTGTCGGGCAGGGGGATCGACTCGATCTCACCCTTGATGAACTCGACATTGGTTGCGCCGACCTTCCCAGCATTGGCGCGCGCGACCTCAAGCATCGCATCGGTCATGTCCAGACCGTAGACATAGCCCGCGAGGCCGACCCGCTGGGCCGCCAGCAGCACATCCAGTCCGCCGCCGGAGCCGAGATCGAGCACTACCTCGCCCGGGTTCAGGCTCGCTAGCGCAATCGGGTTGCCGCACCCGAACGATGTGGTGACGACCCCTTCGGGCAGCGTCGTGATGGCGTCCTCGCCATACAGCATGATCTCGGTTGATGTCGCACCCCCGCAGCAGGAGGAGCCTTCCTGAATTCGTTGCGAATAAACCTCGCGCACCGCCTCTTTAATGGTTGTCGAGTCTGGCATAGTAAACCTCCTTATATTGATGATGTTCAATATATCGACATGCATAAGTTTAGCACAATATCGACGATCGTCAATATGATATTTGGTTAATATTTGTGCAAGTTACGCGGTCGTACCGAGTAATGCCGGATTCGCCCTCGCACAAGCTGCTTCAAGATATAGTGAAAGAATTCACTAAACTATTCCCTTGTGGCGGCTCTTTGTACAAAGCAACGCGGTAGGGAATTCCCTAACACACAAGTAGGGAGCCACCCATTGACAGCATACACCAGTTTGTGGTGTATTAACAACATCTTCCCTTTCGACATTCCCTATTATTGTATTTAAGTACTGTCACGTTCACGAATACCATTATAGTGGGCAGTGGTATAGTGGGCATTTCATATATGGCTACTGCTTATACCTTATTTGACGGCAGAATTTACCCCTGAGACTCTGTTTGGTACAGGATGCTGAGGCGACAGCTGATTGTGTACAAGAAACCCTACTGAAAGCATACGTTGCGCTCCCTCGGCTATCAGACGAATCCAATGTCGCATCCTGGCTCTTTACGATCGCTACCAATGTTGCTAAGAACTATCTTCGACGCCAGCGCATTATTCGGTGGGTACGACTGGACTGGCTTCCGATTTATCGACAATCACACGAGCATGCGGTGCTACAACAGGAGTTTGTGGGACAAATTCTCGCACGATTACCACTCGATAGTCGAGTGTGTTTAGTCTTGCATTATTGGCGTGGGCTTTCTTGTCGCGAGATAAGTTATGGTCATAGGGAAGAGTGAGTCTGCTGTGCGCAAACTGCTCGAACGCGCTCGCGAACGCTTTCGTGCGCTCTGTGAATACCACTATAATAGTGACAAGGAGGCAGATGATGCGTTATAGTCAACACGAGCAGGAGATCAAAGAGACTATTACGAACTATGTCCAAAACATTCGAGTTCCTGAACTCAATCTCCACCCTCAGCCAACCCAGTGGCGGGTCTTCAAACGCGCCACCTTATGGGCAGCTCTCGCAATTGTAGTAGTCATTGCAGCCGCCTTCATTTCAGCCGACGACGTCTGGGCCTTCTATCAACAGGTCTTTGTCAATGAACGCTCACAGCATATCGCTGGTATGGATCACGTGCTGCAACGAGCGCCTTTTCAGGTTTGGGCTCCTGAAGGTGAACTCATCGAGTTACAAGATCTTGGAGCAGACGCAACTTATTCTGTGCTATCTAAATATATCTGGAAGGATACAAGAGAGGTGGTGGTAATGCAGGATGCTGGCACAAGCATACCTTCCACCACACATACAGCCTTTTGGGAAGGGGCTCGTATCTTGGATGACAATGTCATAATTCAAGGGCAGCCAGCGGTGATTTATGAAACGCCTGTGATTGATGAAAAAGGCACCGTGCTTGGATGGAGCAGGAAGCTCTACGTCATTCTGAATGGGACGGCTCTTGTGATCTTTGGAGCAAGCAGTACTGAGTTGAGCCAGGAGGAATTGATTGCGATAGGGGAATCACTTCACCCTGCAACACCGTAGCCTATTTGAAGTGCTGTTTGCGTCTAAGCGTATAGAATTGGCGTACAACTCTGCAAAATAAAGGTCGTACAATCCGCAGCGCTGCTCATTGCCTGTCGCTACCAAACGATAATAGAGATGCCGCAAACGGTCATTCTGAGCGCAGCGAAGAATCTCGGCTGCTGATACGCCCGAGACCCTTCACTCCGCCTGCGGCTCCGTTCAGGGTGACATGCGGTATGTTCATTTTCGTGTGGTAGCTTCCTGATACTACTGCGCTGGATCGATTGTCCGACCTTTGGCTGTTAGCTCTATAACCTTCACAGTCAAAGCAAGCGTTCCCGAAATGCTAACGCTACAGCTTCAGTGCGTGTCGCAACACCAAGCTTCGCAAAGAGTTTAGCAAGACGTTTTTCAACAGCCTTCGAGCCTAATCCCAACTCCTGCCCAATCTGTCTATTCGTTCGGCCTGTGGCCAATAAACCAAGCAAAATTTGTTCATCTACTGTTAAAGGGGGCCCCTCATTGGCGGGAAGCGGCTGCGGTCGCTCTGTAATGTCAAGCGACACGCCAATGACTCCCGTAATACCGCCTATGTCGTCAAACAGTGGGGCATAACGAGTTTCAAAGAGCCGTGCATTAGCATGGATGAGTACGTTTACAACTTCGCCTCGGAGAGCCGCTTCGACAGCCATCACAATGGTAGGCTGTTCACTGGCAACCTCGACAATGGCTCGCCCCACTATCTGATCTGGTGTGACATCAAGCGCTGCAAGGCCACGTCCCACGATAAATGTAATGATGCCTTTGCGGTCAATCGTAAACAAGACCACTGGTATATGGAGCGTAATCGCGCGGAGATGCTCCTCCATCCGTTGACAGCGCATCTGCACCGCAGCGTGAGCGGTAGCGAGTGCTGCGTGATTCTGTTCGTGAGCTGTAGTGATACGGTGACGCACAGCGCCAAACAGGCTACTCGCAATGGTAGCGTGCAACGCCATGATCCGCGGGAAGAGCAGCCACCCATCTTCTTTAGAAAGGGTTGCTACCAAGGTTTCAGGGAGCACTGTAAGCGTTGCACGCATACTTTCAGGGCTTTGCAGACCGAGATTCGCGAGTGCGACCCCGATGAGATCTCCCAGGTTCGGCGCAAATGGTTCTGTAAGGAGCGCCGTGATCAGGCTCTCCGTCAATCCGCCGAGTTCCTGGCGAAGCTGGGGAAGACTGCGGGTACTGAAACCAGTGGGAAGCAGTGCGTGATACCACGCCTCAGCAATCGCATCCGATCTGGCTTGGAGTCGCTGGAGGAGGATTGCCCGTTGAGTAAACTCCACAGCGTTTACGGCCCTCGCACCCGTTGCCCAACCGCTGCCAGAGCGCTTGACCGTTCGGGTTGATTGAGGAGTACATCATCCACGCTTTCTGGACGCCACTCAGGTAGCCAGACCAAGCCCGGCGGCACCAAGTCAAGACCATCCGGGTTGATAGCGAGCACTTGTTCAAAGGCTTGCCGGTCAATGGCGTAGTTGTGGTAGCCGCCCAAGGCGTAATCGTACATCCGGGCTGCGCTAGGCTTCGTAATCTCCAGGTCCGGCTGGTACTCGTCCGTCATCATCTACTCCGTAGAGCTACGCTGGCACTGGTGTCTTTTACGCTTCTGATCTGCTCTCACTATACAATACACTACTGGCGAATGGCAGTACCAAAATTGAAACCACGGGCACGGGATCGCCAGGAGATCACGCGCTCTCTGCGACCCCCTTCTTTCCAAATAACGTATGCGGTCTGGTAGAGAAGATTGTGCTACACGTTCTCGCTTAATGTGGCTGGTGACACGAATCTCGGGTCAGGGCCTACGTGGTGGAAGGCAGCTATAGATAAATCAGTTAGAGGTCGTACAATAAGGTCATTCACAGGAAGGTCGCAGCCGGCCGAGACCGGTCAGGTGCGGCCTATGCGATCGCATCCAGATGCGCGACAATGCGCGCGCGCAGCCTGACCAGAGCCTCTCGTCGCACCGCATAGTAGGCCCACTGCCCGCGACGCTCGACATCGATTAGCCCCGCCTCGCGCAGCAAGCGCAAGTGGTGTGAAATCGTCGGCTGCTTGACCGGCAAGGCGGCTTCCAGGTCGCACACGCAAACCTGCCCGACATTCTGGGCCAGCATATCGAGAATCTGGATGCGAATGGGGTGTGCCAGGATCTGGAGATCATCGCTGAGACGGCGCGCTTCATCATCGGCGATGCGGGGCGCAGCACCGTCGCAACAGCCGATCACGCGCGTTTCGGTTGTGGTTGTATCGGTCACGAGGCAACTCCATCGGCTCCACTCTCAAGACTGGGCCAGTCTCACACCCGGCCTCCCGTTGAACGTCTGCGCGCCATTTTCGGCAAAGCCTTCTCCAAACGTTTGTATGGCAGACTGGTCCAGTCTGCGTTCTGCCACTTTTTAGATTGTATGCAATATATCGAGCACTGTCAATATTCAGCGGGCGGCTGGTTCGGCTTTGGGGTGGGAGCGGACCCGCGGTATGCGCTCCGCGCCTGTCCTGAGCCTGCCCTGAGTTTATCGAAGGGCTACCCTGGCTTGAGTTCATCGAAGGGCTGAGACGAAGGCTCGGAATGCTCCCGTCCGCTTGGCACACTGCCCTACGGCCCGGCGGGGAACTGCGCGGCACCGTTGATCGTGCCGTTCTCGATGTGCGCAATGCCGCTATCGACAAGCGTATTGCCATAGCTATCGGTGACACGGAACGTGTACGGTCCCGGCCCCATGCCCGGCCCGGTCTGTACAAAATAGTTGTAATACCAAACGAATTTGGATCTACCGCAAGCGGTCATTCTGAGCAAAGCGAAGAATCCCGGCTATCGGGGACGCTGAGACCCTTCCCCTTCGCTTCGCTCAGGGTCAGGGTGACATGCGGCCTGTTCATTAT
>JANQID010000035.1 GCA_028282325.1 Chloroflexaceae bacterium | reverse complement strand
CGCCGGGATCGCCTCGGCCCAGGCGTTGCGTTCGGCGGCGGCCAACGCGGCAGCAAAGCGCTCCTCGCGCCGTTTGCGGCCTTCGGCCCAGGCGCGCAGTCCCTGCGGGTCATCGGGCGGATCTGGCTTCTGGCGCTCCCATTCGTCCAACCCACTCAACACCGCTTGCCACTTGTCATCCTCACGCAAGGCGCATAGCGCGGCGTAGAACTCGGCCAGCCCGACCTGGCGGCGCGCCTCGGTCAGGCGTTGTTGCACGTCTTGATGGTCCGGATCGAGCGCCGCGACCTGTCCCAGCAGGTCGGCGGCCTCTTCCCAGCGCTGGGTCAGGTAGGCGTCCAGCGCTTGAAGCCAGAGCTGGCTCACGTCGGCGGACTGCGATTTCTTTTCTATCAGCACGCCCGTCTCGGCCCGCGAGAAGAGCACCGGGATGGCCCAGTCCAGCCGGGTGCGATGGCGCCTGGGGATCTCCAGCCGCGCCTCGCTCAGCGCCCGGTCCACCGGCGCGCCCGCCGCCAGTTCGGCGTAGAGCACCCGCGTCAGTTCCGCCGCCACGTCCTCCATAATCTCGAACTGCATCGCCACAACCGCCGGCGCGCCGCTGCGCACCAGCGCCAGCCCCACGCTGCTGGAGGGATCGTCGCCCACCGGCAGCGCCCCCAGACAGGCGTTCAATGTTACCAGTTGCACCTGCCCGTGCCAGCGCTCCAGGTAAACCCGTAGCAGGTCGGCGTTGATCGGCTCGGCGGCGCCGTCGGCGTCCTCGAAGAGCAGTTCGCCCTCGCCGGTCTCGCGGTTCAGGTCGCCGTGGCTGAGAATATGCAGGATATGCGTGGGGCGGCGCAACCGTTCGCGGAGCTGGTCAAGCGTGCCGGGGCCGCGAATGACATCGAGCTGCACCCGGTTCTGGTCGCGCAGCCGCTTGAGAGCCAGCTCCAGGCGGCTTAGTTCGCGGTCAAGCCGGAGGGGCGGATAGTCGTCACTCTGTGGGCTGGCCAGCACCGCGACGATCTGCACCGGCCCGTCGATGCGCAACGGGCCGGAGGGGCGATCGGCGGCGGGCATCTCCGGGTAGCGCACCAGGGTCAGGTCGGAGGCGAGGGCCAGAAACTGGTCGTAGGTCTGGTCGTAGAGCAATTCCCAGGGCAACATCACCAGCGCGGGGGGCAGACGCAGGCGCAACCGCAAACGCTCGCCGGGAGCGAGGCTGCTGCGGCCGGTGCGGAAGGCGGCCAGCAGCTCGGCGGGGAAAAGGGCGTCGAAGAGGGTTGTGCCGAACGCCCGCGCCGCGCGCAGCTCTTCCGGCCCGCGTAGGCGCGTGTTTCGTACCGCCTTGATCCACTCGGCCACATCGCGCCGCTTGTCGGGCAGGCGCGCCGGGTCGAAGGGCAGCGCCAGCGGCTGGGGCGGTGATTCGCCCCCGCGCGCCGATCGGGCCTGCACGCTGTAGGCGGCGTCGCTCGCGGTGATGTACAGATCGAAATCGTACGGTTGGGTCATCGGCCTGCCTCAACGAATTGTTTGCGGCGCGCGCTCAGGCGGGTGCACTATGCACCGTCTGCTATGATCGCGACGCGTGCAGTATAACACACGAAGCGCCCGCCTGAACAGGCTTTTTTCTCACTCGAAGCGGAACAGCGGCAACTGCGCGCTGAGAGATAAGCATTGGCCGTTGCGGTTGCGCCGGGCCCGGCGGGGGCGCGCGTCGCCGGATGGCTTTCAGCGGGTGACGCCAGGGGCTCGCCGCGCGCGATCTGCCCGACGAACAGCAGCATCGCAACCAGAACCAGCACACCGACCGGCCGTCGCCGCCGAGGCGGCGGCTTGCGAACGACCATCGCGGATGCATCGCGTGCGGACGCGGATAGACGTGACATACGCTTCTCCATTCCGAATGCGGGCGCGCAGATTGGCGCTCGACTTATATGGCCAGATCAAACGGAAGGTCGCCGATGTCGCGCAACCTGCGACCCTCAATGAGCATGGTTAACATATCTAGCTGATCTTCGTTCCCAAGCTGCTGAAGCGTTCCTTGAAGCTCAGCTAGGGCAAAGTGATAGACACAGTCAAGATCGCCGGTTCCCAGGGCCAGCGCGGCGATTCGCGTCGGCAGCGGCTCCGCAGTTACTGCAACGATATGCGGCAATGGGCCTTTGCGGTTGCGAATGAGGTTGAGCGCTTCAGTCCGCGCATTCTGACCTCGGTCACTGCGCAACGTCCATTTACACGAAATGCTCGCGTGCAATATCGGTTTTTGATGCGGCGAGTTTGCTTTACGCAACGGTGTCAAGTGCGCAATATGATCCGACGAGGCAATCAATGCGCGTTGCTGATTAATCGCTTCGTCAGAAAGGAGATCTCGTCCAACGACGATGTCTGGCTTGATAATGTAGTCTCCTCCCAGAGATGAAGCCAGTTCTTTATTATTTTTGATAGCCTTCTGGAGGTGTGCGAGGTGTTCGTATTGATCGAAGTCGGATATCGCCAGATGCGTACGATAATGCCATATCCCAGGCCGGATGTGCTGCAATTGCGTAAAAGCCTGCTCAAGAAAATCCTTTGTGACTTCTTCAAAGCGCCCGCCGGAAGTCTGCCCTTTGATCGGATCTGACCCGATTGCGTGGCCTAGCCGATGTACAACGCCCCAGGCGATAGCGATGCTGACTTTGCTGCCGCTATCGGCAAAATTCGGGTATTCTTTATGCGCATCCGAGCTGACGCGCACGATTTCCTGGAAGATGCGCGCGTGGTATTCGCGTCGATAGGCGGCGAAGGTCATGATGGCATCTCTTGCGAGGATTGCGGATCACGATGCTTCCGGCTTATAGAAGCCGATGACATATTCCTCGTGCATACGCTGCTGAATCTGCGACTCGTGATTGCGAACGGCGCCGGCCGGCATCATTCGCCGATCACGATCAAGCCGCCGCACCCCGATGCGGGGAACTTCAAAGCCGATTGCGCGCCCGATCGCGGCGAGGCATTCCGCGGTGTTCGTATCGATGTTCCGCATAACCGAACTGCCTACGACGACGATCGCCGCTTTGCCTGGCTTGAGAACCCGCAGCATTTCGCGCAGCGTCCGGCTCATCTCTGAGTAATAGCGATGTAGCACGCGGCCTTTTTTCGGATCGACGCGGGTGATCGCTGCGACAATGTCGGCAGGCGTAGCCGGCAGCGCTTCGAATTCGTGGTTGCTGATCGCATCGCCGCCGATATATGCCTGGCGCACGTTACTCAACTCCGCGATGGGATGGCCGAGCCAGACCAGTGCGAATTTGTGGGCGCGCATATAGTCGATGGCGTTTGAAGCGTAGGGCGGCGAGGTGACGATCAGATCGATCACGTTGTTGTCCAAAGGCAGCGCCTGAGCATTACCGAATTGGATCGCCGGCGGAATCTGCGCGTTGTCTGTCGGCGGCAAGCCTCGGATATTCAGTAACGCACGCTTTTCAAATTCGTCAAACGCCGAACGAAGGATCTTCGTCACATTTTTTATCCGGCGTGACTCGGCGGCGTTCGTATCATCAATGCGGACGGCGCCATCTTTGTCGAGCACGCGTTTGGCGCGATGCGGTCGGGTATGGGCAAGGTCGAGCGCCAGTGATACGCCGCCGGACTTGGTGATGATGATCGCGGAGAGGGCCAGCTCAAAAAAGGCGCGTGCGGGTGCATCCGTGATGGCTTCGATTTCTTCCAGGAGCGCGATCAGTTCGATCTGGGTTTCTTGGGCGAACCAATAGTCAACAAATTGGCGCGTCGCTTCATCCCAGCGGCGATTCAATCGCTCTTGCAACGCTGTGCGGCGCGTTTCGACGGCGCTGCGGGCGCGCTTCACTAACCCGTGCATCAGATGAAGTGCTTCTCTCGCTTCCAACGGCGTTACCTTGGCCTGGATGATGCGTAATGCCAACGGATCAATATCGAAACCGATGCTGCGTCGTCCAAGCAGGAACGCTTCCAGGATCGTCGTGCCTGAGCCGGACATTGGATCGAGCACCGTAGCGCCGGGTTCGGTCAGTTCCGTGATAAAGGTGCGCGGCAGCCATGCGGGAAACTTCGCAGGGAATGCGTGGAAGTTGTGTGAGGCATAGCGCCCGTTCTGTTCGTGAAAATCGAGATCGGCGGCAAGCAACGCTACGAGACGTTCGTAATAGTTCTGGCCCGAAACGCGTCGTTGCTCGTCAATTGGCAAACTCAATTGGTGCATTGTTGATCCTGGCTGTAGGGCGCTGTCATTCAGGCATGAATGTAGCTGTTATTCTACACCAGCAGGCAGACGCCGTCTAGAGTTCGCGCGACGCCCGTAATGGCCGGTTATGTCCCTGAGCGCCAGATTACCGCCGCGCCATAGCCGACGACCGAGCTGTAGTCGCCGGTCACGTCGCCCGATGTGGCGTAGCGCAGCACGCTGGCCCGGTCGGCGCCGAGCCGGCGCGCCGCCCACAGCATCGCGGCGATGGCCATACTTCCGCAGGCGAACCCTGCGCCTTCGTGTTCGGCGGCAAGCACGCCGTCGGCGTCGAATGCCTCCACGCGGCGCAGGAGCTCGCGGTCAAATTGCGCGGCGGCGGTTTGCGGGTAGAAATGCGAGAGGTCGGAACTGGCGACAAGCAGGACGCGTTGATCGGCCAGTGCATCGACCAGCGCCTGGCCCAACGCGGCAGCTGTTTCGGGGCGCTGGTCGCGGATCATTACCGGCAGCAGGTGGAACGAGCCAAGCACATGTTGCAAAAATGGCAGCTCGATCTCCAGCGAGTGTTCGGGATCTTCGCGCACCGGTGTTAAGCCAAAGCCCAAACGCTCGCGCAGGGCGGCGTCCAGGCGCTGTATGGCCGCATGATCTACCGGCGCATCGCCCAGGGGCGTTGCGTAGGCCTCGTGCGCGGTGGTGAGCAGCGGCGCCGGCGCGGGTCGATGCATCGGCCCAACGATCACGACCAGGTCAGGGTGTTGATCGTGCAGGCACGCGAACGCCCACGCCGCCACCGGCCCGGAATAGCTCAGCCCGGCGTGCGGCGCAACGATGCCGACAATGTCGCCCGGCGGCAGCTCGACGCGAACGTCGGCCAGGTAGCGATCGAGCGTCTGGCGTAGGCGGGCGGGATCGTTGGGGTACCAGGCTCCGGCGATAGGTGATGGTCGTACATCCATAGCGCGCCTCGATAAATGTCTGCCTGCTCGCTCTGTTAGAGCGCAATCGGTTTGCGGCGCGCGCCCCACGCGCCGGGCTGCGCCGCGAAATGTCCGGCGAGCGGCGCGCCGCAGTTGCAGCAACATCCTTGCGCGTCCAGGTTCCAACGTCCCAGTGTGTACCAGTCGCGCTCGATCAGCAATGCGCCGCAGGCGTGGCAGTAGGTCGATTGGCCTTCGGTGTCGTACACATTGCCTGTGTAGACATAACGAATGCCGGCTTCCAGGGCTTGAAGTCGGGCCTGCTTGAGCGTCGCGGCAGGGGTTGGCGGCGTATCGCGCATGCGATAGTCCGGGTGAAACGCGCTAAAATGGAGCGGCACACCGGGGCCCAGTTCCGTGACGAACCAGTCGCACAAGCGCGCGATTTCGTCCGGCGAGTCGTTATGACCGGGGATGATCAGCGTCGTCACCTCTAGCCAGACATCCGACTCGTGCCGCAGCCAGCGCAACGTGTCGAGCACCGGTGCCAGCGATACCAGGCACAGCTTGCGATAGAACTCCTTGGTAAACGCTTTCAGGTCGATGTTCGCCGCGTCGATATGTTCGTAGAACGCCGGTCGTGCGGCGGGCGAGATGTAACCGGCGGAGACGGCGACCGTCTTGATGCCGCGGGCGTGCGCCGCCTGTGCGCAGTCGATCGCGTATTCGGCGAAAATCACTGGATCGTTGTAGGTTAACGCGATGCTCCGGCAATGCTCGCGCGCTGCGATATCGGCGATGACGTCGGGCAGCGCCCACGCGCCGAGGCGATCCATCTCCCGCGCCTTTGAGATGTCCCAGTTCTGGCAAAACTGGCAGCCGAGGTTGCAGCCAGCAGTGCCGAACGAAAGGACGCTGGAGCCGGGATAGAAATGATTCAGCGGTTTTTTCTCGATCGGGTCGATGCAAAAGCCTGATGCGCGCCCATAGCTGGTCAGAACCATGCCATCAGCGTGGGCCTGGCGTATGAAGCAGAACCCGCGCTGGCCGGGGTGCATTTTGCATTCTCGTGGGCACAGATCGCATTGAATGCGACCATCTGCAAGTCGATGCCACCATTGACCGGCCACGACGCCGGGTTCAATCTGGGTACAAGATATGTTGGGCATATGCAGCCTTTGGCGTTCCTGCTCGTCGCTGGCGCGGATGAGGCGGCAATGGAGGATCGAACGTTGGGGCGGGGCAGCGGGTGAGCGGAACTGATTCGTATGCGAATAACGCCAAACACAAATTGAGGAGCATTTCGGCGATCTCGGTCACGAGACCCTTACTTTGCTCCTCAATCCGACTTGGTGGAAGCGTTCCTTCCCTCTTGAGAGGGCCTCGTACTTGCTTCTTCTGCACCAAATTCCTTAATGATCACTATACCACCCTTGTTTGTTGCCAGGAGTTGTCATACGGTAACTTTAGCGGTGCATGTTCGCAACCTATGGTTAAATTGGGCTGATCATATTCATCGGCGCGCCGCTCGATGGTATAATGCCGCGAGGTTTTTCCTCTGCGAGTAATCGAAGGAAACCGTATATGGTGTCGTCACTCCGTGACAAAGTTGTGTTGATCACCGGCGCGGGCGGCGGTTTCGGTCAGGAGATGATCCGCCAGTTTCTGCGTGCAGGTTGTCGCCTGGTGCTGACCAGCCGTCAGCAGCAGAAGATGGATCAAGCGGTTGCGCAGGCGATTGCCGATCTGAACGAGGGGGCATACGCCGAGAAGATCTTCGGTTGCATCGAAGCCGATCTGTCGCTGCCCGACGCCGACGATGCGGTGTATGAACAGTGTATGGCGATCACGCCGCGCATCGATGTGCTGGTTAACAATGCCGGGATAGGCATGCACGGGATGATCGCCGATATTCCGCGCGCCAAGTGGGAGCGCCTGATGCAGGTCAACTTGCTCGCGCCGATGCGCTTGACGGCGAAGTTTCTCCCGGCGATGATCGAACGCCGCAACGGTCATATCGTGCTGATGTCGTCGGTGGTGGGTCTGGTCGCGCCGCCCGGCCTGAGTCTGTATTCCGCCGCCAAGTTTGGTATGCGCGGGTTTGGAACGGCGCTGGCCGCCGATGTGCGACCGCACGGCGTCGCGGTGACACTGGTCTATCCCTTTTTCGCGCGCACCGACATTCTGAACGCCGAGCAATTTGGCGGGCGCGGTCAGAAATATATTCCTGATATGCTGATTTACGATCCGCAGTTTGTCATCGATGAGATGATCAAAGGCATCGAGACCCGTCGGTTGCACGTCTATCCAGGCGCGCTGGCCCGTATGCTCGATCTGACGCAGCGCTTTGCGCCGTGGATTGTGGCGCCGATCGCGCGCTTCGCTCCGGAAAAGCGACGCTAGGGCGTTTCACATTCATACAGTCCTGTGGCATAATAGCGACTGAGCATTAGTTCCTGAGCGTACGAAGTTGGAAGATTCGCTGTTGATGTTGTGAGGTGTACGATGCACCAGCCTAAAACGACGGTCCGCGAATGGATGGCGCCGGACCCGGTGACGATTTCTGCCGATACCTCGCTCTTGAGCGCATTTGAATTGATGCAGACGCGCGTGATTCGCCGGCTGCCAGTAGTGGATCCAATGGGCCGCCTGTGCGGCATCATCACGCGCAGCGATGTGTATCAGGCCGTTCCTATCGTGCGGGGCGATATTAACCGAACGGAGGCGGCATTTGCGCTCGCGGGCCGTACGGTGGAGGATATTATGACCGCCGATCCAGTTTCGGTCACGCCCGATGAGCCGATTCAGAATGCTGCCCGGCAAATGATCGCGCGGAAAATCAGCGGCGTACCGGTCGTTGAGGATGGCAAAGTGGTGGGCGTCATTACCGAGTCGGACATTTTTCGACTGGTTGTAGAGTCCTGGTTGGATGAGACAGATGCTAGTGCGTAGGGGCGAAAGACGCAAGATGATTCGCCCCTATGCGCCGTTATCTTGAATCTGACTTTGCATAACGATAGAAACGTTCTTCCCTCTACGTCGCCGTTGCTACTTCATTCCATTTGCGCGGAAAAGCCGGGAGCGCCGGAAGATGGGAGCCATGCTTACGCGCGGCGCTCCGGCGCTGTGTATCCGGCTTCGCGCTAATTTTTCCTCTGCTACTCAATCCCCTCGCTCTCCCCATGCATAGGCGGCCGATCAAGCGTTGATCGGTGCGTAACTTGAGCTAACTGTCATATTATTGTTTCGCGGCGAGTAGTATAATTTGAATACCACCTGTCCGCTGCGGCGTTTGCTCCCCTTTGCATTGGCGAATGTCTTGATCATCGCCTCAATCCAGCTAAGGAGTGTCATCTATGTCTACGTATCGTTTTGCTCCTGCCTCCCGACATATACGAGGGTGGTTGTTCGTTATGCTTGTCATACTGCTGCTCGGCGCCTGCGGTACGTCGCCGACCCAGCCGACGCCTTCCCCCGAGTCGATTGTTGCGACCGATGTGCCCGATGCTGCCAAGCCGACTGACGCCGGCGAGGCAACATCATCGGCGGCGCTGACCGGCGTTGTCGATGATGCAAACGAGTTGGCGCTGGGTAATCTGGACGACGACCAGATGCAGTTGCGCATACAACCCGGCGCGCTGCCGTCCGGTACGACCATTGCCGTTGCGCCGCTCGAATCGGCGCCGGAGGCAGATCCGGCACGCTTTGCACCGCTCGGCGAGCCGCTGGAGATCACGGCGGGACAAGCGCATGTACGCCTCGATGCACCCGCAGTGCTGGTTGTTCCGCTGCCGTCCGATGCCGAGATCGACCCGTCATTGCTCGGCGTAGCCTTCTACAATGGCCAGGAGTGGCAGGTGCTGCGCCCCGCGCGGGTTGATCCGGAAGCGGGCGTGATGGAATTTGAGACGTTCCACTTTTCCTGGTTCTGGCCCGCCAAACAGACGCCCGAAGAACGCGACCGGATTATGATCCAATCCGCGGCGGCGGGTGAAATTGCGCGGCAGCAGGTTCGGGCCGCGACCGACCGCGTGACGGAGCAGATGGTCAATCAGATGATGGATCAACTGGGCGCGAAAGATGGCGAAACTCGTGCACTGCTAATCGAGGCGGTGAAGGCGGATGCCTCGTACAAGCAGTTGCAGCAGCGCTTTGCCAACGGCGATTTGCAGGCCTTTATGCCCGTGCTCGAAAAAACGGTGGCTACCGCGCTTGGCGGTACGTTGCAAGAGCAACTCGGCAAGCTGCTTGACCCCGATGACGGAACGATCAACCCGGCGTTGAAAACGCTTGACAAAGGCGCGGAGGCGATCGACCAGTATCGAATGGGCAATTACAAAGACGCCGGCAAGGCGGTGGCGGCGCTGGTGATTGATTTGCTGCCCAAGCCTTCGATCGTTGCAGTCTTTGAGGCTGAGGCCGTCGTCGTCGATTACTGCATCGACGCATGGAAGAAAGATGAGGTCGAAGCCGCCTACAAAGCCTGGCGCGACGGCGCCGATAGCCTAAGCCCCTGGGGCTATAACGTTGACGCGCAAGACTTTGAAGCGGTCTGGACGCAGATGCGCGGCGCAGCTACCCGTTTCCAGTCCGAGGCGGTTGAGCGCTTTGTCAAAGCTGCCGAGGAGGCCGGCCTGACGCCGACCGACGCGCAGGTCGATGCGATCCGCGAGCAGACGAAAACGCGTCTGGAAGAAGAGTTCAAACGGCGTCTGGCCAACGAACAGACTCAGGCGGCGATGGAGGCCGAACTGACCGAGTTGTTGCAAGCCTACGAAGACGCAAACTTGCTAGAGTGGAGCCGCTACGGCTATGACCGTACTGCCCAAACTCGCGAGCAGCGCATGCGGGCATTGCTTGATCTGCGCGCACGTATTCTGAACGACACCGGGCGTGAACGGATGACGCTGGGCGCTTTCTCCAACGACAAGGCGATCAGTATCGGCGATATCGTCTCGCTGACGCAACTGCTGTTGAGCAAGAATGGCGAGGAGAAATATGCGCAGGCGCTCAAAGATCGCTTTGGCATCACGCTGGGACCGCCGGAGCTGCCGGAAGATTTCACGATGACGGGGGCCTGGGTCGGCGATCTGATTGTGCAGGATGCCCAGGTGACCGGAGCTGATGAACTCACGATCGAAATGTTCGACAGCGAGACGGTGATTACAAAGGAAGAATGTGAGTCGAGCCTGGAAGAGGCCAAAGGTCGCCCGACCCCGGTTGAGATGATTTTCGCCGAGTTGTCGCCTGAGTCTGGTACGTTTGTTCTTCGCGCCGGCGACGATGAAGATCCGTCCGAGCCTATCCCATATCGGCGCGCGGGAACTCAGGTGACGGCCAGCTATAGCCAGGATGGCGCGACGTTCACCTTACAGGGAACGCTGGTTTATGACGGTGAGACAGTAACGTTCGACGGAACCTGGAATATGAGCATGCCTGGCGAGATGAGCATTTCGGTCGATGGCACGTTTAGTGTCGTGCGTTCATAGCCGGGGGCGTGGACGTGCATCCGATCATTGTGTGGCACATTGGCGATTGGGTCGGGGCAATCTCGGCATACCGCCTGTTTATGTTTCTGGCGGCGACGGTAACGCTCGGCGCGAGTTTTATCGTCGCCGTTCGGCGCGGTTTGCCGGCGCGGCGGACGCTCGCGGCGCTGCTGGCGCTGGCTGTGGTCGTTCCGGTTGGCGCGCGTTTGCTGCACGCAGCGACGCATATGCCGCGCTACGTCGAAGACCCGACTCGTCTATTCAGCGTCGAGTTGCATAATTTCGCGTTGTTTGGCGGGCTGGCGCTGACGGCGTTGGCTGGCGGCTGGCTCTGCCGCTGGCTGCGCTTGCCCGTGCTGCGGCTGGCCGATAGTGTGGCGCCAGCGCTGGCGGCGGGCATCGCGCTGATGCGTATCGGTTGCTTTCTGACTGGTTGCTGCTTCGGCAGAGTCACGGATCTGCCGTGGGGCGTCACGTTTCCAGTAGGGAGTGAGGCGCACCTGTATCAGTTGTTGGAGGGCGGCGGGTTGTTTTCTGCCGCCGCACCGAAACCGGTGCATCCCACGCAGTTGTACGAAGTGGGCGCGGCCCTGATCGGGGGTGTAGCGGCGGCATGGCTGTTGCGTCACCGCGCTCCCGATGGCGTGGCGTTTGCCGTGTTGTTGGCGTGGTACGCGATCTTCCGCATCGCCAATGAGTTCCTTCGCGCGCCGTCGATGGGCCTGAGTGCGCCAATCTGGCTATATCCAGCGGGCTATGCCGCGACCGCTTTGCTGGCGACAGGGTGGTTAGCGACGCGACGCAGGACCCCTGCCAGATAATAGTTTAAGGCAATACACTGTGGGTGCTGAATGGAGCGAGTTTGCCGAATCGAGAGGTGTTCAGATCGATGGCGCTCCCTTCGATGATGCGCGCATTGATGAGTGGAACCAGCGCATCGCGGAACGATTGTCGCGCGCGGGCCAGAATAACGCAAAGAGCACGTTGCAAGAGGTGCGCATTAGCGAAACCGATGTGACAATGGTATGGCGCGTTGAGACGCAACGCAGTGGGAGAGATCGAACAAAAGATAGACGCACGTTGGGCAGAGTGCAGGAGCCGTGCTCTCGCGCTTACGGCAGCACGGCTCTCACACTCTAGAACAAGGATGATGCTATGAACAACCGTGTCCAGTTGATCGCATACGCTAATCGGTTCGGCAGCAGCCTGTCTGGCTTGCACCGCCTTTTGCAAGGCCCGTTGCAAGGTCTTTTCGGCGGCGTCCATATCTTGCCGTTCTTCTATCCGATCGATGGCGCCGATGCCGGATTCGATCCGATCGACCATACAGCAGTTGATCCGCGTCTGGGCAGTTGGGCTGATGTCAAGAATCTGAGCCAGGATGTGGGTATTATGGCTGATCTGATCGTTAATCACATCTCTGCGCAGTCAGCCCAATTTCAAGACTACGCTGAACACGGCGATAACTCGCCCTACAATGGCATGTTTTTGACATTGGGCAGCGTTTTTCCCGATGGGGCGACCGAGACCGATCTGCTGCGCATCTATAGGCCGCGACCGGGGTTGCCGTTCACCTACGTGACGTTGAAAAATGGACAGAAGCGCATTTTGTGGACCACATTCACCAGCCAGCAGGTGGATATCGATGTTCGCCATCCCCAGGGCGCGGCCTATCTCGCGACGATTCTCCAGACGTGTCACGATCACGGCGTCACGATGGTGCGCCTGGACGCAGCCGGCTATGCGATCAAAAAGCCTGGCTCCAGTTGCTTTATGTTGCCGGAGACGTTCGCGTTCATCGATGAGCTCACGCATCAGGCGCAGGCGCTGGGCATCGAAGTGCTAGTGGAGATCCAC
Source organism: Chloroflexaceae bacterium (assembly GCA_028282325.1). Classification (GTDB taxonomy): domain Bacteria; phylum Chloroflexota; class Chloroflexia; order Chloroflexales; family Chloroflexaceae; genus JANQID01. The sequence continues at coordinate 26,004 of JANQID010000035.1, read as the reverse complement.
TCCTACTATCGTCTCCAGATTGACATCGCTCGGCGCGTTGATCGCGTCTACGATTTTGCGCTGCCGCCGCTCATTCTGCATGCGTTGTTCAACCACACGGCCCGCTATCTGAAGCAATGGTTGGCGATCAGTCCGCGCAATGCCATCACCGTGCTTGATACCCACGACGGCATCGGCGTGATCGACATTGGCGCGGACAACGCTGATCCGCACGCGCGTCAGGGGCTTATTCCGCCCGAAGATATCCACACACTGGTCGAGACGATCCACGCGAAGAGCGGCGGAGAGAGTCGCCAGGCGACGGGCGCGGCGGCATCCAACCTCGATCTGTATCAGGTTAACTGTACCTACTACGATGCGCTGGGGCGCAATGATCGCGGCTATCTGATGGCGCGCGCGATACAGTTCTTCGCTCCCGGCATTCCGCAGGTCTACTATGTCGGGCTGCTGGCCGGAGGCAACGATATGGAGCTGCTGGCTGCGACGCAGGTGGGCCGCGATATCAATCGCCATTGCTATGATCAAGCTGAGATCGCACGTGCCCTGAACCGTCCGGTAGTGCAAGATCTGCTGCGACTCATCCGCTTCAGGAGTGAGCATCCCGCGTTCAACGGCGATTTCACACTGCACGCTGCTGCCGATCACGTGCTGGACATCGAATGGCGGCGCGGCGACGATTGGGCGCGGCTGGTCATCGATTTTCCGTCTGCGCGTTGTGAAATCAGCTACAGCGATGCGGGAACAAGCGCTTATCTAAACCTGTTTGAACATTGCGGGGAATAATATGCCGAGGGATGGTTTGTTGCAAACCATCCCTCGGTGATCATTTCGTGCTGTGGGTTGGGCTTATTTATTGCGTGCGGTACGCACCCAGCCCTTCTTGTCGAGTCCGACTAGAACCCGGAAATAGAGCCACAGCTTCCAGGGAATGAAAATGGGGATGTAGAGCAGCGCTTTGTAAACCTGTTTCGGCAATCGTGCCAGGATCAGGCTGACCAGAATGTGGAACGCTTGCGCAATAACAAGCGCTGCGCCGAACGCTATTCCCGGCACGCTTTGAATTATTGCAGCGGCGATCAACATGAGCAGACTGACGCCCGCGAGGATCGAGAACGGCGGGATGATCTGTTCAGCCGCCGAGTCGAAGAGCAAGAAGCTGCGGCGCTTGAATGCCGCGCCGAGAAGCCGCGGAACATAGTTGCGTACCATTTCGACGCGCCCGCGTTCCCAGCGCACATTCTGGCTTTGCGATGCGTCAAGCGTGTTGGGCATTTCCGCACGGATTACCGCGTCGGGCGCGAACGTGACCCGCTCGCCGCCGAGGATGAGCATCATGTGATACTCGATGTCTTCGGTCAAAGAGGCCGGCCATTCGTAGCGGCGAACAATATCGGTGGCGAACACCATGCCGTTGCCCTTCAAGCCAACCGATGCGCCGAGCGCCATCCGTCCCTGCGGGCGCAAAAAGTGGACGGCGGTCAGAGCAATGGCGCGCATGCCTGCGTTCCAGGATTGTTCGGCGTCGCGCACGGTGTAGTAAGCCTGGATCGCCCGCTCGCCCCGCGCCATCCGCGCATCCATAATCCGTAGAAAATCCGGATCCACAACCGTATCTGCATCCAGGATGATCAGCGCGTCGTACGGCGTCTGGCTCTGTTCGATGCGTTGAATCGCCCAGCGTAACGCGTATGGCTTGCCGCGTTCCGTGGTGTTTTTGCGCTCATGCACGACTGCGCCGCCCTCTAGTGCCAGTTCCACGGTGCGATCGGTGCTGTTATCGACCACCACATGCATCTCGAACAACTCACGCGGATAGTCGAGCTGGCGCAAGCTGGCCAGCGTTGACGGTATCAGGCGCTCTTCGTTATACGCCGGGATCAGAAAGATAAAGCGGTGGCTGGGCGTTTCGCGCAACTTGATGCGGCGAGGCGCAAAGAAAGCAGCAATTGTCAACAAGAGCAAATAGCCGACCATCAAGGCCATGCCGGCGTCAACAACAAATATCGCGATTTCCAACAAGGTCAGCATAACGTCTGGTTCCTCTCTAGCGCCTCATCGTGAAGATATTGATGAAGGCGTTTCTTGCCAGGCATTATCCGAATGCGTTGAGTGTACGTATCGGTTCAAATATTCGACGTACACATCCAGGCTCATCAGTTCTTCGACGCAACGACGGCCGGCTTCGCCCATTCGCCGCGCTTCGTCGGGATTGTTTAGCAGATGTTCGATCGCCGAGCGCAACGCTTCCGGATCGCCGGGCGGAACATACAGACCGGTTTTGCCTTCCACGATAACGTCGGTTTGACCGAGCGTGCGTGAGCAGATTACTGCTTTGCCCATCGCCATAGCTTCAAGAATGGCCGTCACGCCGGCCTGGAAATTGACGTTGTCTAACGGCATCACCAGAAAGTTGCTGTCCGCGTAGAGTTGGCGCAGGTCATACTGCGAGAAGCGCTGAACCGTGACATTGGACGGAATGGTTTCATCTCGGGTTTTGTCTGCGCGTTTCGACCATGGGCTGGCCGCGGCAATGACAAACCGGGCGTTTATGCTAGGTACGGCCTTCAGCAGGGTGGCGTAATCACGCGCTTCTAGCCCGACTGCGCAGACCATGGGCTCGCTTGTCGGCTGAGGGGTGACGCTGTTCGGCGCGAAGAAGTCGGCATCTACCATAAAGTGCGTGAAGACGACGCGTTCAGGCGCGATCTTCCAACGCCGCTCGATAAAACGTTTCTGCCAGGTGGCGTAGACTAAGAAGGTGTCAATGCGACTCTGCACACGCAGAAAATCCAGAAAGAGCATCTTCTTGCGCACGGAAATGATGTGCGTGATCATCAGGTGGCGGGGGCGAGACCGTTCGAACGGCGCGAAGACCTTGCTCAACAACGCGAAGGGCAGACCAATCTGTTCGCCGTCGGTGAGGATAACCTGATAGCGGCGGCGTAACTTGAAACAGGCCCAGGCCAGCAGAAAATCCGGGCCGCCAATGCGTTCGAACAGTTTGCCGATAACGCCGCCAGTCTGACGCGCCTGGGCGTAGTCGATCAGATCGGCGTTGAACCCGCGCGCCATCTCCAGATAATCGGCGCGCGGGCGATTGCCGCGGGCGACCTCATCGGCGCGATTCGGATCGATAGTCCCTGAGACCGTGAGCATAACCGAAGCCATAGCGTTATCCTTTGCGCGTTGTACGCGAGTCATCGACTTCGTGTCGCAGGAGATCAAGCAGTCGGCAGGCGTTGTGTTGTCCGTCAAAATTTCCAGACACTACTTCAACCGCGCGCGCTCCTTGTCGCAGCCGGAGATCGGGGTTTTGAATGAGTTGCTTCAGCGCAATGGCCAGCGCATCGGCGTCGCCGGGGGGAACAACAAATCCCGTCTCGCCTTCATGCACAATTTCAGGTATCGCTGCGACGCGGGTCGTGACTGATGGCAAACCAGCCGCACCGGCTTCTGAGAGTACCATCGGCAAGCAATCGCCGTAGGTGGGCAAGCAGAAGATGTCGCACTTGTGATAGAGCGCTCGCAATTCAGGGCTGTTTGGTTGCATATTGTGATATGTGTAGATCCCTGACTCTTCGGGCGCTTTATCGCGCGTCACCAGATGCAGCTCGACATTGAGATTTCGCAGCGCACGGAAGGCTTCAAGCAATACCAGGCCGCCCTTGCGTTCGAGATTGGCGCCGACGAACAGAATGCGTGTTGGGCCGTCGTGGTACGCACGTGGTTCGGGGCGCTTCCAGCTTGCAGTGTTGACGCCCGGCGGAATAACCGTGACTTTCTCTGCCGCGACGTCATAGTCCTTGATGAGACCTTGCTTTGCCCAGTGGCTCCAGGTCACAATATGGCGAGCGGTCCGAAATGTATTGCGATTGAGTTGCCACTTCAGGTGCTCCAACCATTCCGGCCCCTGCGCGTGAGCGTAAAACTCTCCCAGTGAGTCATATTGAATTGGCGTTGCGTCTAGAGAAATGACGCTGGGGTAGCGCTTGATCCAATTGGCGGCCAACATGGCGGGAACCTGGGTGTGAAAGAACAGTGCATCGATCTTGTTCTTTCGGGTCATATCGGCGATTGTTCGTCGTGCGCGCATACCGGCGCGAACGGTCCAATTACTCTTGTAAACGGGTATTTGCGCCGCCAGACCGTTGGTCTCCCAGGGTATCAGCCCCCAGAGGGCGTTGATATCGGCAACCTGCGCAACATTTGCTTGCAGATTTCGGGTATGGGTAACATGCCCGAGCGCTTGCTCCATAATAAAGCCAATGCTGTAGTGCGTCATAGGCGTTATGCTCTCTCCTACGGCTTGCACATATGCGAATGCCTCGGATTCTGGGTGAAAGATTGCAATATGGGCGTGAATGCTGTGTGAAGCGAGGATGGCGATCTTTTGTCAATGTTGTCATTATATTGTCTGGGCATTGTCAAAGTATGACCATACCATTACTGTATCTGAGTATCGTGTGGCGTCGCCAATGGCGCTGAGGACTGGTTCGTGGTCGTATGAAGGCATAAAAAGGATCCGGCCCAGTCTTTACATGTAAGACTGGGCCGGGCTGGCTGCGAACCTTGCTGGTGTAACGCCAGTAAAGCGTGGAGTTTGAAGGGTGTAAGGGCGGTGGATTCGGATGCGGATTGATTTCTGGACTACTGTACCAGCGTCTTGGTTTCATATTGTTGGTTCTCCAACTCCAATCTCCAGCGCGGATGGGGGGTATGCCTACGACATAATAACGTAAACGATTTACACTTCCAGCTAAATTGTATACGTAGTATAATCGTAATATTCTTTTAGGGCAACAAAGGGGAGGGGGTTAACACCCCTCCCCTTTGTTAAGGATGTAAATTGTATCTTAGACGTAGAGATTTGTCAAGGTGCTATAGACAGTTTGTTGAAAACGGGGGCGAGCGTCTCAGCGCACAAGTTGTGGTGCATAGTCGACGCGCGGATGATAGATGCTCTGCAAGTTAATCACAAAGGTTTTGCGGATCAGTGTGAGATCATGCAAGGTCAGTGGTGTATTGTCGAGTTGACCATCGCGCACGCGTTCATCAATGATCGAGCCGACCAACTCCTCCAGCAGTCGAACATTCCCGTTGGTTCTGCTGTCAGCCTCACTATGATTGGGGAAGAGTTTTCCATTCTGCGCCTTCGAGCGTACTGTCGCTTCCACAGAGTCTGCGAGCATCAGAATGCCTTGCTCGCGCGTGGAAGGTTTTGGTCCGGGATAGCGAAAATCCTCAATATCGACAGTATCTTCGTGCTGTAGAGCCAGTTGGTAAAAATGCTTGATCAAATGCGTCCCATGATGTGTAGCGATAAAGTCGATGATTGGTTGTGGCAACCGGGCGCCTCTGGCCATTTTCACGCCTTCACGTACGTGATCGACGATGATCTGGGCGCTGGTGCGAGGATCAAGATCGTTATGGACATTCTCGCGCCCCATCTGGTTATCGGTAAAGAAATATGGGCGGACCGTTTTGCCGATGTCGTGATAATAGGCAGCCACACGCAAGAGCAATGCGTCTGCGCCAATCTCTTCGGCTGCGGCCTCGGCTAGATTTCCAACCGCTACACTGTGGTAATACGTTCCCGGCGCTTCTTGCATCAGTTTACGCAGCAACGGCTGAGCAGGGTGGGCCAGTTCCATAAGCTGGAGTGGTGTGATGACTCCGGCTATACGACTCACGGCGTTGAAAGAGCCCAGAGATAAAATCGCCGCGAGTCCGCCGTGCATAGCACTAAACCACACTGTAGACATTACGGTTGATAAAATATTATCGGTTGAAGCATTCGGGCTGACGATCCAGAAGGCGAGTTGGGTAATCGCCGTTACGGTAACGACGCTTATGCCGGCGAGTAAGAATGCGAGCATCCGATCGGTGCCACGCAAGACGAAGACAGCGGCGGCGCTGCCCAACAGCATTGTTGTGGCCAATTGCAGTGATTCGCTCTCCATAATGCCAACCACGACGCTGAGCAAAACCACGCTTGCCAGAGCAAGTTGACCGTTGAAGACAACCGCCAGCACCAATGCAATCGTCGCCATAGGAAACGCATATTCGTGCCCGTTCCAGAAAGGCAGGAGCAGCCGCGCTCCCAGCAGTACGATGAGTTGCAAGATGATGATGACGAACATTGGCCGTGGTTGGCGGACTATCGAGTTTTGGCAGAAAAAGAGGTAGGCGATAAATGTGAGCGCCAGTATGACGGAAAGTATCCCCCGGCTGATAACGCCTTGCCAGCTTAGGGGTTTGGGCAATGCGCCGGTCTCTTCAAGCTTTTCGATCATTTCCGGGCTGACAATTTCGCCGACGCCGACGATCTTCTCGCCTTGTTGGACGCTGATCTGTACAGGCTCGACGGCTTCGCGTGCCTCATTCTTTTTCTGCTCGGTGGCTGCTTCATCCAATACGCGATTTACTCGGAGGAATGATGTGGTGAAGAATAGCAGCAGATCCTTTTGTGATTGGGAAAGTTGCGAAGAGAAAATCCAGTACGGCAATGATCGGTTCTGAAGATTGCGAACGGCTTCTTCATTAAGCTCGTAGTTGTGTTCAGCCAGTGCGCGATCATACAGCGTCAGCGCTCGTGATTTCACTGCGTTCCATTCCGCCTCACTGAGCGATATGATCGTACGAGCAATCTCGTCAGAGATCTCCACAGATGCACTGGGCGTATCGATCAAGCTTTGATAAAGCTTCTCCCGCTCAAGAGTCGGATCAGTAAGCGTATGGTTGATAGTGTTGAGCAGCCCATTCAGTTGTGCGCGCTGTTCTGTTGGTATGCTCAGATCGGTGTCATAAACCAGATTCTCCGGACGTTTTTCAGCCTGGTTACGCAGCTCTTCGGTGCGTACTTTGCTGGTGAAATCTACACTGTGCGGGGCCTGTATAGTAAATGAACTGGGCTTGCCAATCTCCAGATCGCCGTAATCGCCGGGCAGCCGCAAAGTAAGCACCGCCCACAGACCGAGCATAAGAAAAATGCCTTCGAGCACAATGATCCAAAGAAGACGCGAGCTGGGAATGGAAACCCTGGCAGCGCCTCTGATCCATGAGAAGGACGTATTGATCGGCCAGCGTCTTTTGTACATAGGCAATACCTGGCAGGAATCCGCGATGAGAAACAGGCGCGTAGAGTTAGAATGGGATCAAGCTCCATCACGGATCACAGATTATTCATTCGTCAGGAGATCGCGGGCGATCTGGTTGAGGATGCGCCCTTCGGCTTGTCCTTTAAACCGCGCGATCAAAACTGGCATCAGCTTGCTCATTGCCGCCGTTCCGCTGAGCCCCATATTGGCGATGATTGCGGCAACCTGGGGACGCAGTTCATCAGGCGTGAGTTGTCGAGGCAAGTATTCCGCCAGAATCGCCGCCTCGGATTCTTCCTCTTCGGCGCGTCCGATCTGACCTGCCTGGCGATAAATTTCAGCAGCGTCGCGGCGGCGCTTGATTTCTTTGGCGATGACGGCTTCCTGCGCCGCGTCATCAAAAACGACTTGATCTTTGATAGAGATTGCGGCGAGCGCTTCCTCGCGTGCTGTAGGATCATTGGCATAGGTTGTTTCTATCTCGCGCGCCGCTGCATCATATGCTTGCTTGGCGACTTCAAGTTTGGCATTTTGCAGCGCGGCCCGTGCGCCGCGGATGACGGTGACGCGGAGTTTTTCACCGTTGCGCATAGCCGTTTTCAGGTCGGCCTGGAGACGATCTTGAAGGCTCATTGGGTGTGCTTCCTGTCATTCTATGTGGTTACAGTCTCATAAACAGAGCATGATCAATGAAAGTTCTAACCTTAAATATATGTGATACTGGACTACAGGCTAATCTGTCGTGGGAAAACTCGTTGCTTCTCGGCAACGATAATTGCTCTGATCTGGCCAACGGCTTCATCGAGACGATCTTCACGATTGATGACCACATAGTCGAAGAGCGGGACTTGTTCGAGTTCGTGTTGTGCTAACGAAAGTCTTCGTTCGATATCTTCAGAGGACTCGGTGCGGCGGAGGATAAGGCGATTGCGCAGTTCTTCGATCGAGCCGGGAGCGATGAAGATAAAAACCGCATCCGGTACGATTTGTTTGATTGTTGCGGCGCCGTCAACATTAACTCGTACAATCACATCGCGTCCACTCTGGAGGGCTCGTTGTACTTCGGATTTGAGGATGCCTCGATAGTGACCATAGACGACGGCCCATTCCAGCAGTTCATTGCGCGTGATCAGATCTTCAAAGCGCTCTTTATCCACAAAGTGATAGTCGAAGCCATCGATCTCGCCTGGACGTTGCGGACGGCTATTTGCGTTGACCACGAAGTGGAAGGGAAAACCTAGCTCACGCATCCGCATCAGGACGGAGTCTTTGCCGACGCCCGATGGGCCGGAGAAGATGACCAGCAGGGGTTGCGGTGAATCATCTGCCAGGATCGGGTTAAGCGTGGGCTTATCCGGTAGAGAGGTGTGGTATCCTTCTGTCATCTATTCTGTACTGTGTGTTGTGTATCGATTGTGCGCCAAATTGACCGATCAAACGCGACCATAGCTGTATTGACGCGGGTGCGAGTCCACGATGTATTTTGATGCGCTCACGCTTGCTGCCGTTGCCGATGAACTCCGTGATCGGATTCTCGGCGGTCGAGTTCAGCGAGTCCTGTTAACTGGCGAACTGAGCATTGGATTTGAGATCTATGCGCATCAGCAGCGCTATCAGTTGCTGGCTTCGGCGCATTCCCGCTTCGCGCGCGTCCATCTCGTACGCAATAAGCTCTCGCGCGGCCTGGATCAGGTAACGCCATTGCTGCTGCTGTTGCGCAAATATGTCCTTGGCAGCCGCATTGTTGCTATCGAGCAACCTCCGCTAGAACGTTTGTTAGTCTTCAGTATAGTCAAAGATGTGTTGTCGCGCAACCAGTCCTTTCAGACAGATGCTGATGTCAGTGCAAATCTCAGCGACGTTGATGCCGATGAAGCCGAGTTTGTCGATGCGGAGAGATCGGAAGCGGTGCGCTATGATCTGATCATCGAGCCGATGGAGCGCCGCAGCAACATTATTCTTGTTGGCGATGACAATCTCATTATCGAGAGCGTCAAGCGGGTGACGCCGCGGATGAGCCGGCGGGTTATCCTTCCGCGGCGTGCTTATGAAACGCCTCCCAGCCAGTCCAAGCGCGATCCGCGCATAGCAACGGCGGCGGAGATGCAGGCTCTTCGCGAAACCGGCGAGCGTGATCTGGCGCGTGCGCTAGTGGCCGCCTATCGCGGCCTGTCGCCGCAAGCCGCCCGCGAGGTTGTCTTTCGTGCGTTGGAGCGAACATCTGCCGCGCCTGATGAAGAATTGCCCTGGTATACCCTGGCTGCGCATTTGCGCGGCTTGTTTAGCGCTCCGTGGGAGCCGACGCTGGCGAGTGACGACGATGAGTTGCAGGCATATGCGCCCTATGCATTGACCCACCTCGCCAACGCACGGCCTGCGGCGAGCATCAGCGCAGCGCTGGAAGCGTTCTACGCTGCCCGCGAGACAGTGACTTCGCATCGTCAGCGCCGTGATGTAGTCGCCCAGCAACTTGGCGCGGCGCGCGAACGCCTCCGGCGCCAGCATGACCAGATTCAAACCAAGCTGAATCACGCTGCCGATCTAGAGCGTTTGTGCTGGGAAGGCGAGATGATCTTCGCATTTATGCATACGCTCGTTCCCGGTCAGACGACGCTAGAAGCCGAGGGTGAAACGATCGCGTTAGATCCGGCTATGACCCCGGTCGAAAATGCACAGGCGCGCTTTCGTGCGTACGACAAAGCCCGCAGCGCACTGGCGGAGCTGCCGGAACGTCTCAAGTTGGTTGAGATGCAGCAAACCGGTCTGGAGCAGCTGATCGCGCTGCTGGAACTGACCGATGATCGATTGCAGATCGACCAGATTGCGGCCGAGGCCGTCGAGCAAGGCTATGTGCGCGCTGCGAGCGATGCTACGCCTGGTAAAACCCGCCGAATGCCGCGGGTCAAACCGCTCCGGCTGAAGTCGAGCGATGGATTTGACATCTATGTCGGGCGCAGTGCAAGCCAGAACGACGAGGTAACGTTCCGCATCGCGCGAATGGAGGATCTGTGGCTGCACGTGCGAACAATCCACGGCGCGCACGTGATCATACGCAGCGGCGGGCGTGAGGTTCCCGAACGAACGATCCTCGAAGCTGCCGGGGTGGCGGCCTATTTCAGCCAGGCTCGAAGCGAGAGTGTGGTTGATATCGATCTGTCGCGGCGCAGTCAGGTGCGCAAGGTCTCCGGCGGCCCGCCGGGATTGGCGACGTATCAGGCGGAACGCACGTTGCGGGTCGCTCCGCGGGCTCCCTGGGCCTGAGACCGGTTTGCAAGATTGTCACCCGCTCTTCATTGACACTGACCGATGCTTTCGGTAAAATCCTGTCGATTCTGCGCCTGTGCGTTGCCTTGCGCGACTGCGAGCGCAAGAGAGAATCGGCAATGTTGCGGCGTGACGCGCCTGTGAACCAACGCCGCCTCACAACTGGAGACACACTCTACTATGATGCAAACGGAAAATCGTCCTCGAACGCCATTGGAATATGTGCGCCTATTCTTCATCGGCGCGGCGATGGGGACGGCTGATATTATTCCCGGCGTGTCCGGCGGGACAATGGCCTTCATTCTGGGCATTTACGAAGAGTTGCTCGAAGCGATCAAGTCGGTCAACTTCAAAACTATTCGCCTGCTGCTACAGTTCAAGCTGAAAGACGCGCTGGCGCTGATCCCCTGGCAATTTCTCATCGTTCTGGTCGCCGGCATCCTGGGCGCGGGATTCTCGCTCGCTCACTTGATGAGCTGGTTGCTCGATAATCAGCCGGTGTTTCTATTTGCGTTTTTCTTCGGGCTAATCCTGGCATCGATTATCGCGGTTGGCGCGCATATCGTCTGGACGCCTCGTTCAATCACAACGCTGGTCATTGGTGCGATCGGCGCCTATTTCCTCGTTGGCATGGTTCCGCTGGATATGTCGCATGATCCGTTGACGCTCTTCTTCAGCGGCGCGACGGCGATTATGGCGATGATCCTGCCGGGTATTTCGGGGTCGTTTATCTTGCTGATTCTGGGGCAATATGAGTACGTGTTGAACGCCGTCAAAGCATTCGACATCGTGAGCATCGCCGCAGTCGGCGTCGGCGCGGTTGTGGGCCTGGTTGGGCTTGCGCGGCTGTTGAGTTGGCTGCTCAAGCATTATCATCAGGCGACGGTGGCGGTGCTAATCGGCTTTATGATTGGCTCGCTGCGCGTGATCTGGCCCTGGAAGGTGGTGCTGGCAACGATGATCGATCGTCACGGCGAAGAGGTTCCGATTCAGCAGATGAATGTGTTGCCGAATTTTGGATCGAGCGAGTTCTGGATCGCACTGGCGCTTTGTATCGTCGGGTTTGCGCTGGTGACAGCGCTCGATCATATGCAGTCGAAGTCAAACCCGCTGCTGCGCGCTCTAGGTATGGGTTCGCCACGCGATGCCGGGGTCGCGACCGCCGATTAATGGCGTTGGCATCGCAAGATTTAGCGCTCGTGCTTTGGCCAGAATGCGGTATGATGGATGGCCGAGATGTTGTGAGCAAGGAGAGATTGATGATTATCTTTGATCGTCTGCCGTTCTTTCGTAAAGAACCGCCCCCCCCGCCTCCGCCACCCTCGCTCGGTGAGCGTTTGCGCGACGCTATCGAGCGAATTCCTTATCTTCCGCAAATCCGCGCTTTCTGGAGCGATTTGCAGGCCGAGCGACGCTGGTGGCCGGTGCTGTTGCCGTTTCTGGCCTGGGTTGGTTGGCGCGCATATCGTGGTGAACAGCGCACAATAGCATTGGAGCGCGCCGCCGCGTCGCGAGATGACCGATCTGATGCAGCCGATGCGACGTCGATGACGGGTTGGGATGGCGCCAATGACGCTTAAACATCTGTCGATGGCCGATCGTGTATTCACGTGGGGCGATCGCACCTATGTGATGGCGATTATCAATGTTACTCCCGACTCATTCAGCGGCGATGGATTGGCCGACGTTGGCGATGTTGTGACAGCATCGCTGGCTCAGGCTCGGGCGGCTATCGAACAGGGAGCAGATATTCTCGATGTCGGCGGCGAGTCGACCCGCCCCGGCGCCGCGCCGGTGTCGCTTCGGGAAGAACAGGCCCGCGTGGTTCCCGTAATCGCGGCGCTGACCGAAACGCTGTCGATCCCGATCTCGATCGATAGTTATCACGCGGAGACGGTTGCGGCGGCGCTCGCAGCCGGCGCGCATATGGTCAACGACGTGTGGGGGTTGCGCACGCCTGATGGCGGCTGGAACGCGGCGTTGGCCGATCTCGTGGCGGCGTGCGATGTGCCGATCGTGCTGATGCACAATCGACGCGCGTCGGCGACAATCGGAGCTATCGGCGGATATTATGCCGAAGTTGCCTACGCCGATCTGATATCGGAAGTGATCGGCGAGTTGCAAATCAGCGTTGCCTACGCCGAATCGCGCGGCATCGCCCGCGAGCGCATCATCATCGATCCGGGGATCGGGTTTGGCAAGACGCCGGACCAGAATATCGAACTGTTGCGCAATCTGAGCGAACTATGTCGGCTTGATCGGCCTGTTTTACTTGGTGCGTCGCGTAAGTCGTTTATCGGTCAGGCGCTCGGTGCTCCGCCTGACCAGCGTGATGCAGGCACTGCTGCGATAACGGCGCTGACAGTGCAGCAAGGGATCGACATCGTGCGCGTGCATAATGTGGGATTAAATGCGCAGGCGGCGAAAATGGCTGATGCGCTGAGTCGTGTGCGTGCAGCATAAACCGACAATGTTCTTGACGAAGTAGAGCGGTGCTGAAGAGTCACGCTATCGTGCGACTCTTCAGCACCGCTCTTTATACGTATACCGATCTTGCGATTGGCGGATATTTACGCCTTAAAATCGACCTTGGCGTGTGTTCCGTCGCAGAACGGCTTTTTGTTGGATACGCCGCAGCGACAGAGCGCAGCCTTGCCGCTAACCGGAATCTCCTGACCGTCTGCATCAAACAAAACAAAATTTCCCTCGACATACAGCGGGCCGTTTTTCAGCACAGTGATCTTGGTATCCTGTGGCTGTTCCGTGCTCATTGCAGTTATACCTCCATATTGCAACATCATACATATCGATGTAATATCTGGGTCGTTGCCCAACCCTCATACTACTCCGTGTGAATCGAGCGATCCAATTGGCGTAATAACGTGTGTAAGATGCGCTGATCGCTGGCGTTCAGAGCTTCCATCCGGCTTTCGATCAACTGCTGATGTATCGGCGCCACCTCCCTCGCCAGCGCCTCGCCGCTTGCGGTAAGGTACAGGCAGTTGGCGCGCCGATCATTCGGATTCGTACGGCGCTCGACCAGTTCGCGCTCGGAGAGGCGGTCGATGATGCCGCAGATATTCCCCTTCGTGACCAGTAGTCGCTCGGCCAGTTGCTGTTGCGTAATGCCTTGCCCGCGACTCAATTGCTCAAGCGCCTCGAATTGCGGAAGTGTCAGGTGGTATGCGCCGAGGAGCTCTTGCTCTTGTCGATGCATCTTGTGGTAGATGCGCACGAGGTGCAGCCACGAAAGAAGCGCCGGATGGCGAGTTGCGCTCATAGAGATAGTGCCTCTTGAATCACTCGGTATAGTTTAAGTCTAAACTTGTTACATGGGCTTGTCAAGAATGTGAGACTGATCTTTGAACGTGTGATTGAATCAATCAGACGTTGGAGATGAAATATGTTACATCCCTATGTTGTCATGCGCTGCTTTGACCGGGACTTCTGTAGCATGTGCCATTCTCGCACGCTGCGTCGTTGCGCCCGCCCAGCCAGTAGCGATTGCGCGAGACCCACTCGTATATTGGGCGAGCCAGATCGACTGCGCCGGGCAGGCGCAGAACCTCGCCGAAGGCGCGCAAGGTGGGCAGTAGCAGCAGCGCCTCGCGTACAGCTTCCACGCCTCGATAGAGCGCGCCGTCGGGCGCTGCCAGATGTAATTCGCGTTGGGCGGCTTCCGGTGTGATTTGCGGGAAACGTTGCTGCGCTTCCTCACTATTGATGTCGAGCAATTCCAGCCGCCCGCCATCATCATAGCTGGCGGCCAGTCGGGATTGGCTGGTGCAAATGTTGCACTTGCCGTCGTACAGCAGGGTGTATTGTGGTTTTCGCGCCGTCGTTGCCATCGATTAAACCCTCCTTCAATCTCTACTGTCACTCTGTCGTAATATACGTATCTTGTTCGTTTTTGGTTCTCCTGAGTACCATAACTGTACAACATTTCGCAATCTAGCCGCAATAGCAACTTATTACAGATCTGGACGAACGGCTCTCAGACTGGAGGCGCCGGGCTTTGTCGTCCCTTGAAAATCACATAAGGAGGTGATAGCGCAGTGCAAGAATCTGACGCTGTGAGTATCGTCTGCGACATAAGAACGTCTCAACAGCTTGGTATGTAAACAGGAGTACGAAAATGGTTCAATCACGTCCAATTCAATTAATGGCCGTCGCATTTGCGTTGGTTCTGGCATTGATTATCGGAGCCTTCGCGTATGTTTCTTCTGCGGCGGGAGCTCGTTTCTACGTCTTTGGTCCCACGACGGCTGTGTGTGACCGCACTGGCGGCGGCACGGCGGCGGGCTATCAAGATAGCACGTTTGGTACCGAGTTGCAGGGGTTCTGGGATAGCGAGCCTGTCTATATCTCGTTTACCTTCCCTGATGGTCGGGTGTTCAGCCCCTACGTGACCGATAGTGGCGTGGTGAATACGCCCCAGGGCCTTGATGGCGTGATCGATATGCCGGCCAATTTCCCGTGGGTGTTTAATGCCAGTCGAGGCGGCGACTACTACTTTACGTTCAATACATCGAACAAGTGGCCATACGGGTGCTATACTTTTACGGCGCATGGGGCATGGAGCAATCGTGAGGCTGCGGCGAGTTTTGTGGTCTCGCCGCGTGTCGGCCCTGAGCCGAATGCCGGCCCGACGACGCTGGTGATTCAAGACAATACCACCGGCGATCCGAGCGGTCTGCATGGCGCGCTGGTAAACATCTTCGGGCGCGGCTTCCGTGCTCAGGAAGTTGTGTCGGTGTGGATTACCGCGCCGGATGGCACGGTGATCGACTATCCGCAGCAACAGACCAGCGACATCGGCAGCTTCGAATCGACCTTCAAGTTCCTGGAGGCGTACCCGGTGGGTCGCTACGCCTTCACCGCGTTGGGAACCAGCAGCCAGTATCAGGTCATTGGCTACTTCAATCTGGGCGCGCGACCGTCGACCCCAGAGGGTTGGGCGCAGATGCGTGTGGCCAGCCCCTATCCGGCCAGCGGCGATCAGCGTACAACATTTGAGATTCAGGGCAAACGTTTTGATCCGTACGAACGTGTTGACATCTGGATGACGCTGGCCGATGGCAGCGTGCGCGCGATCCCATCGCAGTTCGCCAACGAGTTCGGTGAGTTCTTCGCTGTGGTCTACCTGGACGAGCGAATTCCAACCGGTTATCACAAGTTTACGGCCAAGGGCACGAATAGCAATCGCCTGGTGATCACCGATGTGCTTGTGGAAGCAGGCTCGCCGAATGTCACAGCAGCTCCGCCGGATCCCGATCCCGCGCCGCGCGTGGTCGACTCGAATACCGACAATCTTACCCTCGGCCCCGGTGACAATCCATCCACCCTGCCGGTCCTCGATCCGCAGCCGGAACCTGCATTCTAGTCGATCAACCTGGTATGCCTTGTAAGCGGGAGCACGACCTCTGCGCTCCCGCTTAAATTCTCCCGCGCATTCACCCTACAGGGGCTGACAGCGCTTTTCCGCAGCGCTATACTACAAGTAGACACGTAGAATTCCGCATTACTATCAAACTATCGAATATGCCGCATACTCGCCGGGAGCGCATGTCCTGCGCGCATGTGGGCCAGAGTCCCGCCTCCCGAGGTGTGGTATGGCTTGCTCGTTTGGTAACGGCGTAGATGTGGTTGAGTTGCAGGAGGCAGGCTATGAATGCTGATATGCTTGACCAGCCGGCCACGCCTGAGCAGTTGCGCAGGTTGGCGCGGTATGGGTATCTCGACGCCGCCGCCCTTGATCGTGCGTTCGTCTTGACGGGCCAACTTCCCGATCGTGCGGCCTGGAGGCGATTTGCCAACGTTGTATTGCTGGCGCTCGGCGCCGCGTTTACGCTAAGCGGCGTAATCTTCTTCTTCGCTTTCAATTGGGATGATCTACATCGCTTTGTCAAGTTAGGATTGGCCGAGGTCGCGATCCTGACCGCTGTTGGGCTGGCGCTGTTCAAAGGGCTGGACACGCTAGTCGGCAAGATTTCCCTGATGGCGGCGTCGATCTTGACGGGTGCGCTGCTGGCGGTGTTTGGCCAGACCTATCAGACCGGCGCCGATTCGTATCAACTGTTTCTGACCTGGATCATCCTGATCGTCGGTTGGGCGGCGGTCGGCGCCTTCCAGCCGCTCTGGCTGTTGCTGCTGGCGTTGGCGAACATAACGCTGATATTGTTTTGGGAGCAGCGCGTGGTTCTGGGAGAGGCTGCATTGTTCGAGTTGCTCGTCGGTATGAACGCGGCGGCGCTTGGTGTATGGGAATGGGCCCGGCGGCGCGGCGTGGCCTGGCTGCGCGGACGCTGGTTCGCACAATTGATAGCGCTGGCGGTGTTCATCTTTCTGACCATCCCGACGCTAGAATTTATCTTCGATTCGGACGGGCGCGACTCATGGTCGCTCGCCCTGGCCCCGTGGCTGTTTGTCGTCGTCGTGGCTGTAATGATCGCGATTTACGCGCGCTGGCTCCGTGATCTGCTGATCCTGACCGTCGGCGCGTTCAGCATCGTCGTCATTGTGACGGCAACCGTTGGCGAATTGCTTGACGGCGATGCAGGCGGATTCATCGTGTTGAGCGCTCTGGTGGTATTGCAGGCTGGTGTTGCGTTAACGCTGCTGCGCCGAGTCGCTCGCTCGTGGGAGGAGGTGCAGCCATGACGTGGCGACAGGTGTTTGCGCAACTTATCGACGAGGGGCGCATCTCCGCCGAACGCCAGGCGGCGATGGTCGCGACGCTGCAAGCTGCGCAGTCCGAGACTACAACTCCCTGGTTTATCCGCGTTTTTGTTGGCCTCAGCGCGTGGTTCGCCGCGATTCTACTGCTGGCTTTTCTCTTTGGGATGAACATTTTCGGCATCAGTTTCGCCGATGGCAATCCTTCGGCCCTGGTTGTCGGCCTGACGTTCTGCGTCGGGGCGGTTGGCATCCGCTGGCTGCTCTGGAAGGGCGTGTTCTTCGAACAATTGGCGTTGGCTATCAGCCTGACCGGGCAAGCCCTAACATTTATGGGCGTGATCATCTGGACATCGAGCGGATCCAATCTCACTAACGCTGCGCTGGCTCTTATCGCGCTGGAGGTTGCGCTGATCCCAGCCTATCCCGAACGCTTGCATCGTTTCATCTCGACAGTGGTGCTTGTCGGTGCGACGATGCTGCTGCTCGGTGAACAGGATCTGCAGGAAGGCGTGCATCTGCTGGTGATCGGGCTGGCAGTTGGAACGCTGTTGATCTGGGAGCGCGAGACCTGGCTGGCGACAACGAAACTAGAGGATTTCACGCGCCCGATCGGCTATGCCTTGCCGCTGGCGATGTTTGGGTTGCTCTGTCTCTCGTTCATCGAAAACGACTTCATCACGCTCTGGTGGATCTCTGCTGCGGGTCTGTTGCTCGCGCTGTTGGCGCTGGAGTATGTGGTGCTGCGCGATCACGGCGTGGATGTGCGCACGCTCCCGGCGCTCGGGCTGTTTGCTGTAACGGCGCTGCTGCTCGTTCCTGCCATCCAGACGCCCGGTATCGTCGCCGCGACGATGGCGACGCTGCTAGGCTTTCGGCGCAGCAACTGGCTCCTGATGGGCCTGGCCGTCGGATTTCTAGCCGTGTTCCTGATCGGTTTCTACTACAATCTAGAGTTCTCGTTGCTGGTCAAATCGTACATCTTGCTGGGCACGGGCGTGATCTTTCTCGGCGCCCGCTGGGGCCTGACGCGCTGGTTGCATAGAGAGGAGGTGCAAGCATGAATGTGCGTGTGATCATTGTGTGGGCGGTGGTTATTCTGACGCTGGGATGGGTCAATCTGCTGGTTGTTCAGCACGAGCGACTTGTGATGCAGGGCCGTCCGGTGATTCTCGAACTGACGCCGGTCGATCCGCGTTCGCTGATCCAGGGCGACTATATGGCGTTGCGCTATCGGGCGGCGCGCGACGCCGCGCATACGCTCGCCGATCCGCCTGATAGCGGCGCGTTAGTCATTGCGCTGGATGAGCGGAACATCGGCCATTTTCAGCGCTTTCACGACGACTCCCAGCCGCTCGCTGCGAATGAAGTTGTGCTGCGCTATCATACCCGGAACGGTCAGATTCTCCTGGGGGCCGAGTCGTTCTTCTTCCAGGAAGGTCAGGCCGAGGCGTATGAGCAGGCACGCTATGGCGAGTTGCGTGTCGCCGAAAACGGCCAGAGCTTGCTGTCCAGGCTGCTCGACGCGGATTTGCGCCCGATCGAGCCAGAGTAATAGACGTGGTGAAGCAGCATCAATCGGATAACATACACGCCGCCGCCCATAGCATAGGCGGCGGCGTTTTCACCAGCGATTAGTGTGTATGAGTCGTTAATTTCCCTGCTCGGCCAGATGCCTTTGATAGGCTTTCCAGCCTGGGCACCAGGTGGTATGCCAGCGCCAGAACCAACCGATCAGCGACTTCGGCTTGGCTTCGGCCTTTTTGCGCAACGGGCAATCGGCGCATTTCGGCTGCTCTTGTGCGGTTTCGGTTTTGCTCATTACGTCTATCTCCCTGGATCATAAAGGTTGGGTTGCGTCAGTCGCGAGCACACAACAAGCGAGCAACGACCCTGGGCCGCAATAGAATGACGCCTCGCATTTGTGCCCGATTCGCCTCAAGCATACACCCGAAGCTGCGCAGACAGTAGTGAGAATTCGCTACTCGGAGGGAAGGCATTGCTACAGGCGGGGGGGAGGTTAAGATGGGACAAGAGGAGTGATAACAAGACTGGGGAGTTAGCCGGTTTCCCATATGCTTCGATAATGGCAGTTTTCTCGCTTCTGCTCATAGCTCATATGCTTCTAACCCTGCCACTGCAATATGACCACCTCCTCGCGCATCTGTTCTCGCGTGGCGGTTGCAAGCCGGGTACGGAAGAGATCCACTCCGACGACATTATAGCCTAAGTGTTCAGCAATTTCACAGAATATCTCGCCCGTGCGGATCATCACTCTGAAATAAGATGCTTGATCTCCTACGACGTAAGCAAGTTGAGCGCCTGGAGCGAGGCGGCTTCGTAGTTCTGACAGATGGCGGGCCATGCCTCCAAAATACAGGCGCGTAACTCGCGCATAAAGTCGCTCAAAACCGGATGTCTTGCCTAGTTCAACGCGACGTTGCTCAATGCTATCAGCTAACGTCTGAATGCTTGGAAGATTCTCAACCGATTCGTGATCATTATCTTCTTTGTATACGCCGCGTGTGTTGGAACGTACAAGCCCTTTCTTCATAGCGCGAAGGTCGGCCTTATTCTGCACAAAACTGAGAAACACTGACTCTAACCGAGTGGTACGTGTGTAATCTTTCTCATTAGGATATGGAGGCGAAGTAATAACAATATCAATCGATTGTTGTGGAAGCATTGCCGCGATATTTCGCGCATCTCCTAGATGAATGTTTGACGGCGCCGGGCATTCATCATGAAGCATAGCAATATCTTGCGCCATTGCTTGAACATTGGCAAGCCAGGGAGCGATGACTACTGCATCATTCTTGATTGCGCCCACGCCAACCTCTGGACCGAAATGTAAATTACTGGCGCTGATTACCAGCGCTTTCACCAGCGCAAGCAGTAAGTGGTTTGCATGCCTGGCGCTGGCTTGTTCATAAATGGCGTCACGAAGCACAAGCGCCTTATGCAGCGGAAGAGGACTGATTGAGTTCGTTAGTAAGAGATTGGCTTGTTCAGGCGGTAAAGAGCGAAGCGCCGTATGGTCAGCAGGCATTTGGATTAAAGGCATTTCATCTTGGATGCCAATAGCCAGTAGTTGTTCGCGTACGATTTCGGCAAGGCGCTGCGCCTCGATCACAAGAGCATCGGGGTTAATTGACCAGTCAGTTTTTACGCCGCTAGCGAAGTGCGCTATTGGATTGCCTTCAATGCCAACGCCCTCAATGCCTAATTTTTTGCACTCGACGACTGTTGTTCCAGTGCCGCAAAAAGGATCGAGAACGCGTTTCCCAGGGGTTGCGGCGAAACGTTCGAGATATTGGCGAACGAGGTGCGGCGGAAATGACAAAACAAAGCGATACCATTCATGAATTGCGCGATCCTCGTTGTAAAGCTTGTTAGCGTCGAGATTGTTGTTTCGCTGTCGCGCAATCGCATAGCTCATAGCATTGTCTTTCACCTGTTTACGTGTAAATGATGCTTCAGATTAGCACCGATTTTCTGAAACGTCAAGTTGAGGCTGTAACCATATCTTCGATACATATGCGACACATAGCGCTTTGCAGTCAAATGCCCTGACCGTCCAGGTAGGCGTTCATCTCGTTCTTCAAACGCTCGAAGCGCGCCACGAGATCGTGCATACATAGTCTGACAGCTTCGATATCGCCCGCCTTGCTCGCCTTCTCCATCGTAGAGGCCGCTTCACGCAGCGCCTCGCCGCTCATATTAGCCGCCTCGCCCTTTATCGTGTGAGCCTGGCACTCAATGGCTTGAAGATTACCGTTTTCCAGCATTTGCTCGAGCTTCTCGATCTGTTTCGGGAAGTCGAGCAGGAAAATCTCGATGATTGTTCGGGCAAAATCCTCGTCATCTGTCATACGCTTCAGCATCGCCGCCCGATCCCACGCGACGGGCTCTGGTGCTGCAGATGCTAGCGCCGGCGAGAACAAAATGGTGTAATGTGTTGTCGCGGGCAGAATTGCTAGTCGGATTGAACGCTCCGGTAATATCCGCGCCTGCATTCCCCTTGCCGCATAGCAGAGGCGTTGTTGCCTTCTTTACATAAGCTTGTCCAAGAAATCGGGATCGAGGCCTGCCAGGCGGGGCGAGCGGCGGCTGCCCGCGCTGAGCTTACCCCGCCTGACAATTCGTTTGCCTTGACGCTAGATGTGGATCGCCGCGCCATGCACCAGGGCGTGGGCCGCTTCGCCGATCGCTTCGTAGAGCGTCGGGTGGGCGTGGATCGTCTGGAGCATGCTCTCGCCCGTCGCCTCGTGGCTCAGGGCCAGGCCGCCCTCGCTGATCATCTCGGTTACGTGCGGGCCGATCATATGGACGCCCAGGATTTCATCGTATTGTGTGTCGGCGATGATTTTGATGAAGCCGACGCGGCTTTGCCCCAACACGCGTGCTTTGCCGTTCGCCGAGAAGGGAAATTTGCCCACCTTCACGTTATAGCCCTGCTCTTTCGCCTGGGCTTCGGTCAGGCCGACGCTGGCAATCTCCGGGGTGCAGTAGGTGCAGGCCGCAATGCGCCCGTAGTCGATCGGCTGCACATTGTGGCCAGCGATGTGCTCGACCGCGAGAATACCCTCGGCGGAGGCTTTGTGCGCCAGCCACGGCGTGGTTGTGCAGCAGTCGCCGATTGCGTAAACGCCCTCGGCGGCGGTGCGCATCATACTGTCAACTTCCACAAAACCGCGCGGATTCAGTTTGACGCCGGCTTCTTCCAAGCCGATGCCCAGGGTGTTGGGCTGAATGCCGATACCCAACAGCATACGCTCGAATTCGAGCTGGTGCGTTTTGCCGCTGCTGTCGGCGACCTCTACCGTCACCCCGGTTTCGCTGTGCACGGCGCTCTTCAGGGTCGCCCCGGCCATTGTCTTGATGCCGCGGCGCTGGAATGCCTTTGCCAGCTCGGCGCTGACTTCTTCATCCTCATTGGGCACGATACGCGGCAGCGCCTCGATCACCGTAACTTCAGCGCCGAATGCGTGAAACATCGAGGCAAACTCGATGCCGATCGCGCCCGCGCCGACGACGAGCAGGCTTGTGGGCGTTTCGGACAGGTTGAGCATATCGGTCGAGGAGAGAATGCGCTCGCGGTCGAACGCGATGCCCGGCAGATCGCGTGGGCGTCCGCCGGTCGCCACAATGATGTGCCGAGTCTGAAGGGTTTGTTCACCGCCCTCGTTGAGCTGAACGCGCACCGCGCCGCGACCGGCAATATCGCCGCGACCGTTATATACATCGACCTTGTTTTTCTTCATCAGGAAAGCCACGCCCTCGACGCTCTGCTTGATCACCGTGGCTTTGTGTTTCATCGCGGTGCCCAGGTCGAACGAGACATCGGACGTGAGCACGCCGAAGCGTTTGCCGCCCTTGACCTCTTCGAGCAAATCGGCGCTGTGCAGCAGGGCCTTGGTCGGGATGCAGCCGACATTCAGGCAGACCCCGCCCAGTGCGCTGAATTCAACGATAGCGGTCCGCAAACCGATTTGCCCGGCGCGAATAGCCGCGACATAGCCGCCCGGTCCGGACCCGATAATGACAATATCGTAGGTGCTGTCGCTCACACTGATTGCCTTTCTTTCTATTGAAACACGTTGCTGTGCGGTTTGTGCTGTATTGTAGCATAGCGATGTGAATGGAACGACTAATGCCTCGGCAGCGATGGTGCACTGCTGCCTTATCCGATCAGAATTTGCTCTTCGGGATAGGCGAACGGCTGCGATCGGCGCTGTTGCGCGATTGCCACCACGATTGTCAAGGCCCCCAGGCGTCCCCAGAACATCATCAACGCGATAATCAACTGCCCGAAGAGATTCAGCTCATCGGTAAATTGCAGACTCAGCCCGCAGGTTGCAAACGCCGAGACAACCTCAAACACCACGACATTCAGCGGTGCGTCGTGGGTCATCAGAATCAGCCAGGAGGCCAGCAACACCACGAACAGCGAAATGGTCAGCACGGCGGCGGCTTTGCGCATCGTGCCGACGGCCAGGCTGCGTTTGCCGATCTGGGCGGTTGGCAGCCCGCGTGCGTAGCCCCACAGCGCCAGCATCAGCGTGGCTAAGGTGCCGGTGGTAATGCCGCCGCCCATTGAGGCCGGTGCGCAGCCGATAAACATCAGCACGATGAGCAAAAGCTGGCTGGCGGGCGAGAGAAGTTCAAAGTTTGCGACCCCGGCGAACCCGGCGGTGCGCGCCGAGACCGATTGAAACATCGACATCAGTAGTTGCCGCCACCAGGGCTCGCTGGCCAGCACGCCATCGATGCGTCGTTCGGCGAAGAACACGCCCACGCCCCCGGCGATGATCAGCGCGATCACCACGACCAGGGTGATACGCGTGTGCAGGGTGAACCGATGTCCGCGCGGCCAGGTGATCAGATCGGCGAGCACGGGAATGCCCAGCCCGCCGAGAAAAATCAGCACTCCCATGACCGTCAGGGTCCACGTATCGCGGGGCAGGCCTTCGGGATATTCTGGCAAGCCGTTGAAGAGATCGAAGCCGGCGTTGCAGAATGCCGAAACTGCGTGAAAGATGGCGTAGAATGCGGCCCGGCGATCGCCCAGTTCTTCGTGCCAGTTGAACCAGAGCAGGATCGCACCGACGCTCTCGATCAGAAACACGGTAATCAACACCCGGCGGGTCAGGTTCAAGATCGCGCCGGGAACGAGTAGGCCGAGCGAGTCGGTCAGGGTCAGCCGATCGACAAGCGTGATCCGTCGTCCAAGCACCCGGAAGATGAGCACCGCTCCGACCATAAAGCCGACCCCGCCGACCTGGATCAGGAGCAGGAGAATAATCTGGCCAATGAGTGACAGATCGTGAACCGGGGTAATAATCGACAGGCCGGTGACGCTCAAGGCGGACGCGGCGGTGAACATAGCTTCGTTGAAATGCAAAGGACGTTCAGCGCCGACGAATGGCAGCATCAACAGGAATGTGCCGAGTACGATCAGTCCGCCTAGCCCTGACACCAGGCGAACGGCGGTGGGCATAGGCCGGCGTCGCTGACGCCAACGCAATCGCTGCAAGCGCACAAAAGCGCGCAGTTGCTTATTGGGGATTATCCACTTGAGGTTCATGCCGTCTCGCAGAATCGGCGAATGTTGCCGTTAGTGCCAATCACAACCATCAGATCATCTTTGGAAAACGTGTGGTCCGGCGGCGGCGAGACGATCAGACTAGGGCCGCGTTTGATAGCCAGGATGTTGAGGCTGAATCGACGGCGCAAGTTCGCCTCGATGAGCGTTTTGCCGACTAGCGCTTCCGGAACGCTCAACTCGATTAAACTATAGTTTGGTCCCAACTCCAGATGGTCGAGCACGCCGGGCTCGGCCAACGTTCGCGCCAGGCGTTGGCCAGCTTCGTGTTCGGGCAACACCACCTGATTCGCACCGACGCGCAGCAAGATCGTGCGTTGACGTTGGGTCATCGCTTTGCAAATGATGTGCCGAACCCCCAGAATCTTGAGGGCGACGGTCGTCATCAGGTTGCATTCAAAGTTGGTGCCGATCGCGACGACTACCGTGTCGAATGAGGCGATATCGACTGCCCGCAGCGCCTCCTCGTCGGTGGCGTCAAGCGCCACGACCTGCGTGATGCGATCGGCCAGACGCTGGACAATCTCTGGACTACGATCGATGCCGAGAATGTGGAATCCGCGATCCATCAGGGTAAGCGCGAGGCTTGTGCCAAAACGCCCCAGGCCGATGATTGCGAATTCGGGCTTTCTTCCACGACGGCCCATAATGCTCCTCATTTCAGTCGTTGTCGCGAGCAGCGCTGTCGCGACAGATGCCATATTGTGTGGATTCTTGCCAGTACATAGTATATTTTACCGCCCTTCACGGATAGGGCAATGCCCTGGTTCCGCATGTTGGCGACGGTTTCGGCGCTCTTACGTCAGACCACAAGCAGAACCGATTTCTCTGCCGGTTTCGCGCGCTGTCTCAGGTTGAGCCGCAATTACTCTGTGGCAGTTGCAACAGAGTATGCTACAATGCCCCTATGCCAGCCGAGCACGCATTGATTGATACGCACACCCACGTACACGCGTCGCAGTTTGATGATGATCGTGTTGATGTGCTAAGCTGCGCCGCCGAGGCGGGCGTCCGGTGTATTGTCGAGATTGGCTACGATCTGCCTTCCAGTCGCGCAGCGATTGCGCTGGCCGAGCGCTATGGCCAGATCTTCGCAGTTGTCGGCGTCCAGCCCAACTACATCGCCGCCGCGCCGCCCGATTGGCTGGATCAGGTGCGGGCGTTGGCGCAACATCCAAAGGTCGTTGCAATCGGTGAGATCGGCTTCGATTACTATTGGAACGAAGCGCCGCCGGATCGCCAGGAGCAGTTCTTTCGCGCGCAATTGGTGCTGGCCCGCGAGTTGCGTCTGCCCGCGGTCATCCATAGTCGCGATGCTCAGTCCGACACGATTCGCGTGCTGCGCGATGCGGCGCAGGGGCAGCCGGGCATTATGCATTCGTTTTCCGGGGATTGGGCGTATGCCGAAGCTTGTCTGGAGATCGGCTTTATGCTCTCGTTCTCCGGGCCGGTCACGTTCCCAAAAGCGCAGGCGCTCCACAACGTTGTGCGCCGTGTGCCGCTTGACCGGATACTGACCGAAACCGACTGCCCATACCTCAGCCCGCATCCTATGCGCGGCAAACGTAATGAACCGGCGCGGGTTCGCCTGATCGCCGAGCGCATCGCCGCATTGCGCGATATGTCCTTGCTCGACCTGACATCTTCGGTATGGCTCAACGCCGAGCGAATCTTCGCATTCTGAGCGAGAGAATAAACAAGGCCTGGACGCCGGAGCGGGGGAGTTACGTTCCCGCGTCGCAACGGTGATTTCACGCTGTTCGCTACCAAACGATGATGCGTATGCTGCATGTCACCCTGACCCTGAGCGAAGCGAAGGGGAAGGGTCTCGATGGCCTGGGAATCCGAGATTCTTCGCTGTGC
>JANQID010000126.1 GCA_028282325.1 Chloroflexaceae bacterium | reverse complement strand
CAGATGTGGGAAAACATTCGTGCTGCCGTCGAGGATGAGTTAGCCCCATCGATCGAGCATCTGCGCGCCGAAGGGTATACCGTCAAGCTGATCGTCTGGGCTGGTGATGACCCGGTAACGGAAATTACGCGCGTCGTCGAGCAAGAGCATATCGATCTGGTTGTTATGGCGTCACACCATTACAGCGTCTTTCGGTCGGTCTTCCTCCGTAGCGTTGCCGAACGAGTTTCGCGTCGTCTCTCGATCCCGGTAATGCTCGTACGCTCACCTGAACACAAAGGGCAAGAGGAGCACGATTATGAGGATACGACCGATCACGTCGCCGTCAACTGATCCGTCAAAGCAACCATAGCGCTGTTCGTCGGTTGGCCAGATCCGCCGTCGTACACGGTGACCGCCGCCTGCAAAAATGCGCGGCCATCCCGCCACACCACTGCCTCCGGCAGTGGTGTGGCGGCGATGAAACCAGCCGCGATCCATTGTTCATGATAATGAGGTGTTATAATGCGTTTTCATAATCGTGCTGAAGCTGGCCGATTGCTAGCCACCCAACTCTCTGCCTACGCCGATCGTCCAGATGTCATCATTCTTGCGTTGCCGCGGGGCGGAGTTCCGGTCGGCTTCGAAATCGCGCAGGCGCTGAATCTTCCTCTTGATGTCCTGGTTGTGCGCAAGCTCGGCGTACCCGGCTACGAGGAATTAGCGATAGGGGCGATTGCGTCCAACGATGTGCTTGTGCTGAATGATGATCTCATTGAAGAGTTGCTCATCTCGAGAGATGCAATCGACTCCGTCATAGCACATGAACAGCAGGTTCTTGAACAGCGTGAACAGCTCTACCGCGGTAATCGCCCCGCCCCCGACGTGCGCGGTCGCACCGTGATGCTGGTAGATGACGGGCTGGCAACCGGGGCCACAATGCGCGTCGCCATTGAAGCTGTGCGGCAACAACGTCCGGTCAGCATCATTGTCGTCGTTCCCGTCGCCTCGGCGTCTGGCTGTGTCAACATTCGCTCGTTTGCCGATGGAGTGGTCTGCCTCGCAATCCCGCGCGACTTCCACGCCGTCAGTCAGGGATACGTCGATTTCTCGCCCACTACCGACGCGGAAGTGCGTGACTTGCTGCATCAGGCCGTTCAACAGTACGCGCTCCATCTTACGCCATTTTGACATCTTCGCACCGCTCCCGCCTGTTTACATCTCAGGCGCATAGCGCCGGACAATGAAGTTGCCGCAACCACGTAGCCGCCGTAGCATTTAGAGCGCTAACGATGCAGTTGTGTGCGTTCACGCACCCAATGCAACACACGGTGGCTTATTCAAGAATCCAACTATTCCAGCATAGATGTAGTCCGAAAAGCGGAGTTTATGATGCGATCGCACGATCAACAAACCGCTCAAGGTTTTTTATTTACCGACCAGTATCAGCTTACGATGGCGCAGCTCTACTATCACCAGGGTCTGCACGAGCAGCGCGTCTTATTCGATCATTTCTTTCGATCATACCCCGACTATGGCGGACATCAGGCCGGCTATTGTATCAACGCCGGTATGGAATGGCTGCTCGCATGGATGCAGCAAACCCATATCCGCGACGAAGATCTGGCGTACTTGCGCAGCCAGACCGGGCGAACCGGCAACCGAGTCTTCGACGAAGGCTTTCTCGACTGGCTACGCCGCCGGGCAACCTTTGACAGCATCACGATCCGCGCTATCCCTGAAGGTCGGGTCGTGCATCCCCATGTTCCGCTTACGGTGGTTCAAGGTTCTCTGGCAATCACGCAGATTCTGGAAACGCCATTGCTCAACACGCTTAACTTCCAGACATTGATTGCCACCAAAGCGGCCCGCATTCACGAAAGCGCCTACGGACGACCTGTGCTCGAGTTTGGAACGCGTCGCGGCTCAGGAACCGGAACCATTGCCGCTACTCGCGCCGCGCTTATCGGCGGGGCCGATTTCAGTTCGAATGTGGGTGTGTCACACATTCTGGGGATGCCGCCAAAAGGCACACATGCCCATAGCATGGTGCAAATCTTTATGGCCATCGGCGGCAGTGAACTCGATGCGTTCCGCGCGTACGCCGACCTCTATCCCGACGACTGTCTCTTGCTGGTTGATACCGTAAACACATTGGAAAGCGGCGTGCCCAACGCGATCAAAGTATTTGAGGAACTCCGGCGGCGAGGCCACAAACCAATGGGCATTCGGCTCGACTCCGGCGACCTGGCGTATCTCAGCATCCAGTCCGCGCGTTTGCTGAATCAGGCGGGCTTTCCGGATACCGCCATCGTGCTTTCCAGCGATCTGGATGAACTGGTCATCTGGCAAATCATCACCCAGATTCGGGAAGAGGCTGTGCGCTATGGCGTGGAACCCGATCATCTTATCAAGCGGCTGACCTTTGGCGTCGGCACACGCCTGATTACCTCGCAAGGAGCTTCATCACTCGGCGGGGTCTACAAACTCGTCGCCACGCATCACCAGGGAGTATGGGCGCCCGCGATCAAAATTGCAGAATCGGCGGAGAAAACGCCCACTCCCGGACACAAGCAAGTCTGGCGGATATACGATCAACGCGGCAACGCCACTGCCGATCTCCTAAGCCTCGATGACGAAGATCCGCGCCAGATGGAGGCGATTATGCTGCGCCATCCATCCGATAATACCCGATTCCGTGTACTCTCGCAACAGGCGATCACCGACATTGAGCCATTACTGGTTGACGTTATGCGTGATGGAACACTGGTGACCGAGTCGCCTTCGATCCATGATATGCGCCAGCGCCGATTAGCTGATATGGAGAAATTGGATACGGGCGTCAAACGGTTGACGAATCCCCACATTTATCATGTATCGCTTACGCAACAGCTCTGGGACTTCAAGCAGAATCTGATTGCGAATGTTACCGGTCGCCCAATACACTAAATGTCAGGAGGGATCTCCCATGTCAAAATTACCACAACGGCTTATCTCGCTTCTCGACAACAACAATATTCGCTACGACAAGATTCATCATCGCCGGGACTACACTGCGCAGGAAACGGCGGCGGATACGCATACGCCAGGGCGTGAATTTGCCAAGACGGTCATTCTCTGGGTTGATGGAGATTACGTGATGGCCGTATTGCCCGCACATCACAGCATCGACTTCGATCAGTTGCGCAAGGCGCTGGGCGCAACGCAGATAGATCTAGCCACCGAAGGAGAAATCGGCGAGCTTTGCTCTGATTGTGAAGTGGGCTCGATGCCGCCCTTCGGCAGCCTTTATGATATGCCGGTCTACATCAGCGCAACGCTCGCCGAAGAGGAAGAAGTTACTTTCAACGCGGGGACGCACAACCATGTCATTCGTATGCGCTATAGCGATTACGAACGTCTGGCGCAGCCTAAACTGATCGAGTTCTCGCGACTGGAAGAGCGCGTCTAACACATACTGCGTCGCATTAACAACGACTGGCTGCCGGTTCGCCGGCAGTCAGTCGTCTGATTGATCAACGCCGTCGCGGGTGCGCTCCAATTCGTCCGTAGCATACTTTAGCATTGTTTGCGTCTCGATCAGTTGACTACGCATATGCATAATCACTTCCACACCCGCTAGATTTACTCCTAGGTCATCGACCAGCCGTCGGATGAATCGAATCTGCTCAATGTCTTCATCACTGAAAAGGCGAATGTTGCCCTTGCTGCGCTCCGGTCGAATCAAACCGCGTCGCTCATACATACGCAAACTCTGCTCGTGCAACCCGACTTCCTGAGCAACTATCTGGATTGTATAGCGTCGTCCGCTCATGCGGCCTGACTTTCATATATCCGGCGCAATTCCTCAAACAACTCACGTTCGCGCGATGACAGCCGAGCGGGCAACTCAGCCTCGACGGCAACATAGAGAGCGCCGCGATCCTCTGAGCGCATACGGCGCATACCCTGGCCAGCCAGACGAAACTGCTTGCCGTTCGCCGTATGCGCCGGGATCGATAGAGTGAGTGTACGACCATCGATAGTCGGCACGCGCGTCTCTCCCCCAAGCAACAACGTATACATATCAACCGGAAGGCGAACCCAGAGATCATCGCCTTTGCGCTCAAAACGGCTATGGGGTGATACATTCACGACCAGATACAAATCGCCGGGTTTCCCGCCGTTCATACCCGCGCCACCCTCGCCGGCTACGCGAATGCGCGTCCCGACATCAACGCCGCTCGGTATTTTTACCGTGATCGTTTTGGGCATGCCATTGGAATGGGAAAACTTCACCGTGCGCTGAGTTCCGGCGAATGCTTCTTCGAGCGTGACATAGACCTTATGTTCGACATCTTGCCCATCGACTGCGATATTAAAGCCTCCGCGCCCGCGCTGCTGACCGACGCCGCGCCCACTAAAAAGCGACGCGAAGAAATCGGAAAAATCGGCGCCGCCAAAATCAAAACCGCCCATGCCGCCAGCCTGCTCATAGCGTCGCCAATCGCCGCCAAACTGGTCGTACTTGGCGCGCTTTTCCTGATCGGAAAGCACCTCATACGCTTCATTGACATCCTTAAAGTGCGATTCAGCCTTTTTATCGCCCGGATTGATATCCGGGTGATATTTGCGCGCGAGTTTGCGGTAAGCCTGTTTAATCTCCTGATCGCTCGCATTCCGACTAAGACCGAGGATCTGATAGTAATCCTTATACTGCATACCGTTATACCCCTCCGCAGACGTGTACAGTCATACGGGTTCGCCATCCTAATCATTTTTCAGGTGGTGTTTTACGCAAAGCCATTGTATGGCTTGAGTCTTTCACTGTCAAGGTTGTCGCCCAAGCCAGTATAGCGGTTGTATTTTTATGTCTGGCATACACGGCGCATGGTATGCACTTGACTCGTTTCATGCAGCGTGCTATAGTAATGCATGACACGGTGCGTCATGGCCGAAACACCACAAATCTCACTTGAGCAGGATCAAAATGTGCTATGATGGAGCGCTGGTCAAGACAACCATTATAGCTATAGAATGATGCTTAGAGGAGGATTGTTATGGCCGAGGAAGTCGAGGTCAACGTTCGGCAGATCGAAGAGCATACAACCAACGTCAATGGCACACAAGTGGTTGAAGTGATGCGCAAGTTGCTCCTTGCGGCAATTGGCGCGATAGCGCTGAGTCGCGACGAAGTCGAGAATTTCATCAGCCGTCTGGTAGAACGAGGCGAACTAGCCCAAAAGGACGGGGAAAAGCTGCTAAACGAGATGATCGAGCGCTTGCGCCTGAACGCGCCGCCCGAGACCCCTAATCTGGGCGAGCAGATCGAGAACAACTTTGAGCTATTCCTGAACCGACTCAATATTCCTTCGAAACGCGACATTGACGATTTGAGCGCCAAAATAGCTCAACTCGCCGCGCGTGTAGAGGAGCTACGCCGCACTCAAGGCCAGGAAGCGCCCCAAAACGGCGATAGCGATCAAGAATAGTCGTCTCTCCGCCACTCGGCGCCAATGAGGTGAGCGCTACAACGGGACGCTGTGCGTACAGCGTCCCGTTGTAGCGCTCACCCGCGGCAATTTGACAAAACAGGCGCTGATATGCCGACATATTGATGCATTGTGTTATAATGCCGACGCATACTATTACGAACGCTTTCCACCTCCGTTGTAGCGCGTGTTTCCAGTTCTCCGCATTGTGCAGCGCACATCTCATTGTCGTGGACTAAATTCTATCGAGGGTCGGCAGATTATGCAGGTCATCAAAAAGTACGCCAACCGCAAACTGTATCACACGAACTGCAAGCGGTATATCACCCTCGATGGTATCGCGCGACTGGTTCAGGAAGATACCGCGATACGCGTTGTTGACAACGAGACCGGCGAGGATATTACCGCCGTGATCCTGGCCCAGATTGTCCTGCAAAGCCGTGGACGCAACGGCGTTCTGCCGACGACTGTCCTCACCAGCTTGATTCAGATGGGCGGCGACGCGCTCGCAAGCTTGCGTCAGGCGCTGTTTGCGTCTCTCGGCGGGCAAGATCTGATAGAGAATGAGATCGGACGACGGATCGATCGGTTGATTGACAAAGGCGCTTTTAGCGCTGATGAAGGAATGCGATTGCGTCGGTTGCTCCTGCGGCAAGATCTGAGTGATATGCCCATTGATGCTGCACAGTTCACCGGCATTGAAATTCCCAGTCGCAATGATGTTGTGATGCTGCACAGCCAGATAGATGCGCTGTCGGAGATTGTCGATCAGTTGCTCGATCAGAAAACCTAACAGTAATCAGACGATTTGCATCTTGTGAGCAATGAAGCTATGACCCAACGGAGTAAAACCGCACTTGTGCTCGCCGGCGGAGGCGTAGCCGGAGCAGTGTATGAAATCGGCGCCCTGTGCGCTATCGAGGATATACTCACGCGCGACTCGGTGAACGATATGGATATCTATGTCGGCACCAGCGCCGGCGCCCTTATCTCTTCTTGCCTCGTCAACGGCATTACGCCGCGCACCCTTATGACGGTGCTGAGTAGTGATGTATTTGGCATTCGACAACTTGAGCCCCGGCATTTGTTCTCGTTTAATTTTTCCAATGTCGCCCAACGCGGGGTGAACTTGCCATCAGCCCTTGCCTCAATGCTCCAGCTTATTTTCAGCGCACGGCACCATGCCTCGGTTCTCGACATTCTCGAAGAGCTGGCGATGGGTCTGCCGAATGGTTTTTACGATACCACTGGTCTGGAGCAGTATCTGCGCAGTACGTTGACGAATTCCGGGTACCACAACGATTTTCGTGAACTTGAACGCGAACTGGCGATTATTGCGACTGACCTCGACAGCGGTCAGCGCGCTATCTTCGGCGAACCTCCGCTTGACGCTATCCCTATTTCACAGGCAGTATGCGCATCTGCAGCAATGCCGCTCTTCTATAGCCCGGTGCGTATTAATGGCCACGATTACATTGATGGCGGCATTCGCGGCACTGCAAGCCTGGATGTAGCGATCGAGCGCGGTGCACAGCTGATTCTCTGCATCAATCCGCTTGTGCCTTTTGATAACAGCAGCCGCCAACTTGGCAAAAACATCAGCGATGAAGGCATTCAGCGTATCGGCAATCAGGTCTTTCGTACGTTTATTCACGCCGGTCTCCATTATCACCTTAAACAGATCCGTCGGCGACATCCCGATGTGGATATTATTCTGATTGAGCCGAGTAGTGATGACCCGGTGATGTTCGCCGAGAATACTATGCGCTACATCAGCCGACTGAGCATTGCCCGCCATGCCTTTGAAACCGTCGCCACCTATCTGGTGGAGCACTACGATTATTATCGCGCGATCTTGTCGCGCCACGGGGTTGATATCAGCATCAACCGCATTACCAAAACGTTGGAGGCTTTGTCTCAGGCCGGAAAAGACCCGCGCGCCGTTCAAGCGGCGATGCTGCATCAGAATTTGCCAGCGCCGCCCCCTCCAGATGGCTTAGATCAGGTGCTGTCTGAGCTTGAGCGTTTGCTGGATTGGTTCAACAAGCGCCCCACATAAGTGGCTATTGACACCGATCTCGCAGTTTGGTAATCTGAAACGTACACTGACAAACGGTCTGGCTGCCCTATGCCAGATTCACAGTCGGCAGCCATATTTTGTTGACACTCGCAACAAGACAAGTTTACTATTATGCCAATCAATGTGCGGGTGCTCATTTCACTGCTCTTCATCACGATCTGCCTGGCCAGCCTGGATTCTTTCCCCGCAAGGTCGTTTTCTGCAACAGCAGCAGCCATCTGGTCATCCGAGATCGCCCAAGCGCCCGCGGCGCAGACATTCACTGCCACGCCAGGCGCAATCGACGAAACGGCGTCGCTCGGCGACTCTACACAGGTGACGCTGCGCATTCGCAACGATACCGGCAGTGCGCGTACCGCGCATATATATGAAGCGTTGCCGCCTCTACCGAGCGCCGTTGTTGCGCGCAAGGCCATCCCAGAGTCGTTGCGCCAGGTTCCGTTGCCAGCTCAATCCACCCGCATAGATAACCAGATTGCGCGTGATATCGAGGCTTCGTCCGATGGTGCGACCGAGTTTCTGGTCTTCCTCAACGATCAGGCCGATCTGTCTGCCGCTTACAACATTACCGACTGGCGAGCGCGGGGTTGGTTTGTCTACCAGACGCTCCAAGCCAACGCCGAGCGCAGCCAGCGCGATCTGCGCATCTGGCTCGATGCACGCGGTCTGGAATATCGCCCGTTCTGGATTGTCAACGCCATAGCGGTGCGCGGCGCACAGCACGATGTGCAGGCACTCGCAGGCCGTGCAGATGTGGCGCTGCTGCGCGCCAATCACACCACCAGCATCGACGGCGGCGTGTCCGCTACACTCTTCAGCCCCCGCCCAATGATCAGCGTCGCAACAACGTATTGCGAACCGGACGGCATCTGCTGGAACGTCGAGAAAGTCAGCGCGGATCGAGTCTGGAACGACTTTGGCGTCAACGGGCAGGGCATCACCGTGGCAAATATCGACAGCGGCGTGCGGTATGATCATCTGGCGCTGCGCAACCAGTATCGCGGCTATCGCGGTCCCGGCGATATAGTGCATACATACAACTGGTTCGACCCGCGCGGCATCGACAGCGTCCCGACCGATGCAGGCGACCACGGCACGCACACGATGGGCACGATGGTCGCACGAAGCGACGGCACGACCGCACAGCCGGCCGTCGGGATCGCCCCCGGCGCAAATTGGATTGCAACGAAGGGATGTGAGGCGACGCTCTGTAGCGACATTGACCTGATCGATTCGGCACAGTGGCTGCTCGCGCCTACCGATAGCGACGGTCAGAACCCGCGCCCGGATTTGCGCCCGCACGTCATCAACAATTCCTGGGGCGACTCGGTCGGCGACGATGATTGGTATGCTGGGTATACGGGCGCCTGGCGCGCAGCCGGCATCTTCCCGGTCTTTGCAGCCGGCAACAATAATAATTCCACATGCGGACTGGTCGGGTCGCCGGGCGACTACGCGGATGTCGTCGGCGTCGGCGCTACCGACTCGAACGATCAGATTGCGTCGTTCAGCGCCAGCGGACCAGCCGCCGATGGGCGGCTCAAGCCGGACATCAGCGCGCCCGGTAGTTGGGTGCTCTCGACTCTGGCCGACGACGGGTTGAGCTATGGTTCCAAGAGCGGCACATCGATGGCGACACCCCACATCGCCGCCGCCGTTGCACTACTTTGGTCGGCAAATCCCGCGTTGATCGGTGATTACAATACGACCTACGCCATTCTCACCGAGAGTGCCACGCCACGCACCGATAGCCGTTTTAATGATCCCGACTGCTCAGCCGATACATCGCCCAACAACATCTATGGTCATGGGAGACTCGACACCTACGCCGCCGTCGCACAAGCGCGCGTCGATGTTCCCTGGCTCTCCCTTTCCGCTTCGGAAATCACCCTTGCAGCCGGTGCGGAGCAGAATATCACGGTAACTCTCGACGCTCGATCAACGCCCGGTCCCGGCGTTTACACCGCTCCGGCGTTGATCCACACCGATGATCTCAGTCTGACGCCGCTGAGCGTTCCCGTTACGCTCACCGTTCCCGTGGACGCCAGCCACGCCCGCGTGGTCGGAGCAGTGTATGATCGCGATACCGGCGCGGCGCTGGATGCCGACGTGTCGGTGGAGGACGGCCCGACAGTAGCAGCAGATGCAACCGGCGCATTCTCCGTGACGCTCGCGGCGCAAACTGAGCCGTACACCATCACGGCCAGCGCCATAGGGTATGTCGATCAGAGCCAGGTGTTGACCGTCACCGCCGGTATAACCTCGACGTTTGTTTTTTCGCTCACTGCCGATATGCCACGCTTGAGCATCAGCTCTGCTTCGATAACCGAGACAGTAGATTATAGTCAAATCACCGATGCAGTCGCCGTACTTCGGAACGATGGCGTTCAGACCTTGAGCTATACGCTTTCTGTGCCATCTGAGCCATTCGGCGTCTGGAGCAGCGGGTCATCTTCCGCATGGATCGCGCCGTCCACCGGCGCCACGTCTGTCAAGATTCCGGATGACGGCGCGTCGACGGCGATCTCGCTGGGATTTGATTTTCCCTTCTATGGAGAAATGTATGACGAGATTTATGTGGACGCGAACGGGTTTCTCTCGTTTAAGCCGCTCATCGAGCAACCATTCAGCTATAGCTGTCTCCCCATACCGGAAACGCCGGCGACTGCAATCGTCCCCTTCCGCGTCGATCTCAATCCGGCGGACGGCGGGAGCATCCGCTACGAACACCACGCCGAGGGGTTTGTTCTGACGTTCGAGGATACGCCGCTCTTTGGACAACTCAGCCAGACGTACACATTCCAGGTTGTCCTGATGCACGACGGTCGGATACGCTTCAACTATCAGGATATCACGCCGCTGCCTGGCAGTGTTGCGGTCGGCGTGCAAGGCAGCAACACCGACACCCAGACGTTTGGCTGCGGACACGACACGCCGATTGGCGATAATCTCAGCCTGGAATGGCGTCCGCAACCCAACGCGCAATCCTGGATCGAACTCAGTGCGACCAGCGGCGAGGTTGCGCCCGGCTCATTCGCCAAGATTCCGATTCGCTTTCACTGGATGCGCCCCAATGGAGACCAACCTTTCCGCAGCGCTGTGGTGATCAGCAGCAATGATCTCCAGCATCCGGAAACGCGCTTGCCTGTGCTTCTGACGGCGCGCCGGGCGCCCTACGAAACTATTCTGCTGCTCATCTTCGCCCAGTAGCTCATCGAGAAATAGAAGTTGAAGATAGACAACAAAGAACTGCCAGTCCTACATCGCGGGTAAAGGCTCAGCCCTCCGCCGCGCGCACATAGATCGGGTTGGTGAAAAGCCAGGAGCGCCCGCCCTGATAACCTTCGAGACGATACACGCCGGGTTGTGCAATGGTCTGGCGAATCGCCCGCACCCCGCTGGTCACTACGCGTCCATCGGCAATCAGACGAAGGTACGCATTGCACCCCACGTCGGCGACAATCGTGAGCGGGCGATGCTCAAGCGCGGGGCTGTCACCGATACCCCAGCGTTCATCTCCCCGCCGCGCCTCAAACACGATCGCCGGGGCTTCGCCGTCGATGCGATTTACAAAATAGAGCCGTCCCTCGGTTAACGCCGCGTACATCTGATGCCTGGCTTCCTCCGGATCGTGGCTGAATGGACGATCAAGCAGCAGATAGTTGGTCAGCGTGTTGAACATCCAGCGATAGGAAAATACTTCAACTTCGCCCCAGGGAACCCGACTCTTAAACGCATGCGCATCTACGCCGCCCACGCCGAATGTACGCCGCCCCGCCACGTTAAGCTGATCCCACCAGGCGAGCGTAGCAGGCGTCGGGCCGCTCAATCCGAGGCGCGGAACGAAGAAGTGTATAAATTTATTCCTGTTGGTGAGATGCTCACCCCAATCGCTCATCAGATTCCACAATTCCAACCCGACGACGCGGTTGTCGCGATGGCGCGGGCCATCGACCGTCCAGTCATCCCAACGATAGATGTCTTTGAAATTGTTTTTAACCCGTTCGTCGGGATGCGCAATGATTCCGAATCCGCCGCGGTCATAAACCTCGTCGATGTAGTCTTGCGGGGGGCGTTCCCAGCTAATTGCCTGATCAACGTTGAGGGCCAAGAAATGATTGCGATCCGGCGTGATTTCGTGATCGACGATCACCAGCACATCATTATGCCAACCAGCGAACGGACGGCCTTCCAGCGTGTCATGGTCGGTCACGATGATCCAGCGTAGACCGGCGTCACGCGCCGCAGCGATGATCTCCGGGTAGGTTCCCGTGCCGTCAGAAAATGTCGTGTGAATATGCAGCGCGCCAGGGTAGAAAAAACTCGCGGCCATCGAAATCCTTGCTTTCTTTAGAGACAGGTTGAACAGACTGGGCCAGTCTCTCAACCGACCAATGCTTGCCGTCCGCCAAACCAGTTCATCCAAAGCTGTCGGCTCCCGCAACTAGGCAAGACTGGCCCAGTCTGCGGTCTGTCGCCTTGACAGGTTGCTAGCATTCGCAATCGCTATGCTCATAAAAAGTGTAACACACCGCCGCGGCTCTGTTTGCAGACTACGGCCAGGATTTCGCCCGCGCGCCATTCCAATGCTGCATTGACCGGCGATCGCTCCTCAGGTATACTTGACGGCGCTCAGAAGACACAACGTCTACCAAACGATGACACCTATGCCTTATGTCACCCTGAACGGAGCCGCAGCGAAGGGGAAGGGTCTCGATGGCCTTGGGGATCCGAGATTCTTCGCTGCGCTCAGAATGACCGCATTGAGAATGCTGCATGCCACCCTGAGCGAAGCGAAGGGGAAGGGTCTCGATGGCCCTGGAATCCGAGATTCTTCGCTGCGCTCAGAATGACCGCATGCGGCGTCTCCAGTATTGTTTGGTAGTCCGCGAACGAACATATGAGGTTTTGCTGTGGAAGAGAGTGTGAAACGGGTGCGCCGAGGCTGCTTTTCCTCCGCGCTGATTGTGGTCGCAATGGTTATTATGCTGATCTCCTCGTCCGGCAACCTGGCGTGGAGCCTCCTGCTCATCATTGCTCTGCTGTTAGTCATCGGGGGTATTGTGGCCGGTCGCGTTTAAACGACGGTAACATGACGCCGAAAGAAGTCTTCTTGTGACGCACATCGGAATTGACGCCAGTCGCGTATCCATCGCCGAGCGCACCGGCACCGAACGCTACAGTTACGAGTTGCTCGCCGCGTTGGCGCGCATCGACCGACATAACGCATACACGCTGTATTGCAACGGACTGCCGACCATCCTGCCACGCCTGGGCCCCAACTTCACGCTGCGCAATCTCCCCGCGCCCCGGCTCTGGACACACGCCCGACTTGGGCCTGCCGCCCTGATCACATCGCCTAATGTGTTGTTTGTTCCGGCACATGTTGTACCGCTGGCACATCCGCGCGCATCCGTCGTCACCATCCACGATCTGGGCTATCTAGCGTTTCCCCAGGCCCACACCGTGCGCCGGAGGTGGGAATTGCACCTGACTACGCGCTGGAATGCACACGCGGCCCGCCGCGTCATCGCCATTTCACACGCGACGAAACGCGATCTAGTCGAACGTTACGGCATCGCTTCGGAGAAGGTGCAGGTGATTCATCATGGCCTGAATCCAAACTTCCGTCCGGTGGAGGATCCAAGGCTTATTGCCGCCGTACGAGAGAGGTATCATCTCGGCGAACATCCGTACGCGCTGTATGTCGGAACCATCCAGCCGCGCAAGAATCTGGTGCGGCTGATAGACGCCTTTGCGCAAGCGACGAACGAGTTGGGACCACCGCATCCACTCCTGGTGATCGCCGGCAAGCGCGGCTGGCTCAGCCGCGACATCGAACAGCGCGCAGCGGCGCTTGGCATCGGCGACCGTGTACAATTCACCGGCTATGTGGCCGACGCCGACCTGCCTGCACTGCTGAGCGGCGCACTGGCGTTTGTCTTCCCATCGTTGTACGAAGGCTTCGGTATGCCGGTGCTCGAAGCGATGGCATGCGGAACGCCGGTGCTCACCAGCGCAATCTCGGCATTGCCCGAAGTCGCGGGGGACGCCGCCTTGCTGGTTGATCCCCGCGACGAGCACGCCATCGCCTCTGCACTGGCGCGCTTGCTCTCTGACGCCGATTTGCGCGCCGATTTGCGCGCACGCGGCCTGGCACGCACAGCATGTTTCACCTGGGAACGCTGCGCCCGCGAGACGCTGTATCTGTTGTTGGATGTGGTACACTAGCAAGATGATTCACGTCTCACAAGCAGGAGAGCCGTTATGACTGACGCACTGCGCGATGAACTGGTTGCGCTCACAACCGATTTGATGCGCTTTGAATCCACCGCCGAGCGTCCCGACAAACTGGCGGCGGTGATGGACTATGCGCATCGTTATATCGAATCGATTCCCAATCTATACATTCAGCGCTCCGAAGCCGACTGCAAACCCGCAATCGTGGTTACGTTGCGCGATACATACACGCCCGCGTTGATGCTCAACGGCCACCTGGATGTGGTAGCCGCCCGGCCCGATCAGTTCGAGCCGGAAGTGCGCGACGGTCGCATCTATGGGCGCGGCGGACAGGATATGAAGGGCAGCGTTGCCGTAATGCTGCGCTTGCTGAAGGATCTGGCAGCGTTGGAGACGCGCCCGGATGTCGGCTTCCAATTCGTCAGCGATGAGGAAATCGGCGGCGCCAACGGCACCCGGCGTTTGCGCGACGAGGGTTGGCGCTGCGGCTTTTTCATCGCGCTTGAACCGACCGATATGCACATCTGCTACGAGCAGAAGGGCCTGATGTGGGTCGAGTTGCTCTTCCCCGGTGCGCCGGCGCACGGTTCACGCCCGTGGGAGGGTCGCAATCCGCTGCTGGCGCTGGGCGAAGGCATCGTGGAACTCAACCGCCGCTTGCCCACGCCCAACAGCTCGATCTGGCGCACGACGGTCACCCCCACAGCGGCGTATGCCGGCGGAGGTTCTCAGAATCAGGTGCCGCCCGAAGCCCGGCTGGTGTTTGACATCCGCTACACTGCTGCCGACACGCCCGACGCGATTATGGACCTGCTGCACGCATGCTTCCCGACTGCCGAGGTCGCGTTGCGCCAGCAGGGCGCGGCAATGACCTCCAGCCCTGATACGCCGGAGATCCAGCGCCTGGCAGCGGTTAATACCCAGGTGCGCGCTCAGCCGACCGACCTGTACCGCGAGCACTTCGCCAGCGACGCCCGGTTTTACAGCACGGCAGGCATCCCGGCGATTTGCTATGGCCCGGTCGGCGCAGGTTTGCACTCTGATGACGAGTGGGTCGCCATCGACAGCCTTGTGGAAATGCATAGCGTTTTGCTTACCTATATACGAGAACTTCCCTGATGGATACACAACCGATATTAATCGGTCCGAATGCACGGCTTTTTCCGAGCAACTGGCGTCCGGTTCGTGAAGAGATCGCGTTCGCGCACCAAAACAACTTTACCAGCATCCAGCTTCCCGGCCCGAAACAGGGCCTGAATGCGGAGCGGCTCGGCGATTCGATCGAGGCGGTTGCCGCGGCATTTCGCGAAACCGCCCTGGTCGGCGTAATGGAAATGGTCATGGGCGTCGGGATGAACGGCAACACGCCCGCCGGGGCGACGCCGATGGATGTTTTGCGCGCCAATCTGCCGGCAATCACCGCACTGCCCATCCAATGCGTACACTGGCATCTGGTGCATGCCGAGCCGATGAGCCGGAGTGACGCGCACCAACTTGAACGCACGCTCGCGCCGCAACTCGCCGCTGCGGTCGAGCTCACCGCTGTGTATGGCGTACGTTTCGGCCTGGAGCACAACATCCGCGAAAGCCGGCTCTTCGCCACGCCGGATCGCTGCGCCGCCATTCTCGACGCTGTACCGGGTCTGGGCCTGGTCTTCGACATCAACCACGCCGCACCCGACGAGGCGGCGGCCTATTTCGAACTGGCGCCACGGATGACAGCCCTACACGTGGCTGACACACCGCTACCCGACGTGAATCATCATTTGCCGCTTGGCCAGGGCAATATCGATTTTGTCGCCTACTTTCGCGAGCTGCTGGAGCGCGGGTTCAGTGGTCCGGCCATTCTCGAAATCGGTGGTCAATATAAGTCCGGCGGCTTTGGCCGCGACACCGACGCCGCATTGATCGACTCGCGCGACCGGCTGCGCGCGGCTATCAACGCGGATCGATCCGAACTTCTATGAACTATTTGCTGCACACGCTTCCCGGCCTAGGGTCGCTGGCCTGGCACGAGGCCGAGACGCGCCTGCCCATTCCAAAGAGCGGCGGCGGGCCTTCCATCGGCGCTACGCTGATCGTCCCCGGACGCAACGATATTGTGCTGTTGCGCTACGCCGGAAACCCACGCGCGCTGTTGAATCTACGCGTGAGCGAGGACGTGTTCGCGCTTGGCGCACGCGCCTTCAACGTCGCGAACGACGAGCGCGGCCTGCGCCAGATCTACGCCGCCGTGCGCAACACCCGCAGCGCCAACGACGCCTTGAATGCGTGGCGACGTATCCATAGCATCCAGCGTTCAAGCAAGCTGGTAAACTTTCGGGTCATCTCGCGCGAAATCGGCGCCCACAAATTCTGGCGGCGCGACATCGGCAAAGCTGTCGCCGACGCCATCGCCGATGGCTGGCCCGGTCGCTGGCGACGCGTAAACGACAATGCCGACTTGGAAATCTGGGCTACGTTGCTGGAACGCGAGCTGCTCTGCGGCGTGCGGCTGTCGACACAGGAGATGCGCCAGCGAGGCAAGCTTCGCCACCTGCCCGCGTCGTTGCGCCCGGCGTTGGCTGCAGCGATGGTCTTGCTGACCGAGCCTGAAGACGACGATGTGTTTCTCGATCCGATGGCCGGCGCCGGCACGTTGCTGACAGAACGCGCGGCGGCGGGGCGCTTTGCGCAGATCCTGGGCGGAGACAACAGCGCAGCCGCAGTGGAAGCGATGCGCGTCAATACGCGCAGATTGAAAGGCGACATCACCTGCCGGCAATGGAACGCTCGCTCGCTGCCGCAGCCCGATGCAAGCGTAGACAAAGTCGCTGTCAATCTGCCTTTTGGCAAACAGGTCTCCGACGAAACCAACCTGTCCGATCTGTACTGCGACGTGCTGATGGAGATCGAAAGGGTGCTGCGCCCCGGCGGGCGGCTGGTCGCACTGGCCGGCGACATCAAGCTGCTGGAAGCTGCCCGCTCGGCGGTCGCGCCAAAGTTACACGTCGAGCAATATGCACGTCTTGAGGTGTTGGGGCAGGGCGCGTCGATTTGCGTGTGTACAAAGCTGTAATAGCGCCGGTTAATGCAAGACCGGACAGGTTCTTGAAACCTGTCCGGTCTTTAATACCAAGGATGAACGATCTGTTCGTATGCGCTATGCGTCAGCGTCGATCTCTACCCGCACATTCATCCCCGCGCGCAACTCGTTCTGCTCCTCCAGATCCACCCGCACAAGATAGATGCGCACATTGCCCAGCACGGTCGCGGTCGGCGCGACATAGCTGATCGTTCCGGCAAACTGTCGCCCTGGCAGCGCATCCGCAATAACGGTCGTCGTCTGTCCAACCGCCACCCGGGCGATGTCAACGTCGCTGATCTGCACCTCAACCCGCAAGGCATTCACATCAACAATCTGGATCGCCGGCATGCCGCCGGTCGAAGAGGGATCGCCCGGATCGACGTTGACGATTGAGACGACGCCGTCGAAGGGCGCGTGTAATTCAGCATACTCACGATTCAGCTTTGCGAGGTCCAATGCCGCTTCCGCCTGCGCCACTCCTGCTTCCGCCTGCGCCATCTGCGAGTCGCGCGGGTCGGGGTTCAGCCGGTCGCGTGCCGCCTGAGCCTGAGCCAGCGCAGCTTCCGCAGCGGCGAGTCGATCGGCGTCGGGCGGCAACTCAAGCTTCTCTAACGCCGCTTGGGCCTGAATGAGCTGCTGCTCGACAGCATGGATGCCGGTGATCTCGGCTTGCTGCGCCTGCTCATAGGCAAGCTGGGCCTGCGCCACCGCGGTTTCAGCGTTCTTCACCGCCCGCAAGGCCGCCTCCTCCTGGTCTTTGTTCTGCTGCGGCAGTTCATCGCCAAAATTCGCGAGGAAGTCTTCCAACTCGCGATTCGCCCAGTAGATCTGGCTGTATTGGTCCTGAGCGTTGCGCAAATTGTTCGCCGCCTGCTCGATCCGGAGCTGTGCATTGACCTTGGCGGTCGCCAGCTGATCGCGCGTTGATTGCAAGTTCGCCTCCGTCGCAGCCACGGCGGCCCGCGCGTTCGCCAGATCCTGCTCCTTCGGCCCGGCCTTGACCTGATCGAGTTGGGCCTGGGCCTGGCGCACCTGGGCATCGGCGGCGGCAATATCCGCCGTCTTGGAGTCCTCGGTCAACGCCGCTTGCTGGGCGATTGCGCTGGCCAACGCCGCTTCGGATCGTTCGACATCCAGGTCGAAGCGCCGCGTGTCGAGCACCGCCAACAGTTGCCCTTCACCGACGACATCGCCCTCTTCGACCAGAACCCGATCGACGGTTCCTTGAACCGTAAATACCAGATCTGCCTCGCGTACAGTCTGAACCTGGCCGCTGCCGCTTACTCCCGGACCAAAGCCATCCTGCGGCGGCGCGGCGGCAGTCGGCA
This sequence comes from Chloroflexaceae bacterium, assembly GCA_028282325.1. Classification (GTDB taxonomy): domain Bacteria; phylum Chloroflexota; class Chloroflexia; order Chloroflexales; family Chloroflexaceae; genus JANQID01. The sequence goes on along the minus strand of JANQID010000126.1, from coordinate 8,025 downwards.
ACGCAAGCTCCGTCGGTTCGGGAAGAGCGATGGTCGGCTGAACGACCGGCGCCGCAATGGCGGTTGATGCGGCGACCGGCGCCCGCGGCTCGGATGTGCCGCACGCCGCCGGCCCGATAGCCAGCAAACCGCCGACGGCGATAGCTGCGAAAACGTTGTGCTTCACGTTGATATGCTCCTTGATAGAGGGATCAGATATTAACTCATTGGATGGCATGCGGCGGCATAGCTGCCGCATGCCGCTATAAGAAATCGTCTGTTACGTTATCCTTGCCCCGAACGCACGGCATCATCGGGTGACGCCAGCACGTCTTCACGCTCGCCGCGTCCGTTGTCGCCGACGCTATTGGGCGCCGATGGCTGCTCTACGCTACGCCCCGCCGGGACTGTGTCCGCGACGACGCCATCGCTCGGTGCGCCGGGCGATCCGGCGCTTGCCGTCACCATCGCCGGCTGCGGCGTCGGGAAGGCCGATTCGAGGCCGAACCAGCGACTAAACCGCTCGGTGAGCGACTCCATCAGACTATAGGCCGTTGGGACGACCAGCAATGTCAACACCGTCGATGTCAACAACCCGCCGATGAGCACGATAGCCAGCCCGCGCCGGAACTCGCTGCCATCGCCGGTTGCAATAACATGGATGCCCAGCGCGATGGGCAATGCGCCCGCAACCAGCGAGAACGTCGTCATCAAAATCGGGCGCAAACGAATAGCTCCGGCTAACTCCAGCGCGGCATGTTTGCTCATACCGGAGCGACGCAGGCGATTCGTAAAGTCCACCAACAAAATCGAGTTCTTCACTACCAGACCCAGCAGCATAATCAAACCTATCATGCCGGTGATGTCCAGGTCGATCCCGACCAGCCGCAGTGCCAGGAACGCGCCGATGAAGCTGAACGGCATCGCCATCATAATCACGATCGGCTGGGTGAAGGAGCCGAATTGTGAGGCCAGAACCATATAGACGAACAAGACCGACAGGCCCATCGCCAGCAGGAGCGTATCAAACCCCTCGGTCTGCTCCTGCAACTGACCGACGAAGCTGCGAGTGACGTCATCAGGCAGACCGATCGTATCCAGGCGCTGCTGCAACTCGGCCTGCGCTTCGGTCAGGTTGCGGTTTTCCAGGTTGGCGCCGATCAGGATCTGGTTGAGCCGATCGTAGCGCCGGATCGTCGTCGGGCTGGAGCTGATTTCAACCTGCCCTAGCGAACTCAAGGGAACCGGACCGGATTGAGTTGGAATAATGATGTCGCGAATGGCTTCCGGCGTGGAACGATCCTGCTCGCGCAGACGCACGACAACCTCGGTATCCTGGCCATCCTGGCGCAGCACCGTCGCCTCATCGCCGTTAATCAACGCCCGCACCGAGGTCGCAATATCGTTGTTCGTCAAACCCAGGTCGCCAATGCGTACCGGATCGGCGATGAAACGCAATTCGGTTTTGCCCGGTCGATAGTTCGTATCGATGTCAACCAGACCTTCCACCTGGCGCATCTGCTCTTCGATAACTGGGATGAGCGGCGCCATCTCTTCCAACGAGCGTGTTGATTGCAAGCTGATCTGCAATTCACGTCCGCTCACCGCTGTCGTGACAATGCCAAAACTCGGCGCGGTAAACGACAGGCGCGGCAAGAACGCAAGCTCCTCGCGCAGGCGCTCCTGCGTTTCAAGCGTCGGCGTTCGCCCGACCAGCTTGATGTAGAACTCGGCGCGCTCCGGGTTGCCGGAGAAACCCACCGTGCTAATTGTCGACTCGATGAGTGGATCGTTGACCAGAATCGCTTCGGCCTGGCTCGCCAGCGCATCGGTCTGTTCAAGCACCGTGCCGGGAGGCATTTCAAAGCCCATAATGAACTCGTGCGGATCCTGTTCGGGGAAAAACGAGAACTTGAGGCCGCTGGCCACGTAAAAGCTCGCAACCAGCACTGCCACAGCAACAAGCACCACCAGCGCGCGGCTCATAATTGTGCGCAGACTGCCGGCTAGCAAACGCTGGTAGACCCGCCCCATCCAACCGGGGTCTTCCTGCGCTTCATGCACCAGGCCCGCATCAAGCGATTCCTCGTCGATGTTTTGCAATACCGTCGCAGCTTCCTGTTCCACATCGGCGGCCTGGTGCGCCTCGTGCTTGCTCTCTTGCACGCGCTTGCGCTGGAAAATATTCGCCGACAACATCGGCGCCAGCGTGAACGCCTCGACCAGCGAAAGCAAAATCGCGATCGCGACGATTAAGCCGAACGATTGAAACACGATGCCGGCGGTGCCCTGAGCGAATGTCACGGGTACAAACACGGCGACAATCGTCAAAGTCATCGCCAGCACGGAGAGCGCCACCTCGACGGTGCCTTTGCTGGCCGCCACTTTCGCCCCCTCGCCGCGCTCCATATGCCGGAAGATATTCTCACGCACCACGATCGCATCATCGATCACCAGACCTACGCAGAGCGAGAGCGCCAGCAGCGAAATTAAGTTGATCGTCAGATCGAAGAACGGCATAAAGATGAACGTCCCGATGATAATCACCGGCAAGCCCGACATTGTGATCAGCGTGCTGCGCAGATTGCGGAAAAACAGCCAGACCACCGCAAACGCCGCCAGCGCCGCAAAGATGAGCTCTTCGATCGAGCTTAGGATTGCACTGCGCACATCCTCGGAGTCGTCACGAACGACGATATAGTTCAGATCCGCGCGATTAGCAAAGACAGCGCCAATTTGCTCATACACGTTATCGGCCACTTGCACGGTGTTCGTCCCGGATCGCTTGCGAATATCGACAATAATCGCTTCGTTGCCGTCCAGCCGGGAGTAGCTCACCTCATCGGCGACGCCATCCTCAATCGTCGCTACATCGCCGACGCGATAGGCGGTGCCGGTGATCTGAATGCGTGCAATGTCATCCGGCGTCTGGAGCATGCTCGGCGCACGGAGGTTGATGCTCTGCGCGGAGGTTTCAATCGACCCCAGACCGAGGTTGGCGTTGGCCGCTTCGAGCGAGCGCACGATCTGCGACGGCAAGATCTGGTAGGTCTGCAAACGCGACAGATCCATCAAGACGTTGATCTGGCGCGTCTGGCCGCCGGAGACACTCACCGAGCCAACGCCATCGGCGCGCTGGAGGCGCGGCACAATATCGTCCTCAACCAGCCGGCGCAATTCCAATGACGACTGACCGGCGTTTGACCCGACAGCGATCGACATAATCGGTTCCGTGTTCGGATCAAACTGCTGGAAGATTGGATCGCGTACATCGCGCGGCAGCGTCGGCAAGACCAGATCGACTTTCTCGCGCACCGAACGGTCGGCTTCCTGAATATCAGTTCCTTCGGTGAACTCCAGGATCAGCACCGCGATGCCCTCACTCGAATCCGAGGTGATATGATCCAGATTGCTCACCGTGTTCACTTCATCTTCGATGGGCTTGGCCACCTGTTCGGCGACACTTTCGGGGTTGGCTCCCGGATATGCGACAGTAATCGCAATGACGGGCACATCAAAATCGGGGAGCAGATTCACCGGCGTCGTACGGAAGGCGAGAATCCCGAACGTGATGACCGCCAGCATAACCATCGTGATAAATACCGGCTGTTTGATCGACGTATCGGAAATCGCCATGCCTTTGAGTTTAGTTTCGGAACCAGGTCGACTCATGAATTACCTCTGGTGAGATCGATATGAATGGTTACGATTGTTTCGTGCATATATGTGCGTCAACCAGCAAAAAGGCGATGACGTGTCGCATCATCGTCATCGCCGCATCGCTTGACTTAAATAATGATGTATGCAGTAGCTCTCTTTTGACAACACACAGCCATTGCACATATAATATACAGTAATAACTCTTATCCTGCAAGTAGCATTTTCTGGCTCGTGAGTTAAATATTGTAAAAGACTGCCAGCCAGGCGCGCTTGCGGGGAATGGCTAGTCTGGTTCTCTACACGCCGGCGTCTGGTGTGACGAGCCGCGCCGCCGCGAGGTTGCAACGTAATCATATCCGGAGGCAAGTCCGTTGCAATGCATCAACCGCGTTGCCTCTACAAAATAGTACGGTTTTGAGGATGCAAATATGACCCTTTCCCTGCGTGAACGACGACGGCAGATGTTACGTGACGAGATCCTCAATGCGACACAGGCGCTCATCGCCGAAAAAGGCTACGCGGCTATGTCGATGGACGATCTCGCAGCCCGTGTTGGCGTCTCGAAGCCTACGCTGTACAGCCATTTTGAGACGAAGGAAGACCTGGTCGTGGCGATGGCGTCTCGGATGACCGAGCGCATCATCGAGGCGTTTGACGCCGGTCGCGAGGAACGCACGCCGCTCCAGCAGCTCGCGTTGCTCCTGCATACGATTATCCAGACCCAGGTTGACGGCGGTTTGATCACGGCTCAGATCTGGATGCCCGACGTATTTCGAATCCTTAAGACGCGCCCCGGAACGCTCAAGCATATGCAGTATGTCGATGAGGCGGTGGTGAACCTGGCGCAGGCGGGTATCGATCAGGGCGAGATTGACCCCGAACTTGATGTGGCAACGGTGGTGCGCATCTTCCACGCTTTCGTAAGCGCCCCGCACCTGGCCCGGCTCAGCAAGAGCGGCGACCCGAACCCGGATCGCATCGCCGATATGCTGGCCCGCTCATTTACGCGCAGTGTGAAGGCATAAGGCGCGCAAGGTTCGGAGAGGTGAAAGCGTCACCGTAGCAGAAAATAGTACAGTATCCACGAAATGACATCGTTCAAGGCGGGGTATGTGCTATGCCATAGAGCATCCAATTCTTGGTTGCTCTTGTAGCGCACCGCCTCCCGCGCCGTTCTCACGCCTTACCGCTCCGCCTCGGCATGCATCCGCCGCACCTGCCATCGCACCTTGAGCAGATCGAACACCGCGATGCCCCAGAAAACGATCAGCGCAGACGCGGCGGCGATCGGCACGAGAATCGCCAGGATCAAAATTTGCCAGGCCCATGCCCGTTGATCAAACACCAGCGGAATGCTGCCCGGATCGGCAAACAACGCGATCCAGCCGGCCAGCAGGTCGGCCAGCCAGGGCTGAACGCTCAAGCCGGCCAGCCCGACCCCAAACGCCAGAAACGGCGCAATCCAGAACAGACCCAACATCACAAAGTGAAAAACCCAGACCAGCCGCTCTTTGGCCGGGCGCGCCGCCGAGCGCTGATCCAGGAAGGTGTAGATGGGCCACCAATTGCTCTTGCGGCGCATAGACTCCGGCAGGAAGAAGGCGTATTTGCGCTGGAAGATGCACTCGTAGATCACGCCGATCACGTCGCGGTTGCGCGTATAGGCGCCGTGGCTGGTTGTCGGCAGCAGCGATCCATTGGCCACCTGGACGTTGTCCACGCGCAAGAAGCGCTTCGGACCTCGATCGAGCGTCAGCGGCAACGGCGTGTGCAACGCCCCGCTGATGATGTCGGCGCGATCCCAGAAGTTGATCCAGTGAACGTGCGGCTTGTGGTTGTGCGACAGCGGGGTGGCGGCAAAATCGCCGCGAATGTTTTCCAGCACGCGGTGATAACGATGCATGCGGTTGGTTTCGTTTTGAAAGAAGTAGAAGACCTTGTCGATCGGGCTGCCGTAGGTGATTAGAAACTCGATCTTGTTGAGCGGCAGCGGGCCAAGCAACGCCTCGTGCGGATCACGCCGCGCCCGGTTGTAGCGCCCGATCTCCATCAGCGCATCGTAGGCGACAGTGGTGCCCAGGCTGTGCGCCACGATAACCACGCGGCGGCATTGTTCGTCGCTGACGACGTGGCGCAACAGATCGACGCCGATGTTGAGAATGGCCTCGCGTTTCTCGTAACGCTGGTTGACTTCTTCGTAGGTAGTCCAGAACACCACGTCGCCCAGGTAGTCCTGAAAAAAGGCCCGCGTGCCCGTTATCGTCAGCGCCAGCGTGATCAGCGAGATGATCAAGCCGAAGACCGATGACGAGAGGCCCGTCAACGGCAGCGTCGTCACCACGCCGACCGCCGCCGCCGCCAGCACGAGCAGTCCGGTGAAGAGCGCAACTAGGAACGATACAAGGATCACCGCCGTGCGCAGTTCCAGCGTGATGGCGTTGCGTTGCCATTCAAACGCCAGGCGTTGGCAGCGGGCGGGCGCCTCCGGATCGGGCCAACTGCGTTTGCCTTTCTTTTCCCACTCACGGTCGCCGAGATAACGGTAGAATTCGGCGAAGGTTCCGGCGGGATACGCAGCCCGCGCGTCCGAGCGCTCGAAGCTGTCGTAGGCGTCGAGCAGGTCGCGCAGGTCGTTGTCGGCGTAGGCGTTCTGTCCGCGCTCCAGCCGCTGCCAGAGGTCGTAGAGCAACGAGACGCGGTAGCGCCGCCGCGAGCGCCAGGGCGAACGCAGCGCCCGCCAGGGGTTTGATATCTGGCGCAGCAGCCATCCCAGCACTTCGTACATCGGCACGCCACCAGCAGTGACGGGCGCCCAGTACGCCTCGTAGAAGCGGTATTCGCGCCCGTCGCGCTGGTCGAAGCGCGGGCCGGTGTACTTGACCTCAACAAACGACGTCTGCGACCGTGCGCCCTGACCGGCGCGCGACGGTTCGAGCTTGCCCTCGATGTCTTGCATCCAGCACCCGCGTGACTGCGGCGCAGCCTCCTGGTCGTAGCGTTCGAGGTCTTCGACCAGATTGCTGACTTCGCCGTAGCGGCGCTGGCTGCCCATGCCGTGGAAAAATACCACCGCCGTGTAGCTGCCGCCCTTCGGTGCGTCGGCATCTTCCTTCGGCGCGGGGTTGGTCTGCGCATCGGTTTCGCTGCCCGCAACGTCCTGCGTGGCGGCTTCCGGATCGGCTTCTACAGATGGTGGTTCGTCATGCGTCACAACGGTCGCGGCGTCGGGCTTCATCGTTCGTTGTCGTCCTGTTCGCCCCAGATCTCGGTCTCGAAGGCATAGATGATCGTCCCCGGCGCCGTCCAGGCATTGCGCGGCAGCCAGGCTTTGTGACACAGCGCCTGCAAGAATTCCTCACGCCCCCAACCGTAACGCAACGGCACTTGTGGCAGCAGCAGCCCGGCATGCTGTCCCTGAACGAGCATCAGGCCGTGCCTTCCGACCTCAATCACCTCCGGCGCGATAACCTGCATCGGCGTCAGCGCACTGATCTCGATGTGAATGGCTGGCAGTTCGGCGAATGTCACGGGGATCATGCGCGTGTCGTCGCTGGCCGAGGAAATCGCCATATGCGCCACCGCCTCGATGAGCGGTCGCCGGGCCTGGCTTTCACCGCGACAACCGCGCAGTTCACCGGTGCCGCGACGACGCAGGGTTACGAAGACGGCGCGCGGCGCGCGTAGCTCAGGCGCATCGGCGGTCAAATCGGGCAGTTCGCCGCGGCCCAGGAAGCCGACCAGGGTCTGGCGGGCGACGCGCCTGAGTGTGCGTTTCGCACCATCAGAGAGCCGGAGAACAGCAGAACCCGGCGCAGCGTTCGTGTCCGGCGCGGTCTGGTCACAGCGTTCCAAATCGTCACTCATCATTCGTTCCGCTCTATCGATTTTGCTTTCGGCATGCGTGCTAACTTTATAGTACCACTTTTTGCGTCGCTATGGCGGGCGGGGATAGACGATATCCGATAAACGATAGCCGATAGGGCGCGGGGGGCGCAGTGGTGGCAGGGGCCAAAGCTGTTTCGCCCGGTCTGGCGCGGCAAGCGGGCGCGGGGCGTAATGTCGGTGAGGGCGAAAGCTGTTTCGCCCGTCAGGATGTGATGTGGCGGTAGCATCCCGAGAAGCGCAGAGCGCGTATCGAGGGGCGTTCCCTCTATCATTCATCGTCTATTGGCTATTTCGTCGCCGCACCTGAGCCGTCTCAACGATCGCGACAAACGCCTAAAGTTATTCGGCATAGGCGCTGAGGTCAGACGTTGCTTCAGGAAATGATACCACACCCGACGCGGCTACCAAACGAATTTGGATCTACCGCAAGCGGTCATTCTGAGCAAAGCGAAGAATCCCGGCTATCGGGGACGCTGAGACCCTTCGCTCCGCTCAGGGTGA
>JANQID010000127.1 GCA_028282325.1 Chloroflexaceae bacterium | reverse complement strand
CACCCTGAGCGGAGCGAAGGGTCTCAGCGTCCCCGACAGCCGGGATTCTTCGCTGCGCTCAGAATGACCGCTTGCGGTAGATCCAAATTCGTTTGGTATCGTCTTTATTTCTGATGCTGATCACTCGTCACTCATATCAAATCTGCAATCGCCAATCTCAGATCTATACGCATACATGCAATCATTGCCAGGGAGAAACGCATGTCAACAATGGATCCAGAGTTCGCCCAGAGCTTACGGCAGGGTTTTAAGCACCTCAACCGGTTTATGCTGCTGATGTGGCGGATCGGTCTTGGGCCGACGCTCAGCGCCTGGCCGGATGTCGGCGGACGGATTATGGTGCTGGTTCACACCGGGCGGAAATCGGGGCGGCGACGCTATGCGCCGCTTAACTATGCTATCGTTGACGGCGATGTGTATTGCACCGCCGGGTTCGGCCATATTTCCGACTGGTATCGCAACGCGACGGCGAATCCATCGGTCGAGGTCTGGCTGCCCGAAGGCTGGTGGGCCGGGCAGGTCGAGGAGGTCAGCGACAGCCCGGATCGGCTGCGGCTGTTGCGTGAGACGCTCATCGGCAGCGGGGCGGTGGCGCCGCTGTTTGGCATCCATCCGCGCACGATGAGCGATGAGGAACTGGATGCAGTCACCGCAGACTACCGGCTGCTGCGCATCCGGCGGACGGCGGCATGCACTGGCCAGGGCGGGCCGGGCGAATTGGCCTGGATCTGGCCCGTCACGACGATGATCTTGCTTCCGCTGGCCTTGCGGCGACGCAAGCGCTAGCAGGCCAAAACATTGAACCTGGAACAGGCGGCGCCCGCTCCAGGTTCAATCATCATCTTCAGCGACTTCGCACGCCGTAGCTTGATACTACGCCTTGATGCGAGCGAGGATATCCGTTTCTTCCATCAGGAGATAATCAACGCCATCAACGGTGATTTCATTTCCGCTGTACTTGGCAAACAACACCTTGTCTCCGACCTTCAGGTCAGTGGTCAGCGCATCAGCAGAGCCGACGGCCTCAATCATACCCTGTTGCGGTTTTTCTTTCACCGTATCCGGCAATACAATACCAGCCTTTGTGACAGTCTCCTGCTCGACAGGTCGTACGAGCACACGCGCGCCAAGCGGCTCAACGTTCATTGATAGCCTCCCTTAATTTTGCAATGATACTTAGCGAATGTTCAGAAGCTGATTGATTTTTGGTTTATCGAAACCGACGATCAAACGACCGCCGATATCTACGACAGGCACTCCCATCTGCCCCGTTCGCCGAACAAGGTCGCGCGCCGCCGCCTGATCGCGGCTTATATCGACATCGCGAAAGCGAACGCCCTTCTGGCGAAAATACTGCTTGAGCATATTGCAGTAGGTGCAGGTTGGTGTTGAGAATACAATCACGCGCTTCTGCTGTTGCGGCTGCTCCGCTGCCATAAAAACACCTCCCAAGTTTTTGGTGATACATCCATCTCTTACGATGCACGTAATACCCGGAAGGTTACACCTATTATAGCCGATTTTTAACCGGCTCTTGCAACCGTATCGCGGACTGCCGGCGCAACCATACATTATACATTTATTTGAAAAACGGAGAAGAAGGATAGCGCTCATGCAGTTTTTTGTCGAATCCCAGCCAGTGTCCCGACGGCGACGCCATCAACACAAGCGAGTAGATCATAAAGGGCGGCAATGTTGCGTTGTAATAAGCCCCGGCGGCGAAGTTACTGACCAGGAACAATGCTAGCGCCGCGTTCGGGCGCACCGCCGTGCCGGTTAGCATGCTCGTACACACGCTCAACTGGCTCCACGTAACCACCCACGCGACCTTGCGATAGTGCGGAATGGCGAAGTTGCGCAAATAGGCGGCCTGGAACGAGTCAGGATCGATCTCGGAGAGACGTTGCTGGAAGTGCTTCTCGAGAGTATCGGTCCCGAGCCATTTGCGAGTGATTTTGTGGAAAAAGCCGAACAGAAAGACACTGCCAAACAAATAGCGTCCGACGAGCAGTGCAATAATGCCGGCTGTCTTGAGCGGATATTTCTTGCGGTATTCTTTGTCCCAGCGAAAGTAATCGACTTCGGATTGCGTGATGTTTGCCATTTTCCGCCTGCCTTTGCTACTTCCTCGAAGATCCTACATCGTCGAAAAATCTTCCGGCTGTCGCCGCGCCACACCTTCGTTGATCGCCGCGCGCGCCGTTGCTTGCGCGATCGTCGGCGCCACAGCGCGATTGAAAACGCTTGGAATGATGTACTCTTCGTGCAGTTCTTCCCGGCTGACCACGCTCGCCAGCGCTTCGGCGGCGGCCAGGCGCATATCCGACGTGATCGCGCGGGCGTTCACATCAAGTGCGCCGCGAAAGATACCGGGAAAGCTGAGCACGTTGTTGATCTGGTTGGGCTGGTCGGAACGTCCTGTCGCCACGACGCGCGCATAGTCGCGCAGCACATCGGGGTCGCCCTCAGGAATGGGGTTGGCCAGCGCGAAGACGATCGGATCGTCGATCATCGTCTGCACCATCGCCGGCGTGAGAATATTGCCGACCGACACGCCGATGAAAACGTCGGCCCCTGCCAGCGCGTCGTTGAATGAGCCGCGGCGGCCTTCGGCGTTGGTTTGGGCGGCGATGATCCGCTGCATCGGCGTGAGTTTGCCGTCGTCGCCGCTCCAGAGGATGCCATGGCGGTCACACGCGGTCACGTCGCCGATTCCGGCTTCGAGCAATGCGCGGACGATCGCCGTTCCCGCCGCGCCGATGCCGTTCACCACCGCGCGCACGTCGCCCAATCGCTTGCCAACGAGCTTCAGCGCGTTTTGCAACGAAGCCAGCACGACTACTGCCGTGCCGTGCTGGTCGTCGTGCATCACCGGCAGTTCAAGCTCGTTGTTGAGCCGCCCTTCGACGATGAAGCAGCTCGGCGAGGCGATGTCCTCCAGGTTGATGCCGCCAAACACCGGCGCAATTTGTTTCACCGTCTCTACGATGGTATCGGGGTCCTGGCTGCGCAGACAAATCGGGAACGCATCGATGCCGGCCAGTTCCCGAAAGAGAATCGCCTTGCCTTCCATCACCGGCAACGCGGCTTCCGGCCCCAGATTGCCCATGCCCAGCACGGCGCTGCCATCACTGACGACGGCCACGCTGTTGCTCTTGATCGTATAGGTGTAGACTTTTTCCGGATCGTCGGCGATAGCCTGGCACACCCGCGCAACGCCGGGCGTATACGCCAGCGAGAGGTCGTCGCGGTTTTTGATCGAGACTCGGCTCTGAAGCTCCAACTTGCCGCCCAGGTGTGCCGCAAACACCCGGTCGCTCATCTGGACAACCTCGACCCCGTCGATTTTTTCGATCTGTTCGAACAACCGCGCACCGTGGCGTTCATCATTGACCCGCACGGTAATGTCGCGTACAAGCACCTGGCGTTCGGCGTGGACAAGATCAATCGCGCCGATATCGCCCCCATTTTCGCCAATAATTGTGGTCAATCGCCCCAACATGCCGGGACGATTTATAATGCGACAGCGGATGGTCAGTGTATAAGCGACCCCGGCGGACATAGTCGCTCCTTCAGACGCCCTGCTTATAAGGCGTCTTCGCATATGCAATACTTAATGATAGTGTGTCATATAGTAACATATATTGACGGGAACAATGATTCCGAGGCGGCGGGGCGTAATAATTCGCGTATACAATACTTAATGATGAGGAGCGATCATAGCATATGCCAACCTGAACGAGGCGCAGGGTTGTGGTGTTGAACGCTGTATGTATTCTCGCGCGAGAAACCGGGGAATAGCGACAAAGCTATGCCGCAAGCAGCAGAGGTTTGAGCCGAACCCGCCCGCCGCGCATTGGCTCAATGTCGGGAGGCGCCTTCGGAGGCGCGGGCGCGCACCAGGTCACAAGCCCGATTACGGCTATGCACCAGCATTTCGATTTCGGCCAACAGATAGCGCAATCGACGATAGGCCCGCTGCAACACTTGCCGTTCTACGTCGCTCGATGGGGCGGGAATGGCGGCGGTATGCAACCAATCTTCAAAGCAGTCACTCGTCGCCAGCTGATCTATAGCTCCATAGGCACTAAGTTCTCGCCAGAGATGCCCGGCGCTGTCGGTCAGCATACGAACGCTATCGGTACTCATAGAACATTGTGCAATCTTTCGCGTTCATCGCGGATCGGGTATCGTAGCATATCTGACAGTATCCTACCAAATAAAGGGGTAGTCCAATATCAGCCTTAAGAGGGAATGCCAGATCAGTCGCTGGATTGGATTTTTCCATAATTCGAGTTATTCGTACACTGCGATTCCTGGTATAATCCCATGCAGATATAGTCAAGAAGAAAGATAGAAAAGGCAAGCCAGACCCTGTGCAATCTGTGATTGAGCCAACGACCCAACGCGAATCGAATATCCCGCGCAGCAGCGCAGCGCCAAAATTCAACGCCCGAAAACGCTTTTTTCGCGTGTCGGCGTTTTTCTTGCACGTCGTGGCCCATATCTATATCTGGGATATTTACCTCAATCGGTTTTCGATGCTGCGCTGGTATGTGCAGCGTACCACAACGAAGCGCTGGGTGCGTCTGGCCCGCCGCTTCCGGATGCTGGCGCTTGAACTCGGCGGGATGCAGATCAAGCTCGGACAGTTTATCAGTTCGCGCGCCGATATTGTCCCCGACCCAGTGCGGTTTGAACTAAAAGGTCTGCAAGACGAGGTGCCCGCCGCGCCGGCCAGCCATGTGCTGAGCTTGATCGTCGATGAGCTTGGAGCGCCCCCCAGCGAGTTGTTCACCAGCTTTGACAGCCAGGCGGTGGCAGCGGCTTCGCTGGGCCAGGTTCACTACGCCACCCTGCATAGCGGGCGCGAAGTCGCCGTGAAGGTGCAGCGCCCGCATATCGAAGAGATCATCGAGATCGACTTGAGCGCGCTGGCCTGGGTGGTGCGCTTGATCAAAGATTACCCGCCGCTGCGCCGCCGCGCGAATCTTCAGGCGCTGCTGAACGAATTTTCGCGCACGCTACGCCAGGAGCTTGACTATATCCAGGAAGCGCGCAGCGCCGAAACGATCCGCGCGAACTTCGCCGATGCGAAGGGAGTTTACTTTCCCGAACCGATCACCGAGATGACGACCCGGCGCGTGCTGGTGATGGAGCGGATTAGCGGCATCAAGATCAGCGATCGTCAAGCGCTGATCGAGCAGGGCGTGAATCTCTACGAGCTGGCCAATCGGCTCAACAACACCTACCTCAAGCAGTTCTTTGTCGATGGTTTTTTCCACGCCGATCCGCATCCCGGCAATCTCTTCGTGCGTGTCGAGCCCAACCTGCCGCTGCAAGCGTACACGAACGGGCATACGCCGCCCACGGGCAAAAGCGCCGCTTCGACGGCGCATTCGTCTAACGGCGTTGATCCGTCGCCGCCGGGCGTTCCCTTCACACTAATCTTCGTCGATTTTGGCATGGTGGGGCAACTGTTGCCCGAAACGATGAACACCGTGCGCGACGCCGTGGTCGGTCTGGCGACCAACGACGCCGAACGCATTGTTGAAGCGCTCTACAAGCTCAATATGGTGCTGCCCAGCGCAGATCGGCGGATGATCGTCCAGGCGATTAAAGTGATGCTCCGCTATTCGTTTAATCGCACAGTGCGCGAAATGAACAATCTGGATGTCGAAGCGATCTTTGACGAAACACACGATATCGTCTTTGATCTGCCATTCCAGATCCCCCAGGATTTGTTGTATCTGGGGCGCGCGATTAGTATGGTCGGCGGTCTGGCAACCGAGCTTTACCCTGACATCAACCTGTTCGAGTCGCTGCGCCCGTTCGCCCGTCAGATGATCCAGCGCGAGCGCAGCGAGCGTGACTTTGTGGCGACGGTGCAGAAGGAATTGCTTGAGCTGGGGCAGATTATGTTGACGCTGCCGCGCCAGATGGATGCGTATTACAAGTCGGCCAACCAGGGCGAGTTGTATACCCGCTCGGATTTTAGCCGCCTGGAGCGCGGCATCCGTCGCGTCGAACGTTCGAGCGACCGCCTAGCTGGCGGTATGCTCGCCGCCAGCCTGTTCCTCGGCGGCGTTCAGTTGCGCACCCGCGGGATGCATCGCGAATCCGAGCGCGCGTGGCTGGCCGCCGCCGCCGCACTGACCTGGGCATTCTGGCCCCGCGGCGAGCGTTGATGCAGCGCACGCTATGCCCGATCTTCGTTCAGCCGCCGGACGCCGTCTCCTCGCCCGTATCGCCGGTCTGATCCTGCTCGGTCTGCTGCTGGTCCAGGCGGCTCGCCTGATCTGGCAGCCCGATCCGCGCGACGCCTTGCGCGACGCACACGCGCTGTTCCTCGCCGGACGCTACTACGACGCCCTCCAACGTTATGCGCTTCTCTCCGCCGAGCGACCGAACGCCGAGACCACGCTGTATCTGGGCATAATCCGCACGATCCGCAACGAGAACGCCCCAGCTGAACGCGCGCTGCGCCGCGCGCTCCAGTCTGACCTGACCGCCGATCAGCGCGATCTGGGTAATCTGTATCTTGGACAAGCGCTGGCGCAACGGGGAAGCGCGGAGAGCGCATTGCGCACCTGGCAGCTCATACGATGCGCCGACCGGCGGCCCTGCCCCTATGTGGGGCCGCGCGCGCTATTGAGCGCCGAGCTGGCGCTCCAAAAGGAGGATTACACCGCTGCCGAAGCCGACTATCAGGCCGCGCTTGCATTCCACCTCCCGGCGGACTGGCGCACGCTGGCGATCTATCGGCTGGGGCTGTTGCAAGCCGCCCGCGCGCCCGATGCAGCGCTGGAATGGCTGGCGCAGCAATACGCTGCAACCGCGAACCTCCCGCCGCCAGATCCCGTCTTGACGCCGCTGTTAACCAGCCGCCCCGCCGCAGATCAACTAGTTGCCGCACTTCAGGCCGACCCGGAACTGCGCCCGCAGATGTTGGGGCAGATCTATCTCGAACAGCGCATGTATCGTCTGGCCGAAGCGCAGTTCGCCCAGATCGACCCCACCGGCCCCAACGCGCTGGCCGCCGCTGCTTACGCTGCTTACGCCCGCTGGCAAGCCGGAGATAGGCAAAGCGGATTGGAACAACTGGAACAACTGGTTGCCGCGTATCCCGATGAGGCGCGACCGCGCACGTTGTTGGCGCTGGCCTACATCACGCTGGAAGACCCCGACGCCGCTCACAATCAGATCACGGCGATCAGCGCGTATGCGCCCGCAGCGCCCGACACCCACCTCGCCTGGGCGAACTGGTACGTTGCCCAACGGGATTATGTCAACGCCAGCACCGCCTATCAACGGGCGCTTGAATTTGCCGCACCTGAGCAGAAGGGCCGCTATGCGTCGCTCATCGCCCGCTTCCATCTCGCGACGACGTACGATTTGTGTACCGTTGGGTTGCCGACGGCTCGGATCGCCGTCGAACGCCTGCCCAACGATCCTGAGGCATGGGCCGCGCTGGCAGCGATTCACTACCACTGCGGCGATTTTGCCGCCGCCGAACAGGCCGCCCGCACTGCGCTCGATCACAACGCCGCCGCCGTCGATGCAACCTACTACCTCGGTGCGGCACTCGAAGCCCGCGGCGACCGCCAGGCTGCTCGCGTCGCCCTGGTGCGCGCCGCCGATCTCGCACCTGCGTCGCCCTGGCGCGAGCGCGCCGAGCTTATCCTGGAGCGCCTGGGCTGAAGCATCACGTCCGGTTGACGCTAGCAGCGAATCGTGTTATTTTATCGCCGTCTTTTATTCCCCCAATCAATCCAATCAATTCCATCCAAGTTTCGATTCGCATTTCGGCCTGTGTGCAGTGAAGCAGCGAAGCAACTGTTCATCACCGTAGAAAGGGGTATTCAGCAATGGCTGCAAAGAACATCCTGGCGCTCACCAGCGACTACGTCGAAGACTATGAATTGATGGTGCCATTTCAAGCGCTGCTGGCCGTCGGTCACAATGTCCACGTCGTGTGCCCGGACAAGGCCAGCGGAGAGAAAATCCGCACAGCTATCCATGATTTTGAAGGCGATCAGACCTATAGTGAAAAACCCGGCCATAATTTTGAGTTGAATGCCACGTTTGCCGAGATTCGCGCCGAAGATTACGACGCGTTGTTGATCCCCGGCGGACGTGCGCCGGAGTATATCCGGCTGAATGAGAAGGTGCTGGAGATCGTGCGCCATTTCGCCGCGGCCAACAAGCCGATCGCGGCGATCTGCCACGGGCCGCTGGTGCTGGCCGCGGCGGGCGTGCTTGAGGGCCGCGCATGCTCCTCATACCCGGCGTGCAGCCCCGATGTCACGCGCGCGGGCGGAAGCTACGCCGACATTCCCGTCGATAAGGCTCACGTTGACGGCAATCTGGTGACAGCTCCGGCCTGGCCGGCTCATCCCGACTGGATCGCGAAGTTCTTGCAGGTACTGGGCACGCGCATCGAGTTGTAGCTCCGGTTGTGCAATCCGGGCGCGCGGATAGATTTCTCCGTCCGCGCGCCTTTTTGCTTTTTTACCGGGTTCAATCCTGCCTCGCCATCTGTTCGGCATAGCCGGTCATCTCGACGTAGCCATCGCCGCGCACAGGCCGTCCGTTCCGCGTCCCCGCGATCCGTACCGCGCCTTCCCAGTAAGTCACCGCGAAGGGCAGTTCCTGGTCTGCCAGGCGAGGTTCGATCTCCAGCATCAGATCGGCGGCGGGGATATGTAGCCGCCAGCGGGAGGGATAGACGGCGTCGCTGCGCGGACTGCGCCAGACGTCGAGCGCGTCCAACCGCACATCATCACTCGTCAGCGGGCGCGTCTCGCCGTCCGGGGCCGCCAGCGAACCGGCGGTGAACGGCGAGACGCCGCCGTCGGATCGGCGCAACTGGTAGAACATCACTTCGTATCCATCATCAAGCTGGAGGCTAAACCAGTCCCAGCCGACCATCCCCACTTCGAGCGCGCTGGTGCTCCACTCGCGATCCATCCAGCTTAGTCCCGTGACAGCGTAGGATTCCCCGCCGACCCGCACCGTCCCGTCGGTCGCCATCCGCGTCAGCGAGTAGTAGTACGAAGCGTTGCCTTCGGTCGGCCCTTTCTGGCTCAAGCCGCGATCGCCCTGCAATACTGGCGGCTTTTGGCTAGCGAGCCGCAAGTCGATTGCAACGCCGTCTTGCGCCGCTTGCAACCGCATAGGCATACGATCCGGCCCGTCGCCGCTCGCCGACCAGTCTTCGAGAAAAACACGGAACGGCTCGCCCTCGGCGCCGGCCAGACCTGCGCCGTCGCGACTGAAGCGCTCGAAGGCGTAGAAGCGTCCGCCCACCGTGTCGGTCAACGCGAAGTGAGCCATATACAACTGATGCGTCGCCCAGGCCGATGCGCGCGCGACAGGGAAGGGACGCAACGACCGGCGGAAAAACGTCAACTGGTAGCCGAAATGCCGCCCGTCGGCGGCCGTCAGGTTGCCGGTGTAATACCACCACTCGGTCTGATATTCCGGGTGCGGGCCGTGATCGCGCGGAAAGACGAACGTCCGCGGCTCGACGGCGCGAGCAAAGTCGGCGTTGTCGTCGGAGTTGACGGCCTCGGCCACGCTGATCGAGCCGCCCACGCGCGGCTGTTCCGCCGTGCAACCGACCAGCGCCAGCAGCGCCAGCAGAATCGGCGCCAGGCAATATCGTGGCATTGGGTTCCTCACAATTTGCATATCGTTCTATCATCATACCATTTTCGCGCCCGCGCCACACGCGCAACGGTTTAGCAGAGGTTGTATCGAGGGGCGTTGGGCGTTTCGGATGCATAGTAGAAAGGGCGAAAGATATAGCAATCCTACCGCAGTCGTAAAGACAATACCATTCAAATAAGCCGATGCGGCGCTCCTGTGGCATACTGCTGAGTGCTGAAATCACCAGTAGCCACCAGAGGCGCCGCATGGGGTATAGCGTACGCGAAATGACGGACGAGCGCAAATTCTGTAGCCACCTCACCCTGGAAGCATTGCATCGGGCGATTCCGCCGGAGGCGATTACGGCGGTGCTGGACGCAGCCAATGCGCACGAGCAGCGCGAGCGCAAGCTGACGATGACGTCCGTGGTCTGGTGGGTGATTGCGCTGCATCTGTTCTCGCACCTGGCGCTCGACGCCGTCTTTGCCAAGCTGGCCAAAGGACTGCGGTTCGTCTGGCCTGACCCGTCCATCCAGTTGCCCGGTGCCGCCGCGCTGGTCTACCGGCGCCAGCAACTGGGTGCGCGGCCACTGGTGGCGTTGTTTCGCCATGTTTGCCACCCCATTGCCACCCCGGATACGCCGGGGGCGTTTCGCTTCGGGCTGCGCCTGATGGCCATTGATGGCACCACTGAGGATGTTCCCGACAGTCCGGCCAATGCCGCCTATTGGGGCCATCACCCGGGTCCGCGTGGTGACAGTGCCTTCCCGCAGGTTCAGGCGGTTTATCTGGTCGCGTGTGGCACCCACGCCATCGTGGATGCTGGATTCTGGCCCGGCCACACCAGTGAGCGGATGGGCGGCCGGCGCGTGCTCCGCTCGCTGGAACCCGGTATGCTGGTCTTGTGGGATCGCGGCTTTCACGAGTATGCCATGCTGGCCGAGGCGCGCCGCCGCGGGAGTCATGTGCTGAGCCGGCTGCCCAGTGGGGTTCGCCCACGGCTGCTGCGCACCTTGGCGGATGGCTCGCAGCTGATGGCGATCCACCAGGTCAGTGCCACGAAGCGGCGCCTGGCCGCCCATCTCGTGGTGCGCGTCATCCGCTACACGGTGACCGACCCGCGCCTGGTGGGCTATCAGGAGGAACATCGCGTCCTGACCACGTTGCTTGACCCCGATGTGGCCCCGGCGTTGGAACTCGCGGCGCTGTACCACGAGCGCTGGGAGAGCGAACTGGTGATCGACGAGATCGCCACCCACCAGCGCCTGGCCGGCCGGGTGCTGCGCAGCCAGCACCCGGTGGGAGTCGTCCAAGAGCTGTATGGCGTGCTGCTGGCCCATTATGCCCTCCGGGTGCTGATGCACGAGGCGGCGATGGCGGCGGGAACCGACCCCGACCGACTGAGCTTTATGCATGCGTTGGAAGTCATCCGTGATGCCATTCCTGAGTTTCAAATGACCGTGCCGGCACAACGCCCCCAGCTCTTTGCGCGGATGCTGCGCGACATGGCCGCCAAGCGGCTCCCGGAACGCCGACCGCGAGTCAACCCGCGGGTCGTCAAACGCAAGATGTCCCATTTCAAGCTGAAACGGCCGGAGCATCGTCCGAGCTGTCCGCTGGATCGGCCATTTCGGGCTTCACTCGACCTTATTTGAATGGTATTGGTCGTAAAGATTGCGTAGTGCCGCCTTCAGGCGGCGAAGGGAACCGCCTGAAGGCGGCACTACAGTGACTTCACAACCTGAGTAGGATTGCTATCTTTCGCCCCTACTTGCGCAAATGGGGTGGCGCGCGTACCATGCACACCTATACGCAGTAAGGAGACGACCCATGGAACCTGATGATGCGGCACGCGTGCTGGTAGCGGTCATCACCCGCGTGCGCGACCTGCGCATCGCGCGCGAGCAAGGCTGGTATCGCATCCCGCTGGCCCAGGCGCCGAGCCGGCTCGCCGCCGACTACCTGGCGTTCTATCAGACGGCGGCCTTTGGTGATGAGCGCTGGTCGGTGCGCTACTATGCGCCCATCGTGCGTTACCAGATCGTCGCCCGCCGCGAGCTGTTTCCTGACGAGGCCGACCATCCCCAGGCGGACAAGCGCTACTATCGCCTGGATCTGGGGCCGCTCGCCGAGTTGCCGCTGCCGGTCGTCGCCGCCCGCCTACGCCGCGTCACCTTCATCAATACAACGTTCGGCCAGTTGCGGCGCGCCAACGACGTGCGCGAACTCTGGCATCCCGAAGAAGAACGCCAGCCGCCATCCGACGACGTCTGGGGCGCGGGACTGGCCGGCAAGTCGTTGCGTGAACGCTAGGAGAGAGCGCAACAGGTTTTGAGCCTATGTATGCGATCATCGTCGCCAACGCGCCCACATTCGACGCCGCGCCATTTGTCGATCGGCTGCGCAGCGCCGATCGGCTCATCGCCGCCGATGGCGGAGCGAACGCCCTGTACCGTGCGCACATCACGCCTCACCGGATTATCGGCGATTTTGACTCGATCGACCCGACAACGCTGGAGCATTTCGCGGCGGCGGGCGTACACATGCAGCGCTACCCGGCGGAGAAAGATGAAACCGACCTGGAACTGGCGCTGCTGCTGGCCGTTGACTGCGGCGCCGACCAGATCGACATACTGGGAGCGATGGGCGGGCGCTGGGATCAAGGGCTTTCAAATATGGCGCTGCTGGCATTGCCCGAACTGAACCAACAGCGCATCCGCTTGCTCGACATCGACCAGGAAGCCTATCTGGTGCGCGATGCCGCCGACATCGACGGCGCCGTCGGCGATACGGTCTCGCTGTTGCCGGTCGGCGGAGCGGCCCACGGCATCACCACACACGGTCTGCGCTATGCGCTCCGCGACGCCACGCTCTACTACGAGCGCTCGCGCGGGATCAGCAATGTGATAACCGCCGTGCCAGCCCGCGTGAGCCTGAAGGCGGGGATGGTGCTGGTGATCCACAGCTTCAACGGCGCAGGGCAACATCGGTGATCGAGCCGATCAGGCTGGTCTGGTCTTGCCATATCCGCCGGTTCCAAAACCGGCCCGGTTCTTCCAACAATCGCATACAGTATCGGTGAGGTTCAATCCTATGCGTTACACGATCGACGGCGTGATCGCGCAATACGTCCGGCTCGACTTCGAACCCGGCGAATTTGCGTGGGCCAACAAAGGCTCGCTTATGGCCTACTCGGATAGCATTCAGTGGCAATTGCGCATTCCCGGCGGGCTTGGCGGGGCGGTGCGACGCTCGCTGGCCGGCGAAGGCATCGCGCTGACCTATCTGCAAACCGAGCAATCTGGCCAGTATGCTATGCTGGCCTCCAGCGCGCCCGGTCACGTTGGCGTGTGGAATCTTGAAGTCGGCCCGGTAGTCGCCGTGCGCGGCTCGTTTCTGGCCGCCTGGGGCGACGATGTCAACATCGATGTCACCATCGCGCGACGGGCCGGTGCGGCGTTCTTCGGCGGCGCGGGACTCTTTTTGCAGCGCGTCTCCGGGCGCGGCGTCGTATTGATCCACGGCAGCGGCGATTTTCACGAGCGCGAACTCGCGGACGGCGAGCAAATCCTGGTCAGCACCGGCCACCTGGCCGCCTTCGCCGACAGCATCGACTACGACATTCAAGGCGTCGGCGGGTGCGGCAAGATCCTCTTCGGCGGCGAGGGGCTGTTTATGACCCGGCTGACCGGGCCGGGCAAGGTGCTGCTGCAAACGCTCAAACGCTCAATCGGGACGAGCAACGTCAGTTCCGGTTAAGGATCGGGGGATGGACAAAGTCAGGGGCAGATGAACTCGCCTAGTTGAGCATCATAAAATAGGGGATGACCGAGAACCTGACCGCGCCGATGCCCGGCACATTGATCAGCGTGATGGTGCGCGAGGGCCAGCTTGTCGAGGAAGGCCAGCCGCTGCTGGTGATGGAAGCGATGAAGATGGAGCACACG
>JANQID010000125.1 GCA_028282325.1 Chloroflexaceae bacterium | reverse complement strand
CGTGTGCTCCATCTTCATCGCTTCCATCACCAGCAGCGGCTGGCCTTCCTCGACAAGCTGGCCCTCGCGCACCATCACGCTGATCAATGTGCCGGGCATTGGCGCGGTCAGATTCTCGGTCATCCCCTCGCCGTGGCGCGCGGCCGTATCGACGCTGAGCGGGGCGGGGCGGGGCAAACGGTAGCCGACGCCGTTCCAGAGCAGCAGCAGATCGCCGCTCGCCGCCTCGCGGGCGACGCGGAAGCGCTGGATCTGCCGCGCGTCGCCGTCCGGCAGGCCGTCGATGCGGCACGCCAGCTCGCCCGCACCCCGCGCGACGATCACGGCCTCGACAACCACCGCGTCGATCTCCAGCCGCCAGCCGTCGCGCGCGGCGCTGGCGGTGAGATGGTAGCACTCGTCACCATAGCGATAGGCCAGCGGAACGCCGGCCCCGTTGAGCCGCCAGATCTGCGCGAAGGGAGGCGGCGCGGCGGCGGCGCGGTTCGCCAGATCCCACAACGCGGCGGCGATCAATACCTCGGGCGGCGGCTGAATCGGCGGGGCCACATCAAGCGGATGCTCATCGAGAAAGCCGGTGTGCGTATCGCCTGCCGCGATCACCGGGTGGGCGGCGACGGCGCACAACAGCGGGAGATTGGTGGTCAAACCGAGCACGGCGGTCTCGTCGAGCGCGCGGCCAAGGCGCTGCAACGCCATCGCGCGGTCGGCCCCATAGACGATCAACTTGGCGATCATCGGGTCATAGTTGATCGTCACCGCATCCCCGGTGGTCAGCCCGGAATCGACGCGCACGCCTGGCCCAACCGGCGGCTCGAACAGCGCCAGGGCGCCGGTGGCGGGCAAATAGGTCATCGGATCTTCGGCGTAGAGCCGCGCCTCGATCGCATGCCCGCGCAACGCGATCGCGTCCTGGGTGAACGGGAGCCGTTCGCCGGCGGCGATGGCAAATTGCAGATGCACTAGATCCAGGCCGGTAACCAGTTCGGTGACGGGGTGCTCAACCTGGAGGCGAGTGTTCATTTCCAGAAAATAATACTGCCCGTCCTGGCCCATCACAAACTCAACCGTGCCCGCATTCACATAGCCCGCCGCCCGGGCCGTGCGCACCGCCGCCGCGCCCATCTCGGCGCGCAGTTCCGGCGTGAGCGCGGGCGAAGGCGACTCCTCGATGATCTTCTGGTGGCGGCGCTGGATGCTGCACTCACGCTCGCCGAGATGCACGACATTGCCGTACGCATCGGCCAGCACCTGGATCTCGACGTGGCGGGGGCGCAGGATCAACTTTTCCAGAAACACTGTGTCATCGCCAAACGCACCCTTCGCCTCGCGGCGCGCGCCCTCCAGGGCGGCGGCGAAATCAGACGCCTTATGGACGACGCGCATACCTTTGCCGCCACCGCCCGCGCTGGCCTTGATCAGCAGCGGGAAGCCGATGCGATCCGCCTCGACGGCCAGCGTCGCGCCGTCCTGATCCTCGCCGTTGTAGCCGGGCACGACCGGCACGCCCGCCGCGATCGCCAGTTGCCGCGCGCCGATCTTGCCGCCCATCGCCGCGATCGCGCCCGGCGGCGGACCGACGAACGTCAGCCCGGCCTCGGCGCAAGCGCGCGCGAACGCGGCGTTCTCCGCCAAGAAGCCGTAGCCGGGATGCACCGCCTCAGCGCCGGCCTCCAGCGCGGCGGCGATGATCGCATCACCGCGCAGATAACTCTGCGCCGCGGGGGCGGGGCCGATGGGAAACGCCAGGTCGGCCATACGCACGTGGAGCGCACGGGCGTCGACATCGGAATAGACGGCGACCGGGCTTATTCCCAGCTCGCGGCAAGCGCGGATGATGCGCACGGCAATCTCGCCGCGGTTGGCGATCAAGACGCGGGTGAAGGGCATAGGACATCTCCTGCGGGTGTGTCGATGATCTGTGAGTGCAACGGAATGGCAATCATCATACCATATCTCGCGCGCCGCCGATGAACAAGACTTGCTCCTTTGGTGTGATGGTTCATCAGGTTGGCGCCCACCGGCGCAGAGTGGAGTACGGCAGCATACTGCCGCACTCCGGCGAGCCGCGCAGCCGACGCCGACTGTATAGAAACCTCCGCGAAGACTGAGCCAGTCTCTTCAACAAAAAAGCGCCGCCTCCCGCATAGACGAGAGGCGACATATATGAGGCGCTGGACGCGCCGCTATTTCGTGACTACAGCGAGACGAACAGGACAATCAACAGGGCGATGCTCAGAGCAATAAACAGTAAACAGCCTGGCCCGCCCCGAGAAGACGAGGGTTCGGTGTAGATGACGATCGGGGGCTGTTGCGTCGGCGCCAACGACTGCGCAATTGCGATCATCCCGAAAATGATCAGTCCGAAGAATATCATTGCCTCAATCATACGTCTCCTCCTTGCCTCTAACCAATGTTCCGCACAGCCGGAGCGATAAGGAAGACCGGGCGGGAATGTTGTGCGATATTCTGGTCTTCGTTTTCAGCATACGATGTGCGGTAGTTGCTTGCCTGGCATCAGTCTGGCAATTGGATAGCACGATTCGGCATAGCGCCATAGCTATGCATTGCCAGCCAACCTTGTCAGAAAATTGCCAACAAATTGACGCAAGTATGTGGTGGCGAAACAGCCGAGAATTGTGTACAGTATGCAGAATAGCAGCAGTTATGCTGCCGGAGGCGCGAGAGCATAGATGCGCCGCCGCGTGAGCCGTGGAGTTGGAGGGACGGCTATGCCTGCTCGAAATGACCCGGCGGGTTTGATGACCGTTCGAGTGCAGCGCGTACTGCCATTTGGTTTGCTGGTAGATTGCAACAATCGCGTCGGAATCATCCGCGAACGCGAGATAGCCTGGACGAGCGATGCGCGACGTCATTGGCGCGAACGCTTCAAGCCGGGCGATACGCTCCAGGCGGCCCTACTCGGCGAAGATGCCAGTCAGCGCCTTGAGTTGAGCCTGCGCCTAGCGCAAAGCGATCCCTGGGTTGATCTGGAGAAGCGCTATACACTTGGTCAGATCGTTACCGGCGTTGTCACCGGCGTACAACCCTACGGCGTGTTCGTCGAAATCGAGCCGGGCGTCACCGGATTGCTGCACCAGACACGCCTGCCGTCCTGGGCAACGAACGTCGAGGATTGGTTCTGGCCGGGCGACGATGTGCAAGCCGCCATCGAGCTGCTCGACCCGACGCATCGCCGCATCGGGCTGAATCTGATGTATGCCTGGTCGCAGCGCTGGCGGCGCGTCGATGCAGATGAGAACGCGCAAACCGGCCAGCCTGACCAGCCCGCCGCGGCGTTCGATTTTACGCCTCCCCCTGATTCCGCTGGCGAATACGCCTCGCGCGCGGCGCTAGAAACGCTCATCCAACGCCGCACACCATGGTTCATATTAATCGTCGAAGACGATGAAGCCCAGCAGCAGGCGCTGGCCGGCTGGCTGCGCAGCATCGGTCAGCGCACCCTTACGGCGTCCAGCGCCGAGGAGAGCCTGACGCTTCTCGAAAACGAGAGACCTGATCTCGTGTTGATGGATCTGGGTTTGCCGGGGACGGATGGCTTTCAGGCGCTGCAATCGATTCGGCAACGTTGGCCGACGTTACGGCTCGTACTGATGACCGATTGGGCCAGGGCCAGCGACCGCCTGCCGAATCTGGAAATGTTGGACTTGGCGGGGATTGAATTGTTGCTCAAGCCGTTACTGCCCGATGACGTGCTGGGGATCTTGCACAACCCGACCGATCAGACGGTCAAGAAGAGCGATGCGCCGTTGACCGGCGATTCGACCCTGACAACCGAGGAAATACTTGCAGCGAGGCGCGGCGAAGCTGCGCTGGGTTCGTTGCTGCGGCGCCTGCGCGGTTCCGTAGGTGCTGCGAAAGTCGTTCTGTTCGCCTTTGACGCTGTTCAGCGCAAGGTCTGGATTGCGACGGAGAGCGGCAAACAGCCCCTCAACCCGGCGGCGCTCGCCGATCTGGTCTACAGCCCGGTGCGCGATGTGGCCGAAGACCGCTGCCAGATCCACATCACCGACGCCGAACACTCTGCCGCGCATGTGCGCTATTTAAAGCCGCTGCTGGAGTTTCGCGCCTGCCTGGGCGCGCCGGTGCAGGTTCAATCGCCCCAAAGCTACGCGCTGTTTCTATTCCATGATCAGCCGCGGACTTTCAGCGATTCCTACAAACAATACGCACTGGCCGCCGCGCTGGAGGCGGGGGCGCTGCTCGAACGTCAGCGCTTTCAGGAACAGGCTGTGGATGCACAGCGGCTGGCGTTGTTAGGACAATTGAGCCGCGCGTTGGTACACGAAATGAACCACCAGTTGAGCCCGATCAACTTCGCCCTTGAAGATCTGCGTGAGCAGTGCGGGCAGAGTGAAGAAGCAGCGGCCAATGATCCTGAGACGGTAATCCAGACTATGCACAAGGCGCAACTCGCGCTGGCCAACTTAACCGAAGGCGTGCGCCGATTAACCGAGACCGCGCGCCTCTTCGGGCGGGTAACGGTTCAGAGCCAGGAACAACGCGTCATCCTCGATACAGCCATCAAAGAATCTGTCTATCTCGTGCGCGATATGGCCGATCGCCAACACGTAACTATTGTGACGCATCCTTCCACCGAATCGATCACGCTGCGAATTCACGCGGCGCGAATACAGCAGATTCTGCTCAACGTGATGATCAACGCGATCCAGCAGATTGGACTGATTCGCCCCGGGGTCGGCGGGCGCATCCATATTCGCACCGAGCCAACCCGGCGTGAAAGTACGCCGGTAGTGCAGATCCGCATTGAGGATGACGGCCCCGGCGTTCACCGGCGCTTGTGGGAGCGGATCTTTGAGCTGGGGTTCACAACGCGCGACGAAGGCGGCAGCGGCCTGGGACTCTACATCTCGCGCGGCCTGGTCGAGGCGTTGGGCGGTCGGATATTCATTATGCAGAGCTATGCGTTGTGGGGGACAACATTTGTGATTGAGCTTCCCATCGCAACTGAGCCAGGAGGTAGTTATGATCCGCGCGCTCATTGTTGATGATGACGCCTTATTTGGCCGAACCCTGGCCGATCGTCTCCAGCGCAGCGTCGAAACAACATTCACAGTCGCTGTGGCGACAACCGCCGACGAGGCGCTTCATCTGGCACAGAGTGATGCTCCGTTTGATGTCTTCCTCATTGATCAGCGTTTGGGGCCTGGCCCGACCGGGATCGAGTTGCTCGAAAAGTTGCGTAGCATCAGCCCCAACAGCGAAGCGATCATTTTCACCGGTCTGGATGATCCCGACGCCGGATTGCAGGCATACCAGGCCGGCGCGCATCGCTACCTTGCCAAGCCGTTCGATACACACGAGTTGATCTGGATCTTGCGCTCGTTGCGGCGCTGGCGCGAGACCCAATACGAGCGTGACTGGCTCCGGGTGCTCACCGACGTGGCCGAGGAGGTGCAAGGCGCCATTTCGGTGCAGAAGGTCGCTGACATCGTCGTACGCGGCGGGCGACGGCTGGGTTTCGAGCGGGCGCGGTTGTGGCGATTAAGCGATGATCAACAGACGTTGATCGGTGCGAGTCAGAACGGCAACGTGGGTCTGGAAGATTTTGCGGGGTGTCGTATGCTGCTGACCGAGGCGCCTTATATACAGCGTGCATTGGAGAAGCGTGAGCCGGTCTATTTTAACGGCGACGAGGAAGGATTCACATATCTGATGCGCCGGTTCGGTTCGTGTGGCTTTGCACCGCCGGTGGGCGATTGGGTGCATATGCCGCTCTACTCACGCGATCACTGTTGGGGCGTGTTGAGCCTGGACAATGCCGATCAATCGCGGCCGCTGCATCCTGAGCAGCGCCGCTTGCTTTGGCTGTACGGTCGCCAGGCGACTGCAGCGTTGGAGCGGGCCCGCCTGTATGAATTGGAAACACGCAAGAGCAAAGAGCTGGAAATCCTGAATCAGATTGGACGGCACGTGACAGCCCGCGCTGTGCAGGATGATCTTGAGGCATTGTTGCACATTGTTCACAAACAGGTCGCTTCATTGCTTGATGTCAGTGACTTTGCGGTAGCGCTGCTCGAAGCCGCCGATGCTCAAATCGCGTTTCCGTTGTATGTCAAGAATGGCCACAAGCGCCCGCGTCCACATCAACCGTCGGGCGAGGGGATAATCGGCCATCTCATTCAACGCAACGAACCGCTGTTGCTGCGACAGGGAACACGACAATATTGCAGAACGCACGGGATTGCTGCGCCCCACCGCCACAGAAGCTGCTGGCTGGGCGCGCCGCTACGGGTTGAAGAACAGGCGATTGGTGCGCTTGTCGTTCAGAGCGACAAGCCAAATGTCTATGACGAAGACGATCTGCGCCTGCTCACCGCCGTAGCCGACCAGGTGGCCGGGGTGATCCAGACGGTTCGTCTCAAAGACCAGGAAACCGAAAACAGTCGTCGACTTGAGGTGTTGCACCACGGTAGCGAGACACTGCTCCAGTTGGCCGAACAGAATGAAGAGTGGCTCTGGCATGCGACACTTACCGCTGCGACTGCGGACTATGCGTTGCGCTTCAACCGAGCAACGGTGTTTCTCGTCGATCCCGACGGCGTATTTCTACGCGGGCGAAGGGGCATTGGGCACTTCGATGGGCGTCAGGCTCGGCAGCATTGGATCAGAGATAAGCGGCGCAGCTTTCGTTTTAGGGACTACCTAGAGAGACTCAAATCGGGGAAACTCGAAGCGATGCCAGTTGATCAGGTGGTGCGTGAAATGCGCTTTGTCGTCCACGAAGTTGGGGGCGCGTTTGCACAAGCATTGAACGAGGGACGGTGCATTATTGTTGCTGCTGATCAAGCTGAACAGTTGCTACCCCCAGCGTTTGTGGAGCGCTTTGGCGCAGCAGAGTACGCCATACTGCCGTTGCGGGCCGGCAACAAGATCCTGGGCCTGGTGACGGTGGACAATATCCACAATGCGGAGCCGCTTCGCAGCGCCCAGATCGAGCAGCTTGAAACGCTGCTGGCCCAGGTTGCTTTGATCCTGGAAAATCTGCGCCAACGTGAAGCGCGTGATCGTCTGATACATCTCAACTACATCGTAATGGCCGACGTCAGCAATCGCTCTTTGCGCGAGACGCTGAAGCAAATATGTGCGGCGGCGCAAGCCTCTACCGGGGCCGATAGCGTGGTGATCTATCCGATCAGACAAGGACAGACACGTGATGAGTTTATCTATGATACGGAAAGTATCGGCCACCTTGGCTTTCGCGAAGCGATCCATCCCAAAACGAAGCCGCGCAAGAAAGGCGTCACTGCACATATTTTGCAGTCCAGTCCATTCATCGTGACAGACGTTCGACACGCCAACTGGTTTGAGGGTCAGGTGCTCGCAGATCATGCATTCATACAGCGTGAAGGCATTCAATCCTTCATCGGGCTGCCGGTGCATGATGTTGCAAGCGACGAGATCTGCGGCGCGTTCTACATAAACTATCGTAAACCGAAAATGTTCAACGACTGGGACATCCAACAGGCCGAGGCATTCGCGAGCCTGGCCGGGGTCGCTATTCGTAATGGCTGGATCGGCCAGCGCACGCGCAGCCGTCTGATCGCCAGCGAGACCCAGAGCCAGGTGCGGCGCCGCGAACTCGCCGTACTGCGTCGGGTATTGGAAACCGCGTTGCAGTCCGAAGTCAACGAAGAACGCATCATCACATCGTTGCTGGAAGCGGCACGCGAACTTATCGATCAATACCAGATCAGTGCCTGGGCCACGCTGGTGCTGCGGCGTTGGCAAAAGCCTGACGTCGCCAACCAGGAGCCGCGCGAGGTGCGCTATCTGTACGAACTCAGGTCGGATGGCAATCCGGCAGTGCTCATTGAAGAAGACATTTATCGTGGCATCAGCGGTCAGGCGCTGCGCACCGGCTATGCGCAGATGGCAGCTGATGTGCGACACGATGATTGGAATAAGTTGTTTTACGCTTTTGCTGTACAAGATACGCGCAGCGAGTTGGATGTGCCGATCAAGCTCAATAGCGGGGTTCTGGGCGTATTGAATATCGAGTCGCCTGACGTAGGAGTGTTTACCGAAACGCATCGAACATCATTCGAACGCCTGGCGGCTGTGGCAGCCCTGGCGCTTGATAGCGTCCGTCGCCAGGAGAATTTGCGCAACGTCCTGGAAGCATCACAGGTCATCGTCTCGCCCTCAACACTGCACGACACAATGGAAGCCATGGCCAGAGTGGCACGTCAAGTGGCGCCGGAGATCTCCGCGTTAGCTATATGGCGTCTCGGACCCTATACCCGCAGGATCACACTGGGCGCGCATTTTGGCCTGTCTGGCGATCCTACTCTCGATACTGCGAGCGGGGCATATGATGCTATAGTGAAGTTGGTGATGGAGGCGACCGATCCGATCTGGGCACCTGTGGCCGCGGAGGCCCCGTGCTTCCGGGATTCACCGTTGGCTCAGCAACAGCAGATTACATCGATTGCCGCGTTTCCGTTGCGGGCGAGCAATGAAGTGGTCGGAGCGATGTTTTTCAACTATCGCCAGCAGCACGCCTTCTCCAACCAGGAGCAGGTCTTGTTCCCGATTATCGCCGCGATTGCCGCCTCCAGCATGCGCGGTGCATTACAGCTTGAAACAACGCGCAAAGAACGTGATCAACGCGATGCCGCCCTCGCGATCACCGATGCAATCGGCGCGACCCTTGAACTTGGCGAAATCTTGAGACGGGTGATGCGCAAACTGCGCGAACTCTTTCCGCATGCCACTCCCTGCGTGATGACCTATGATCGCGACGAGAATATCCTGGTTTTTACCAAAGAATCGTTTGAGCTCTATCAGATCGACAATCCCGACTATGCCCGTATGACGCGCATACCGTTTGACGGTCCGAGTCTGGCCGGCGCGATGGCGCGGCAATCATTGCAAAGTAAACAGGTTGAGCTGATCAACGAAGGCGACGTGGAGCGTAATCCTGACTATTTAAAGATGATATGTCGCACCCGCTCCGAACTCTGCGTCACTCTGATGCAGGGCGAACAATTGCTCGGCGTGCTTGTGCTCGAAAGTCAGCGTTTGCACGCGTTCGACGACGATGATGCGGCGTTGTTCCGCGGCATCGGCCAGCAGGTGAGCATTGCCATCGGTCGCGCTTACCAAAGCGCACAGTTGAGCTTCCATGCGACTGCCGTTGCGGCGACGGCCTGGGCGGCGGAGATCGCCCACGACATCAATCATGAGATCGGCATTATTCGCAGTCGCGCCTACTGGCTCAACGAAGAATGGAACCTCTCGTCGGAAGGACGCCAATCTGTTCGCGAAATCGATGAAAGCGCCAAACGACTGATTGGCACCCTGCCCGGCGGCGGCCACCGAGATACGTTCTTTACCGAGGCGCTCCAACTGGATACGAATCTCGAACAATGGACCCGCGAGATTGTAGCCAAACGCGGCGCCGGCGCCGCCACGCTTGCATCGGAGTTCAACTACGCCGGCGCGCCGGTTCATGCTTCTCCAATTGCTCTCAAGCGCGTCTTGCGGCACCTTGTGCTCAACGCGCTCGACGCCACGCATAATGCCGGGAAACTGACTATTCGCACGCGGGCAGTCGAAGACACCTGGGTTGAAATCGAAGTGGAAGATGACGGGCCGGGCGTGCCCGATTTCTTGCGCCCGCAGATCTTTCAGCAACGCGTAACAACCAAACCCGGCAATGGCGGCGGGTTAGGCCTGATCGTCGTACGTCTGCTTGTCGAGGATATGGGCGGTACGGTCCGCCTGTTGCCGGCAGCGCCCGGTCGAGGCGCGACGTTTGCTTTCAGGTTGAAACGAGCTAAAGCGAAGGAGTGAGGAGTATGATTCCGGAATTGGCATCAAACGCCGGTCTGCTCTGCACACCGCGCGTGCTGGTCGTGGAGAATGACCCGACGGTGCGCGCCGATCTGGTGCGCCATCTGACGCATTGGGATTGCGAGGCGGTGGTCGCCGAGGGCGTCGGAGAGAATTTGCTCGCCGACGCCGAGTACAAAGTCAAAGCGTGTCGTTGTCACGTGGCGCTGGTTGATATGCGCCTGCTGAATGACTATGATTGGCAAGATACCAGCGGCCTGGCCCTCGTCCCCAGGCTGCGTCCAACCATCGCGATTATTCTGAGCGCGTTCGGCGACCGCGCTGCCGTACGCGAGGCATTGCGCCAGAAAGCGGCATTCGACTTTGTCGGCAAAGAGGAAGGCCCGAAACGGTTGCGCCAGGCGCTGACCGAGGCATTCATCGAGGCCGGTTTGATGAACGCTGCGATCGAATGGTATCCCGGTTACTCTCCCGAAGACATCGTCCAAAGTCTCCGCCTCGCCGAGATGGATCGCTGTATCGATCAGCCCGAGCAGGCGATCAATCTACTCTATCGCAACGATACGATCACCGAAATTGTGCTCGAACCGGCATCCAGACATTATCAGTCAGCGACTGTCGAGCCGGTGCGCGGTCGTTCGGTGGTGATGATCGCGCGCACGCGCGGCGCCGATGGACACTGGCGCCAGGCCGAGATCATCAAGTTGACCCACAGGCGACACGTCGAACGAGAAATCGAGCGCTACAAGACCTATGTCGCACCCTATTTGTCGTCGCAGCGCACGGCGCGGATCGAAGACAAAACCAACGCCGTTCTGCTCTGGGATATCGGCGCGATTCGTTATACCAATATCGCTACCGAAGAGCGCAAGCCGTTGCGGCACTGGTTCGAGCAGACCGACGCGAGTACAATTATTGAGGCCCTGAAAGATCTCTTTAACGAGACGCTAGGACCGTGGTATCGGACTGCATCTCAACGCACGAGGTCGCGTGTGTATGACTACTACGTCGGGTTGTTTAACAAGCTTGATCAGCGAATCAAGGACTATCAACCGTCCGCCGCATACGTGACGATCCCCGGCATTCCACATCACTTGAGCGACCCGGTTGTCTGGGCGCACAACCGTCAACAGCTCAGTCGCTTCATCTCGTGCTGGGATCTCTATACTCACGGCGACCTGCACAGCGATAACATCTTCGTTGAACCTGGCGGGCGTACCAGCGTTCTCGACTTCGAGCGCTCCGGGCCCGGCTACGCGTTGCGCGATTTCGCCGAGTTGGAGGTCGATATTCGTCTGCGCCTCCTCCCGCTCACGCTGGCGCAACTACCGCTCGCCTACGAACTCGACCTGCTGCTGCTCGCGCCGGAACGCACTGACAAGGCGCCGGTGTGGAAAGACATTCTCAACGCCGATTCACAAGTTCAATCGGCGCTGCGCAAAGCCTTTGACGTCATCTGCGCATTGCGGCGCATCGCCGAGCAAGCGGTGCATTTCGAGCGGATGGACGAGTACTACTGGGCGTTGCTAATGGAAACGTTGATCTCGGTGCTGCGCAACTATTCGGCATGGGAGGATCAGGCGGCGGCGGAATTGGCCCGCCAGCGTGCATTGCTCGCCGCTACCTTGTTGAGCGAGCGCCTCGCGAATTGGGGTAAAGCCTGGCCGCCTAAACAGGAATCGCTATCTGCCCCTGGAAAGCAAGCTGGATTCCCGCACGGCTTCGCGCTGCTGATCGGCGTCGGCGTCACCCATCACGCCGGGGGGTGGTCGCTGCCAGTAACAGTGCAGGATGCCGCCAGCGTGCGCGATGTGTTGATCGACCCGGCGTTGTGCGCGTATCACCCCAACCATGTGCGCCTGTTGCACGACAATACCGCGACCGCCGCGCAGATCCGCGCCGAGCTGGACTGGCTGGCCGAGCAGTCGCGCCGCTATCCCGACACCACGATCATCGTCTACTTCTCCGGGCACGGCTGGCAACACGCGAGCGGACGCTACGCTCTGATCCCGTCCGATGTTCAGCCGCACGATATGGAACGCTCGGTGGTATGGTCCGACGAGTTCAGCGATGCATTGGGCCGCATCGAAGCGGGCCGTTTACTGGCGCTAATCGACGCATGCCACGCGGAGGGAATGGCGGCGTTGCGCCCCGATAAAGACGTTACGGCAGAACTGCCGGAGGGCTTTAGCAAAACCCCGCCGCCCGCACCGTTGATCGAGAGCCTGACTCGGGGAGAGGGCCGGGTGGTGATCAGTTCCTCGCGGGGAACGCAGAAGTCGTATGTGCGACGCGACGGTCAGATGAGCATTTTCACCCATCATTTGCTCGAAGCGTTGCGCGGGGCGGCCAACCGTCCCGGCGACACGCTGGTGCTGGTCTCGAATCTGCTCAACCATTTGAGCCAGCGGGTGCCCGAAAGCGCCCGCGCCGACTGGCAGCAAGAGCAGACGCCGTGGATCCAGCAAGCCGCCGAGGATTTCCCCGTAGCGTTGCTGCTCGGCGGCAAGGGGCTTGAAGGCTGAAAGGCCGCGGCGTTCGCCTCCTATCGCCGGATCGAGCATCAGGAGCGTTGTTATGTCTGAAATTGGCCCTGAACATCCGCTTTCATACCGCGAAGAGATTGTCGCGCCGCTGTTTCGTGCACTGAGCGCAAGCGACTCCAGCGTGGTTCTCGGCCCGGCGAGTATGGGCAAATCGCGGCTGATCCAATTCATCCTGCGTCCCGAAGTCCAGCGCCATTATCTCGGCGAGCGAACCCGATCGGCCTTGATCGCGCTGGTCGATCACAACCGGCTGGCCGAGTTGTCCGATTGGGGGTTCTACGAACTGCTGCTGACCACGCTGGTTGAGGCCAGCGGCGGACATCCGGCGTCGCAACCGTTGCGCGCCGAACTGAACACGCTGCGGCGCGAGGTTATCACCAGCCGCGACGCGGTGCTGGCCCGGCGTCACGTCGAACTGGCGTTGCATATGCTCTGCCAGGAGCATGGGCTGAGCCTGTGTTTGATCCTCGACGAGTTCGACGAAACCTACCGTGAGCTGCCGAGCCTCACGCTAGCCAACCTGCGCGCGCTGCGCGACGCGAACAAATATCGCCTGTGCTACATCCTGATGCTACGCGAGCTTCCTTCTCTGTTGCGCCCCATCGCCGATGTGGAAGGCTTCTACGAGTTGTTCTCGCGGAGCATATTCGGACTGCGTCCATATCGTCCGGCTGATGCCGAGCGGATAATCGACCAACTCGAAGCGCGCAAAGGTCTGGCGCTCGCACCGCACGCGCGCACGAAGATCCTGGAACTGAGCGGCGGACATCCCGGCTTGATCGTCGCGTTGTTCGACGCTATGCTCACGCGCGACGCCCCTGCCGATGGCACGGAGATCGATTGGGCGTCCGCCTTGCCGACCATTCAGGAAGAGGGACGGAAAATCTGGAGCAGCCTTTCAGAGGGAGAGCAACTGGCGTTGAGCCAATATACGCGGGGAAAGCCTATAGGCGATGAAAGCGTGCTCCATCTGCTGCGACTCAAAGGCTTGCTGCCGATTGTTTCCGGCGCGGAGTCTACGTTCAGTCCGTTGTTCACACGGTTTGTCCTGTCTCAGAACATCTCGGCCAATGAACGCCTGAGCATCGACACGGCGGCGCGGGTGGTCCGGCTTGGCGACCAATCGATTCGCGATCTCACGGCGACCGAGTTTGATCTGTTGCAGTTTCTTGCGGAACACCTCGGCCAAGTTTGCACGCGCGATACGATCCTCAATCATCTGTACCCCGACGAGGCGCAAAGCGACGAACTGAGAGGAACCGACAACCGGGTAGATACGCTGGTCAGGCGGATTCGCGAAAAGATCGAGCCGGTGCGGGAACATCCGGCCTATCTGCTCACGGTGCGCGGCAAAGGCTACCGCCTGGTTGATCG
This sequence comes from Chloroflexaceae bacterium, assembly GCA_028282325.1. GTDB lineage: Bacteria > Chloroflexota > Chloroflexia > Chloroflexales > Chloroflexaceae > JANQID01. The sequence continues at coordinate 14,162 of JANQID010000125.1, read as the reverse complement.
CCCCGAAGAGCGCGGCTCAGGCAGCGAGGAGATGCAGCTTTAATCATTATTCTACAGATTCTTTGCACAGCCTTATCACGTTGTTAACAATTTCATAGGATGCACACAATCCAGGTTGGCTATACTCCTCTGCGCGCTGTGTTTCGCCGAGTCTGCAAAAGTCTTTTCGCCTCTACAGACCGTGCGTCAGGCGCCGAACAACAACTCACCACAACGAGGGGATAGAGGTGAATTCAACCTGGAGCAAGGCCGATATTCATATGCACACGACCTTCAGCGACGGTACAGCGACCGTTCGCGAAGTGTTGGAGTATGTCGTTGAGCGCACAGACCTGAAGGTTATTGCGATCACCGACCACGATACCATCGAGGGCGCGCTGGAAGCTCGCCGTCTCGCCCCGCAGTATGGGATCGAAGTGATTGTCGGCGCGGAGATTTCGACACTCGAAGGACATATGCTGGCGCTCTTTATCGAGGAGCCCTTGCCGCGCAAACGCCCCGCCGCCGAATCGATCGCTGCGGTGCATGAACAAGGTGGGTTGTGCATTGCCGCGCATCCCTATGGCATACTGGTGCCGTCGATGGGGCGCGCCGGTCTGCGCGAGCGCTACAGCGGCGCACAGCGCGAGTGGCCGCTCGATGGCGTCGAGAGCTTCAACGCCAGCCTGTGGTTGACGAGCAACAACGATACCGCCGCCGCCGTCGGCGCCGAGTTGGGTCTGACGCTTTGCGGCGGGAGCGACTCGCATCACCTGGCTACGATCGGCATGGGTTATACGCTGTTTCCTGGCCAGACCGCCGAAGATTTGCGCCGGGCGATCATAACCGGCCAGACGCTGGTGGAGGGTAGCTATTGGGGTTGGGGCCGCGTGGCCGAGGTGGTTGGGCTACGCTTCAAACGGGAAATGACCCAACTGACGCGCCGAGCGCTCAGGCCATCCACTCCGTAAACTTCGGGCCGGTCTCGAAAAAGATGGACGGCAGCAGGTGAAACCGGCGGCAGAACCAGGGGAGCAGCGCGCGCAACATCCGCTGGCGCAGCGGCGGCGCGAGCAGCGGCGAAATGAGCATGCCCGCCAGCCTGGTTCCGCGTCGGCGTTGCGCCAACAACGACGCCAGCAGCACGACGACTGCAATACTGCCAACTGCGCGGGCGGGGAAGTTTGACCGGCGTTGGCGACGTAGCCTGTTGACGATCAGGCATGATGCGCGGGCCTGATACCAGGTCAGGCGCGGCGCCTGCGCAAATGCCGCCAGGAAGGCGTCGATCTCTTCCAACTCGAGCGGAGGAAGATCGATTCGGTTGTTCCAGGTTGCATAGTGGCGTTGCAAATGTTCGCGGGTCGCCGCCGCTTCAACTGCAAGTGCATTCCATTGGGTTCGATGACCGTACCTGGCGGCGTCAAACAGGTGCAGCATCGTCGTGCGGATAACCGCCGCAACTTGTATGACGTCGTAAAAGTAGCGCACGCTTTCGACGATCGCGCGCGCCGCCGAATCATCGGAAGGCGCTAGATCCGACAGCCGCATGACATGCTGCGCGAGGCGATTCACAACTTCAGCGCCTCGTTCGAGTGTTGCTTCAATATCCTCCAGCGTGATCGCCAGGTAGGCCCAGATCAGCGGCGATGCCGTCGGGCGCATCCACCAGACCCAGAGCAGCGAAGGAATGTGAATCGTTTTGAGGATCGTCTGGTGGCGCGCGGGCGGTCCCATATACCAACCCCACGTGAGAATGTCCGCCGAGTCGAGATAGACATTGGCGACCGCCTCGCCGAAAAGCTCACCGAAACGTTTGAAGCACCACCGGCGTGCAAAGGCTTCCGTATCCAGATCAGCGTCGCGCATCAACGCCGCCGTGAGCGCGCTGTTCAGCTCGGTCCAGACGCTCCAGCCGTCGACGCCAAGGGCTGCACTGCCACCGCCCCAGCCGCCGGCGCTGTTCCAGGCCCAGATACCGTTGAAGCATTGATTAGTCCGGCGGGCCTGGCGGATGACATCCTGGTGCAGGTGAGTGATCGCGCTCGGCGTCATGCCAAATAATTCATACTCGCGCCGGTTCTGAACTTCAATAATCTGCTCCGGCCCTGGCAGCCCCAGGGTAGGATTCGGCGGCGTGAGGCGGAAGAAATCTGTGGGCGTATGCTTGACCGACGCAAGCAGGTGGGGCGACTGTAATTCTCCAAACACCTCGCGGTAGCGTTCCGGCGACCAGAGCAAATCGCCCGTTTCGCCGATGCCGACGCTCCAGGTGCGCACAATCAACAGGCGATCGCAGCGTTCACATACGGCGAGCAACTGTTCGATCAGTGTGCGCAGTTGCCGCGTCGCAGCGTAAATCATATGCCCGGTGTAATCACGATCCTGATCGTGAGCGCCGCCGGTTTCGCCAGTGCGCATCACCAGCCCGCGCACTTGGGGAAACACGGCGAACAGTTCTTCTAACGCCCAGCGATTCACCATCGCCAGGCGCGGATTGGCAGCGTCCAGGCGCCCGACATAGCGGCGCAACGGCGGAGTACACCACTGCATATCGGTAGCAACGAAGACTTCCATATCCAGGCTGATCGCTGCGTCAAATATCTCGCGAAAAGCGACGCGATACGCCCTGGCGCGTTGGAGATAGGGGCTGTCGGGCGCGTACAACGACACAGGAGCGCTCTCAAAAGTGGTGAGATGGGCCAGATTGTCGATGACGATGCCGGTATATCCCTGGACATGCAGTTGCTTGAGATAGGCTTTCGCTCGCTCGACGCCCATCGCAAGCTGGTCGTGATCAACATAAGGGGGATGCGACCGATCGACCTGGTAGAAAGGAAACGCCGACCAGTTGCGAAAAGGTTTTTGTGAATCAAAAAAGGGGCCGTTTATGTCGGCCAGGCAACGTAGACGGTCCATCGCGTTTCCTCGGGAGCATGAACGGAGATTAAATCAATATTATAACACCAAGATGAGCATAATGCAAGTTTTGAGAAGCCTATTTTGCGGATTGCCGTGCGGTAAAGATTTCTTCTCATGTAATGGCAAATTCTTTCCTCTCCTGCCCATTGTGCTCGCCTAATTATGATATGATGAAGCATATCTATTTCTTCACTGTCAATTAAGAGTCGCTCTCGTAGATGGAGGACTTTATGCATGATTTGATCATTGTAGGGGGAGGCGCGGCAGCGTTGGCCGCAACGTCGTATGCACTCGGTAAACAGCTCGATGTCCTGGTTATCTACGAGCAGTTGGGCGGAAAGACGGGCCAGCATTTTACTTTGCAGTCCGAGAGTGATCATCTCGTCAGCAATATTCTGGTCAATCTGGCGTTTCCATCGGAGCAACTGGTCGGCGAAGCGCAATTTGCTGGCGAAGAGACGGTACACCTCTTCGAGCGTCAAATCAAGGCGCGCTCAGGCGTGGCAATGCGGGATCGCGTGTTGAATGTCGCCCGACGCGATGACGCATTTCAGATCGAGACAGAACGCCATGGCTATCAACACAGTACGGCATTGCTTATCGCTACCGGGGTTGCACCGCGCACGCTTGACGTTCGGGGCGCGCGCGAGTTTCTCGGTTTGGGGCTGAGCTATTCGGCGACAACCTACGCCCGACTGTTAAACGGCAAGACGGTTGCGGTTATTGGTTCGAACGATCGAACGCTTCAAGGTGTGGCGGAACTTGCGCGGACGGTCGCACAAGTCTATCTGATCTGGATCGATCCGGAGCCAAATACATCATCACTGATGGATCTGCTGCGCCGTACACCGACGGTCGAAGTTATTGAGCAGCACCAGGTGCTAGAAGTACGAGGCACATCCGCCGTCGAGCAGGTGTTGATCGAGCGTGACGGACAGCAGCGTGCACTTGATGTCGATGCCGCGTTCGTCGAAGTCGGTTTGAAGCCGATGAGTTCGATCGTTCACGACCTCGTGAAAATGACCGCCGACGGTTTTATCGAGGTGAATGAGCGCAACGAAACGTCGTTGCCGGGACTATTCGCCGCCGGAGATGTGACGACGGCATTTGGCGAGCAGGTGTTGATCGCAATCGGAGAAGGAGCGCGGGCGGCGCATAGCGCGTATCGCCATATCTTGGAGAAATTGCTGGCTCGCACGTATGCCGGGCTTGATTAAGCGCAAGCGGGTTGGATCCGGTCTGCGCCGGACGAGCTTCTGATCTATAATATAAGGGTCATACCGCGTTGACTGCGTTGTATTCCTTACCGCCTATGACCCTATCGCTTAATCTGCAACCTGACAACCTCGCACTACCGTTGCGAGGCGAGCCGCAGTTGGGGTATATCTTGCTGACGATCAACGCCCAGTTAACCGGATCGGCGTATCCGGTTAACTGGGCGTTGATTGCTGACGCCAGTCGTTCGATGCGCATCCCGATCGTGAGCGAGGAACAGTTCCGCCAGCTTGTGCGCACAGGCGGGGCGCAAGAAGTGCTGGTGGATGGCGTGCCGGTCTGGCAACTGGCAAATCCGGTGCCTTCCGATGTGAAAGTCAATGCGCCGAGTGCGTTGGATTACATCATCCGCGCTTTGCATAGCATCGTCGAGCGACTCGATGCTGATGATCGGTTTACGCTGATTGCATACGCGGAACAAGCCGCGGTACTCACGCCGAACACGCGCGGTGATCAGCGTGCGAAGCTCGTCGAGGGCATTGGCGGGCTGAAAGGCTTGCGGCTCGGCGAGGAGACCGATCTGGCCGAGGGGTTACAGTTGGGGCTTGCGGAGCTGGCGCGCGGGCGTGATCGTAGCGCTCCCCAATCGGAGCGGCTGATCCTTTTGACCGATGGATTTACCCGTAATCCCGACGCATGCCGCCAACTAGCGCGCCGAGCCGCCGACGCCGGCGTGACGATCAGCACGTTGGGGTTGGGGGGTGAATTTCAAGACGATCTGCTGACCGCACTTGCCGATGTCAGCGGCGGGCGCGCTACATTTCTTCGCCGTGCTGAAACGATACCCCATGCCGTGGCGGCTGAGCTTGATGCGGCGCGCTCGGTGGCGGAACGGGCCGTCACCTTCTCGCTGGCATTGTTCGATGGCGCTGTGTTGCGCCGCGTGACGCGCATTAGCCCCACGCTTACACCGTTGGAACCGGGCACCAACGCATCGGGCGACATCGTGTTGCATCTGGGCGACATTGAACGCGGCGCACCGACACGCTTGTTGTTGGAGATTCTGGCCCCGCCGGCGCCGTCTGGAAACAGCGTATCTCGTCACCTGGCGACGTGCAGCATCGCCAGCGAAGGTGCGGCGGTCATTCGGCGCGATCTGCGTGTAATGTATACCCATACGCCGTCTGAGCTTGCACCACCGGTGCTTGCCGCTGCAGCACGGGCAAACGCCGTTCGGTTACAACGGCGCGCTCTGGCGGCGGCGGCAAACGGTAATCGCGAAGACGCACAGGCATTGTTGCAATCGGTAGCGCGACGACTCAACGAACTTGGCGAGACAGCGCTGGCGGATGTGGCGCTGCACGAGGCGGAGGCGTTACAACAGACTGGGCGACTCAGCGATATGGGCGCAAAAGAGTTGACCTATGCAACCCGCCGCCTTGGCGAACGTGATGCGAGATAGGCCGCGATCGCGGCTTGCTGGCTGCTCCACTTCAGCGCGGGCAAGTTGTCCAACGGCGTGACACGCACCTGTCTTCCCTCACTGCCGCCCCTCAATGGCAGCTTTCTGACGCGGTCAGGCGGCATTGGTTCTCGGCCGTGAGTGGTAGAAGAAGGTTGAGCAGAAGGCCGCGACCAGCCAGATCGCGGGTGCGCGCCCCAGCCGAAGAGCAGGTCGCCGCTCAGGCCAAGCAACGCCCAGCCGATCAGCACGCCATGGATGCGCCGCTTCGGCCCGCCCCAGAGCGCCAGCAGCACCCCGGCGCTGATCCCGCCGACGCCCAGGGCGACCCGCACCCCGGTCAGGATTATGGCGTCGCCGATCGAGCGGGCCAGGATGAGCGGCGAGAGCAGGGCCAGGGTGAGGCTATCGCGCCGCTTCCCGGCATCGCGATCGGCCTGCTTCACCCAGTTGCGGATGCATTGCTCGCTGGACTCGTACTGTTCGGCAAGCTCGGCCGGGCTGCTACGACCCGACCGGGCCCCGTCAGCGAGCGAGCGCAAGCAGCGCATCGAGATCGAGGTTGCTCTCGCAATGGTCGGCAAGCGCTTCGATGGCGGCTTCGGTCCGCGCCTCGAAATCGAGCGTCGAGGTTCTTCCGCCATGATCCGCCAGCCATCGGGAGCGGAACTCATCCGCGCCGAACAGCCCGTGGATGTAGGCGCCCATCACGCGCCCGTTCACCGAGACAGCCCCTTCCGGCCAGGTATGACCGTCTCCAGCATCGAGCATGAGCCAGGGTCGTTCGAGATCCGGACCAGACGTCCTCCCCATATGCATTTCGTACCCCGCGACCCTGCACCCGGTCTTGATGTCGAGCGTATCGATTGAAGCAAGGCGCTTCTCGACGCCGATCTCGGTCTCGATGTCGATCAGACCGAGTCCGGGAGTCTCTCCCGCCGGACCTTCGATGCCAAGAGGATCGCGAACGGTGCGGCCCAGCATCTGAAACCCTGCGCACAGGCCGACAACACGGCCGCCCTGCCGGACATGCGCGAGGATGTCGATGTCCCAGCCCTCCTGCCGCAAGATGGCCAGGTCCGCGCGCGTCGCCTTCGATCCCGGCAGGATGACCACGTCGGTTTCACGGGGGATTGGATTGCCCGGCTGAACCCACCGCAGCGTGACGCCCGGTTCGGCGGCCAGCGGATCGAGATCGTCGAAATTGGCGACGCGCGACAAGCGGGGCACCGATATCGTCAGTCCCGCGCCGCCGAAATCCGCGGGACGCTCAAGCTGGAGCGAATCTTCCGCCGGCAGCCGGTCGGCGCCTGGGAACCAGCGAAGCACGCCAAGAAAGGGCCAGCCCGTATGCGCCGTGATCGTCCGGCAAGCCGGTTCGAACAGCGAGAAATCGCCCCGGAACTTGTTGATGATATAACCTGCCACTCGAATGCGGTCGTCCTCATCGAGAAGCGCGTGGCTGCCGACAAGAGCGGCCATGGTGCCGCCGCGATCGATGTCGGAAAGGATCACAACGGGCAGGTCTGCGGCCTGGGCAAGATGCATATTGGTAATGTCGGACGAACGCAGATACACCTCCGCGCCGCTGCCCGCCCCTTCGACGATCACAAGATCGGCCTCAGCTTGCAGCCGCCGCAAGCTATCAATGATGGCGGGCATCAGCCGATGCCGCATATGGTGATAGATTCGCGCGGGACAATTGCCGAGCACGCGTCCGCGCAAGACCACTTGTGAACCGATATCCGTCTGGGGTTTGAGGAGGACCGGGTTCATGTGGATCGACGGGGGAACTTTGCAAGCGCGAGCCTGCAAGGCCTGCGCGCGGCCAATTTCACCGAAAGCGATGGCGCCGTCCGCTCCCGGCGGCAGGTCGCTATCGGATGCCACGGCGGCATTGTTCGACATGTTCTGCGCCTTGTAGGGGCGCACGACAAGGCCGCGCCGCGTAAACGCCCGACAGAGCCCGGCCACGACCATGCTCTTGCCGACGTCCGAGGCGGTCCCCTGGATCATGAGCGTGCGAGCGCGCCGCGGCAGCCCCGTCGGCGCGGGCGTATAGGTTATTTTCTCAATGAGGCTGTCAACGTCAGGAGCCTGATGATTGATGGTCATTTCTTGTCCTTGTATCGGCCGCCAGCAATAGCGCCGCGTTTGATCACGGACGGCCCAGATCGCCGGACGCCGAAGCCATCTCTGCATGAAATTCCAGGAACCTTAATGAAAAGAGTGGTGCGGGCCAGGTGATGATGATCAGGCCCCTGCACCCCTGGGTGCAGGGCCATACGTCAAGCCAGGCCAAAGGCGAGCGGGGCCGAACCGATTCAATCCCCCTCGCCCTTATTTGCAGAGGCTGACGCATCCTCCGCGCCGACCTCTTTAGCCACATCCGGGTCGTAGACCAGGTCTCTTGGCGCGCCGCAGACTGAGACCGCTTCGGTGGCTTTGATTACCGTCTCGCGGCTCTTGCGCCGCCTGGCCACCTCGACCTCGTCGGGGGCGATCTGGCTCGGGTCGAACGTCGTACGGCTCTCGTCAAAGTCCCAGTTGAACTTTGTGAGCACACCCCAGTAGCGAACCCGCCCCAGGTCGTAGAACCGCCGCTGGAGCGCGCTCCGCACGAAGGCCCACAGGCAGCCGAGCATGTACTTGCGGCGGAAATTGTCCTTGATGAAGGGATACTCCAGGAAGGACTTGCGCATAAAGAAGCGCCGATAGTTGCGCATCACATGGTCCAGCACCTCGTCGCGGCTCATCTGCTCCGGCTCGATGATCGGGGTGACAAAGTTGTACTTGGAGTAGTCGTGAATCTGCACCTTGTCGCCCAGATCCTGGAAAAGATCGGAGAAGGGCCAGGGCGTGTACATGTTCCAGTTGACCATATCCGGCTTCCAGTCCATGACCATCCTGAACGTCTCCTCAATCGTCTCGTGCGTCTCGTTCTCCATACCCACAATAAACTGGGCCTCAGAGACGATGCCATGCTTGCGCAGCAGATCGATCGCCTTCTTGTTCTGGGCGATGGTCGTCTCCTTACGAAAGCGCTCAAGCTGGAGCTGAGCGGCCGCCTCGGTGCCGAGCGAGATGTGGGCCAGGCCGGCCTTGCGGTAGAGCGGCAGCAGATTCTCATCACGCAGGATGTCGGTGACGCGAGTGTTGATCCCCCAATGAACCGGCAGCTTGCGCCCGATCATCTCTTCGCAAAGGGCGACGAACTTCTTCTTGTTGATCGTCGGCTCCTCGTCGGCGAGGATGAAGAAGCCGACATTGAAGTCGCGCACCAGGGTCTCGATCTCATCAGCAAATTTCTTCGGGTCGCGCGAACGGTAGGTGCGCCAGAACTTCCACTGCGAGCAGAACGAGCAGGTGAAGGGGCAGCCGCGGGCGAAGTTTGGTACGGCCACACGGGTGTTCATCGGGATATAGATGTACTTTTTCCAGTCAAGGATGCCCCAGTCGGGGGTGAGGCTGTCGAGATCCTCGATCGGCGGGTGGGGGAGCGTGGCGACGACCTCGCCCTCTTCGAGATAGGCAATGCCGCGGATATGGCGCCGCTTCTCGGGGTCGCGCACATCGTCGTTGTCGATGGCGCGCACCAGGTTGGCCGTGATTTCCTCGCCCTCGCCGCGCACGATATAGTCGATCCAGGGCGCCTCACTCAACACCGTGTTGTACATGAACGTCCCGTGAATGCCGCCAAGGAGGGTGGTGATGTTCGGGTTGAGATCTTTGGCCAGCTTGAGAGTCGCCTCGGCCTTGTAGATTGCCGGCGTCATAGAGGCGGCGATCACCACGTCGGGACGCTCGGCGGCGAGCATATTCTGCAGCTTGTCGTCGGGGATGTCGTCCACCATCGCGTCGATAAAGCGAATCGCGGGATAGCCTGCAGACTTGAGGGCGCCAGCAATATAGGCCACCCATGCCGGCGACCAGTTACCCGCCACTTCCGCACCGCCCGAGTGATAGTTCGGTTGAATCATCACGATCCGCATAAGTCACTCCTTGCTCTGAAGAAAGTTAACCTTTCAGGGCTACAGATAAAGACACAAAAAACCCGGCCTCATCAAGAGACCGGGGAGAACACAATTACCAAATACCCCATCACACAGGTGGTTCGGGATCGCGGGTATGGTCATCCTCCTTGGCTCGAGAAGGGCTGAACATATACATCGCGGCAGGCATCCTGGCTTTCGTCGCTCGTTCTGAGCGGCCGATTACAGTTGCGGCACAGCGCTGGACTTGCACCAGCTTCCACCTTTACGCCCTGGCATCCGGGCTAGCGGGTCACCGCGACGATATAGTATTGTATATGTGCAAGATGGCAGTATTATAGCACACTTCGGATAGCATGATGCACTGACGCAACGCCATACCAGGGCTGCTGCATTGTCGCCGACAGGCGAGAGTTTGGGGTGGCGAAGCCCCAGGACGTTGCATCAGCCCTACATCAACCCTGGCTTCCGACTTGCGGTCGTCTATGTTTGTGCTATAATCGCGTCACTATTTGCACGTATGTAATACATCATCTGTCGCGGTGACCCGCAAGCCCGGATGCCAGGGCGTAAAGTGTGGAAGCTGGTGCAAGTCCAGCGCTGTGCCGCAACTGTAATCGTTGACGCGCTGCTCGACGCGCGACGAGAGCCAGGACGCCTACCACGACAGTGCTCCATCAACCTTCTCGCGCCAAGAAGGGTGAGCGCCTGTTCTGTCGCCTATGATGCACCTGGGCTGACTTGTACGTCTCTACCCCGACTCTCGCGCGAGATCGGGTTTTTTTGTTTGCCTGGAAGGTCGCAATTATCAGGGGGCGCGCTGCGCTCGCACGCCTGCGGGTGGCGGGTTCCGCGTGAACTATTCTATGAGTTTACTTGAAGAGGTACGTGCGCGCATCCAGCCGCTCGACGCTGACGCGATGGACATGGCGCGTGCGCGGCAGGATCGCTTGATTAAGCCGCAGGGTGCGCTTGGGCGTCTTGAGCAACTCGCGATCCAGATCGCCGGCATCCGCAGCCAGGCCCGCCCGAACCTTCAGCGGCCTGTGGTCGTTATCATGGCCGCCGATCACGGCATCGCCAGCCATGGCGTCAGCGCCTACCCCATCGAGGTCTCGGCGCAAATGGTCATAAACCATCTGCGCGGCGGGGCCGGGATCAGCGTTCTGGCCCGCCACGTCGGCGCGCAGCTTATCGTCGTCGATATGGGCGTGGCCAGCGATCTGCCGCCGCATCCCGCGCTGCTCGATCACAAGATCGCCCGTGGCACAGCCGACTTCTCCCGCGCGCCGGCGATGAGCCGGGAGCAGGCGCGGCAGGCGGTTGAGACAGGGATTGTGATCGCCAGCGATCTCGCCGCCGCAGGGGTAGACGTGCTGGCGCCGGGTGATAAGGGTATCGGCAACACGACAGCGTCGAGCGCGATCGTCGCGGCGATCACTGGGCGTCCGGTCGCCGAGGTGACCGGGCGGGGGACAGGCATCGACGACGCGGCCCTGGCGCGTAAGATCGCGCTGATCGAAGGTGCGCTCAGCTTGCATCGACCCGATCCGACTGACGGCCTGGATGTGCTGGCAAAGCTTGGCGGCTTCGAGATCGGCGGCCTGGCCGGCCTGATGATCGGGGCGGTTGAGCGGCGCGTGCCGGTGCTGGTCGACGGCTTTATCTCCGGCGCGGCGGCATTGCTCGTCTGCACGCTCGCGCCCGCTGCGCAGCCTTATCTCATCGCCGCACACCGCTCGGTCGAGCGCGGTCACCAGGCCGTCTTCGCGTGGCTCAAACAGGAGCCGCTGCTTGATCTGGGCATGCGCCTGGGCGAGGGGACAGGCGCGGCGCTGGGTATCTCGCTCTGCCAGGCAGCTTGCAAGATTCTGAATGAGATGGCGACGTTTGAGGAGGCGGGGGTCTCAGATCGGCTGGCCTGATCGCGCGGGGCAGCATCAATACCCTGACGCCAAAGGAGACCCTGATCTGTGTTTCATCACCGTTGCCGCGTGCTGCTCATCGCGCTCTGCTGCGATGTTCTGCTTGGCGAGCCGCCGAACGCCTGGCATCCGGTCGTCTGGATCGGGCACTGGATGCAGCTCGGCGAGCGCCTAGCGCCCAAGGGCCAGGGCTCACGCCTGGGCTGGGGCGCCGCCTGGCTGCTCACCGGGCTGGCGCTGGCGAGCGGCCTCGCACGGCTGGCGCCGCGCCACGCGCTCGTACAGGGTGCGCTGGCTTCGATGCTGCTGGCCTTCCGAGCGCTCGACGAGGCTGTGGGCAAGGTCGAGGCCGCGCTCGCGCGCGACGATCTGGTGGAGGCGCGCCGCCTGCTCATCGACGCGTACCTGGTCAGCCGACCGACGCAGGATCTGCGCGCAGATGAGGTGGCAGGGGCGGCTATCGAGTCGCTGGCCGAGAACCTGTCGGACAGCCTGATCGCACCCATGTTAGCGCTGCTGGTCGGCGGACTTCCGGGGCTGGCGGCTTACCGGCTCAGCAACACCGCCGACGCGATGTGGGGCTACCGGGACGCGCGCTACGAACACCTGGGCAAAGCGGCGGCACGTCTCGACGATCTGCTCAACCTTGTACCCGCACGCCTCACGGCGGTGCTGATCGCGCTTGCAGCGCAGCTTACCTGTAAGCGTGGATCTGCAGCTTGGCAGGCGGCGCTACGCGACCATGGCCGCACGGCCTCGCCTAATGCCGGCTGGCCGATGGCCGCTATGGCCGGCGCACTCGACACGACGTTGACGAAGCGCGGCCGCTATACCCTCGGCGATGGCGCGCAACTCCCCGACTATGCCCTGATCGCCAGGGCGCGCAGAATAAGCCGCATACTTGTTTTTCTGCTGGCTGCCTGTCTATTGTCGGGAGCCCTGCGCGGCTGAGCGAGCCGATATGATGCCGCTGAGACAGGGGACAGGAGACAGGAGACAGGAAGTAAGGATGAAGCTCGTGCTGTTCATAGGCGGCTCGCGTAGCGGCAAGAGCGCGCAAGCCGAGCGCTACGCGGCGCTGGGGGGCGGCCCGGTCGTCTATGTTGCGACGTCCGAGATTTACGACGAGGAGATGCGTGCGCGCATTGACCTTCACCGCGCAAGTCGGCCCGCCTCCTGGCTGACGATCGAAGCTCCGCTTGAGGTCGCTGCACGGCTGCGGGAGATCGACATGGGCGCGACGGTCTTGCTCGAATGCCTCACGCTGTTGGTGACCAACCTGCTGCTGGCCAATGAAGCGCGACCGGAGCCGGTGATCGACGCAGAGATCGCCGCGCTGCTGGCGGCAGCGCGGGCGCGCGACCTGACCCTGATCGTGGTCACGAGCGAGGTTGGGATGGGGCTGGTGCCAGAGTATCCGATCGGGCGAGTCTACCGCGACCTGCTGGGGCGGGCGGCGCAGCAGATCGCGCGTGAGGCCGATGAGGTCTATCTGGTCGTCGCGGGGGTTACTGTCGAGCTGAAGGCGCTCCAGGCGGCCTGGGCATGTGAGGAAGGGGTACGACGATCGCACGCTAGAGATGAGCCGTAAGGGCAGCGAGCGCGATGACTTCGCCAAGCTCGCAGAGCGCCCCATAGGTGTCGCCGGTCAGCCCCCCAAGCGACTGCGTCCACCAGCGTGCCAGCAGCTCTACAGCCAGGCCGACTAGCAGCAGCGCCACAAGCCCCGCGACTCCTGCAATGCCGAATGACAGCACCAGTGCGAAGAGTGTCGCGATCAGCAGGTCGATGGGACGGCCAAGCTCATGGTAGCTTGTCCCAATGCCTTCGGGGCGCGCCGAGGGAAAGCGGCGAATGGCGTAGCTCATCGCCCAGCGGCCGAGGATCGCCGCCACAGGGATGGCAGTGGTCCAGCGCTGCGCAGCCGACGCGAGCAGCACGATCTTGAGCGCCAGCACAGCGATGAGCGCGAGCGCCCCCATCACCCCGATCCGGCTGTCGCGCATAATTTCGAGCTTGCGCTCGCGCGGGCGCCAGCTCATCACTCCGTCAAAGGTATCGCCGAGCCCGTCGAGTTGCAGCCCGCCCGTAAGCACGCCCCCGGCGACGACAATCCACACGGCGCACACGACATCGTTCCAGAAGAAGCCGGACAGGACGCCAATCCCTACCAGGAATGCGCCGATCAGCGCACCGATCAGCGGAAACACGGCCGGCGTGCGCGCAAAGGTGTCCGGACGCAGCTCGATCGACCTGGGCACCGGGAAGATGCTCAGAAAACACAGGGCTACAATCATCAGTCGGATCAGCTTGGGCCAGCGGGAGCTGGCTGAGGCTTCTGAGGTTTCAGCCGACGGCTGCTCAGCATTCATCAGGATTTCTCCTGTCTCCGGTCTCCTCAATGCACCCACTTCTCGCCAAAGCCCAGGGCGAAGGCGCGGGCGACCAGGTCGAGCATAGCATCGGGCGCCAGGGCGGCGGGGGCGGTGCTCAGCGCCTCCTGGTAGGCCGGCAGGCGCTGCGGGCGGCCGGACACTGCGGCGGCGATCTGGGCGGCGTAGCTGGTCAGCACCTCGGGTAGGCAGCTAGCCGGCAGCACGCCCCAGATAAACTGGTCGCGCAGGTGCAGCAGCGCCGCCACTGCGGCGACGGTCGGCGGGTCGTTCA
>JANQID010000108.1 GCA_028282325.1 Chloroflexaceae bacterium | reverse complement strand
CGGCATAGCCTGCCGCGTGCAACGCGTGCATCAGCCGGTGGACGCTGGCGAAGACATCGAGGTAGGCCGCTGTCCCGACGTTACCCAGCGTCGGCGGGAAGCTAAACAACACCAGCGCGATCTTGCGCTCGGCGTTCGATTTGCGGCGCAACGCGATCCGCCGGGCGATGCGGTCGGCGAACTGCTCGATCTGCGGTTGGATCGGCACGCTCACGCCTTGATCACCGGTCGGCCCGCCGTAGACCGTTGGCTCAACCGCGCCATCCAGCTCGGTAAGCGCCACATTCATCGCCAGGTGCATCGGCGCCAGCCCGCGATCATCGCGCTGCCATTCCTCGACGCGCTGGAAGACGAGCGGCAGCGTTTCAATGAATGTCACATCAAGCTGGTCAAGGATTTCGCGCGCTTTGTCGGGCTGGCTGGCGGCCATACCGCCGACCAGCGCGAACCCGCTGGTTGTCGCCAGCACATCAACCGTCGCTTGACGCTGAACCTGGGCGTTGCGCTGCCTTCCGCCCAGCAGGGAGCGCTGCTCGCCGTCGACGGTCGAGAAAAACTGCTCGATCGCCGGTCGTCCGTCCAGACCGGCGGTGTACACCAGGCGCGCCTCGATGCCGCGCTGCTCCAGCGCGTAAATCATTGCCTTGAGGTGATCGATGTTACCGCTCAGCACGATAACGCGCAACGAGAGCAAGCCGACCACGCCTTTGTCGAGTTTGCGTTTGCGGCGACGTTGCCACTTCCGGTAGCTGGCCATATCGGCGAAAGGCGCCGGGGCGTCGGGGTGAAAAATCGCCGTGTCGGGGTAAATCGTTGGATCCTGGATCGGCAGGCGGCCCTTGTAGCCGGGGATATAGCGCTCGATCAGCATGCACAACATCCGGCTGAGGTTATCCGGCGTGTTATGCACCCAGAACTGATGCATAGCGATGTAGGAATGCAGATCGCGAAACTTGCCGGGCAAATACTTCAGCATACGGCTCATTCCCATCACCAGGTCCATCTGGCGTTGTCCTTCGCCGTGGCCGTGTTTCGGCTTGAACGCCTGCATCCACTTCTTCGCACCGCGGGCCTCCTCGTCCGCTTCTTCCTGCTGGTCTTTGTGCAGCGTGAATTTGCCGATGCGCGTCTGGCGAAGCAGTGAGGGATTGCTCATAACGACCAGCACGGGGCAGGTCGCCGCGTTCAGCATGCGCTCCAGGGGGCGCACGATCGCCTCGCCGAACAACATCGAGCCGATGATGAAATCAGCGCCGCGAATGTCGCGCTCAAGCCGCTGCCAGTCGTCATCGTTGCGCAACATCGGCTCGATGTAAATACCGACGGTGATGTCAATGCCGTGATCCTGGCGAACTTTCGCCGCCGCTTCACGTAACGCGACGGAGTAGGTGTCCTGTGTGGTGATAACAACAAAACGCATAGATGCCCCCTTAGAGACTGTTGGCAAAGATCGGGCCAGTCTCGAAATCGGCGAATACGTACGCCTCAAATCGGGTCGAAAAAGACTTCCCCCGTCTGCGATCCGTCGTTATGGCCGCTTTTGTAGCGTCAATGGAAAATCATCGGGTTGCTACCGCCGATCCTACCATAAATTAGGTTGTTTGCAAGTTAAGCTTTTATCGAAATTGGCTGAGATTTCGAGACTTGGCCGGAAAATGGCAATTCCCGGCGCTTTTGCTATACTGTGCGCAACCGATGCCTGTGGCGTTCCCTGGCAAGAAAGAGACCTCGTATGAGCCGCGAAGAACAACTTAAATTGGAACATGCAACGCTGATGGAGCAATACCAGGCTGCGAGAGATGAGATTGATTCGCTAGCAGCGTGCTAGGGATGCTGGTTGAGTTCTATCGATTTGGTCAAGATTTTTGACGGCGACATACTCTGATCACTCCCATATTTCTGGCTGTGGAACGCTTGCCAGCCACGTTGGCGAAGGCGGGTTGTAGGGCGTCAGCGCCATCAGGCGGCGGTTATGCCAGATGGCGGCGTCGGAGCGCAGCATCTCGTCAATCAGCGGTTGGACAAAGTCTTCCGGCGCGAGTTGGAAATAGAAGCCGCCGTAGTCGCGGAACCAGCGGCGTTTCAGGAGGTAGGGCGCGATCTCCGCTTCGTCCAGGCCATCGTAGAGCATCAGTGCATAGGCAAAGAGCCGCTTGCACGCATGCCAGGCCAGTCGATGCGGCGCGTGACGCCAACGCTCGTAGCGACGACGCGCCGCATCGATGGCGGCGTATACATCGGCGAAGGCCGGGCCATGGCCGGAGCAAGCCCAACGCACCGGCAGCGCTGCCAGCCGGTCAAGCGACTCCAGCGCGTGGTCGAGGGAGTCTTCTCCCTCGTAAAAGCGATTGATCCAGGCGACATCGTTGTCGTGTACGGCATCGCCGCAGATCAGCGCCTGATCGTCGGGAAGATACAGCGCGATGTGGCCGCGCGTATGGCCTGGCGTGTGGATAACTTCAATCGCAACGTCGCCGACGTCGATGATCTCGCCGTCAACGAGCAGGCGATCAACTCGATACGGCTCGACGGGGTGATCCATCCAATCGGCGACGCAGGCGTTCGGATCGCGGCGGTTGATCAGCTCTGCTTCCTGGTGGAAAGTCGCGATGGGAATGGTGTAGCGCGTTTGCAGACCGTGGTTCCCGCCGGAGTGATCACAGTGGCAGTGAGTGTTGATGATCAGATCTAGTGCTGTGGGCGGGACTCCGGCGGCGTGCAGCACACGCTCGGTCGTGGCCAGATCGCCGCCGAAGCCGGTATCGATCAACGTCGGCTGGTTGCCGCGGATCAAGATCATATTGGCGCTGGGCTGATGGCGCTCGAAAAAAACCAGCCGTTCCGGGGCGCTCATACGCGATTCTCCTTGCCGCTCAGTGCATGTTGCCACTCAGATTGAGCCCGACAACACCGGCAATGACTAGCCCGATCGAGGTGAGTTTGAGGACAGTGATCGGCTCACGGAACAGTACAAAACCGATGATCGCAATGAGAGCGGTTCCCATGCCGGACCAAATCGCGTACGCAACGCTGATGTTGATATGTTTTAATGCCAGAGTGAGAATGCTCAGGCTGAGCGCATAGAAAACAAAGATGAGGATCGTCGGCGTCAGTCGCGAAAACCCCTCGGAGAATTTCATCGACGTAGTGCCCGCGACTTCAAACAGAATTGCTACTACAAGGTAAATCCAGCTTGCCATAGGTTTCGTATCTCCCCAAATGATAGTACGATACAGGTATCACGCCGCCGCACGCCGAATTATACAAGAAAATGTCGGCGTATCTCGGCGACTGGTATAATCTTTGCTATAACAACACTCACACGTTATAGTAATAATGGCCGATCCTGATAATTGGAGGAACACGATAGATGTTTGATGCGTTGATAATCGGCTCCGGCCCGGCAGGGTTTGCGATGGCCGCCGCGTTGGGCGAAGCCGGCCTCAAAGTTTCGGGGTTGACTGCGACCAGCCCTTTCACCGACTGGTCCAACACCTATGGCATCTGGTGCGACGAACTGGAACCGCTTGGCCTCAGCGATATGCTGTCCCATCGTTGGAACGATTGCGTTGTGTATGCCGGCAGACGCGAGATACCGCTCCGGCGCGTGTATGGCCTGTTCGACAATGTCAAGCTGCGTGACAGCTTGCGGGCCCGCTGCGAGCGCGCCGGGATGACCTGGCATAGCGGCAGCGCGACGCAGATTGAGCACCATATCGATCATTCACGGGTGATGATCGACGATGGCGCCGAAGTATTGGCCCGGATCGTCATTGACGCCAGCGGTCATATGCCGGTGTTTGTCCAACGACCTCCCGTGTCAAACGTGGCTTTCCAGGCGGCCTACGGCATCGTCGGCGAATTTTCTACGCCGCCGGTCAGCGCAAATCGCATGGTGCTGATGGATTATCGCTCCGATCACCTGACGCCGTCCGAACGCGCCGAACCGCCGACCTTTCTCTATACGATGGATCTCGGCGGCGGCCAATATCTCGTTGAAGAGACATCGCTGGCCTATGCGCCTGCTGTGTCCTTCGAGGCGCTTGAACGGCGCTTGCATCGACGGCTCGAATTTATGGGCATCCAGGTGCGCGAGGCGCATCATATCGAGCGTTGCCTGTTTCCGATGAATTTGCCGTTGCCACACCTCGACCAGCTAGTGTTGGGTTTCGGCGGCGCGGCCAGTATGGTGCATCCGGCGTCGGGCTACCTTGTCGGTGCGGCGCTCAAGCGTGCGCCGATCGTCGCGGAGGCGATTGCGCAGGCGCTCGGAGCGGAAATTTCGTCAACCAGCCGCACCGCACGCGCAGGCTGGCAAACGATCTGGCCGAACGACCGTGTACGCAAGCGCTACCTCTATCTCTTCGGCCTTGAAAATCTGATGCGCTTCGATGACCAGCAAACCAATGATTTCTTCAGCGCCTTCTTTCAAGCCCCCTTCTCCCAGTGGTCAGGCTATCTTTCTGACACGCTCTCAATTCCCGAAGTGCTCCAGACGATGTTGAGCGTGTTCGGGCGTGCGACGAACGGCGTGCGTAGGGAACTGATGCAGTCGGTTGGCGGCGGCGGGAATTTGCTCTGGCGCGCGCTCGTGGGATAGTGCCGTCTGGTTTCAACTTTCAGCCTGTGGAAATAGGAGAAAAACGGCTTGACAAGTAGGGGCGGTTCTGCTATACTCGCGGTGTTGCGGGGAAGACGTCGTTTCACTCCTGAACACGGGGTAAACGCAGCAAGCGAACCAGGCCGGAGGTCTGTTCCACTAGGG
>JANQID010000086.1 GCA_028282325.1 Chloroflexaceae bacterium | reverse complement strand
CGGGAACGCGGGCGGCCCGCCCGCTCAGGCGGGATGCGGGCAAGCTGCCCGCGCTCCCAGGCCGCAACTCCCTGCGGACTTCCAAATGGCTGTACTAGGATTTCGCTGGCGGGAGCATCCCTCGATACATACCATACGGCGCGCTCCCGCCTGGCAGACTTCTTGACGTTGCACCGCCTTGCTAATACACCGGCATCGGCTCGCGCATACCAACCGCCCGGGCCATTTTTAACGGAGCCGGGGCGCCGGCGCTGATATACGCTTCTTCGAGCTGATCGGCGGCGTGTTCCCAGTTGTGATAGCGCTCGACGTAGCTTCGACCGGCCATACCCAGACGCTTGCGCTGTCCCGCTTCATCGAGAAGGTTAAGTATCGCGTGGGCAAACTCCAGCGGCGGTTCGGCCAGAATGATCTCACGCCCCTGCCGGGCCTGCAATGCCCGCGCCACTTGCAGCGTCGCTACAACGGGCGTCCCCATTGCCATTGCTTCCAACACCTTGTTTTGCAAGCCGTCGCCATAACGAAGCGGAGCGACGGCCAGGGTTGCACTCGCCAGATAGGTGCGGAGATCTTCAACGAAGCCCGTCACCAAAATGCGTGGATCTTCAGCAAGTTCTTGCAGCTTGCGACTAGGAGACGATCCTGCGATAACCAGGCATGCATTTGGACGCCGCGCCCACACCAGCGGCATAATCTGCTCAACCAGAAACAGCGCAGCGGCTTCATTGGCATGGCAACTCATCTTGCCGGAGAAGATGAGCGTCTGCGGGTGGCGTATCATTGGCTGCGGTGCGAAGTAGTTAAGGTCAACGCCGTTAGGAATGATGTGAATCGGCGCAACATCTTCTTCAGTCAGATCATCTGCATACATCATCTGCATCAGCGTTTGAATCGCCCAGGCATCCTCCGGAGCAGAAACCAGCGTATCGAAGCGTGAGGCGAGAGTTGCCTCATACCGGCGTGTACGTGCGAGATTGAGCAATGCTGTGGTGCGACTGCGGATATCGGTGTTGCTGCGCAATAGGCGTTCAAGGTGCAAGCTGCTGCTGTGAACCGCATCTAATACAACCGGGATGCGTTGGATTGCCTGGCTTAGCGATGATGCACGCGAATGTTCGATATGCACGACATCGTACTGCCTAATGTGTACTTCGCGTTGCACTGCGTCGATAAACTGCGGATCGTTGCCCAGGGAGGACTGGAGGGGGAGATCGTCGGGTAGCGAGCACACAGTATTCCAGAACTGCTGCGTCCGGCTTATGCCGATCGGGATGACGCGACGACAGATGCTGCGCATCTCTTGCAATGCGACGCTATCTTCCGGGGTGGCTCCGCACACGAGCGTAATTGCATGACCACGGCGGGCGAGTGTGAGGATGAAGTTGTAGGATCGCACGCGAATACGCGATGGAGCGTAGGCTGAAACAAAAAGGATGTTCATACGAGAACCTCCTTCCCTCCACGAGTACGCGGGTGCATCGTCCCAGGAATTTCTTTCGCGCGCGTTGCTGATGAAGTGGTTCGCAGATGTTCAGCAAACAGAAGTCGGGCGCTTGAGATAAAAACTCTGAACTGCGTAACAGATTGATGCTCGTATCGAGAAGTTGCCGATGTGCGAACCGATCAGTGTCATGCGGGCGGCAAATTCATTTACCCGTAGAAGGAGGTAGGGACAGACAGCACATCGTTGCTGCTGTCGAATACCAACCCTGCGATCAGGGTGAATATTAACCTAGCGCTACAAGATGAAATTCTTCAGAATAAAGCGCGATGGAATGATGTTGGAGTTGTCATCTTTGCGTATGCTACCATGCCATCGTGGCGGCGCCGCAAATCTTCGGAAGCGCGCCTATCGTGCATATATACGAGATGCCTGCGCTCCAAAGATATGGATTGGCGGTGTTATGGGTCAGGTTGAAGAGGATTGAATCTCGCGTTTCAAGGCTGTAAGCGCTCGTGTATACTCGTGTTCAAGCGCCTGGAGCAATGCCGCGGCTTCTTGGGCGCCGTTATTGCGGCTGATGGTCTCGATTTCGAGGCATATCGCTGCGACTGAGCGTATTCCCAGGCTGGCGCTATTCCCTTTCAGGCTATGCGCAGCCTTGTGCAGCGCCTGTGCGTCAGATTGGCGAATGGCTTCATGCATTGCCTCGATCAACGGCGGTGCGCTTTTCAGATAGGCATCAACGAGATCGTGCAGGAAAGTTGGCGCGCTCTCATCTTGCAATTCGCGAAGCGAAGCGAAAATGTTCATATCCAGCGGAGACGCCTCTTCATTCTCAGGCGATGCATTGTCAGGGTCTGCGGAATTGGACACCGATTCTCTTGCCGATCCTGTCAGCCAACGCTCAAGAACCTCGCGCAGCGTTTGCAAATTCACCGGCTTGCTAATGTAGTCATTCATACCGGCTGCCAGGCAGGACTCGCGATTGCCATACATCGCATTTGCAGTCATCGCAATGATCGGCAATCGCCGTCCGTGCGATCTTTCGATGCGTCGGATTTCCTGCGTCGCGGTGCAGCCATCCATACCAGGCATTTGACAATCCATTAATATCAAGGCATACCCGTGATCGGGTTTTCTCACAGCCTCAATAACCGCTCGTCCGTGCGAAACGGCGTCAACCTGGCACCCCAGTAGCTCAAGCTGACGAATAGCCAGTTTTCGGTTAGAGGCCGTATCTTCTGCGACCAGAACCCGTATGCCGGACGGTATGGGCTGTTGGTCAGTTACGGCAGACGTTAGATCCGCCGATGCAGCAGATGATGTGAGCGCCCATGCAAGATGAGAACGCCGAATCGGCTTCCTTATCGTTGCGAATATGCCTGATTGCTGGCGAACTTCTTCGTTTGGCAATTTAGCTGACGCTAACAAAATGATCTTTGGCGATGGCAATGCATCGTTGTGTTGGATGGCGCTGATCAACTCGTTACCGGTCATATCAGTCAGCGTTTGATCGATCAACGCCAGATCGAACGGCGCATTGTCCGCCAACGCCGCCGAGAGGTGATCGAGCGCAGTAGCGCCGCTTGCTGTACTGATTGTATCGGCGCCCCAGGCCTGAACATACGTGTGCAAGGTTTCACAGCAGGATGGGGTGGATTCAACAATCAGCACGCGTTGGTGACGCAAGTCCGGCGCAGGGCCAATCTGCGGCAGAGCATCGGAAGCGATACGCCCAAGGCTGGCAGTAAACCAGAAGATCGCGCCCTGGCCTTCATTGCTCTCTACGCCTGTCGAACCTCCCATTAACGCTGCCAGATGACGGACGATAGCCAGTCCCAACCCGACGCCGCCATAGCGACGCGTTGCTGATCCATCGACTTGCATAAACGGCTGAAACAGGCGCGATAACGCCGATTTAGCAATGCCAATACCGGTATCACGCACTGTGAAGCGCAGCGTTGCCTCCGTATCCGTGAGATTTTCCAGGGTGGCATGCACAGCAACATCGCCCGACTCGGTGAATTTTATGGCATTGCCGATCAGCTTATGAAGCGCCTGCCCCAATCGCACAGGATCGCCGACAAGATAGCTGGGGATGGCCAGATCAACCAGCATCACCAATTCTAATTGTTTTTCATTTGCAGATGGAATAAGTTTTTCTACGGCGCTTTCGACGACATCGAGCGGCGCAAAATCAACCCATTCGAGGATCACTTGCCCCGCTTCCAACTGCGAGAATTCGAGAATGTCATCGATTATCGCCAGCAGCGATTGGGTCGAATACACGATGGCATCAGCATATTCGCGTTGCTTACTGGATAAAGGCGTGCTGGCAAGCAAATCGGTCATCCCAACGATTCCGTTCATTGGTGTGCGGATTTCATGGCTAATGGCACCCAGAAACTCTGACTTCAACCGCGACGCTTCAAGCGCCTGGTCGCGCGCCTGGGCTAGCAGCGATTCCGCTTGCTTGCGCTCGGTCATATCGGTGATCACCGCAATCGCACCGACAACCGTGTCGCCATGCCAGCGCGGAACGGCGTTGATCATCGCGTAGACTTTTCTCCCATCCGCGTGTCTGAGCCAGGTTTCATAGACGTTCGATTCGCCGCCTTTGCGGCGCGCGAAAGAGTGTGTCAAAATGGTATGGTCTTCTTCGAACGTAAATTCAAACGGCGAATGCCCGATCAGATCTTCGGGCGTATATCCTATAATCCGCGCATACGCTGCATTCACATATTCAAACCGACCATCTTTGTCGGTTATGGTCAATCCCTGACCCATTTCACCCATCACGCGCAAGGCGAAGTCGAGCTGGTCTTGCAGATCGATCTCGGCCTCTCGACGATCGGTGATGTCGGTCGCGAAGCCAGTCGCTCCGGTTACGCCAGCGTGTTGATCCTGCATTGGCGTAAGGTGTAAATAAAAGATCAGCGTCCCGCGTTCAACGGTCAGAGTCTGCGTTTCGCCCCGTAGTGTCTGTTGCACGCCGGTTAGCAACTCTGGCACATCGCGGCATACGTGCTCGATTGCGCGTCCAATCAGCGGCTCTGGTGTCGCAAAGAACGTCTGCACATATGCCCCTGCGGTCAGGGTTATCACGCCTTGTTGATCGATGACGAACAGCGCGATCGGAGCGTTGAACATAACTGTATGCAAAAGTTGTTCATTGTTCATAGGTTTCGCTTCAAATTGTTAACTTACTATCGAACAGCGTTAGTGTATCACGTTTCAATCGGGTATATATACCAAACGATGATGAGTGTGCTGTATGTCACTCTGAACGGAGCCGCAGGTGGAGTGGAGGGTCTTGGAATCCGAGATTCTTCGCTGCGCTCAGAATGACCGCATGCGGTATCTCCAATCTTGTTTGGTATAGTCCAACTCTGGTATACTAACACGAGAATATGCGTTGACAATGCAACTTTACATAATTTTCCTTGAGTGATCATTTTCGCGTAAGAAGCTGCTGTCGATGAAACATAGCATTGCCTTGATTGGATTGAGCGGAACCGGTAAATCAACCATCGCCCGGTTGCTGGCGCGGCGCCTCGGCTGGCGTCGTTGTGATATTGACGCGATGGTTGTCGCATATGCGGGATGTCCGATTGCTGAACTCTTCGCCGTCAGTGGCGAAGCGTATTTCCGCGATCTGGAAACCGCGATGCTTCGCGAGGCTCTGGTTGGCGCAGATGATCAGCCCTGCGTTATCGCCACCGGCGGCGGCATTGTCTTGTGTGAGGCGAACCGTACGTTGTTGCGCGATCACGCCTACATTGTGTGGCTCGATGCGCCGACGACCACGCTGGTGAAGCGATTGGCCGCCCATGCCGAGCAACGCCCGTTGCTGGCAAGCGCCGACCCCGCCGCGCGTATCGAGTCGCTCCGCGCCGAACGCGGCCATCTTTATCAGGCATTGGCCAATCAGATTATTGACACCGACGATATGAATCCTGAGCAGATCGTCGCAGTCTGTAGCCAGGCGCTCCGGCGGTAGAACGACGGCGCAACCGAATCTACCTTTCCGGCGCTTTTCACCGGCTCGTTCCCTGCGGACGGCTGCGCGCCAGCGCCACCGCACGCACTTCGCGCGTTCCCGCTGCCAATAACGCCTGGGCGCATGCGCCCAGGGTCGCTCCCGTCGTCAGCACATCGTCTACGAGCAAGATGCGCGTGGGGGGCGCAGCAGTATGATGCCACGTAAATGCGTCGCGCACATTCTCTTGACGGGCGCGGCTGTCGAGGCGAGCCTGATGCTCGGTGTCGCGGCAGCGCACGAGCCCGTCTTTGAGCAGGGGAATGCCCCAGGCGTGCGCAAGACGCCGCCCCAGCTCTTCGCTCTGGTTGAAGCCGCGTTCGGCCAGCCGCTTGGGATGCAGCGGCACGGCGATAATCGCGTCTGCGGGAAGCGGATGCTCGCGTAAGCGCGCGACGATCAGGTCGCCGAGGGGCGCCGCCATACGCCGAACCCGGTCGTATTTGAAGGTGTGAATCGCCTGTTGCAGCGCGCCTTCAAAAATGAAGGCCACTGCTGCGTCGTCGAGGAGCGGCAGCGGCGTGGCGGCGGGATACGGTCGCAACGACGCCTGGCATACCGTGCAAAACAGCGCGCCCGGTCGTCGGCATACCGCGCAGCGGTCGGGAAACAACAACGCCAGCAGTTGATCGGCGAGAGAACGTAGCGACATAGGATGCACCTCAACAGCGGTTTGGAAAAACTTGAACGTCCTGCCATCCGTTATGTTTCAGACAGGTTCGAAGATCTACCGCAGGAGGCGTCTGAGAGAAATGGTCAGGGAGCGCGAAATGTTTCGCGCTCCCCGAAAGATGGCGGTTTTTCCCTATGGGCTACTCAAACCGCATGTAGGGAAATCCGAGTTGGCGTATGACGCCGCGTGATGACGCGGGCGCAGATGGAACAACAGCCGCAGGCTCCAGAGTTGCTGCCGTGAATACTGACCCCGCTGCTGAAGGCGAGGTATCGCCGGGCGCCGATGCTTCAACGGCTGTCAGACCGCCGACGGCGCGGTGGCCCCAGCTATCGGTCACCTCAACCCGTGGCTGGTAAACGCCGGGCTGGGCATACTGATGTACCACCGTTGCCCCTTCGGTCTCAACGATCGGCGAGCCGTCGCCGAGGTCCCAGCGGTAGCGCACGAATGCGGTCGGGGTGTTCGACTCGGGTACTGCAGTGAAGGTAGCAAGCTGGTTTGCATCCGTGACAACGCCCGTTCCTTCGATGCTCACCGTAGGCCGATCCACGTGCCAGTAGAGCAGCGCTTGCAGCAACTCCATGCGCGTCGTTGCGTTGACATCGCTGCGCACGCCTTCGAGACCGAAGGCCAGGTATGTAGCCCGATAGCGCACGGCCAGCGCGGGCTGTTCCAGCGACGGCTCGGACGAGCGATTCAGGCCGACGATATTGCCGGTTGATCCGCCTGTCGAGACGGCGCGGAAGATCGGCGTGACATCCAGCGGCAAGGTGCGCGGATCGCTGTCGTAGACTGCTGTCTCGTCGATCGAGTACTGGTTGCCCGCGCCGGTTTTGTCGCTGAACTCGCCGCCCTGCGGCACGCCTACATCCAGCACGATGTTCTCCAGCCAGGGCTGTGCGCCAGTTCCCGCCAGGCGTTGCTCATCGAGGAGCATCGTATTGAAAACATCGTCCTGCACGAAACGTGCGCCCAGGTAGCTGTGGTAAATATCGGAACGACCGTAGAACGGATCGGGGTCGGGCGAAATATCCGCCGCCCAAGTCAGATCCTGGCCGGTTGCGATCAAGCTGCCGCCGCTTTGCAGATATGCGATCAGGATGTCTTGATCGATAGCAGTCAGCGGCGTCGGCACGATGAAGCTGCCATCGGGCGCGGCGTTGTCGCCGGTGAACCAGATGATGATCTCGTGCTTCTGGATTTCGCTGATGTCGGGCAGGGTTTGCGGCTGGCTCGCCAGCGCGTCCACGTCGAGGTACTGGAAGGGCACTGCCAGTTCGATCAGCGCATTGCCGTAATAGCCGGAGTAGTCGGGCAGACCCAGGCTGGCGCTGCCGTCGTTGTCGATCAACAACACCTTGGCCGCCCGCTCGGCCGGCAGCGCGCGCGCCCAGAGCGGCAGATGCAACGACTGCGCACCCTCCAGCGTCACCATGCCCTCGTAGTCCCCGCTCGGCGCATTGGCGGGAATGTCGATCACCACGTTGAACGCGACAGTCTCGCCCGCAGCAAGCGTAACGCTGATCGGCGCGACGGTGATGCCAAAATCAGGGCCGGCGGTTCGGTTCGCAGTCAGCGTGAAGGTCTGGGCAGCGCCGGACACATTGCGCGCCGTCACCGCCAACTCGGCGCGCGTGGGTTGATCGAGCGCCGTCGAAAGATTGCCGTACGAGAGCATGGGGCGGTCGAAGATCAACGCTGTGTCGGCGGCGCGATTGACATCGATGCGACCCGCGCCCTGGCCAAGCAAATCGGCCCGCTGGGTACGATCCTCGTCGAGCCAGACATCAGTGACGGCGGTGGACATCAATGCCGATTTAACATCGGCAGGCGACCAGTCGGGATGGATTTGCAAGAGCAGTGCGGCGGATCCAGTCACATGCGGAGAGGCCATACTGGTTCCTGACAATACGCCAAAACCAGTGTGCTGTTCCGCGCCTTCCGCATTGGCGAACCCAGATGATAAGATGCCCACACCCGGCGCGACGACATCGGGCTTCAGCGAGCCTTGGAACGTCGGGCCGCGCGAACTGAACGATGCCAGCACATCCGGCGTGCGTTCGGTTGCGCGCGCCAACGGATCGATGCGCAACTGGGCTGCAGCGCCGTGCTGGTTGTACCAATCGACCAACGCCTGACCGGTTGAGCGACGCACGAAGACCGATGGAATGCCGATCGCTTCCGCGCCGTCGCTGGGCGCCATAATTACCAGATCTTCACCGCCGGCCTCGGAGTTGTAAACGATTGCCGAGGTTGCGCCGCCGATCTGGGCGTTGAGCACCTTGAGGCTGAATGGGCACACGCCACGCTCGATCAGCGCGATCTGGCCGCTCAACGAGCCGGTTGGCAGCGGTTCGCATGCCAGCGTCGAGTCGCTGACCATCGACACCGGCGTGTAGGGTGACGGACCCCAGATGCCGCCTTCGATCGGCGGACCAAACGCGGCGGACTGATAGGGTTGCTCGAGCAACGATTCGGGAGCGCCCTCGGGCGCGGTCGCATCCACGAAACCGGCGATGATCGCCTGGGCTGTCGTGCTGGCGCCCACGGATATCAGCTTATCGCTATAGGCGGGCGATCCCGCCGTGCTCGGATTCGGCCCTTCGTTGCCCGCCGAGAAGACCACCGTCACGCCTGCGTCCACTGCAGCTTCGGCGGCCACGACAATTGGGTCGAAAAGGGGATCAACATCGGGACGACCGCCCCAACTGTTGTTGATCACGTCGGCGCCATCGATCACCGCGTCGTTGAGTGCGGCGATCAGCTCGGTCGCAAAGGCGCTGCCGGAGAAGGCTGAATCGTTGGAGTAGAATGTCTTGTAGTTCATCAGATAGGCGCGCGGGGCGACGCCGGAGATGACCTGGGTCAATCCGTTGATCGTCGCGCTGGTGTTGGCGACGCCGGCCGCCGTTCCGGCGACGTGGGTGCCGTGGCTGGAATCTTCGGGGCCGGGTTGGGGCGTCTCGCTGCCATCGATCGGCGGCAGGTCGGGGCGGAAGTACGCGCGAGCGGCGATCACCTTCGGCGTCGTATGCGCCGGGTCGCCTTTGGGGAAGCCGGCCGGATAGCTGAAGCCTTCAGGATTGAAGAACGGATTGTCAACCTTAATACCCGAGTCAATGATTGCGATCTTGACGCCGCCGCCGGCGCTGCCCTGACTGCCGATGGCCGCGCTGTTCCACAACGCGTCGGCGCCGATGATCGGAATGCTGGAGGCCATATGCATTTCATAGACATAATCAGGATATACCTCGGCGACGCCGGGCATAGCCCGCAACCGATCAACAGCGGCTTCATCAGCGTTGGGCAATACAATCGACATGCCGTTGAAAACCACATCGTAGCGCTGGTGGACTTGCGCTGTGGGAAAAGCATTCTGGATGACATTCAGCACGCTATCTTGCTGCTGGCGCAGATAGGCGCGATACTGCACCGCCGCCGGGCTATCGACTTGCAGCCGATTGCCGGGCTTCACCAGCGTTGCGGTTGCATATTGCGGCGATTGGGCGGCGGATGCCTGGGCAAGCGGGGCATCCAAGAGACGTACGATCCATCGCGGCTCCACCGAGCGGTTCGGGACGCGATCCGATCTCACCGATGTTAACGGAAACGACTCCGCAGGAGATTGGCTGTACGCAGGCGAAGTCAGCAGCATTGGCGCGATGAGGGCAAACGCCAGGAATAGCGCGACAACGAACGGAGGACGTGGACGCATAGTTACTCCTTTGTCTCCATGATAATGAGGGATTTTCTGTATCGTACTGGAGATGTGACCGAAGCGCAAGGAGCAAAATGCAATTTGCGAGAGGAATATGGAATGCGGATCTGGCAGGTTTTTCAAATCTGTCAGATCCGCTGCGATGAGGGCTACCAGGAAGTTGAGCAGCCGGCGCCTTCACAGACGGCGTCGGGAGTAGGATCGACGGCCGGCGTGGAGCTGTCCGTCGGCGGGTCGCCGCCAGGCTGGAGCGTGTAGTCGGCGATTGCGCGCAACTGGCTGGCGTTGCCAAACGCAGTGTAGGTGCGCTGTCCCGTCGGCTCCCACTCGCCTAGATAGAGGTATGCCACGAATGCGCCATCCTCGCTCGCCTTCACATCGCCAACGGCTAGCGTCGAGTAATCTGGCAGTGTGACCCACACCGAGACGATCTCTTTCGGCTGGAAGCCCCAACCCTCGAAGATCGCGTAGCTACGCTGATCGTCGTCGGTCGGGCGAATGGTCAGGTGCGCCTCGCCCGTGGATGTTGTCAGATCGCCCACGGTAACGTCAAACTCGGCGATGCCGTTCAAGCCGGTGCGAATGCCGCGTGCGGTAAAGGCATAATGTCCGACCGGCACGCCGGTGACGCGCAGCACATACTCGAAGCTGCCGCTCGGCCCGCTGGTGATCTGGCCCAGATCCTCGATCGAGTTGTCGGGGTAACGCAGCCAGAGGCCGAGCTGTTCCTCCGTGCCATAATTCGCACCACGGATCAAGAAGTAGCTACCCTGATCATCCTGGCCCGGCTCAACGCTGATCGAAACGTCCGATGAGGTTCCCGGCGCGTCGGCAATGTTGACGTCCAGCTCGGCGTAGACCTCGCGTCCGCTGCTCTTACCGTGCGCTGTGTAGACATACTTGCCGGTCGGCGTGAAGGTCGCGCCCAAGAAGTCGGGCACATACGGATAGTTGAAATCTCCGTCGTCGTTCGCGGCTACCTCGGCCACCGCAAAGACGCGATAGTCCGGGTAGGTGATCCAGATCGCCACCGTTTCGTCGGGCGAAAACCCTGTCCCGATCAGCGTGACGGTGTTATTTTGCTGAGCCGGGTTAGGGGTGACCGTCAGGCTCGTGCTCGACGCGAACGAGCTGTAGCTCCAGATTCCCAGGAGCAGCGCGAGCGTTAGCGCGAAGCTCAACAGAAATGTTCGCTGTCGTCCAATGTTCATAACCATAGCTGTCGCCTCCTTGTTTGCTGAACTCATTTACACAGCATTTTGTGGTACACTAGCGGGCATTCCTCCTTCTGCATACGGATAATCAGGGGATCTAGCAATCCTGCGCGCTTTGCAAACCCGTCAAGCGCGACTCTGGGTCTGGTGCTGCACCTGACAGGTTTTTGGCTTTTAGGATCAGTGTTGCTCTAACCCAATATCAGGCTGCCGCGCGGTTATATGGCGCCTATAACGTACTCCCTACGACCGCGCTAGGAGAAGTCGGTCAGGTAACGGGATGATGACAGCAACCTTACATTGTGCTTACAAGGAGGCCTATGTGCGATTTCAACAATCCCGGCGCTTTCTGTTTCTGCTCTTTGGCGCGATCTATTTCGTGCAGGGCGTGATCACGTCCTATCAGCTCAACTTTTTCAAACCGCATATGTCGAGCGCGGGCATCGACGCCAACCGAATCGCGCTGGTCGCATCGCTGGCTCTGCTGCCGTTCATCATCAAGCTGTTGTATGGCCTGGTGAGCGACCGCTTCAACCTGTTCGGTCGGGGGCATCGGTTGCCGTATATGATCATCGGCGTGCTGCTCTGCGGGCTGGCGTTCTTCGTCGCCTACTTCATTGATCCCAGTCTCGATTTCGGCATCCTCGCGACGATGGTGCTCTCCGCGACCTTCGCAATGGCCCTGTTCGACACCACCGCCGACGCCTTCGCGATCGAGGTCATTCCGGCGGAAGATTACAGCCGTGTGCAAAGTTTTATGGCCGGCGGGCGAGCGGCGGGGCTGATTATCCTGTCGTTCGTCTTCGGATTGCTCGCAGAGCGCTTCGGCTTCGCGGTGATCTTTCTGGTGATTGCGGCGACGATGGCTTTTCCGCTGCTGATGCTGCTGCAACTCCGGGAGAATACGTTGCATACGAAGCAGCAGGAGTTTGACTGGCGCGCGTTCGGGGTGATGCTGCGGCCCAGCTATGTGCTGTTCGCGGTTTTTCTCATCCTGTCCTGGTTTGCCTTTCAGGGTATCGACGGCCTGGTAACGTTTTATATGAGTCGCGACCTGGAGGCGAGCGAGATCACGCTCGGCGCCTATGGCACGCTTAAGGGCGTGGGCATGGTCATCGGCGCCGTCGGTATGAGCGTCATAGCCGTGCGTTTTGGTCTCAAAGCGGCGGCGCTGACGACGCTGATCCTGGTCAGCATCGGCGGCGCGGCGCTGAGTTTTTTCACCGACCTGAACCTGCTGCTGGGCTTCGGCGTGGTCTGGGGCGTGGTCGCCGGGTTGCAATGGACGGTCTATGCAGCGCTGGCGATGGGCGTCACCGATCTGCGCATCGCCGGTTCGATGTTCGCGCTGTTCCAGACGATGGCGAACATCGGCATCGCCGCCGGCGAGGGCGTGGCCACCAGCCTCTCGAACAACATCGGCTTCGTGGGCGTGTTCCGTCTGCTGGCCGTCGTTAGCCTGCTGTTGATACCGCTGTTCCTGCTGGCGATGCGCCGTTTCGCGCATCGCACCGCTGAATTGACGCCCCAGGTCTCCGGGTGATTGCTATGCCGACTTCCATCAGCCCCGCTTGCCTCCTCCAGGAGTTGATCCGCTTTGATACGACCAATCCGCCCGGCAACGAGGCCGCGTGCATTGGCCATCTCGACGGCGTCTTGCGCACAACCGGGATCACGACCACGCTGTTGGCGAAGGATCCCGACCGCCCCAACCTGATCGCCCGCCTGCCGGGCGCCGGTCATGCCCCGCCGTTGCTGCTCCAGGGTCACGTCGATGTGGTGACGACCGTAGGCCAGACCTGGACCCATCCGCCCTTCGCGGGCATCGAGCGCGATGGTTACATCTGGGGGCGCGGCGCGTTAGATATGAAGTCGGGCGTGACAATGATGACCTGTGCGCTGTTGCAGCTCAAGGCTGCGGGAATCACGCCGCGCGGCGATGTCATCCTGTGCGCGTTGAGCGACGAGGAAGCTGGCGGGCGATACGGCGCGCGCTACCTGGTCGAGGAGCATCCCGAACAGTTTGCGGGCGTCAAACACGCCCTCGGCGAACTTGGTGGCTTTCCGATGTCTATCGGCGGCGTGCGGTTCTACCCGATTCAGGTGGCCGAGAAGGTGCAGTGCGCGTTGCGCCTGACTTTGCGCGGCCCGGCGGGCCACGGCTCGATGCCCATTCGCGGCGGGGCGATGGCTCGGCTGGGGCGCGTCCTGCGCGCCCTCGACCGGCGACCGCTGCCGACGCACATCACGCCCGTGGCGCAGACGATGCTCGCGGGCATGGCGGCGGCGACCCGCTCGCCCGTGCGCCAGGTCTTGCGCCTGCTGCTCAGCCCGCGCCTGAGCAGCGCAGTGATCGCCGGGCTGGGCGCGCGACTGGATATGGTTGCGCCACTGTTGCGCAACACGGTCAGTCCGACGATCGTCCGCGGCGGCGCGGCGATCAACGTCATTCCCGGCGAGATCACGCTCGACCTGGACGGTCGTATGCTGCCCGGCGTCGCCGTCGAGCAGATGGTCGCGGAAGTGCGCGCCATCGTCGGGCGGGATGTGACGATCGACGTGCTGCACGCCGACCCGTCCGCCACCGCCGCGCCCGATTGGTCCCAATTTGCTATGCTTGCCAACATCCTGCGCGAACTCGACCCCGACGGCGTTCCGCTGCCCTACCTGCTGCCCGGTGTCTCCGACGCGCGCTTCTTCCGCCGCCTGGGCATCCAGACCTACGGCTTCACACCGATGAACCTGCCCGCCGATTTCAACTTTCGGGCGACGATCCACGCCGCCGATGAGCGCATTCCCGTCGCGGCACTCGACTTCGGCACGCGGGCTATCCGCAGCGTGTTGGAGCGCTATGGAACTTGACATTCGAACACTCGTTGCGAAACCTGATAAAATCAACTATGATCCACGCTATGAGCACATAGCTTGACAACGGCGGGAATAATGCAGCAACGATTTCCATTTTTACTCTGACTACTCCGAGAACTTATGACGAGCATACACTTTCCCGACGGCTTTCTGTGGGGTACGGCGACCGCCGCCTATCAGATTGAAGGCGCGTGGGACGAAGATGGCAAGGGCGAGAGCATCTGGGATCGTCTTTGCCATACGCCGGGTATGATCGCGGACGGCTCCACCGGCGATGTCGCCTGCGATCATTATCATCGTTGGCCGGAAGATGTCGCGTCAATGGCGGCGATGGGCGTCAAGGCCTATCGCTTCAGCATTGCCTGGCCGCGCATCTTCCCGACCGGCGGCGTCCAGGTCGAACCGCGCGGGGTCGATTTCTACCGCCGCCTGATCGCTGCATTGCGCGAACAGGACATTCAGCCGGTTGTGACGCTCTACCATTGGGATTTACCCCAGGCGTTGCAGGACAGAGGCGGCTGGATCAATCGCGACACGGCGTTGCGTTTCGCCGAATACGCCGATTTCGCGTTCCGAACGTTCGGCAATGATGTGCCGCTCTGGGTGACCCATAACGAGCCGTTGATCGCTGCCTTCTTCGGTTATGGCAATGGTACGAACGCGCCCGGCTTGCGGCGCTCGCGCGATGTGCTGACGGTCGGTCATCACCTGCTGCTGTCGCACGGGCTGGCGGTGCAAGCATTTCGTGCGGCGAGGTTGCGTTCAGCCACGCCTGGCGCGCCCGATCCGCGCATTGGCATCGTGCTGATGATCTGGCCACACCACCCGGCTTCCAGGCATCCGCGCGACGTTGCCGCCGCCCAACGCAGCGATGGCGCGATGAACCGACTGTTCCTAGAGCCGCTGTTTCACGGGCGCTACCCCGATGATATGCTCCGTCATTTCCGCCGTCGCCTGATGGTTCCGCGAGTCGCGCCCGGCGATATGGAAATCATCGCCGCGCCGATCGATTTTCTCGGCGTCAACACCTACACCCGCCTGATCCAGCGGGCCGATCCGCGCGATCTGTTCGTCGGCGCGCGTCAGGTCGATCCGCGCGGGCCGACCACGGCGATGGGGTGGGAAATCTACCCATCGTGCATCTATGAGGCATTGATGAAAGCGCGCGCCTATACCGATCTGCCGCTGTACATCACGGAGAGTGGCGCGGCCTTCGAGGAGCGCATCGACCCGGACGGCGGGATCGCCGACGCCGATCGGATCGCCTACCTGCGCGACCACATCGCCCAGTGCCGCCGCGCTATTCAAGACGGCGTCGATCTGCGCGGCTACTTCGTCTGGTCGCTGCTCGACAACTTTGAGTGGAACCACGGCTTCAGCCAGCGCTTCGGGTTGATCTTCACCGACTATGGCACGCTCAAGCGTACGTGGAAACGCAGCGCCTACTGGTATCGTGATGTGATTGCGGAGAATGGGGTGTAGGGGATGTGTAGGACGCCGACATTGTCGGCGTCCTCTGTTTGACCTGGTCTGTCGGAACTACCCTATTCCACCTGGAAGACACCTACTGCAGTGATATTCGACCAGATCCCGTATGCAACCATAGTATAGTTGCCTGGAGGCAGGTTCGTCGTCGTTAACGTGGTTTCCGCAACGCCGTCTGCGTCGGCTGCTACCCTTCCCACTCCCACTGAAGCGCCAGCGGGCGTGTCGTACCAGAAGGCCACCGGCTCATCCGGGGCGAAGAACGTCCCGCGGAAGTTGTGCGTGATACCCGCAGTTCCGTTAAAGGGCATCACTTCAAGTGTGAAGAACGGCTGTGAAGTGTTTCCGCTGCTCACCGTAAGGTTGCTGGTATTCGTAGCGCCGCCTCCGCCGCTCACCTGGTCGCTCCAGGTGAAATCAGCCTGACTGCTGATGATTGCGCCTATCGATGCATTCGCGTTCACCTGGAATTGCACGTCTCCAGATACCGAATCGCCGTTCGATTCGAGAGGACCGGTCTTGATGACGATGCTATCGTTGTTCAACTGACTTACCCATGCTGTGCCTCGACTGAAGGTAGCGTTGAGCACACTGACGAGATTGGGGTCAAAAGGTAACGTGATCGTCGCATCGTCTGCATCGCCTTTGCCATGGTTGGTTGCCGTAATCGTCAGCGTGAAAGTATCGCTCGCGCCAACAGTTACATTCGGTTTAGACGTGATCGTTACTGACACCTTAGCTGGATCGGGCGGGGGAGGAGTTGCTGTGGAACCCACTGTCAAAAGAGCGCCCACGCCGAAGCTAAAATCGAGCTGCTGTCCCGCTCGTGGACACGTATCGGCCTGAGTATAGGTGATCGTCGTTGCTGTGCTAACATAGTAGTCGCCCGATACACCGGGCAACGGGCGCACCTTATAGCTAACGCCTTGGCGGGAGCTGAGGTTAGCAAAGTCCCAGGTTATTGTGCCGGCGGTCGCATCGATAACGCCATTTGAAGGCACTTGACTCCCTTGAATCACCTCGAAGTTGGTTGAGTCGTAGGTCTCGGTGAAGGTCGCATCTGTGCCGATATCAGCGAGCAGCGAGCGGGCGATCTGGGAATATACCTCGGGCAAATCGCTCGGCGAGGGCGAGGGGTAATACATTCCAGGCTCGCTAGCGACGTTACGCAGGAATGATGCATCGACATTACCCAGACCGATAGTGTAGATACGGACTCCCTGGCCCTTGAGCGTGTTGGCAATGCTGAGAGCATCCTGATCGGCGGTGCTGCTGGAATAGCCGGATCTGTCGATATTCGCTAGCCCATCGGTGAGCAATACCAGCGCGCGCGCGTTATCCGCCGGAGCGCCAGTTAGCGTTTCCCCGCCTTGGCGAAGCCCCTCGTAGATGTTGGTGTTTGCATCGTCGTTAATCGATGAGATTACATTTTGCAGTGCATTTCGATCCTGGCTAAGATTGCTCAAAGTATCAGCGTCATTGGATGAGATTCCGTCTCTGCCATCGCCGGAGAAAGCCACTACTGATGCTTCATCTCGTGAAAAGTCAAGCGTATCGACAAAGAGCGCCGCTGCGTTCTTTGCCTCATCCAGCGGTGTACCGCTCATACTTCCCGATTTGTCAATCACCAATGCAACACTAACACTGTACGGAGGTACGCACGGGAGTGAGCTGATCGAGACATTGACCGTAGCTGGATCTCCCGCGCCTACCTGGGTTGGGATTACATTTTTATTGATCCCGTCAACTCCTCCCCCTGCCGTCTGTGCGAAGGTAAGCGCCCCTATCCCGATTGTCGCAGTAATGATCGTTAGCAGTGCAACCAATAGTATTCGTACCAAGTTGTGGGCTTTACGCATACTTTCTCCTCTGCCTGTCTTAACCCTACAGGCACTATAATTGTACGCTCCCGATTATAACCTGCCTCCTGACCGTTGAATGGTTAAAAACCTGCCAAGAATATGCCCTCTTTGTCCGCCGGCGCTTACTTCACTTCGAACATCCCGCCCGCAGTGATGTCGCTCCAGTTGCCGTAGGCGACCATCAGGTAGACCCCCGGCGTCAGCCCGTCGGTGGAGAAGGTCGCGCTCACCCCGCCGTCGTCGTCGGTGGTCACCCGCGTCACTTCGACGTCACGTCCATCGGGTGTGTGATACCACAGCGTCACCGGCTCGCGGGGGGCGAACACATCGCTGCTGAAGGTGTAGGCGTCGCCGCCGCCTTCGCCGCTTGCGGCGGTCATCTCCAGGTAGCCGTGGTGCTGATCGACGCCGCTCACCGTCAGCGTCGGCAGGTTGCTGCGGTGGTAGGGCTCGACCACGCTGTGGCCGCTCATCACCAGGCGTTCGCCGAGGGCCGCGCCGTCAACCGCGCCCGACAGCGTCGCCAGGCGGATGGTGGCGGTCATCACGCCGCCGTGGGGAGAGATATCGTCGGTCTCGAAGACGAGGGTGTCGGTGGTGACCTCGGTGACCCAGGCGGATGGTTGGCTGAAGACGGCGTCGAGGACCTGGACTTCGGCGAGGTCGAAGGGCATGGTGACTTTGACGCCTTGGGAGCCGCCGTCGCCGCGATTGGTGACGGTGATGTCGTAGGTGACGATGCCATTGCGCCGGGAGGCGGCATTGGGCGTGGTCTTCTGGGCGATTGTCAGGAATGGTGCGCCTTGCGGTTGCTCCTCAGAGGCTCCGCCGGCGCTGGCGGGACCAGATGTACTGTAGTGACTCAGCGTCACACTTGCGCCGGGATCAACGGTCAGGTTCCATTGCACACCCGCCGCGACATCGTGAAACTGGCTATTGACCGTATTGTTGAAACCCGACCCAACCGCCCCGTTCGGTCCGCCAATCCGCTTCCACAATCGATCATAGGCAGCTTCTTGGTATGCACTCGCCGGCGTCACCGGCGTGAAGGCTTGCATATATTGTCGATCTTGCGACAACGCTCCGACCGTGCCGCTGGCCGGATCATAGAAGCCATACCCATAATCTTGCTGATTGCCCGGGAAGTTGAGGTAGAAATCCGCTGCGTGGAACACTTGCACGGTCTTCGCCGCGGAACCGCTGTTCGTTAGCGTATAGTCGTTGCGATAACGAACTGCGCCGTTGACGTACATCGTCTCCTGACGGATCTCAATGCCGCTGCTTCCCGCACGCGCAACGGCGACGATCTTGAACGGATCGGCGTCGATTCCTGCTCCGGTTGGGCCGGTATTCGACACAACTGTGTAGGGAATCGGGTCAAACACGCCGCTTGCCGGCGGTTCGGGGCCGAACACCTGCCCATCGACGGCGATAAATGTGCCGCTCGCGAAGTTTGCATAGAATTGCCGCGCACCATTGTACGTAACGCCCATCGCCAGACTATCACGTACGGTAATGCTCAACGGCGAGCCGCTGATGGTTGTGTCGGATTGCGGCGACGACGGACCTGGGTTGCCTTTGTCTTCCGCGACAGCGTTTCCTGCTCCGAGCGTTGTGATGCTAATAACCGCAAGCAGTATCGCCAACAATGCCTGGATGATTCTGCGCAATGTCTTCATAGCTCTCTGACGCCTCCTGTCTTACTCGTACAACCCGCGTCGTTGCAATTCGCCCAGCAACGCCGGCTCGATCTGCGCCCGAATGGCCGCATTGGCATAGCCGATCCATCCCACGTCGGCGTCGATGTTGAGCGGGGCGTCAAACGTCTCGCCGGCGGCGTCGGTAAGGATCACCCCGGCTTTGTCAGCCAGCAGCCACGTGCAGAGATCGTAGGGGTGGCTGCAAATGCCGGGCGATGCATCGTTGTTGAGCCGGCGATAGATCAACGGGCGCAGGTCGGCGATGAACCGATCATGGCCGGCAATGAGTTCGTACAACTGCCCGCCGCTGCTGATGTACTGATCTTCAAAGCACTGGGCTTTGCCCGGCGGCGGCGGACCGAGCACGGCCCGCATCACGGCTTCGTCGATTGCGGATAGCTCGTCGCGCGCGCCGGGAAAGAAGCGGCTGATCGTCGCGAATCCATGCGCGATGCTCGGCGCGCGCGAGGGGTGCAAGCGAATAGTCTGCGTCTCGCCGGTCAGCCGGTTAAAACGCTCGGCGCGCAGCGGGCCATCCGCGACGGCCCAGAGCATATCGCTGAGGTGTTGCTTGACCAGCGGAATCTCGGTCTGCACGGCGATTTCAATATCGCGCAGTCGTGTAGCGTCGCCCCGATTGGCCGCGATGCCGGTCAGCGACCAGGCGCTGCGTTTCTGGTACATCAATCCGCGCGTGCCATCGATTGGATCGACGATGATGCGAATCAGGGCATCCGCGGACTGAGTTCCTTCCGGCAGCACTATCTCGCCGGAGGGCAGCCCCTCGGCGATCAAGACCAGCGGCCACTCCGGGGCGACCTTGCGCTTGAAAAAGTCGATGAGAACTTCCTCGCCGACACGATCAACGGCATAGATCGTATCGCCCGTTTCGTCTTCGGCGGCAACGTCGGCGAGTTCTTCCAGGGCCTGGCGTTCACAGGCGGCGAGAACCTCGTCGCGGATGCGCGTATGCAGGGTTATAACCCTGGCGAGGAGTTGATCGGCGTTGGGTATCATTAGCCTCTGCTCGCTATCAAGTGAAAGTAGCGTAATGGGGACAGTCGGCATTATACTGCATGCGCTCAAGCTCTACTACGCTCATAGAATGCGCAATTTTGTGGAGATTATTGCATAAAAAAGATCTTGTGGTATGATTACTGCCAGTCCAGTTATCAAACAAAGATGCGTAAGCTATAATACGGGCGTTCCGTATCAATACCGGACCATGAATTCAGGTTGGGTCAGCGGTGCGTTTTTTTCGCTAAAAATGCTTATTTTTAGTGTAGAATGCATGCTTATCCATATATTTATCTGCATAGGGCCAATGTAAGGCCATGTAGCAAGTAACGGAGGTTTACAGTCGATGTTGAACGCACGTTCGTTGGTTAGCCTTTGGTTCACTCTACTCATTGCTATGTCGATGCTGCTCGCCGCCTGTGGCAGCGCGCCGCAGGAACCCGCCGCCCCGGCGCCTACAGCCGCCGAGGAAGCTCCCGCTGAGGAAGAAGAAGCTCCCGCTGAGGAAGAAGAAGCTCCCGCCGAGGAAGAAGAAGCCCCTGCTGAAGAAGAAGCTCCCGCCGAGGAAGAAGAAGCTCCCGCCGAGGAAGAAGAAGCTATGGGCGACGAGCCGGAAGCTGTGTCGTACGGCGAAGATGTTCGCCAGGCGTTTGGCGGCGGCCCGGTCGGCGGCGCCTTCCAGACATTCGCGAATGCGATGTCGCTCATTATGCAAGACTCCTACGACTATATCGATATCGCTGCTGAAGGCTCCGGCGGTTCGGGTGCGAACCTGCGCGGCGTAAACGCTGGCGATTTCCAGTATGGCCTGGTGTACGCCGGCGATGCTTATCTGGGCTTGAATGGTCTGTTGCCGGAAGACCCCGCCATCTACGATCAGGTCAAGCCGGTGGCTGCTCTGTATGGCGGCGTTGCACACCTCGTCGTAACAGCCAGCAGCGGCATTGAGAGCGTCGAAGACCTGGCCGGCAAGCGCATTGCGTTGGGCAACGCCGGTTCGGGCGCAGCGCTGGCCGCCGAGCGATACTTTACCACGCTGGGCTTGATTGACCAGATGCAAGTGGAGTTCCTTGGGTATTCGCAGGCCGCTCAGGCAATGAGCGATGGTCAGTTGGATGGCTTCTGGGTGCTGGCCGCATTCCCGAACTCTGCGGTTATAGAGGCGTCAACCTTCACCGAAATCCGCCTGATCGATCTGTACAACCCGGGCGTTGAGGCCGGATTCTTCGATGAATACCCCTTCTACACCAGCCGTGATCTGCTGGGCGGCGTCTACGCCGGCGTCGACACGGATGTGCCGAGCTTCCAGGATACGGCGATGTTGGTCGCGAACGCCAGCGTCCCCGACGATCTCGTTTACAACGCGCTGGTTGCGATCTACTCTGACCAGGGTCTGGAAAGTATGCGTGAAGCCCACCCGGCAGCGGCGGAAATGAGCCGCGAGAGCGGAGTAAACGGTATCCCGGTGCCAGTTCACCCCGGCGCGATGCGCTACTGGGAAGCTATAGGTACGGACGTTCCCGAAGGCATTATGCCGTAGAGAGTAGACGGCTGTCGGAATCGTTATAGACCACAAGTATGCTGCCGATACATCGCAACAGGCGCATCGGCAGCATACATTATCCACACATATACCCGGAGGGCGATGATGCAAGAAGGGCCGCACCGGTCAAAGAAGCCGACAGGGACGCCAGACGACGCTCACACTCTGGCACATTCGGCGAAAGAGTTTCCTGAAGTACAGCATAACATCCCGCTTGATGACGCCCCGCAAGAAACCCCGATCATTGGTGACGTTGATTTAACGGCGGAACAGATCGAAGAAGATGCGCAGATTCGCGCCCTCGCCGAGCGTGAAGATCCGAATAAGCGTCACTTGAATCGTTTCTGGAACGGCATCGTTGTATTGCTGGCAGTATTTATGTCCGGCTTCTATATTTATACGGCGGGAACGCTGCCGGCGCCTGTGCAGTATCAGCGTGGCATTTATGTTGGCATTACGTTTATTCTGATCTTGTTGTTGTATCCGGCCTTCCCGCGTAGCCGCGGCGTAGGCAAACGTTGGCATGAACAAATTGGTTCCCGACTGGAAAACGCCACCGGATCGGGGCGGGTTTTGCGCTTTCTGGTTGGCGGCTTCGACGGGCCGACAATCTTTGATTACATAATCATTCTGTTGGCGATCTTGACTGTTGGATACTACGTCACGCAGTTCCGTTCATTGCAGTTCCGCGGCGGTGCGTACAATCAAACCGATTTTATGATCGGCATTCTGGGGATTATTGTCGCGCTTGAAATCTCGCGGCGTGTGCTGGGTTGGTCAATGACGTTGATCGGGGCGGGATTCCTGCTCTATCTGCGCTATGGCGATGTGCTCTACGATATTCCGGTTCTCGAAGCTTTCGCGCATCGCGGGCGCGGCTGGGATCGTGCTATCACCACCCTATTCTTCGATCAGGAAGGCGTGTTTGGCGTGATGGCCAACGTCCTGGTGACGTATGTCATCTTGTTTATTTTCTTCGGCGCGTTCCTGCGAAAATCGGGCGCCAGCCGCTTCTTCATCGATCTTCCCCTGGCGCTGGCCGGGCGCAGCACCGGCGGTCCGGCGAAGGTGGCAGTGCTTTCGTCGGCGCTGTTCGGGTCGATTTCGGGCAGCGCGATCGCAAACACGGTCAGTACGGGCGCATTTACGATTCCGCTGATGAAGCGCGCCGGCTTTCGCCCGCATGTCGCCGGAGCGATCGAACCATCCGCGTCGATCGGCGGTATGTTTATGCCGCCAATTATGGGCGCCGGCGTGTTCCTGATGAGCGAGTTAACGTCTATTCCGTATGCAACTATCATCCTGATATCGATCTTTCCTGCTGTACTCTATTTTACTTCTGTCCTGACGATGGTGCATTTTGAGGCGAAAAAGCAAAATATCCACGGTGTTGAGACCGAGTTTACCGCTTTAGATATTATCAAGCGCGATTGGTATATGTCCATTCCCTTGCTGGTCATTATCGTGCTGATGATCTTCGGCTTTTCACCTGGGTTTGCGGCCTTCTGGGCCATTCTTTCGTGCATCGGGCTGATGTATACTCAGCCGGAAAATGCCGAGGACTTGCGCCAGAATGGTATGAGCGGCGTCATTTCCAGTACGAAGCGTGTATTACTGGATGTATACGCCGCGATGGTTGAAGGTGTGCGCGATACGCTGGTGATCGGCGCGACGGTCGGCGTGATCGGCATTATCGTGGGGACGATCTATTCCACCGGCGTCGGTCTGCGTTTCTCCGACATTATTGTGAGCCTGAGCAACGGAAACCTGATCCTGGTTATCTTGCTCATCGGTCTGGCGTCGCTGGTGCTCGGCATGGGCGTGCCGGTAACTGCTTCGTATCTGATCGTGGCGGTGTTGGCGGTTCCGGCTTTGACCGACCTGGGTGTGGCGCTGATTGCGGCGCATATGATCGTCTACTGGTTTAGCCAGGATAGCAATATTACACCCCCGGTCTGCGTCGCCGCCTATGCTGGAGCGGCTATCGCTGGCGCCGATCCATGGAAGACGGGATGGACAGCGTTCAAGTTTGCCAAACTGTTGTATGTGGTGCCGATCTTGTTTGCCTATAGTCCAGCAGTTCTGTTGGTTGGCGAAAGCGGCCAGATCTTGACCGACCTGTCGATTATAGAAGTCGTGATGGCGTATGTTTCGGCTTTCCTCGGTACGGTGGCCTTCTCCACCGTGACGATGGGGTATCTTGTGCGCAAGACCAACTGGTGGGAGTGGTCTATCGCAGCAATTGGCACAGCGCTGTGTTTCTTCCCTGACCCACTGACGGATCTTGTCGGCGTCGTGATCTTTGGCGCCATCTGGGTGTGGCAGAGCTACGATGTAAGACGACGGGCGCGAATGGGTGCGCCCGCTCAAGCATAACGACTACCCGGCTCTGATATGTCGTTCGTTTCTGGCGAGACTTGCATCATGGTGTAAGTCTCGCTTTATTTTGCATGGAGTGAATCGTGTGGCGCAGATCTTCACTGCCCTCGTGCCGATCTTTGGTCTGATCATCCTGGGCATGCTCCTCAAACGTTCGGGCTTTCCGGGCGATGCCTTCTGGCCGTTGGCTGCGCGGATTACCTACTTCGTATTTTTTCCCTGTCTTATCGCGACGCGCCTGGCGACGATCGAGTTTGGCGACCTCGCGATCGTCTCGATGGCACTGGCTACCGCGCTGCCAGTTGCCGTTATCGCGCTGGCAATGCTTATGATTCGTCCGCTTTTACGGGTGGCGAACCCATCGTATACGTCGCTGTTCCAGGGCAGCATCCGTATGAATACCTACGTCGGGTTGGCATGCGCGGCAGCGTTGCTGGGCGATGCGGGACTGGCCCTATCATCGCTGGCCATCGGTGTGCTGATCCCGCTGGTAAATACGATGAGCGTGGCAGTGCTCACCCACTACGTATCGCATATGCCAATGCGTCTGTCTTCCACGCTCTGGGCGATCATCAAAACGCCGCCCGTTACCGCCTGCATTGCAGGCATCGCGTGGAATCTAAGCGGCGTTGATCTGCCAATCTCTCTTGTCGAAATCCTGGAGATCTTGGCCCGCGCTGCCCTGCCGGTCGGATTGCTCACCGTCGGGGCAGGTCTGAACCTGGCGGCGTTGCGGGTGGCGGGCGCGCCGGTCTTGTTCGTGGCGCTGCTCAAGCTCTGTGCCCTGCCCGCGCTGACAGCAGTCGCTTGCAGCCTGTTCAATGTTACGGGCGACCTGCGCACGATCGTGGTGCTGTTCGCATCGCTGCCCGGCGCGCCGGCGGCGTACTTGCTGGCCCAGGAACTGGGCGGCGATGTCGAGTTGATGTCGGGAATACTGACGGTGCAGACGCTGCTCGCTGCGCTGACGATGCCGCTGATCTCGGTGCTGTGGTGATAGACAGGGAACGGCCCTGGCGCGCCCGGATGAGGTTTACGAAACGTTACTATTGGTTAAAACCCTTTTTCAACCTCGCACGATATATCTGTGCTATAGTCTATATCTGAACATACGATCCAAGTTCATTGTGGAACTG
Organism: Chloroflexaceae bacterium; assembly: GCA_028282325.1. Taxonomy (GTDB): domain Bacteria; phylum Chloroflexota; class Chloroflexia; order Chloroflexales; family Chloroflexaceae; genus JANQID01. The sequence continues at coordinate 14,796 of JANQID010000086.1, read as the reverse complement.
GCGACAAGGAGGTTGATATGCTTGTAGGTGAGCGGATGTCGCATCCGGTAATCTCGGTTCCATCATCAATGCCGATCAACGAAGCTCTGCACCTGATGCGCACGGAGCACATCCGTCGCTTGCCGATCGTCGATCATGGCAAACTAGTCGGGATCGTCTCGAACGAAGATCTCTTGAACGCCTCGCCCTCACAGGCGACCACGCTGAGCGTCTGGGAGATGAATTATCTGTTGAGCAAAGTTACGGTTGTCCAGGTGATGACCCGCACGGTGTTGACGATCACCGAAGACACGCCGATCGAAGAAGCGGCGCGGATTATGGCCGATAACAAAGTGGGTGGCTTGCCGGTGATGCGCGATGGGCATGTTGTCGGCATTATCACCGAAACTGACCTGTTTAAGATCTTTCTGGAGCTCATGGGCGCGCGCGATCATGGCATACGCGCGACGGTGTGTATGACCGATGAACCAGGGCAACTGGCGGCGCTGACCCATGCCGTTGCGAGCGTCGGCGGTAATATTCTGGCGCTGGGAACCTTCGATGGCGAGGATCCTTCATGCAGTGAGGTGACGTTCAAAGTTGCGGATATGACATTGGAGCAACTTCAAGAGACGATCACGCCTGTTGTGTTGAAGGTTATTGATATTCGCGAGAGCCATCCGTAGCCAACTGCAATGTTCGGTTGCTGCGATAATCAAGAATAGAAGAGGGCGTCTACACGCCCTCTTTGCGTTATTTGGGAAGACATGCAACTCTCTTACAACGCCGTTGCTGCGATTTGCGCTTCGGCCCAAAAACGCAACAGGGCGAAGGCGCTGACGATGAAGATCGAGCTGAAAACGGCGTAGGTTGCCGGGCGCGCCAGTTGCCGCGGGCTAGTGATCGAATCGCTGTAGCCCATCAACAGGCTGACGATCATCACATTGACCACGAAGAGCTCGCCGAGAATGCCAAAAAACGATATGAAAGCCAGCGGCCAGTACAGCAGCCCGATATTACTATAAACTGCAAGGAACAATGCTGCATTCAACGCGAACAAGCTGGCTATGTCGCGCCAACCGTTCATCACCGGCTGGTCATAGTCAGGGTCTTGACGCAACGCGCGGTTGAAGACCAGCAAAATCGCCGTCGTCATAGAGATGCCCATCAGCATACCGGTCACCGTACGTAACCAATTCATCGGTGTGTAGAGCTGCGAAAGGCCAACATCGCCAAAGAACGAGTTGAACCCGTCGAAGGCCATTGCCACAATAAACAGCGCCAGCAGCACGATGAACGGCCAGGACGGCAACCCGCCGGCGCGCAGGCGGCCCCGCGCAATGTAATAGACCAGGTTGATCAGAAAGCCGCTGTAAATGCCGATATTGCGTGCGCAGATTGGCAATTGCTGACCATCTAGGAAGACGTTGTGCTGTTGGGCAACTAGCCCATGGGCGACGGTATACATCTTCCAGGCGAGCGATGTCTCCGGCGTAAACAGAAACGTGAGCAAGATCACGCCGACAACCGCCAGAAAGATCGAACGCCAGCGGCGCTCCTGTTCGACGCGCGACAGCGCTTGATCGCGTTGTTCTTGCGTTTCGGCCTGCTTGCGCGACGCGATTCGTCGGCGAGCCAATTCGAGAATCTCTTCCGGACTCTGGTTAGCTGGTTGGTTAGACATCGTCTGGTTATCTCCACACCCTGTCGTCTAGACAGGAAATATGGTTCGCATGACCCTTCCCGATATATCTTAGCGCGACTCAACTGGAGAGGGCAAGGCGGAGATTGCAGAGACCGGCGAAATCTCTCGCATACCTGGTTGCACGATGAACCTGCGCCTCAATGATGTGGTATGCTTAAGTGCAACGCGATTGCTGACCATTGTCCACCTTGCGCTGTGTTGGAGAAGGCGCCTATGCCCGAGCTGAGACAGAATCTGGCGACCAAAGAGTGGGTTATCATCGCCAACGAGCGAGCGAAACGGCCCAACACCTACGTTGAGCGACGCCATGCAATGACCGAAAGCTGCAGCCCTCACGATGACGCCTGTCCATTTTGCATCGGCAATGAAGAAATCGATCTGGAAATTGCCCGCATTCCAGCGGTTGGCGATTGGAAGGTGCGTGTCGTGCGCAACAAATTTCCGGCGTTGTCTGTTGATGGCAACCTTACCCGCAGTTTCAACGGCGTACGGCGGCGAGTGGCGGGCATTGGCTATCATGAGGTCCTGGTCGAACATCCCCATCACAACACAACCCTGGCCTTGATGGAGCCCGATGAGATCCAGCTCGTGTTAGAAATGTATCAATGGCGCGGGCGTGAGATCAGCAAGGATCCGCGCATCGAGCAGATTGTCTATTTCAAGAATCACGGCGAGCGGGCCGGGGCTTCACTGCCGCATCCACATGGCCAGATTATTGCGATGCCGATGGTTCCGGGCGATATCCGACGGCGGATCGAAGAAGCGCGGCGCTACTTTGATGAAAATGGCGAATGCGTCTTCTGCGCTATGCTGAATGATGAGCTTGCGCAAAATGAGCGCATCATCATGGCCAATGAGCATTTTGTCTCCTTTGGCCTGTATGCGGCCTCGTCGCCATTCCACGCCTGGATTGTTCCGCGCCGTCACAGTTCCTCATTTACGCACATTCGCCCGGAGGAGACCGCCGCATTGGCCCGGGTGCTGCGTGATCTTCTGCGGCGGCTTTATTATGGCCTGAACGATCCCGATTTCAACCTGATCATCCGCTCCGCGCCGGTGAAAGAACCGGAAAACGCCTATCTGCATTGGTACATCGCACTGGTTCCCCGGCTTAGCCGTTCAGCCGGATTTGAGTTGGGCAGCGGAGTGCGAATCAATCCGTCGCTGCCTGAAGATTGTGTAGATTTTCTGCGGCAAGTAGAGGTGTAAGGCGGGCGAATATTCGCGAGTGGCGGGCGTGACAGCGCAGCGGTCACGCGGAAGCGCTGCTCTTATGGCTGGCCCTTTTCCTCATGATTTACACTTCAGTCGTATTTGCCAACAAAATTCCCAGAAAAATACGGGGTTTACGGGGTGACAAACACTGTCGGCGTATGCGAGAATAGATCCGTCAATGCGTAGAGAATAAAAATAATCGATAGGCCCGGTCGTCGGTTTAGGCGTTCATACGAACATATGAAAAGGTATGCGTATGCCAACCAGAACAACCGACCACGCAGCCAACTTTTATGTCCCGTTACCCAACCATCCTGGGCTTGCCGTGGTTTGCAATGCTCCGGAACGCTATACGTCGGACTTGATCGAAACTCTGGCCTGGCGCGCCGATCAATGGGTTGCCGATCAACAGCATCTGATGGGGTGTCGCGATGTAACGCTCCATCAACTTAAAGACGCGCTGCGCTTCGTCAAAACGCCGGAGCGTTTGTCGAATCATCCTCTGGTTCACTGTGATATGTTGGCGACTTTGCCGCGTAACGGCATCGAGCTTGCCCAGATGCTCGCCGATGCGATTCAAACATTGGAACGCTCCGATCCCAACAACGATCTGGAAGTGCGCGGCGCAATTTTGCGTATGCGCTATCTTGAACGCATGCGCGCCAAGGCCGTCATACGGCGTCTCAACCTGAGCGAACGCCATTTCTATCGTTTGCAATCGTCGGGTTTGGAATGGTTGATGACGTATCTTGTGCGGCGCCTAGCTGTTAAAACACCGCAAAGTTTTGCGGTTTCAGATTCGCATCCGGTGCATCGTAGTTCGTAAGCTGAGGCCGTTCGGGTCGAGTATCAGATGAAGAGGTTGCTCAACGAGCCTGATCGACACGCCGCAGGATCAGGCAGGAGTTGTGGCCGCCCAGCCCGATCGAGTTCGACAACGCGACCGCGATCGCGGCGGTGCGGCGGGCGTTCGGCACATAATCCAGATCGCATTCCGGGTCGGGGATGGCGTAATTAATGGTTGGGGGGAGAAGGCCGTCGCGAATCGCCAGTGCGCAAACCACCGCTTCGATCGCGCCGGCTGCGCCCATCATATGGCCGAGCATCGACTTGGTTGAACTGATCGCTACGCGGCGAGCATACGCGCCAAACACCGCCTTGATCGCTTGCGTCTCAACGGCGTCGTTGGCAGGGGTGCCGGTGCCGTGGGCGTTGATATAATCTACCGCGTCCGGCACGATCTCGGCTTTGCGCAGCGCCATGCTCATCGTATGCACCGCGCCTTCGCCTTGCTCATCGGGCGCGGCCATATGAAACGCATCATTGCCGTTGCCATAGCCGATCACCTCGGCGATGATCGATGCATTGCGCGCCTGGGCATGCTCCATACTCTCCAGCACTAGTGCCGCCGCCCCTTCCGAGAGAATAAATCCGTCACGCCGGGCGTCGAATGGCTTGCAGGCATGCGCGGGGTTCTCGTTATCGCTTGCCAGTCCTTTCATCGTCGTGAAGCTGGCCAGTGTCAGCGGTGTAATCGGCGCTTCGCTGCCGCCGGTGATCATCACCGCCGCATCACCGCGCCGAATGGTCTCGAATGCTTCGCCGATATTGTGGCCACCGGTGGAGCATGCGGCGAGCACTGCCATATTCGGCCCCTTTGCGCCGATCTGGATCGCGATCTGCCCGCTGGCCGAGTCGCCGAGCATGTTGGCGATCAACAGCGGGGCGACCCGCCGCGGCCCTTTGGTACGCAATACTTCCTGCTGCTCCAGGATCAGATCCAGACCGCCTGCGCCGCTGCCGAAGATAACCCCGACCTGGTTGGGGTCTTCCTGGTTCATATCGAGTTGAGCGGAGCGAGTCGCTTCGAGTGCGGCGTTGAGGGCGTAACGCACGTTGAGCGCCATCCGTCGGGCCTCGCGTGCATCGACGGCAGGATCCAGATTGAAGTCTTTCACCTCGCCGGCGATGCGAATGGCGAAATCGCTCGTATCAAAACGAGAGATCAGCCCGACGCCCGAACGACCTTCCAGCAATGCCTGCCAGGTGTCCGCGATGGTATTGCCAAGGGGTGTTACCGCGCCTAGGCCAGTGATAACAACACGCTGCATAAATCTCAATCGCCAATCATTCCCCGTCGCCGGCTTGGGCGGGCGGGGCGTTGTCTTCATTGCGCTCTTGCCACCATTTGGCGACGGCGATATCGTCGAGACTCACGCTCTGCACGTTTTTGCTGATCCGTTTGATCAACCCGGAAAGCACCTGGCGCGGTCCCACTTCTACGAATGTCTCGACGCCCGAACCGATCGCCGTTTGCACCGATCGCGTCCATTGCACCGGGCGAATGAGCTGATCGCTCAACTCGTGGCGCAAATCTTCGACGCTGGTCAGCGCCTGGGCGGTGATGTTGGAGAGTAGCGGCACTTGGGGTGGGCGCAGATGGATCTGGCCGACCGTCTCGCCGAACTTCTGCGCAGCTTGCTGCATCAACGGCGAGTGCGAGGCGATGCTCACCGCCAATCGGCGCACCATGCGCGCGCCGCGCTCTTTGGCCAGATCCATTGCATGCTGCAATGCTGCAATCTCGCCGCTCAATACTGTCTGACCGGGCGAATTGTCGTTGGCCAGTGTAACGATGCCGGTAGACTGCGCCTCCTGGCACACGGCGCTCAACGCGTCGTGGTTGAGCCCGATTACCGCCGCCATACCACCGGGCCGCTCCTCAGAGCTTTCTTTCATCAGGCGCCCGCGTTCGCGCACCAACTTGAGCGTTTCTTCAAAATCGAGTACGCCTGACGCGACGAGGGCGGTAAATTCACCGAGGCTATGGCCGGCCACTACGACCGGCGAGATCGCCTTACCAACGTCCCCAAGACGCTCTTTGATCGCCTCAAGGCATGCGACGCTTACCGTGAGGATTGCCGGCTGAGCGTTGATCGTATCATCGAGGTTCTCTTGGGAACCTTCAAAGCATAACGTGGAGAGAGAAAACCCGAGAATCTCATTGGCTCGCTCAAATACAGCGCGAGCGGCGGGAGAAGCGTCGTATAATTGCTGACCCATTCCCACATACTGAGAACCCTGACCAGGGAAAACGAGAGCAATTCTGGTCTTTAGCGAGTCTAGAATCTCCAAATCTGTGCCTCCTCAAAATCAGGGCGTTACGCTACGCAGACGGCGGTGCGCCGTGATTATATTATGTGCTGACGATGTGCATATCGCGGATCGGTCAATGCAAGAATATGCTCGCTGCGCTGCTGTGCATACCGAGCGCTACTATAAATGTGCGCGCAAGTATAGCATGCCTGCGGTGCATGTCAAGCATAAGCATACCGGTAACTGTTCACGATCGGGGTAACGGAATCGCAGCTACGCGGTCGGGGTCGCCGCCGACTGGCTGAGGAGGGCCAGGCATTGGTCGAAGGGATTCTGTCCGCGTGCCTGCCACGTGTGGAACAGGCTTGCGAGTGCCATGCGGGTTTTTGTGCCGGCGGCATACCGTGAGACTCTTCTCTGCTGGGTGCGGGTCGCTTGCACAGATCGTAGATGACGATATTCTTATGCATATACAACTCTTACACAACCCTGGCTCGATCGCTGGATAGCTTATGTTATACTATACCAAGCTGTCACTGGCAGTTGTCATAGCAAACCCGTTTATTATTTGGCGATGAAGCTCAAATGTACAGTGGATGTGACAATGACAGCTAACGGCTCGACAGAGAGTAAGGATAAAGATCTATGAGACTTGAACGGTTTACCGAAAAGGCCCAGGAAGCCTTTCAGGAAGCCCAGGAAATTATGCAGGAGCAGCATCATACGCAGCTTGATGTCGAGCATGTGTTTCTGGCGATGCTGCGCCAGCGGGACGGGTTGGCCACGCGAGTGCTCGCCCGCCTGAATGTAGATGCGGATGTCGTCGCTCAGCGTGTTGAACGTGAGCTAGAGAAATCGCCCAAAGTCTACGGACAGTATGGTTATGGTAATCAGGTGTATGTCACGCCGCGCACCCAGCGTCTGGTCAAGCGTGCCGAAGAAGAGGCGAATCGCCTCAACGATCAGTATGTCGGCGTTGATCACCTGTTAATTGCCATAAGTAGTGAACGCGAAGGCGCTTCATCGCGCATCTTGCATTCGTTTAATGTCGATCAGCAGCATATCTCTCAGGTAGTGACGGAAATTCGCGGCAACCAGCGTTCTGATGATCCGGGCGCCGAAGGCCGCTATGAGATCTTAGAAAAGTATAGCACTGATTTGACCGAACTGGCTCGCCAGAGCGAGCTTGATCCGGTCATCGGGCGCGACGCTGAGATTATACGCGTTGTTCGCATTCTTTCGCGCCGCACCAAAAACAACCCCGTTCTTGTCGGCGAGACGGGCGTGGGCAAGACAGCGGTCGCTGAGGGGTTGGCGCAACGCATTATCTCCGGCGACGTGCCGGTAACGCTGCGTGATCGCAAATTGCTGGCGCTGGATTTGTCGGGTATGGTAGCCGGCAGCAAGTTCCGCGGCGAATTTGAAGAGCGCCTGAAAGCCGTTATGGATGAGGTGCGTGCTGCGAAGGGCAAGATTATCCTCTTTATCGATGAGTTGCACACCGTGGTCGGCGCCGGCGCCGCCGCCGGCAGCATCGATGCCAGCAATATGCTCAAGCCCGCGCTCAGCCGTGGCGAAGTGCAGGTGGTCGGTGCGACGACGATTGATGAATATCGCAAGCATGTCGAAAAAGACGCCGCGTTGGAACGTCGCTTCAGCCCGGTTTTTGTTGAAGAGCCGTCGGTTGAATTGGCCGTCGAGATGCTGCGCGGCTTGCGACGGCGCTATGAAGATCATCACCAGTTGACGATTAGCGACGAGGCGCTTACGGCTGCCGCGCGCTTATCAAGTCGCTACATCAGCGATCGGTTTTTGCCCGACAAGGCGATCGATCTGATCGATGAGGCGAGCGCGAAATTGCGCATTGACATCTTCTCAATGCCGAAATTGTTGAAGGATAAGGAAGATGAACTGGCGCGGCTCCAGCATGATGAAGAGGAGGCCGGCGCCAATCGCGAGTATGAGCATGCGGCGATGTTGCGCGCGCGCTATCTGGCCCTGCACAAGGAATTCGAGGCCGAGCGCGGCGAGTGGTTGCGCGAAAGCAATCTCGACGAGACCGTCGATGAGGAAGACGTTGCCCAGATTGTATCGAACTGGACGGGCGTGCCCGTTAGTCGTATGCTTGAGACCGAGCGTGAGAAGCTCATCGATATGGAGGAGCGCCTGCACGAGCGTGTTATCGGTCAGCACGAGGCGATCGTCGCCATTTCCGACGCCATTCGTCGCGCCCGCAGCGGCCTGCGTGATCCGCGTCGTCCGATCGGTAGCCTCATCTTCGTCGGCCCGACTGGCGTCGGTAAAACCGAGCTAGCCAAAGCGCTGGCTGAGTTTATGTTTGACAGCGAGGATGCCCTCACCCGTGTGGATATGAGTGAGTTCCAGGAGCGTCACACGGTAAGCCGGTTGATCGGCGCGCCTCCGGGCTATGTCGGCTACGACGAGGGTGGTCAGCTTACCGAGAGCATTCGTCGTCGCCCGTACCAGGTGGTGTTGTTCGACGAGATCGAGAAGGCCCACGCCGATGTGTTCAATGCGCTGCTCCAGGTGCTCGACGATGGGCGCCTGACCGACGGGCAGGGTCATACGATCGATTTCCGCAATACGATCATTATTATGACCAGTAATGCCGGAACCGAACATCTGCAAAATTCCGGCATCGGCTTTGCCGCGCGTGATCATCGCGATCAGCCGCTCAACCTGAAAGATGCGCGACGCAAGGTCAATGATGCGCTCAAGGAAGCGTTCCGCCCCGAGTTCTTGAACCGCGTTGATGAGATTATCCTGTTCCACGCGCTGACGATGGAGGATCTGACGAAGATTGTCGATCTCCAGATCGCCGAGCTGGTGGAGCGCCTGCGCGATCAACAGGTTGCGCTGAGCCTGACGCCGGCTGCCAAAGATCTGCTCGTGCGCGAGGGATACAACCCGGTGTATGGAGCGCGTCCGCTACGCCGCACCGTGCAACGCCTGGTTGAGACGCCGCTCTCACGGTCGCTACTCAAGGGGGAATTCAAGCCCGGCGACACAGTGGAGGTTGACGTGGCGGATGGCGTGCTGAACTTTCATCGTGGCGGGGTGATTGAGCTTGAGAGCAAGCATCCTGCTGAACCGTTAGGAGCATAAACCAACATACTTTGCCAGTAACAAGATGAGCGATAGGGGCGTTCGCGATTTGCGAGCGCCCCTGACTGTCTACAGAATAAGCAGAAAGAACGATGTTCCCGGTCGTTCGCCTTGCCAGATACTTGCTTCTCTACAATGCCTGGCCATATCGTAAAGGTGGTTGTTGTGAATAGGAATGACGCATTGAGCCAGAACGATGCCGCATCTTTGACGCAAATCAAGACGTTGCAGCAGAGCGTCGCGCGATTACGCCAGTTTCTGAATTATATCGAATTGTTTGTCGAAACAGCGCGCGAGTCCGATCCATTGCCGTCATTGCACGATCTGGCATCTGATCTGTTGCCGTCGGATGCGATACAGATACGCGTGCCAGCCAACGCCGATGATTTGCCGCAGAATGAACCGTTGTTCTTGTCACGAGCCATCACGGCCGGCGGGCGTGTAGTAGGACGAATCGATGCCCGCCGTGCGGACGAGTTTGCGTCTGATGATCGGATATTGGCATCCGCGATTGCGCAAATGATCGGCGCCGTGCTGGAACAATCTTCGCTCTACAGCCAGTTCGAGCAATATCGCTCGCAAGCGCAGGCAAACACTGACACGATTGAGCGGTTGCTTACCTTCAATCGGGAGATTTCCGGCGACCTCCAAGAGCCGCAACAACTGGCGCTCGCGCTGGCGACGCGAGTGCCCGCAATGGTGGGCGGCGAACGCGCCAGTCTGCTTCTTACTCCGTTTGGCCAGGCAAAGGAGCCAGTGCTGGCTCTGAGCATCGGCGAGCTTTTGCCAACCGAGCGGGCGCTTGCGGTTTCCGATCAAGGTCTGGCCGGGCTGGTCTTGCGCGAACGTCGTCCGTTGATCATCGATGAAACCGATACTGATCGCCGCTGGCTCTCGCTGAGCGAGCGCGAACACGATACGCCGACGCGCTGCGCTATGGCGGCGCCGGTGGTGTGGGGCGAGCGGGTGTTGGGCGCGCTGACCGTAACTACCACCGAAACGCACCTCTTCGATACGCCGCAGTTGAATCTGCTTGAGTTGATTGCGCACCATGTCGCCCTGGCGCTTTATAGCGCGAATGTCACGACGTGCATCAACACGATCGCAATGCTGTTCGCCGAAGAAGAGTTTTGTCTAACCGATGCGTTGCAGGTGGCCCGGATGGGGTTAGATTTGATTATGCCGACGCAAGCTGATACGACGGAGGTCACGGTCGCGGTCGCCGATCTGGTGAAGATCACCGCCGCCCTGGATCGGGCCGATGAAGCCAGGAAGCAGTTGCGTGCGGCATACGACAACCTGACCGCGTGTGTGAAGGGTTAGCCCACAGACCAACAGATTGATCGCTCGCCGATATGTTTTTGGATGGCTCGACAGCGATGAAGTTGTCGGGTCATTTTTATGCTGCGGTTCGGCTTGTCATAATGCTGTTGCACCGGGCATACGCAATTTCATTGTACAATGGGACTGTCAATCTTCAGGCTTGCTCGTTGGAGCAATGCCGCAAACCGCAGGAGTACGAGAGCTAATGGCTTCAATGGACGTTGCAACAGTCCTGGAACAGTTGCGCTCGGCGATCCGCGAACGCCGCCAGGCAATAACCGGCGCCTCCGATCCGGCCCGGAACGCTGTCGAACGAGAATTGCAACGCAGCCTTGAGCAAATCGAGATTACGCGCGTGGTTAGCGCGCACTGGCCGCTCGAAGGTCGGAATCTGCCTGAACGTGCATGGGCATTGTTCAACCGGCTGGTGCGCTTGTATTTGCGCTGGTATATCAACCCGATTGTTGAGCAACAGAATTCGTTCAACGATGTGGCTGCCCGCATGTTGCGTCTGCTGGTCGAGTCGCATAACGAGGTGCGCACCCAGATCGCTGCGCTGCAATCGAATGCAGACGATGGCGATTCGGCGGATTCGTCTGGCCCCCATACGGACATCCGCGCAATCGATGATCTGCTGTCGGTTGACGACGTGCAGGCGCTGGTTGAACGCCTGGGAAAGTCTGAGTCGCCGGCGGCGCTCGCCGACATCGAGGTGCGACCCTTGCTTGCGCCTCTGGTCGAGCGCCGGTTGGTGAATGCACATTGGAAGCTGGAAGGCCGAACGCTGATCCAGAAGGGCTGGGCCTTGCTCAACAAGCTGGTGCGCCGCTATTTGCGCTGGTTGATCAACCCCATCGTCGAGCAGCAGAATGCGTACAACGCGGCGCTGATCGCTGCGGTGACGGCCTTGCTCGCCGCCGACGCCGAGGCGCGGGCGACGCTGGCGAGTCTACGGGCGCAACGGTCGAATGAGGCGAGCGATCACGTATGATCACCATTGTTTCACCCTGGTACGGCGCCGATACACGCGGCGGCGCGGAGACCCAGGCGCGCGACTTGGCTCAGGCGTTGCGAGACGTCGGAGCTTCGGTGCGGGTCTGGGCCAGCACCGGGCGCGATTCGTTTCATCCCGGCGCCGATGCCTACTACCCGCCCGGCGCCGATGGGCTGGACGGCGTGCCGATCTGGCGTTTTCGCCCTACTCCCGCCGATGATCGCGGCGTGCCCTTCTTTTTCCGCGAACACCCGGAATTGCTGCCGCCGATTGAGTGCTTTCCCGAACACGAGTTGCGGCTGCTGGGTTCGTTGCTCGGCAGCGATGAGTTGTACGCGGCAATACTGGATGATCGCGAGCGCACCCGGTTTATCTTTCTGCCGTATCCCTTTCCGACTACCTTCTGGGGCGCGTTGATCGCGCCGGAACGCAGCACATTGCTGGCGTGCCTTCACGATGAGCCATATGCGCGCTATTCCACCTATCACTACATGTTCAACCAGGTGCAAGGTGTGCTGGCCAATAGCCACGCCGAGGCCGATCTCGCCCGGCGGCTCTATGGGCTGACCGAAGAGCGCGTATGCGTGGCGGGCGAAGGCATCGACCTGTCGCCGCGAGGCTGCGGATCGGCGTTTCGCGAGCGCTATGGCCTGACTGCGACGGCAGATCGGCGCGAACCGGCGCTGCTGGTGTATGCCGGCCGCCGCGACTCGATGAAAAATATCCCGCTGCTCCTGGCCTATTTCCGCGAATATTGGGCCCGGCGCGGCGATGTCGCCCGCCTCGTGATGATGGGCCAGGGTCGCCCCGATGTGCGCTTCACGTTGCTCGATGTCGGCGTTTATGCACACGAGCCGTTAATGGCGCACACCACGCCGCCTGCGCCGGTGATGGATCTCGGCTTCGTTGATGAGCAAGCCAAATACGACGCTTACGCCGCCGCCAGCGTTTTTGTCCAGCCATCGGTGTATGAAAGCTTTAGTCGCGTGTTGATGGAAGCCTGGCTGCAAGGCGCGCCTGCGCTGGTTCACGCCGACTGCGCTGTGACTGCCGATCACGTGCGGCGCAGTGGGGGCGGGCTGACGTTTGGCTCGTTTGGCGAGTTCGCCGCCGCGCTCGATCTGTTGTTGGCGCGCGCCGATATGCGCCGAACGCTTGGCGAACGCGGGCGCGCCTATGTGCTGGAAACATGCCGCTGGGACGCGGTGGCACGTCGGACAGCCGGATTTGCGCTGCGTGCTGAATGCCAGACGGGGCGCGAACAATGACCCGACGCATCCTGATCTGCGCGACTCAGGTGCCATTTGTGCGCGGCGGCGCCGAGTATCTGGTTGATGGATTGCGCGACGCATTGCGCGAACGGGGTTTCGCCGTCGATGTGGTGAGTCTGCCGTTCAACTGGCGCCCGATTGAGCGCGTAACCCAGACGGCGTTGGCGTGGCGTATGCTTGACATAACGCATGTCAACGACGAGCCGGTCGATCAAGTGATTTGCACCAAGTTCCCCTCCTACCTGGTGCGTCATCCCAACAAAGTCGTCTGGCTGGTGCATCAACATCGCCAGGCCTACGACCAGTATGGCACGCCGCTGAGCGATTTCCTCAACATCGACGCTCATCGGGCGGTGCGCGACGCGATTTTTCGAATGGACCAGCGGGGACTAAGTGAAGCGCGGGCGCGTTATACGATCTCGCGCAATGTCAGCCGGCGATTGCAACGCTTCAACAACCTCGACAGTACGCCGCTTTATCCGCCCAGCCGCTACGCCGAGCGATTGCGCGCCGGCTCCTACGGCAACTACATTCTCTCGTCGGCGCGGCTGGATATCGCCAAACGGCTCGATCTGCTGCTGGAGGCGCTGGCCCGCACGCGCGCGCCGGTGCGGGCGATCTTCGCCGGTACGGGGCCGGATCGCGAGCGGCTCGAAAAATTGGCGACGCGGCTTAAACTCGGCGACCGGGCGCGCTTTCTAGGCTTTGTAGATGATGCTGCGCTGATCGATCTGTATGCTGGGGCGCGGGCGGTCTACTACGCCCCGGTGGATGAGGATTACGGCTTTGCTACGGTCGAGGCGTTCGGCGCGGCGCGTCCCGTGATTACAACCAATGATGCAGGCGGCGTGCTCGAATTTGTCAACGATGGCGTCAACGGATTTGTCGTGCCCGCGGAACCGGCGGCCATTGCGACGCGGATCGATCAGGTGATGGCCGCCGCCGCTCTTGCGGCGCGCCTGGGTCAGGCCGGCCAACCGCTGGTGCGCAATATCACCTGGGATCACGTCGTGCGAAGCCTGGTGAACGATGCGTAAGCGCCGCCGCGCCCGACCTTCGCCGCGTTACTCCGCCGTATGATTGCGCTCGCGATATTCGCGTAGCTCGGCCAGTGAGCGGTCGCTCTGGCGTTTAAGTTGCGCCAACCAATCCGCTTTGAGCGGGCGTAGCATCTCGACGATAGTCGTCGCAATCGCCAGATTGCGGAACCACTTGCGGTCGGCGGGTACAATGTGCCAGGGCGCGCACTCGGTGCTGCATAGACGCAGCGCATCGACATATGCGGCCTGGTACGCATCCCAGAGCTGCCGTTCCTCCCAATCGCCCACCGAGAGCTTCCAGGCTTTGGCGACCTCCTCTTCGCGCTCGCGCAGGCGCTCGGCCTGCTCCTCATAGCTGATGTGCAGAAAGAACTTGAGCACGATCGTGTTGTTCTCGGTCAACAACCGCTCGAAATCGTTGATCTGACGATAGCGTTGTCGCCAGATTGACTCGGGAACCAGGTTATGCACGCGGACGATCAGCACATCTTCGTAGTGCGAGCGATTGAAGATGCCGATCTCGCCGCGGCAGGGCGCGTTCTGGTGGACGCGCCAGAGAAAGTCGTGCGCCAACTCTTCCTCGGTCGGCGTTTTGAAACTCTTCACCCGCGTGCCGAGCGGATCAACCCGATGGAAGACTTTGCGAATGGTTCCATCTTTGCCGCTGGTGTCCATTCCCTGCAACACCACCAGCAAACTATGCGTGCTCGCCGCGTAGAGCAATTCCTGCAACTCGTCGATCTCGCGCGCCAGATGCTGAAACTGCTCCTCGGCGTCTTTGCGGTCGAGATCGGCTTTGTAACGAGGGTCGTAATCGGCCAGATTGAGTGCGCCGCCCGGTTCAACCTTGAACGTCAGGTTCATCGATGAGCCTCCCTAATGCGTTGTGCGATGCGGGTATTGTAGCAAGGCGGCACCGATAGCGCCAATCCAAATTGTGTTAACTGCCGACACTGACACCCTCCAGACGATCTTCGAGATCAGCGTAGATGTCGCGCAGCGCGTCGAGCACCGCCGCATCCGCCGCCCAGAAGCCGCGGCTGTGCG
>JANQID010000067.1 GCA_028282325.1 Chloroflexaceae bacterium | reverse complement strand
ATTGGAGATACCGCATGGTGTCATTCTGAGCGCAGCGAAGAATCTCAGATTCCCCCAACGCCGAGACCCTTCACGCTGCCGGCGGCTCCGTTCAGGGTGACATGCGGTATGGGTAGCATCGTTTGGTAGCAATCGTGCAGATGGGGTACTATGGAAGCGGTTGCCAAATGCGAGCGATGCAAGCTCCCTGAAATGCATATGTTGCCCCGAAAGCCGAGCATATATGGACATCAAGCAGCTTACCGATGAGATCAATCGTTTCGTCACCGCCAAAGGCTGGTATCGACCCGACTCCCCCTATCAGCAAACGCCGCGCAACATTGCCGTTTCCATCGCCGTTGAGGCCGCCGAAATTTTAGAGCACTTCCAATTTGACGAACAGCCAGACGATCCCGACGCTCTGGCGGGTGAACTGGCCGACGTAGCGAATTACCTGTTCCAGCTTGCCTATCTACTCAACATTGACCTGGAGCAAGCCATCCTCGACAAGTTGCAGGTGAACTACGCACGCACCTGGAAGCGCCCATCATCAGATCTCTGAGATCTGTAACTGATTTGTAACTATATCGCGTATATCTGAGAGGGTAGTCACAATTTTCCCATTGAGCAATAAACACGTGCATGGAGTGATATAAGGGCAAGCCGATATCAGCGGCGATACATCGGCAGAGTGTGTGGTTTAGGGTGTTCAATCCAAACATTGTGTATAAACCCGACGTAGATCTGCTGAGAATGTTTCCCCTGATTGCCTGGCGCTTAAATCGCCCGGCATTGTTTTTTTGTCTCAAAAACTTTGCCAATTAACCAGTATATGCGTCAGTCTGCATCGATGGAGGAAAGGGATCATAATGTCGATGGATCAGGATCAGCAGATCGCTCAGATAGCCAAGAGTTGGGCTGAGGACGAGCGTTGGAAGGGTATCGAGCGCGCATATAGCGCCAGTGACGTGTACAATCTGCGCGGATCCGTGCAGATCGAATATACGCTTGCCCGAAAGGGCGCCGAGCGTTTGTGGCGCTTGCTGCACACCGAGGACTACATCAACGCACTTGGCGCTTTGAGTGGCAACCAGGCGATGCAGCAGGTTAAGGCCGGACTCAAGGCGATCTACCTGAGCGGCTGGCAAGTCGCCGCCGACGCCAACCTGGCGGCGCAGACCTATCCTGACCAAAGCCTCTATCCTGCGAACAGCGCCCCGCAACTGGTGCGACGTATCAACCAGGCATTGCAGCGCGCCGACCAGATTGATCACCTCGAAGGTCGCGATAACACCTACTGGTTCGCGCCGATCGTCGCCGATGCTGAGGCTGGCTTCGGTGGGCCGTTGAATGTGTTCGAGCTGGTGAAGGCAATGATCGATGCGGGCGCCGCTGGCGTCCACCTGGAAGACCAGCTCGCCTCCGAGAAGAAGTGCGGTCATATGGGTGGCAAGGTACTATTGCCCACCCAACAGGCAGTGCGCAACCTCATCGCCGCGCGTCTGGCGATGGACGTTCTCAATGTTCCCACGCTGCTCGTGGCGCGCACCGACGCCAACGCCGCAACGTTGTTGACCAGCGATATTGACCCGCGCGACAAGGATTTCATCACCGGCGAGCGCACTGCCGAGGGCTTCTACATGGTGCGCGCCGGTCTCGATCAGGCAATTGCCCGCGGCCTAGCCTACGCACCCTACGCCGATTTGATCTGGTGCGAAACGTCCGAGCCGAACGTCGCAGAGGCACGCCGGTTCGCTGAGGCTATTCACGCGCAGTTCCCCGGCAAAATGCTGGCCTACAACTGTTCGCCGTCGTTCAACTGGAAGAAGAAGCTCGACAATGCAACCATCGCTAGCTTCCAGAAAGACCTCGGCGCGATGGGTTATAAGTTCCAGTTTGTCACGCTGGCGGGCTTCCATTCACTCAACTATGGCATGTTCGAACTGGCGCGCGGCTATCGTGATCGCGGTATGTCGGCCTACTCCGAGTTGCAGCAGGCGGAGTTTGACTCTGAGCAGTATGGCTACACAGCGACCAAGCACCAGCGTGAAGTCGGCGCCGGTTACTTCGACGAAGTGTCGATGGTGATTTCCGGCGGTACGTCATCCACTACCGCGCTGTCCGGCTCAACGGAAGAGGAGCAGTTCCACTAGGCCGCGGATACAGGAAATCGTTTGAACTTGCCGGAAAAGACTGGGCCAGTCTCGATGTTTGCCGAAGACGCACACCAGAGGCCGTGCCAGAGAAAGATTAGCCCGGTCTGAATTTATGTTCTGTTACGATCAGACAGAAACCGAAATCACGGAGAGATGCGGTATACTCTCCGTGATTTCGCTGCTCTTTAGGATAACAACACGCTACGATTGCCTGGGACTCGTTGTTTGAACCATAATCAAGGGAGATCTGCACAATGGCTGATCAGAAATACCCGACAGGGGTTGAGATTCGTGGAAACGTGACGCCGGAGTTTGCCGAGATTCTGACGACGAAGGCGCTGAGTTTTGTCGCCAAGCTGGAGCGCACGTTCGGCGCGACCCGCGAAACGCTGCTCAAGCGCCGCGCCGAGCGTCAGACCGCGTTCGATGCGGGTGCATCGCCCGATTTTCTCCCGGAGACGCAATCTGTTCGTGATGGCGATTGGACCATTGCACCGACTCCGGCGGATATTCAAGATCGCCGAGTTGAGATTACCGGCCCGACCGAACGCAAGATGGTCATCAATGCGCTGAACAGCGGCGCGAAGGTGTTTATGGCCGACTTCGAGGATTCCAACAGCCCGACCTGGGAGAATATGATCGAGGGCCATATCAACCTGCGCGACGCGGTGCGCCGAACGATCACCTATGCCAGCCCCGATGGCAAGCAATATCAGCTCAATGACCAGACCGCCGTGTTGTTTGTGCGCCCACGCGGCTGGCATCTGGTCGATAAGCACATTCTCATCGACGGCAAGCCAATTTCCGGCGGTTTGCTCGACTTCGGCCTCTACTTCTTCCACAATGTGAAGGAGATGCTGGCGCGTGGAACCAGCCCCTACTTCTACTTGCCGAAGATGGAAAGCCACCTCGAAGCCCGGCTCTGGAACGATGTTTTTGTGCTGGCTCAGAACGAATTGGGGGTCCCCCAGGGCACAATCAAAGCTACCGTGCTGATCGAGACCATCCTCGCCGCGTTCGAGATGGATGAGATTCTCTACGAACTGCGCGAGCATTCGGCTGGCCTGAACTGCGGGCGCTGGGATTATATCTTCAGCTGCATCAAGAAGTTCCGCAACAACCCCGACTTTGTTCTGGCCAATCGCGCCCTGGTGACGATGACGACGCACTTTATGCGCTCGTACTCGCTGCTGGCGATCAAGACATGCCACCGCCGCAACGCCCACGCGATGGGCGGTATGGCCGCGCAAATCCCGATCAAGAACGATTTGCAAGCCAACGAAGATGCGCTGGCAAAAGTGCGCGTTGACAAAGAGCGCGAGGCGAACGACGGCCACGACGGCACCTGGGTGGCGCATCCAGGCCTGGTTGCGATTGCCTACGAGGCGTTTAATAAGGTGATGCCCACGCCAAACCAGATCGACCGCAAGCGCGAGGATGTACACATCACCGCAGCGGATTTGCTGAAGTTTGAGCCCGAGAGTCCAATTACCGAGAAGGGCCTGCGCACCAACATCAATATCGGTGTGCAGTATCTCGGCTCGTGGTTGGCAAGCAACGGCTGCGTGCCGATCTTCAATCTGATGGAAGACGCCGCCACCGCCGAAATCTCGCGCGCGCAGGTCTGGCAGTGGATCCGCAGCCCCAAAGGCGTGTTGGACGATGGCCGCAAGGTAACGGCGGATATGTTCCGCACATTTTTGGCTGAAGAGTTGGTGAAGATCAAAGAGTTGCTGGGCGATGAGTATGCGGCAGGCAAGTATGAGGAAGCCGCACGACTCTTCGACGCGATCACGACCAGCGACAATTTTGTCGATTTCTTGACCCTGCCTGGCTACGAGCACCTCCCGTAGCATCTGACGCCTAGACCTGGCAGGTTTCCAAAACCTATCAGGTTGCGGTGCATCTAATGGCCGATTTGCAACTTCGCCAACGACGACACCCGGAGCAGATGAGCAATCGCCGCTCCGCCCCGGGTGTCGCCTTCCTCCACCCCCGCTACAGTGTGTCGAGAAATGCCTCGATCATCGATCCCTGAACATCGTGTTCAAGCAAAAATGCGTCGTGGCCGGCCTCAGACTGGATGGTGATGTGCGAGACCGGGCGATTGACCCGTTGCAGCGCCGCGGCGATAGCCTGCGACTCGCCGGGCGGGTATAGCCAATCGCCGCTAAACGAGAGCAGCAGGAAGCTGGACTGGCTGCGCGCAAACGCCGCTTCCAACGAGCCATAGCGTCCCGGCAGATCCCAATAGTCCATCGCTTTGGTAATGTAGAGGTAGGCGTTGGCGTCGAAACGCTCGTTGAAAGTGGCGCCTTGATAATCCAGATAGCTCTCAACCTGAAATTCCGATTCAAGCGTGAACTGGGGCCCGTCAGCGCTGTGCAGCATTCGCCGCCCGCATTTTGCCTCCAGCGACGGCTCGCTTAAATAGGTGACGTGGCCGATCATGCGGGCCAGCGCCAGCCCGTCGAATGGCGTCTCCTGGTCGTAGTAATCGCCGCCGCGCCAGCGTGGATCGCTCATAATCGCCCGCCGCCCGATGCTATTCCAGGCGATGGTTTGCGGTGATGAGCGCGCGCTGCTGGCAATCGCGATCACGCCGTTCACCCGCTCCGGGTAGGCGGTCGCCCATTCCAGCGCCTGGAAGCCCCCCATCGACCCTCCCGCCACTGCGTGCAGCCGTTCGATGCCGAGATGATCGAGCAGCCGCGCTTGCGCTCGCACCATATCGCCGATTGTGATCACCGGCAAGCGCGCGCCGTAGGGACGCCCGGTATCCGGATCAATGCTGGACGGCCCGGTACTGCCCATACAGCTTCCGATCACGTTCGAGCAGATGACGAAATAACGATCGGTGTCGAATGCACGCCCCGGCCCGACCAGCCCATCCCACCAGCCCAGCTTGCGATCCGACGGATGATGGCGCCCGGCAACATGGGCGTCGCCGGACAGCGCGTGGAGTATCAGGATCGCGTTGTCACGCGTTGCGTTCAACTCACCGTAGGCCTCGTAGGCTAGCGTAAACGGGGCGAGCGACGCCCCGCTGTCGAGCGGCAACGGCTCGTCCCATGTAACGGACTGGCGTTCAACTAGGTCAATGCCGGTTTGAAGCGGTTGAACCTTGAACAATGGCGGTCGCGTCTGAACGAGCGTTTGCTGCTGAAAATTCATAGGCATAATGCAGATTTTCTTCTTACACAGCCGCTAGAGCTTGCTCCAGGTCGGCGAGAATGTCATCGATGGTCTCGATGCCAATCGACAAGCGAACGTAATCGTCGGTAACACCGGTCAACCGCTGCTCTTCGGCGGTGAGTTGGCTGTGGGTGGTCGTCGCCGGGTGGATCGCCAGACTCTTCGCGTCGCCGATGTTGGCCAGGTGCGAGAACAGGCGCAGGTTCTCGATAAACGACTTGCCGGCCTCGCGCCCACCTTTAATGCCGAAGCCGACAATGCCGCCCTGACCTTTGGGCAAGTACTTCTGCACCAGTTCGTAGCTCGGATGCGAAGGCAAGCCCGGATAATTGACCCAGGCCACGCTGTCGTGCTCGCTCAGATATTTGGCGACCGCCAGCGCATTCTGGCTATGCCGCTCCATACGCAGCGGCAGTGTTTCCAGACCTTGCAGCAGCAGAAATGCGTTGAAGGGGCTGAGACAGGCCCCGATGTCACGTAACCC
Organism: Chloroflexaceae bacterium; assembly: GCA_028282325.1. Taxonomy (GTDB): domain Bacteria; phylum Chloroflexota; class Chloroflexia; order Chloroflexales; family Chloroflexaceae; genus JANQID01. The sequence goes on along the minus strand of JANQID010000067.1, from coordinate 86,996 downwards.
CTGTACGCGCGCCTTGATGATGTAAGCCAGTGAGCCAAAAGCCTCGGCATACACCAGCCCGTGATACGACGGGTCGGGCGTGGTAAATTCGGGGAAGCGACCGTTGGTCCACTCGAATTTGCCGCTATCGACGATCAAGCCGCCGATCACCGTGCCGTGCCCGCCGATAAACTTGGTCGCCGAGTGGATAATGATGTCGGCGCCCCACTCGAACGGGCGGCAAAGGTATGGCGTCGCGGTGGTGGCGTCAACAATCACTGGCACGCCCTGCTCGTGGGCGATCGCGGCGATCCGCTCCAGGTCAAGAATATCGAGTTTTGGGTTGCCGATCAGTTCGAGATAGAATGCCTTCGTTCGTTCGTCGATCGCTTCGCGGAAGCCCTCAAAGTCACGTGCATCGATAAAACGGGTCAAAACCCCCAGCTTGGGCAGAGTATGGCGAAACAGGTTGTAGGTGCCGCCGTAAAGATCGCTCGATGCGACAATGTTGTCGCCGGCCCCAGCAATATTCAAGATCGCCAGCGTCTCAGCAGACTGGCCGGATGCCAGCGCCAAAGCGCCGACGCCGCCTTCCAGTGCAGCGATACGCTGCTCAAGCACATCGGTGGTCGGATTCATAATCCGGGTGTAAATATTGCCGAACTCTTGCAGATGAAATAAGCGTGCGGCGTGATCGACATCCTTGAACTGATACGACGTCGTTGCATAAATCGGCACGGCACGTGCCCCGGTTGCGGGATCGGGTTGTTGACCACCGTGCAAAGCCAGGGTTTCAAAACCGGTAAACATGATGCTATCGGACATAAAGGATATCTCCTTCCGCCATCATTGGCGCATTGACAATAAGAAAGCCCTCATCTTTATCGATGAGGGCTTGTGAACTGCTAAAGGCTTGCCTGCGCTTCGCTATGCAGGGGGCTGACACGTACCGCTCATCTTCCAGATTTACTCTGCCGGAATTGGCACTTTCCTGAAACGTTCTACGCTGCGTCGTGCGACGACACTTCACGCCGAACCTTTCATCTTGGGGTTGCCGAGGCTTCACAGGGCCGGTCCCTCCGCCTCTCTGGATGAGTTGCGTTCGCTATGCAATTGTTAATTACACTAGATAATAACGAACTAATACCAGATTGTCAAGTATGCATTGGCTATTCGGTTATGAGTCCTCCGGATTTGTTTCAAAACTCGGCGGGAGCGGTAACGGCGTTGCTTGTGGGGGCGGCGGGTCGCCGGGATCAGGCGGCGCCGGTGTTGGCGAAGACTCCGGAACATCGGGTTCCGGATCGGGCGCGCGAATGCCCAAAATAACGGATGCGCCAGGGAAAATCCACTCATCGGCGCGCGGCAATGTGCTCACCACCGTGTAGGGCAAATAGTCGTCGTAGATATCGGGAATGCGTGAGCGATCCTGGTAGTCAACATAGATATTGGTTATGCCCAGAACTGCGAGGACTTCTTTAGCCTGGTTCTCGCCCAAACGCTCCAGATCGGGCATCAGAATTGCGCCGGGAGCTGGCGGCATAGGCTTGAACATATCTGCCGTGCAGAGTTGTAAGTTTCCCGGCGGTATTGATACGATCGTCTGATCATCATGTAAAGCAATGCCGCCCTCTGCACTGCCCCATGACCAGCGATATTGCACCCGTTCGCTCGGATCAGGCGGCGGAGTATTCCAAATATAGACGGTCTGGCGTAACTCAAGCGGATACTCTTCGCCTGCCACGGGCAAACAGAACTGCACATCCGGTTCGAGCGCGCCGGTCGTTGTGAGCGGCTGGCTCACTTCCAATCGCCCATCGAAGGTCTTCTCCGGAACCCGAATCACGTCGAGCTTGATGTATGCGTCGCAGATGACGCGCTCCTGAGTCGCCGCCCCGCTTGCACTATTCGACCGCAATAGGCTAAGCGTTGACGAAAAGCTTGATGTAAACGTCGGGGTAAGCGCGGCGGTGCGGCTCAACATATCGGTGGTAAACAACTCCTGGCTGTAGCCGCCAAACGAGCCCGGCAGCGGGCAGATAGGCTTGCGTACAATGCTGTTATCGTCGGGGATCGTAAACTCGGTGGGCAGCGAGCCGCCGAACGGCGCGCTAAAGAGCTGTTTGTAGTCCGGTTGGGCGTCGATCCAGACGAAGATCTCTTCCATCACATTATGCCAGATGATCCCGCCGCCCTCCAGGCTCTCAACCCGCTCGGTAGGTTCGTTGTTGTTATTGCCGCTCCACACGCCGATAGTGACATACGGGGTGAACCCCAACGTCCAGGCATCACGCCAGTCGTTGCTGGTGCCGGTCTTCACCGCTACGGGCTGCGAAAGCTTCAGCTTGCTGTTCATCCCCCAGATCGCCGCACGGGCCCGATCATCGCTCATCATATCGGTGATGACATCGACGAGCGATGGATCGACGACTTGCTGTCCGATCGAAGGTTGGAACTCCTCCAGTACGTCGCCCTGCCCGTCCACGATCTTGAGAATCGCCACAGGCGGGAAATAGCGCCCGCCACTGGCCAGCGTATTGTATGCTGTGGTCAGCTCCAGGGGCGTCACCTCGCCGCCGCCCAGGGTCAGCGACAGGCCGTAAAAGCCTTCACCGCGCTTCAGGCCGGTTTTGATGCCCACCCGGTCAAGGAGACCAAGCGTATATTGCACGCCCGCAAACTTCAGCGCCTTGACGGCGGGCATATTGAGCGAGTTAGCGAGCGCAGTGCGAATGCGTACTGGACCATTCCAACGCCCATTATAGTTCAGCGGCGCGTACCAGCCACCGCTTCCCGACGGAAACTGCGTCGGCGCATCCCACAAAACGGTCGCCGGAGTCATACCCTTTTCCATCGCCGCCAGATAGGTAAATGGCTTAAGCGCCGAGCCAGGCTGCCGTTCGCGGGTAGTGACATTCACCTGACCGTCAAGCACATTGCCGCTCTCGCCGGGAGTATTCGTCGGCGCGACCGCGTTGTAATCGATACTCCCGACCATCGCCAGAATCTGGCCAGTGTTCGGCTGCATCGCCACCACGGCGGCGTTGTGGATATTACGCTGCTCCAGTTTGGCGATATGCTCGGCGGCCTTTTGCTGGATCATACGCTGAAGACTGAGATCAAGCGTCGTGTAGATATTCAGCCCGCCGCGGGTGAGCAACGTCTGACCATAGCGTTCTTCAAGCAGATCACGAACATAAAAAACGAAATGAGGAGCGTTCAACGGCACATCTTGCGGGGCGAAACGCAGATTTTGAGCGACGGCGGCGCGGGCGCGCTCCTCGGTGACATAGCCTTCATCGACCATCTGGCGCAGCACGGCGATCTGGCGCCACTTCGGCGGCGTGATGTCGGCGGGCAACACGTAATCAGGATCGAGCCATCCGTCGCCGAGTTGCAAGCCGGGCAGATAGCCGCCCTGATCATCACGTACCAGGTAGTTGATCGGGTTGTAGCGGGTAGGCAATTGCGGTAAACCGGCCAGCAACGAAGCCTGCGCCAGCGTCAGGCGCTTCGCGGTGGCGTCAAAATACACGTTACTGGCGGCCTCGATGCCGTAGGCCAGGTTGCCATAGAAGATTTCATTGAGATACAACTCAATAATCTGCTCTTTGTCATAATGGTCGCCTAGCTCCTGGGCCAGGATAATCTCTTTGATCTTGCGCTGATAGCGATTTTCGTACAGGCGCTCCTCGTCGGAGAGAATGATGTTCTTAATGACCTGTTGGGTGATAGTCGAAGCGCCGCCGATCTCTTCGCCAGTCTGAAGGTAGCCCAGAATGACGCGCATAATGCCTTCCGGGTCAACGCCGGCGTTGGTGAAGAACGTCTTGTCTTCGATCGCAACCGTAGCCTGTATCAGCAACGGCGAGATGTCGGCATAATCCACATGGGTGCGTTTGCCGGCGTCGAAAAACTCGTAGAGCACTTCGCCGTTGCGATCATAGATTCGCGACGTCTGAAATTGATCCAGGCTATTCAGTGCGTCAAGCCGGGGCGTCAGCGAGTTGGCGATGCGAGCGTAGGAGCTGTAAGCCATCGCGCCAATCGCAGTCACAGTCAACGCGATCGCCAGCATAACTGTGAGTGCCGACCGGGCAACGATACGACCCGCTACGGGTCGGGGCGCTATTGTGCGCTTGCGGCGAAACGCGCCGGGATAGAATGGAAGCCGCGGTGTCGCTGCACCGCCATAAGTTCGGCGAAACCGTCGTTCATGATGCATAAGCTATGGAAGTATACGCGCGGCAGCCGGAAATTGTGATGCTCCGACTGCAACTTATATTTACATAAAAATTTACTCTTTGCATTCTGTGCGATTCTAGCATGCAGATCGGAAATTGCAAGCGCCAGGTAGCTGATACTCTGCTGATAGCATAGCGAACCGGCAAATGCCCCCAGATTGTGGCGACACAGGCAATTCTTCCTTTTCTATCGCCGTTTATTGATACAATATGCTACAATGCGGGTGAAGAAGTCGTCATTTTCCGGCTGGCTGGCGCTACACTGCTTGATGAGTCAAGTTGTCGCCGCAATTTCCGTGATTTCGGTTGGGCTACCGTCTGGTGCAACGATGCTGCCATATGCTCAGATCGCTAATTAACCAGAGCCTTGGGCGCTACCAGATTATTGATTTACTAGGCCGCGGCGGTATGGCGGCTGTGTACCACGCACACGACGCCGTATTGCAACGCGACATAGCGCTGAAGGTTCTTTATCCCCAATATTGCGAAGATCAGACGCTGGTTGCGCGCTTCAAACGCGAGGCGATCACTGCGGCTGCGTTGGAGCATCCCAACATCGTGCCCATTTACGATGTCGGCGAGCAGGATGGCATAGCCTACATCGCTATGAAGCTGCTCCTGGGAGCCTCTCTCCAGGATGTTCTGCACAAGCGCGGTGCGTTAAAGCTTGACGAGCTGCTCAATGTGTTAGCGCCAGTGGCTCGCGCTCTGGACTATGCCCACGCGCACAATGTAGTGCATCGCGACATCAAGCCAGGCAATATTCTCATCCTTAATCTCCCGGCCGCTCTTGAACAGCCGTTGCAAATTGATCCTAACGATGTTGTTCTGACCGATTTTGGGATTGCCAAGGTGCTGGATACGCCGGGGCTGACGACAACGGGCGCGTTGCTGGGGACGCCGGAATATATGGCCCCGGAACAGATCGGCAATCGTCCGCTCGACGGGCGCGCGGATATTTATGCGCTCGGCGCGCTGACGTTTCGCGCATTAACCGGGCGCTCGCTCTTCACAGGCAGCACGCAGGATATCTTGATGGCGCATTTGCATAAGCCAACGCCGGCGCCATCGGCGATCAATTCCGATCTTCCAGCATCGCTGGATGCGCCGGTGCTCCGCGCGCTGGCCCGCAATCCCGATCAGCGTTATGCCACCGCCGATGCGTTCGTGGCTGCATTGCATCAGTCAGCGTCTACATTGTCAGATAGCAACGTCTATGCGGCTGCTGTCGCTGCCGCATCTGATCCGTCGCCCAATAGTAATGGTGCGCCAAACCGTTCGACAATGCATCAGGCGGTCAATTCACCCGACGCACAAAGGGCGTACAGGCGTTGGAGACCGTGGATTGCGACCGGTATTGCCCTGCTGCTGGTCGGAAGTCTGGCGACTGTGCTGGCCAATAATCTGTATTTCGATGGCGGCAGCAATGGGTCGTCTTCATCCATAGCCACGCAGGCCATACCTGCAGGTGGCGGCGGAATCGCCCCGATGGCATCCGCTAGTTCGACTGTGCCTATTGCCAGCGAGACAGTATCACCAACGATTGCTGCATCTCCGACGAATGTAACCACACCAACAAGTACAGCGGCAATGCCATCAGCGACCGCCGAGCCGCCGACGGCAACGAATGAGGCGACACGACCAGGCGTCGAACCATCGCCCACACCGGTTGCGATTGTCTCTGCCACACCAATCGCAACCACGACGCCTGCGGCGACGGTAACAGCTTCACCCACGCCGACGGCGACGCCCACCCCCACGCCGTGCGCGATTGCGATGCGGGGCGGTTTTGCCAAGCTCTACGACGAGCAGCCATCGATCCGCGAACGCTTAGGATGCCCGATCTCATCCGAGTCGCCCGCCTATGCAACCCAGCAGTTTTTTGAAGGCGGGACAATGTTCTATTGGCAACCAACGAATGCTATCTATGTATTCTTCGGGCTGGACGCAGGAACCTATCGTTCGTATACGCCCGAGGAAGCAAACAATCTGCCAGAGCCGACGCCAGATCCCGATGATCCTAGAGCGCCTGTACGCGGCTTTGGCCGCCTGTATGCGAATGTGGAGATCATCCGCGAAGAACTTGGTCTGTGGGAATCGGCGGAAATTGTGCTCGATAGCTCCAACTATGGCGTATTACAACGTTTCTCGCGAGGAGTAATGATTTTTACCCCGACATACCGCGATCAGGGGAAATCAATTTTCGTCCTTTACGACGATGGATCCTTCGAGCGTTATCGCGATGAATTTGAGGATGATATATGATGCCCAACGCCGGGCGCGCAACATATGAGCGCCATAGATCACCAACCCGATCGCAAACAAATCAGGCGAGATCCATCCGATCTGATGATAAGGAGCTGCCAGCGTTGTTACCACTTAAGTTAACGCCGCCGCCGCCGCGTGGTGAGGCATTGCCGCGGCCTGACCTCCAGGCGTTGCTGGCAGAAGTGCGCCTGCAGCCGGCCACCCTAGTGGTCGCTCCGGCTGGCTATGGCAAAACAACCTTGATGACTCAATGGGTCGCCGAGTTGCAACGCACAGGCGCAGCGGTCTGTTGGCTAGGCCTGGACGATGGCGACTGCGAGCCATCGCTGCTACTTGCCTATCTGGTTCGGACTTTTCAGGATCGTTTTGAGGATGTGGGCCAGCAGGCATGGCGCATTTTGCATAGCGGATCAAACTTTGAGCGTAACTGGCCCCTCGTTGCGGGAGCGTTATTTAGCGATTTGCAGACATCACTAATTATCCCGACGTTTCTCTTCATCGATGATATACATTTGATCGCTGACGGCCCGATTACGGACTCATTGCTCGGCTATCTGCTGCGGGTCGCGCCACCTTCGCTGCATATTGTTCTCGCTTCCCGCCGCCCGATCAGCGTTGCGCCGTTGCCGCGCCTGCGCGCCGAGGGGGCGCTGATTGAGGTCTTCCAGCATGACCTGTCGCTAAATGTGGGCGAGGCGCGTACGTTGCTTGAACGTTACAATGTTCAACTCGACGATGAAGCATTGGATCTGCTGCTGGATCGCACCGAAGGCTGGGCTTTGAGCCTGCAACTGGTCGCACGAACCCTAGCCCGCCAGCCCGCAGAGCAACGTCTAGAATACCTGCGAACGATTGAAACATATCAGCAGGATCTCTTCGATTATCTGGCCAGCGAAGCGCTCGCCGATTTGCCATCCGATTTGCTTGATTTTCTGTCGCTCACAGCAGTCCCCGATCAATTTGATGCTGCAATGCTGAACGAAGTGCTCGATCAATCGAACAGCGAGCAGATGATCGCGCAAGCGCAGCATATGGGATTGCCATTGACACCGCTGAATGAACGTGGGACATTGCTGCGGTTCCATCCGTTGTGGCGCAACCTGTTGCTGAAGCGCGCGCGCAACCGGCTTGATGACGAAGCCTGGAATGCCATGCAGCGATTGTTTGGCCGCGCGCAAGAGAGGTTGTCGAATCTGGAGGCAGCGCTTGAGCATTTCGCGGAAGCCGGCGCTACCGATGAACTGGCCCGTGCATTGCGCGAACATGCCTGGCCGCTCCTCAACACGCCGCGCCGCGAGGCGATCCGCCGCTGGCTGGCGCAAATTCCGGCGAGCATTCGTGACAGTGATCCTGAATTGCTGCATATGTGGGGGTGGAGTCAGCCCATGGCTGATCTCGATCAAGCTACGCAAGCGATTAGCGCCGCAGCGGAGCTGTATCGTGCGCAGGGCGCGCATCAGCGCGAGTTGCGTGCGCTCAGCGATCTGGCAATGCTGCACTTCTGGGACGATTGGCCTGACACGTTCATTGCGGTGTGCAAACGCGCCGTGCGTGCCGCCAATAAGGCGCGCGATGCATGGGCACGGGGCGCTTCGCTGGTTAGCGTGGTGGCAGTGCTCTACAGTCGGGGGCGCTATTCCGCCGCCTTGCGCGTGGCTGCACGCGCTGTTTCACAACCGCGCAGCCCCTTCTGGCAGTGGTTGCAGTCACTGATACTGTCATCGATATATCTTCAGCAAGGGCGTCCCTCGGCGGCACTGACATCGGTTAACGAAGCATTGATTGTTCCTCAGATTGATCGCGATGACCGCCTCCGCCAACATCTGCTTCGCCAGAAAGCCCAGGCGCTATTTTTGCAAGGCTTTGGCAACGAGGCGATCGATCTCGCGCTGCAAACCCATCACCGCTTGAGCGACTTCGCCAGCGATGGTGTTATCGGGTCAAGCGCTGCATCGCTGGCATTTCTCCTGCTGGCGCAAGGACGCCTGGATGAAGCGACAACCTATCTGGCCCGCGCCCGTTCCGCAGCGAACCGTAGCGGCGCGCGAGCGCTGTTGACCCGCGTTCAAGCACTTGAGACGTTTCTGGAGTTTCAAACGGGCCAGGTTGATTCGGCAATGGAATCGGCGCTCGCACTTGTGCGCCAGACGCGAATTGATACGCCAGGGCGATCCGATTCCGCTCAGGCGCAATATTCTTTTCTTAACTCGCACGATTTGTGGATGCGCTTGCTCTTTGTGATTATCTTCGGCGAAGGTGGCGAAATCGAGCGCGCACGTCTTCAGGTTCAGGATTTGATTAGCTTAATGCAAGCCCGCAAAGATGGCCTGTTTCTGGTGTTGGCGAATCTCTATGCCGCCGCTCTGGCCAGCCGAGCGGGCGATGCGACTGCGCGAGATGCCGCATTACGGGCAGGTTGGTCGCTGGCTGAATTGCAAGGCTATGGATTTTTCCCACTGTTGCCATTCGCGACAATCCACGACGCGGTAGTTGAAGCGCTGCATTATGGTCTGGCGCCTAATTCGTCGGCGAGCATTTTACGACGCCAATTGCACAACGACGCCACACCGCTGTTATTGAAAATACTTGAAGACGCTTCATCCGTCGATATCCGCACCCGTATCACTGCTTTGCTCGGCGACTTGGGTGCAACAGGCGCATACTCAACGTTACGCGGTCTGCTCAAGGATCGCAACTCGCAGGTTCGCTCTGAAGCAGAGGCGGCCCTTGAACGCTTGGTCTATCGACCTTCGTACAGGTTGCATGTGCGAATGCTGGGAGCGTTCAGCGTCTGGCGCGGCGAAGAGGAAATACGTGATCGTGACTGGCGCAGCATTAAAGCCCGTCAACTGCTGCAACTCTTGATCACTGAACGAGGGCGTATGCTATCGCGTGATCAAATTATGGATACGCTCTGGCCAGGTCTCGAAATGGATGCGGCCGCCAATAATCTGCGCGTTACATTGAGCCGCTTGACCAAGGCGCTCGAACCGGAACGACCGGAGGGAGCGCCATCGCACTATATTATTCAGCACAGCGATACCTATGGGTTTAACACGCAGAGCGATCACCAGTTCGACATCATCGATTTCGCCGATTCGGTAGCGCATGGGCGCCAAGCCGAACATGCCCAGAATCCTATCGAGGCTATTGCGGCATATCGACAGGCCGTTGATCTATATGGCGGCGTGCTATTGCCCGATAGCTTGTATGAAGATTGGTCTGTTGTTGAGCGGGAGAGGTTGGGGTTGTTATTCAACGAAGCGGCGTTGCGGCTGGGAAGCTTGTTGCTAGAACAAAATGCGACGCACGAGGCGATCGGGTTGGCCTGGCGCGTTTTGGAGTATGATCAAGCTCAAGAGGAAGCTTATCGGCTTCTAATGCAAGCATACGCTCATCTGGGTGAACGTAGCACGGCATTGCGGCTGTATGCGCGGTGTGTGTCAGCTCTTCAATCTGAGTTGGGCGTCCCGCCATTGCCCGAAACGGTGACGCTCTACGACGAGATACGGAAAAATTGAACCTGACTAATGGGATTGCATCGCGTCTGACATAAGTTTTGTCATCCTTCACGGCTGTGCTGTATCGTCTTCTTCAGCATCTATTTGAGACGGCGCAATCGCGACGTTTGTCCTGCCAAGATGCGTCGTAATGAAGGTGACTGCGTCGTGGATCTGGTCAATCTTCTGTTCTTCCCCCGTGGCAATGTGCTGGATTCGGCCCCGCCAGGACTTCGGCGCAGTTGTGTTATCATCCTGAACGACGAGCCGGAGCAGAAATGATTCTATTCTGCGAACACCCATATCTTCCTCGCTGTTCGTGCTGTGTCGTAAGTTGCGAACGCAGCATAACGGTCAAAAGTTACCAGGGCGTTACCAGAGTAATGCGTATTTTCTACGCTGCGTTCCTCTTGAAGGCGCGTGAGCAGAGGACATTTACAGCGCTTCAATCTTGTTATTTGAGGAGATGATTTATGGAATGCATTGTCGCAGCGCTGGCGGGCGATGGAATTGGGCCTGAAGTGGTTGCCGAGGGAATCAAGGTATTGACAGCGGTCAGTGATCGGTTTGACCATCGTTTCACTATCAACGAGGGATTGATCGGCGGCTGCGCGATTGATGCGACCGGGACGGCGCTTCCCGATGCCACGCTGGATATGTGCCACAAAAGCGATGCAATATTGCTCGGCGCAGTCGGCGGCCCAAAATGGGATGATCCCAACGCAAAGATACGCCCCGAACAGGGTCTGCTCGGTATTCGCAAGGCACTCGGATTGTTCGCAAACCTGCGACCGGTTACGATTCACCCGCTGTTGTTGAATGCATCGCCTTTACGCCCTGAACGACTACAAGGCGTTGATCTGGTTGTCGTACGCGAGTTGACCGGCGGAATATATTTTGGCGAGAAAGATCGCGGACGTGATGCGCACGGCGAGTGGGCCAGCGATCTTTGCATCTATACCGAAGCTGAGATCGCGCGGATAGTGCGTACAGCCGGGAATCTGGCGCGCCTGCGGCGAGGCAAGCTCACGATGGTTGACAAGGCCAATGTACTCGAGTCGAGCCGTCTGTGGCGGAGCGTTACAACGCGGATTGTCAACGAGGAGTTTGCCGATCTGCAATTCGAGACGATGCTTGTTGATGCGTGCGCTATGCATCTCATCCGCCGCCCCGCTGACTTTGACGTGATCGTCACCGAAAATATGTTCGGCGATATTCTGACCGACGAGGCCTCGATGCTGGCCGGTTCGATGGGGATGTTGCCGAGCGCGTCATTGGGCGAGGGCCGCATGGGGTTGTACGAGCCAATCCATGGCAGCGCCCCGGATATTGCGGGTCAGGGCAAGGCTAATCCGCTAGCGATGATCCTGAGCGTTGCGTTGATGTTGCGCCACTCATTCGGATTGGGGGCCGAGGCTCACGCTGTTGAGGCGGCAGTATTTGCGACGCTCGACGCCGGCGTCGTAACAGGAGACATTGCCCGGCCCGGTCAGGAAGTTGCTAGCACAATGCAAGTTGGTGCAGCGGTGGCCGAGCGAGTGCTTGCAGCCTGATCCAGCACTCACAACAGATCGGCGATGCGGCGCTAAGCACACCGCATCGCCGATCCGGCTATCTCTGGTGCGAACAAACACCTACGCGGCGAGAAAATCGCGCACGATGCCGTGATAAGCGTCTGGCTGTTCAACCATCGGAACATGTCCGCACTGCTCAACCCAGGCCAACCGGCTGTTCGGCGTCAGCTGTGCCAATGCCGCCACGCCCGAAGGCGGCATAATCAAGTCAGAATCCCCCCCCACAACCAGCGTTGGTGCGGTGATTGTCCGAAGCGCGGCAATAATGCCGGGGTCGCCAGCGCTGGCTGCGCTCTCCAGGGCGACCCGCGCGTCCATACGCACTAGATCAATGACGCCTGCGCTTAACAAATCGGTGTTTTCCGGAGTCTGGTAGAAAAAGCGCGAGGCGAGAGTCCGTGCAACCGGAGGCGTACTCCACTGCTGAGCTACCCAAGGCTTCCACATTTCGATCCAGGGCTTCCACACAGTCAGCCAGGGCCGCATCCACAACGCCGAAAAAAACGCCTGGCAATGCGCTTGGCCGAGCAAGGTGAACTCGACGGGATTGCGCGGGGCGCTGAGGCAAGCGAGGATCAACCGATTGATGCGATCCGGATAGCGGGCGGCGATTGATGTCGCAACTGCCGCGCCGAACGAGTGTCCGTTGAGATCGAATTGCTGCAAGCCAAGGGCATCGGCGAATGCGATCACCTCGTCGGCCATACGATCAACATCAATCGGCGCGGAAAGAGGCGTCGATTCGCCGAAGCCGGGCATATCGGGCGCATAGACGCTATAAGCGTCGGCAAAGTGTGAAATAGTGCCGGCCCAATATCGAGACGAACTTGCCCAGCCATGAATAAGCAATAGCGGCGGGCCATCGCCAGCATGGCGATAGGCGATCGAGCGACCGTCAAGTGAGATGTGTTGCGTTGGTCGGGCGGCGAGTTCGATCAGATCTGGAGATGGGGCTTGACGATCCGTGAGCGTGGACGATTTTGAAACAAATGTACCCATAGCTCCTGCTTTTTGTTCATGCTTGCATATAAGCGCAATCTTCTGGTGAAGGCGGAGCGTGGTTGGCCATCTGGCAAGGAGGCGTTCCAGATCGATCTGGGGGCGGCAAAGCCGCCCCCAGGCCCCAACTCGGTAATAAACAACCAGGAGATAGGTTACGCTGTGCGGTTTCCATCGCTATTTTACCATATCCGCCACACAGCCGTTTGGATTACGCACCAGCCGACAAAGCCTGATCGCCGCCTTGCTCCAGCGCGGCATTCTTGGCAATCTCTTCTTCGGTGAGCGGCACGTTCAGGGCATTCTCCTCAAGCTGGAGCTTGACTTCGTCCATATCGATGCCCACCGGGATCGCGCCGCCATATGTGATGTCGGCTTTCAGGTCGGGTCGTACCGCCTTCAGATCCGCGATCTGATTACGCGTAAGGACGCGGGACTCGTCGAAGCCGAGATCGATCTCGCCGGTCGGGCTGACGCGACCGAGGTCGTAGAAGCGCTTGGTGACAGTGGTCTGAGCAAATGCGCGCAGACAACCCATCGCATATTTGCGTTTGAACGGGTCGCGGACGAACGGGTAGTCTAAGAACGATTTGTGCATATAGAAACGCGCATAGTTTTTCAGAACGCCGCGCAGCACATCTTCGCGATCCATCGAATCGGGCTGAATAATCGGGCTGACGAAGTTATACTTGGAATAGTCGCGCACTTCGACCCGATCGCCCAACTCCTCGAACAACTCGGCGAACGGCCAGGGCGTGTACATATTCCAGTTCGTCATATCCGGCTTCCAGTCCATCGCCAGGTTGTAGGTCTCTTCGATGGTTTCGGGAGTCTCATTTTCCAGGCCCATAATGAACTGGACTTCGGCGAACATACCGTTGTCTTTGAGCAGCTTGACCGCGTATTTGTTCTGCTCGATGGTCGTCTGCTTGCGGAAGCGGTTCAGGTTCATCTGCGCCGCCGCTTCGGTGCCGAGCGAGACGTGGAACAGGCCGGCCTTGCGATAAAACGGCAGCTCCTTCTCGTCGCGCAGAATGTCGGTCACGCGGGTATTGATGCCCCAGGGGATGTTGAGCTTGCGATCAATCAACTCCTGGCACAATGCGATAAACTTTTTCTTATTGATGGAAGGCTCTTCGTCGGCCAGAATAAAGAAGCCAATGTTGTGGTCCTTGACCAGAGTCTCAATCTCATCGACGAAGTGCTTGGGGCTGCGGGCGCGATATTTGCGCCAGAACTTCCACTGTGAGCAGAAACGGCATGTGAAGGGGCACCCGCGTGCGAAATTGGGTACGGCCACCCGCACATTCATCGGAACATAAATATACTTATCCCACTCCAGCAGACTCCAGTCCGGCATCAGCGTGTCGAGATTGGCAATGACGGGATGCGCTTCAGTTGCCACAGTCCGGCCATTTTCATCCAGGAACGCCAGGCCCTTGATCTCGTAGCGATCCTTCTTATCGCTGCCGGCCTCGATCGAGCGCATCAAGTTGACCGCAATCTCTTCGCCTTCACCACGCACGATGTAATCGACCCACGGCGCCTCATTGAGAATCTCGGTGTACATAAACGTGGGATGCACGCCGCCCAAGATGGTATGCGTATTCGGGTTCAGTTCTTTGACAATCTTGAGGGTATGCTGCGCCTTGTAGATCATCGGGGTGATGGCGGTGGCAAGCACAACATCGGGTTTGTTGCGCTGGATCAACGTTCGCAATGCGTCGTCGGGGATATCATTCGTCATCGCATCGACAAAGCGAATGTTGTCGTACCCCGCCTCCTTTAGTGAGCCGCCGACATAGGCGACCCAGCTAGGAGGCCAGTTTCCGGCGATCTCCGCACCCCCGGCGTGGTAGTTGGGCTGGATCATCATAATCCGCATAATGCACTCCTTACAACGTGGTTTGTCTGGACCTTACCATTCGGATCAGGTTGGTCCGACGCCGCCAGCTTGACAGCACAACGCTCGACTTTTCATGAGCTAACGACAGACTCTGTACTACGAGACCAAAAATATTTCGATGCAGTATTAAAATACAATATCGAATCGGCACTGACGATCTCCGCACGCCCGGCACGTTGTCTCACACACCTGAGCATGCATATTGATCAGCGCTTGCAACAAGCGCTCGAACGCGCCCGTATAAAAGAAGCACACGGGCCTTTCAGACGTAATTTCACGGCTTTCGATGCAATCGGTAATGGTGATCAACGATTGCTCGCTGATCGTAAAACGAAACGTGCCGCTGCCGACAAATGTCCAGGCGTGTTTGCTAATAGCGCTGAGGAGAACGCGCAATGCCGCAGTGCGGGGGAGAATTTTTAAGAGCAGTTGCACCGGTCGAGGGATGCGATGTTTCAGCAGGTAGCCTGCGGTGAGTTGCCCAGATCGACGGAGAATCTGGCCGGCTGCTGCGATCCCGATTTGATCGCGCAACATCTGTATAAGCGTGAGAAACTCTTGCTCGTCGATCATCTCGCTCGGCAGCGTTGTCATGAGATGGCTATGATCACCGCGCTGGAGGATTGCATCAGCTTCGGCAGCGCCATAGGCTTCACGCAATGCATTGACCGTCTGGATGATCGAATTAGGACCGATTCGAGCCGCCGATGTCAAAACCGCGGATGCATCGCCAGATGCCCGAATCCAATGGCGAACATTCATCAGGTTCTCGGAACCTCCTGAGCATAATTTACAGGGCTGGGAAGTTGCGTAAATTATACCACTCTTTTACTATAATCCATGCAGCATTTCGTAGCTTTGAGTGGTTATTTCAAAATTTAGATCCAGAAAAGCCTTCGGAATTATCGATGCCTAATCAGATAATTCCGCTAGCTTGACTATCTACGTGTGCAAACTATGGACATATGTAATGTTCTGACATTTGCGACACATATGAGGTATGGTATACTAAGGAGCGCGTCTGCAAGCTATCTGGTTGAGTTATCTGAAACTTGAGTGTTGTCATAACCATGCCACATATGGAACATGGTACGTTCTCGAAAGCATCCATCCTTGAGGGGCTTGCAACGACTGTGTTGCCACGCCATGTATTGTATTATCTGCAGGTAAGCTCAACGATGGATATTGCCCGTGAGCGATTGCGACACGGGTCGGCAGATGAATTCCCGCTTCTCGTCGTGACGGATGAACAAACGGCCGGGCGAGGCCGTCAGAAGCGAGTCTGGATGGCTCCGGCGCAGAGTGCGCTGCTCTTTTCTCTGGCGCTGCGACCAACATGGCTGGCATCTGTTAATGCTCAGGCGCTGGTCTGGATGGCCAGTGTTTCCGTGTGCGAGGGAATTGCCCACGAGACGGGTCTGACGCCACGCTTAAAATGGCCAAACGATGTACTGATTCCCTACATGGACGGCGCACTGGGCAAGGCGGCGGGGATTCTGCTTGAGTTGAGCAGCAGCGCAGCTATCGATTGGGCGATCATTGGCTGTGGCATCAATGTGAGTGCGAGTCCCGGCGCCGAGATTGCGTCGATTTACCCGCCGACTCACATAATGTCAACTCTGGATCGTCCGGTCTCACGGCTGGCGTTGCTGCAGGCTGTTGTGCGGCGTATGGATTTCTGGCTCCAGGCATTGCAGCGTGGCGAGCGCAACCAGTTGTACGCGATCTGGCGCAAGTTGCTGATCACCATCGGCCAGGAGGTGCAGGTGCAAACTGCATCAGGGATCGTATCCGGGCGGGCTGAAGATGTGGATATATTAGGGTCGCTGTATGTACGCGACGCCGATGGCATTTTGCACGTCGTTATGACAGGCGACGTGTTTTGAACGTTTAAACGTTTAAACGACCGTTTGGAAAGGCCGGAACGGTCTCAACTCCGACGAACAGGCGGTATTTCTCCCGCCTGACAGGACTTAATTGCGGCTTCTCAGCAGCGTGTCAGTTTGATTTCAGTTTTCTTTGCTGGCGTGTGTTACTGCTGAATCGTATAGTAGTATCTAGCGCGTAAACGTCTTGAATACAAGTGGAGCTTCGGAGGTATGCCGCTTACCAGGCAACGCCTGACAATGGGCGTTTTTCTCATATTAAGCTTGCTGGTTATCATCCCAATACTACGTCTGGCTATCGAATGGCGCCAAGCGCTCGATAATATCGATGCTATGATTGTCACACCGGCAGCGCTCCCTGAAGAGACTGCCGTTACGTATAACGTTCACCAGACCGATGAAACTGTCTCCAGTGCGTCGTCATCCACCGGGCACTCGTATGGCGGTTCAGCCCTTGAGACACCCGACAGCGCTCCGGTCTTGACAACAACTGAGCCGGCCGCACTTTCTGACGGCGATCTGAATATTCTTCTGCTTGGCGCCGATGCTCGTCCTGAAGAAGAGATTCCGACGCGCACCGACGCAATTGTGTTGGTTCACCTTGATGCGGATAGCCATCAGGTCAGCATGCTCTCGCTGCCGCGTGATCTCTGGGTGACGTATCCGCGTGGCTATGGCGAGGGCCGCATCAACGCCGCTTACGCTATCGGCGAGAATCGCTTTGGGCCGGGCGGCGGCGCGGCGCTGGTCAAATCTACGATCAGCAAGCTGCTCGATCTGGAGGTAGATTATTTTGTGTTGATTAACTTCCAGGGGTTCGAGAAGCTGATCGATCTGATCGGCGATATTACCGTCGATGTTCCCTCAGAACTGTACGATCCGGCGTATCCCACCAGCGACTATCAGACGATTGAGATCTTCTTTCGCGAGGGAATCCAGCGGATGGATGGCGAACGTGCGTTGATGTACGCCCGAACGCGCCACGCCGATAATGACTTTGGGCGCAACCAGCGCCAACAGCAAGTGTTGATGGCGATCTTTGCGCAGATCCGCGATCAGGGGCTACTTCAGCAAATGACCGGTCTAGATGACTATACTGGCGCATTGCGCGATTACGTCCGCACGGATATGTCGCGCGGAGTAATGGTCGAACTGGCGACGTGGGGACGCAGTTTGCAATCCGAGAGCATTCAACGATATGCGATCGATTCGTCGATGATCGTTGATCTGGACCAACCGGCGACGTTCGCCGCCGACCCGCAGGCGCTGCGCCGCGTCATCGGCCAGTTTACCAGCGAAGCCGTCTCTTCCGCCGGCGGTGAGTAGTGCCGTTTATCAGCACGGCGCAACAGTCGAGCGTTGGGTCTTGAGGTCATAGACCTGCCAACATGAATACCAAACTCAAGACGCCAAGCTCGAAGTTTGAAGGCGTCGCGATTGCGGCTCTGCTCATCGCGATTGGCAATATTGCCAGTCGTCTCCTTGGGTTAGGTCGCGAGTCGGCGATCGCCTTTTTCTTTGCGCGTGACGCGGGCGTTGACGCTTTTACCATTGCCTGGACAGTTCCCAATACCATATATGACTTGCTCATTAACGGCGCGGTCAGTGCAGCGCTGATTCCGGTGTTTAGCGAGTATGCCGAGGGCGATGAGCGTGAGTTCTGGCGCGTCGTCTCCGGCGTTTTTACCATTGCTCTGCTGGCGCTGATTGTCGTTGTCGTGCTGATCAGTTGGCAGGCGCCCCTGGTCGCTCGTCTGTTAGTGCAATCAACCCGGCCTGAATTGCGGCCCCAGACCGCCTGGCTCATCCGGCTGCTGCTGCCGGCGGTCGTATTGATGGGCATCTCCGGGCTTAGCACGGCGGTGTTGTATGCTCGCCAGGCGTTTTTGCTACCCGCGTTTGTCGGTGCGACGTTCAACGCGGGCATGATCGCGGGCGTTGTGTTGTTCCACAATCGCCTGGATGTTACCAGCCTCGCGGTTGGTGCGCTGATCGGCGGCGTCGGGCAAGTGCTGCTGCAAGTTCCTGGACTGCGCGCGCTGCGCTATCGCCCGTCGCTGGGCCTTGATCATCCGGCTGTGCGGCGTATTCTGAAGCTCTACGCGCCGGTTGCGCTGGGTATCGCGTTCTCGGTTGTCGGCACGTTGATCGATCGCTGGCTGGCGTCGGGTTATCCCTCGGCCCCGGCGACGATGCGCTACGCGACGACACTGATCCAGTTCCCACTGGGACTGGTCGCCGCCGCCGTGTCGCTGGCCGTGCTACCGACGCTTTCACGCCAGAGCGCAGTCGCCGATGAAGAGGCGTTCCGTCAGACACTGGGCATGGGTCTCAAGGTGGTCATTCTGCTGATCATCCCGGCCACTGCCGGATTGGCCGCTCTGGCCGCGCCGATCACCGCGCTGTTGTTCGAGCGAGGCGCATTCGCGGCTCAGGACACCGCCGTAACCGCGATGGCGCTGCTGTTGTACCTACCCGGTCTGCCGGCTGCCGCGATCGACCAGGTGTTGTTGTTCGCCTTCTATGCGCGTAAGAATACGCTGACACCCAACCTGGTTCAGGGCGCCGCAATCGGTTTCTATCTGCTGACCGCGCTTCCGTTATTGTGGTTTACCCAGCTTGGGTTTCTCGCGCTGGTGCTCGGCAACTCGGCGCAGTGGATCGGCCACGCCGCGATCCTGCTCTGGTTGATGCATAACGGGGTGACGCTGCGCGGGCTGCGTCTACGCGAGGCGCTGTTTAAAGCAACCCTGGCCAGCGCGCTGATGGGTCTGGCGGTCTACTGGCTTGCTGGCGTCATCGAGCCGTTTGTAGCGGGAACGGCATATAGCTCCCTGGTTGTCATCGGCGTCGCCGGAGGTTTGGGTGCGCCGGTCTATGTAGGTCTGAGCCGGATGCTGCGCGTTGAGGCGCTCGATTTTTTCGTCGCCGCATTGCTGCGGAAGGTGCGCCGAGCGTGAGCGCGCCGCGCGATCTGGAGGCTCCCAATCGTTATCCGTTCATTATCCATTAGCTTGACGCTGGCCCATCCGCTGTGACATAATAAAACAGGAGAGCGCTGTGGGGAACGCCCCGCATCACAACAACGTCAGTACAGGCATACGCGCCTACCTCGATATCGAGACAACCTTCATGGGAGTTATCAGCGTGGTGGGCATTTATCGTCCCGATTGGGGCGTCTGGCAACTGGTCGGCGGAGGCGTGACCGATGTCAACCTGTATGCAGCGCTCGAAGGCATTCAATCCATTGTTACGTTCAACGGCGCCAGTTTCGATTTGCCGGTCATTCGCAAACGGTTGCACGCCGACTTGCGCCATGAGTATGAGCATATCGATCTGCTGCGCATTTGTCACCGCCGCAATCTGTACGGCGGACTCAAGGTTGTAGAGCAACGGCTTGGCATTGCGCGCGCAACCGCCGGTATCAGCGGGCGTGATGCACCGCAGTTGTGGCATCTCTATGAAACCTATGGCGATGAAGCCGCCCTGCAGACGCTGTTACACTACAATCGCGAGGATGTGATCAACCTGGCGCTAATCGAAATGCTGCTCAATGGAGCAACGCCGACGACGCCGGCAGACGCGGTTCATATTATACACGAGTAGTCGTATCGACGCCGCCGTGCGTCAATGTACATAGATCCCATAACCTACAATGCAGCAGATGCAAAACGTACTTGATGGACGCTATGAATTAGAGCAAAAGATCGGCGAAGGCGGGATGGCCAGCGTATACCGCGGGCGTGATCTGCGCCTGAATCGCCGCGTGGCCGTGAAAGTGTTGCACAGCCGCTACGCGAACGACCCCGATTTCCATAGCCGCTTTCGCCATGAAGCGATGGCGGCGGCGATCCTGACGCATCCGAATGTGATCGGCGTTTACGATGCCGGTCAGGATGGCGCTGTTCACTATATCGTGATGGAGTATGTCGAGGGATCCGATCTCAAAGCGCTGATCCGGCAGCAGGCGCCGTTGCCTATCGATCAGGCGGCGGCGATCGCCGAAGCGATCGCGTGGGGATTAGATTCCGCGCATCGGGTCGGTTTGATCCATCGCGATATCAAGCCCCAGAATATTATCGTTACTCCCGACGGCCAGGTGCGCATTTCCGATTTTGGCATAGCGAAGAGCCATTTCAGCACGGCGTTGACCGAAACCGGTGTCACGTTCGGCACGGTCGATTATATTTCACCGGAGCAAGCCCAGGGCAAAAGCGCCGTTCCGGCTTCAGATATATATTCGCTCGGCGTCACGCTCTACGAGATGTTGACTGGCCAATTGCCGTTCAGCGGCGATAACGCGGTGGCGGTGGCGATGCAGCATGTGAGCGCAACGCCTACATCGCCGCGCGTCTACAATCCGCAGATTCCGCCGCACCTGGAGCAACTGGTGTTGCGCACGATGGCCAAAGACCCTGAGCAGCGCTGGGCCAGCGCGCAGGAGTTGGCCCAACAGCTCCAGTCATTTCGCACACAGTCGCGCCAGGAAACGGTCGTCAATCCGGCGTTGGCGCGGCGTACACCCGACCCCGCCGCCCAACGCGCCCCGGCGAATCAGGCGAACGGCAATACCGCCGGGCGCGCGCCGGTTCCGCCGCCGCGTCCTGCGGCAGGACGCGCGCCGACGCAGCAGAGTTCGGGCTGCGGCGTATTCCTGGTTGGCATGCTGTTACTGGCCGGCGTGCTGGGGCTGGTATTTCTTTTTAGCACCGGCGTTTTTAACGATATATTCGACGGCTTCGGCGGCATTGGCGTGGTTCCGCCCAACGGCAACGCATCGGGGTCGCCGACGCCGCCTGAGGCATCGCCGACACCCGTGCCGTTGGTCGCCGCCCCGAACCTGATCAACCGCACCGACCGCGAGGCTCAGTTGCTGCTGAGTCAGGCCCAGCTTACGCCGGTGACGACTACGGCAAATAGCAGCATCGTTCCCGCAGGTCACGTGATCGAGCAGTTGATACCGCCGGGGACTCAGGTCGCGCAGGGCCAACCGTTTACCTATACATTGAGCCTGGGGCCGAACGAGTTTCCGTTGCCCGACTTCAGCCAGCGGCGGCTCATACGGGCGCAGGAAGACGCTGCACGGTTGGGATTGACGATTGAGGTCGTCGAGGAGCCGAGCCGCGTCGTCAGCGAGGGTTTCATCATTCGCCAGTTCCCCAATCCGCCCGCCCGCGTCGGCCCTGGCGATACGCTACGGCTGTATGTCAGCGTCGGCGACAAGGTGCGTTTTCCTGATGTGATCGGCCTGTCGCGCAGCGAAGCGGAGGCGTTGATCGCGCAAGCCGACGGACTGACGCTCTCGTATGTCGATGAGCAGGGGCCGGATCGGCTGCCCAATTTCGAGAGCTATTTTCCGGGCCAGGTGGTCAGCGCATCGTTCGACAACGGCGAAGGCATTGTGAACGGGCAGTTTGTGCCGCGTAGCAGCCGGATCGTGCTGGGCGTGCGGGCGAATTAAGCATGAGAGTATAGGGAAAAGCCAATGTCCGATGATCGACAACGCCCCGAATGGGTTCCGCAACAAGCCGGCGCTGAGTTTACTACCAGTGTGATGAAAGGCGTCGATGGCGGTCACGATGGCATGCCCGGCGCTACGTCTTCCGAGGCATTATCGGCGCAGGCGACCCGACGGCGGCACATCTCGGTTGATGAGTATGCGCAGGGCGTTCTCGAAGGCGATCGCACGATTCTCGCCCGCGCAATCACTCTGATCGAAAGCAACGCTTCCGCTCACATCGACACGGCACAGGAGGTGCTACAACGTTTGCTTCCGCATACCGGCGCTTCGATCCGCGTCGGCATCACTGGCGTGCCCGGCGCCGGCAAAAGTTCGTTTATAGAAGCGTTGGGCTTGATGTTGTGCGAGCGCGGGCATCGGGTGGCGGTGCTTGCGGTGGATCCGAGCAGCAGCGTCACCCGCGGCAGCATCCTCGGCGACAAAACCCGTATGGAGCAACTCTCGCGGCATCCGAACGCTTTCATTCGCCCGTCGCCTTCCGCCGGCAATCTGGGCGGTGTTACCCGCAAGAGCCGCGAGACGATCCTGGTCTGCGAGGCGGGCGGCTTCGATGTCATCCTGGTCGAGACGGTCGGCGTCGGTCAAAGCGAAGTCGCCGTGCGCTCGATGGCCGACTTCTTCCTGCTGTTGATGCTCACCGGCGCCGGCGACGAGTTGCAGGGCATCAAAAAGGGCGTGATCGAGCTGGCCGACGCGTTGGTGATCAACAAGGCTGATGGCGACAACAAGCTGCGCGCCAATGCCGCGCGCGCCGAATATACCCGCGCGTTGCACTACCTCTCTCCGGCGACCGAAGGCTGGCCAACGCGCGCCTACACCTGCTCGGCGCTGACCGGCGACGGCATCGCCAATGTCTGGGAGGTGGTTGAGCATTTCCGCGCCCAGACGACCGCGTCCGGCGTGTTCGCTGCGCGGCGCCGCGCGCAAACGCTGGAATGGGTCTTCGCGATGATCGAAGATCACCTGCGGCAGCGCTTCTTCGACCATCCCGCCGTGCAAGCGCTGATGCCGCAGATCAAACAGGCGGTTGTCGAGGGCGAAACAACGCCGACCGCTGCGGTCAAAGCGTTGCTGCACGCGTTTGAGCATAAACCGACCTAAAACGCCCTGCAATGGGCCGACGCAACAAGACAGGATGGGGTAGCGCTCAGCGCGTATCGAGGGGCGCTATCGCCCTGCCTCAACGCAGCACGTAATCATTGCCTTGACATGGACATGCGTTCGCGGTATAATTCTCGATGTTGCTTTACGTGGGCGTATAGCTCAGCTGGTTAGAGCGCAATCCTGATAAGATTGAGGTCCCTGGTTCGAGTCCAGGTACGCCCACCATTTTGATGGAGAATGAAGGCCGGAGTAATCAAGCGCAGGCTCCGCGTTTCATTCTCCATTTTCCATGCGTTGCATCAATTCAATTGGGGCGGTAGCTCAGTTGGGAGAGCACCTGCTTTGCACGCAGGGGGTCAGGAGTTCGAGTCTCCTTCGCTCCACCAGTCGCGCCGTCGATCGCACAGAATGCGGTTGGCGGCGTTTTCATTTTCACAAAAGCATGGTATACTTTGCAGGTTCACCAACGTATTGCGCTGTAAGCCTCGCCTTAACTATTCACGGCATCCTCCTGAGTACGCAGCAGAACTTTCATCGCCCAAAGAATATACGTTGTGCATGCTGGATCGAATGAGCTAGAAGCATGGCTCCCGTCCGGTTGAGTGATTTGTTGATTTTTCATGCAGCGACGGTGTGTTTGCGCCGGTCGCCGGTCTATTTGTGTATTAAGGAGAATGACCATGTTGGTTAAGCTATTTGTCGGAAACTTGCCCTGGAGCATCGGTGATGCCGAGCTTACCGAGATCTTCAACGCCCACGGAGAGGTGCAGAGCGCGCGCGTGATTAGCGATCGCGACACCGGCCGCTCGCGCGGTTTTGGTTTTGTCGAGATCGAGGCTGAAGATACGGCGGCGGTTATCCGCGCAACCGATGGCTACGAGATCGATGGCCGCAACTTGCGCGTCAATGAGGCCGAGGATAAGAGTCGGGGCGAACGCGGCGGCTTCGGCGGCGGTCGCGGTCGGCGCGATAGCTTCTCGGATCGCCGGAATCGCTACTGATTTGCCGTAATCTCACCTGTATATGGCACAGGCTGGCATCAAAGCGGGGGTCAATTGAGTCCCCGCTTTTTGTCGGGATGTTTCAATCTTCAGTCGGTGTCCCACATTGTTCGATGTTCGATCGTATCAGAGGGTGCGATGAACTGCGCGGATCCGGCGGTTTGCTAAAGAGTTCGGACGACCTACGTATGTGGATGTAGCGCGTAAAGCTACATCCTCGTTTCCGACGATGCTCGCCGCCGCGCGTTGTATGTCTTCACAAAGAAGCTGCTGCGGATAAACTGGCGGCTGAAGAGGTACAGTGGATCTTTTAGCAGCGCATCGGGAACCACGTGATACCAGCGATAGCCGCGGTCGTAGAAGTAGCGCTTGATTTGCGCGCCGTATCCGGCCTTGATCGCGGCTACCTGAGCCGTGTCGCGCTGGCAGCGCGAGAAAGAGACCGGGTCAATGATGCGACGCTTCCAGCCATAGCGTTCCAGCAGCGCCCGGATGCGCTTGTACTCCTGAAAGCGCGAGCGGGCGTCGGCTTCGGCGAAAATCGCCACCCCCAGCGCGGCAAGGGCAATACAACCGAGGAGCGTTCCGGCGATAGCTTTGCGGCGCGCCAGCATCCTGACGGCCATATGCGAAGTCAAGGCGCTCGTGATCCCAAACGTTGCCGCGCTACCATGCGGGAATGGCGCCACCTGCACATACGTCAATATCTTTTCAACCGACCCATGTAACATAACTCAACTCGCCCCTGGAATATCTCGGCGCGCCAGCCACCAATAGGCCGCGAATCCAAACGATATGCTATACAGCGCGATCAGCAGCGTCGCTTGCAGCGGCGAGGGCAAGACGTTCATATCAAGATTGGCGACCAGCAGTTCGGGGCTGAGACCAAAACTGCGGCTGTTGAGCGTGACGAACGTGTTGATGTTTTGCTGAAGCAGCAGGTTGTAAAAGAGGAGTGCCGGGCTGTCGCGTTCGACAAAGAGTGTGATCCCGCCCAGACTGACATCGACGGAGAGAAAGATCAAGCCGCCGGCGACCCCGGCCAGTAACGAGCGCCCGAAGGTACAACTGGCCAGCGTGAACATCACGTACGGCGTCATCACTGCCAGCGCCCGCACCACCGCCAGTGGAATCGCCAAGATGTCGCCTAAACCCACGCTGCCCGCATCGCCCAGCAACGAGCCGAACAGCCAGCCTAGCCCGACGCCGAAGACGAGAACGATGCCCATACCCGCAAGGATCAGCAAAAGCAAGGCGACGATCTTCGCGATCAGGTAGCGCTCGCGCCTTGGGTGACGCGCGAGTTGCAGCCGCAGCGTCCCCCAGCTATACTCGCTGCCCATCGCTCCGGCGGTCAGGACGATCGCGCAGATGCCGCCGATGCTGTTGATCTGGCTGAAGGTCGCGCCGAAAACGCCGGGGAAACTGAGCCAGCGGCGATATTGCTCCACCTGGAAATCGGCCAGCACCTTGAGTTGACTCTCGCCGCCGGTGAACATACCATCGTTGAGCGCGACCAGCAGAAAGATCATCCCGAAATACACCACCATCAGCGCCAGGAAAATCGCCAGCAAAATCCAGGTCAACGGGCGGCGCGACAGCTTGAACCATTCGGCGCGGAAGAGAGAGAGAAAGCTCATGGCTGGCCTGTGACTTCCAGAAAGAATGCTTCCAGGCTGGGATCGTCGGCGCGGATTTCGGCTACCGGCACATCGTTGCGCGCCAGGAGCGCGTTGATGTCGGGCGCGCGCTCGCCGGGAGCGTCGATGAGCAGAACATCGTCGCGCCGCTCAATTGCGCCGATCCAATCAACTTGACGTAATATGTCATACGCCCGCGCCGGATCGCCGGCCACGCGTACACGCACCCGCTGGCCGCGGTGCAGCAGATCATCGACCGCGCCCTGGGCCAGGATGCGCCCCTCCTTGAGGATGGCGACGCGCCGGCAAACCTGCTCGACTTCGTGGAGGATGTGGCTGCACAGAAAAATCGTACGCCCTCCTCTGGCCAGCGCGCTGATCAACTCACGGATTTCCACCGTGCCCGCCGGATCGAGGCCATTGGTCGGCTCGTCGAGCAAGATCAGCTCCGGGTCGGCCAGCAGCGTGGCAGCGATAGCCAGACGCTGCTTCATCCCCTGGGAATAGGTGCGGAAGCGATCCCCGGCGCGCTGCTCCAATTCGACGATGGCAAGTGCAGCGTCCGCCGTGCGATCGGGCAAATTGGCGGCGCGAGCCAACACACGCAGATTGTCGCGCCCGCTGAGATAGGGGTAGAACGCCGGGGCTTCGATCATCGCGCCGACGCTAGCGAGGGCGGCTTCCGGCTCCTGCTGGACATCGTGGCTGCGCACGAACGCCCGCCCGCTGTCGGGCCGCACCAGCCCCAGCAACATCGCGATGGTGGTGGTTTTGCCGGCGCCGTTCGGCCCCAGAAAGCCGAACACCTCACCGCGTTCCACTTCCAGCGAGAGGTCATCGACGGCCAAGCGCTTGTCATAACGCCGGGTCAGGTGCTCGGTTTGGATGATCGTATCGGTTGACATAAATATTTCGTCTGCAACATTGCCACATCACCGCGCTGCGTGCGGCTATTATAGCGCAGGATGCAGCGGGGGTGGTACAATGAGCGTATCCGTACGCATTATCTGTTCATACATCTCATACATCGGTTGAAGTGTTATGAAATCAGCTTAATTTAGAATCCACATGCGCAACATATCATATCCTATGTTGCACATATGGTTGCTTCGTATTTGGGGGTGGAAAGTTCTGCCAGGAATGGTACAATAGATCCATCCACAACTGCCGCACTCATATCCACATTGCGTGAACGCTCGATAAGGAGATGTCGCCGATGAGCACTGACCGCCTTGCCCGGCTCACCGCCGCGATGCACGAGCATAACCTGGCCGCGCTGGTTTTGATGCCGGACGCGAATCTGCACTATCTCACCGGACTGAAGTTTCATCGTGGAGAGCGTCTGACGCTGGCGATCTTCCCTGCCGACGGCTCCACACCCTGTTTCGCGATCCCGGCGCTGGATCAGACCCAGGCCGAAGCGCGCGCCCGCCTGCCGATGCACTATTTTCCGTGGCTCGACGCCGACGGCCCTGACGCTGCGTTGCGTGCCGCACTCGATGCGGCGATCGATCCAGCATTGCGCGGCAAGCCGCTGGGCATCGAACACCGGGTGATGCGGGTGATGGAATTGCGGGCATTGGAGCAAGCCTTGCCCGGCGTCCAGACCAGCGACGCCACCCGAATCCTGGCCAACATGCGTATGGTCAAAGATGCCGACGAACTGACCGCAATGGCCGAAGCCGCCCGTATTGTCGAGGTTGCCTTGCACGAGACGATCACGAAGATCCGTCCCGGCATGACCGAGCGCCAACTCTCATCAATCTGCGCGGATGCAATAGCGGCGGCAGGCGGCGAAGGCGAGAGTTTTCCCAACATCATCGCCAGCGGACCCAACAGCGCCAACCCGCATCACATCAACAGCGACCGTGCCTTCCAACCCGGCGACCTGATCATCATCGATTGCGGCGCGATCTATCAGGGCTATCTCTCCGACATCACCCGCACGGTTGCGCTAGGCGATCCCGGCATAGAGGCGCGACGAATCTATGAACTGGTGTTGGCGGCAAATATCGCCGGACGTGCAGCGGTCTGTCCCAACATCACCGGTGAGCGGATCGATCAAGCCGCGCGCGAGGTCATCACCGACGGCGGCTATGGCGAGCGCTTCATCCATCGCACCGGTCACGGCCTGGGTCTGGAGGTGCATGAGCTGCCGAATATTATGTCCGGTAGCGTTGATCCTCTGCCTGCGGGCGTCACGTTCACGATCGAACCGGGCATCTACGTACCCGGTTTGGGCGGGGTGCGCATCGAAGACGATGTGGTAGTCGCGACGGACGGCGGACACAGCCTGACCTCGTTCGAGCGGGAGCTGATCGTCCTGCCGATGTAAATGCCACGATTTTATGTCAACCAACCTTAGACGCTGCTGCATGAAACAGGGGCATACCCAGACTCACGGAAGCGTCGATGCGTTATCACCGGTGACGGAGATGTGCTGACCGACTGGGAAGCAGTCATCGGTGGGCGAGTTGCCAATCTACGCAATCTGGATAAACTAGACGCAGTTCCGGTGTTCATCCCCAAACCGAGGTTTCCCTGCCTGAAGCGGAGGTGTGGTTCGGATGTGAGCGAGGATTTCATGGCCGGCGTTTTTCATCTTGCCTACCTGTTCATCGAGATCGTCCTGCTGGCTTGGATGATTATGCTGTCTCGTCAATCCGCATCATGGAGCTGGAGTGCGGTTCTCATAATCGCGATGCTGGGCTTTCTGGTCTATGAGAATCTCGTTCTCGCGCTCGGCTCGGTGCTGAGCGCCGGTCCGCTGCTCTTCGCGCTCAGTATGCCGCGTTATTTCTCGCACGCAGTGTTTTCGCCATTCTTCGTCTTTATTGTCATCGATCAGGCGCGCCAGGCCGGGGTTGAATGGACTCTATCTCGCACGGCACGGATGGCGACATGGATGATCATTGGAGCACTCATCGCATTTGGCCTGTTCGAGTTTGCCCACTTTGAGTTTGTTCCCCTTGCCGTGCATGGCTATGTGCGCTACGTCCCTGAAGAAGCCGGCCCATCGGCGTCGGGCATCGCGATCACCATAGCGGCATTGATCACCGGCAGCGCGATCTGGCGGGCGCGGGGGTGGCCATGGATGGCGCTGGCGGCGCTGGTTGTGCTGCTGGGCAGCGGTGCGGCTGCACCCTTAGGGTCCGAGAACCTCAGCCTGATTACCAACGGTCTCGAAGTCATATTGCTTATCAGTCTCATTTTGTTCGAGAGTTATCTACGGGTTGGCGCAATGGCGCCATTCGCGACAGCGGAGTCGTCCAGACGCCAGGGAGGGTAGTAATGATCAAGATCGTGATTGCCGGAGCGACAGGGTATGTTGGCGGCAATGTCGCACGTGCATGCGTAAGCAGCGGCTTGTTCGACGTGCGGGTTCTCACGCGCGATGTCAAGCGCATTCCGCATGATCTGGTCGGCAAGGTCGAGCCATTTGTCGCCGAGGTTACGCAGCCGGAAACGTTGCGCGGGCTATGCGACGGCGTTGATGTTATCTTCTCATCGATCGGCATGTACATCGTCAATCGCAAACCGTCGCTCTGGGAAGTGGACTATCACGGCAATCTGGCGTTGCTCGATGAGGCCCGCCGCGCTCGCGTCAACACCTTCGCGTTCGTCAGCGTGCTGCGTGGCCCAGAAATGGCCGCCGTCAGCCCGGTTGCCGAGATCCGCGAGGGTGTGGCGGCCGCCATTCGCGCATCGGGGCTGGATTACCTGATCTATCAGCCAACCGGCTTCTACAATGACATCGGCTATCTGCTGCGTTCGGCGCGCCAGCGTGGAGTTCTCTACGTTGCCGGCGATCCCAACGTGCGCATCAACCCGCTTCACGGTCTTGACTTCGGCGAGGAGGTCGCGCGGATGATCGCCGCCGGCAATCAGCGCAACACGCTTGTACCCATTGGCGGGCCAGAAATCTTCACCCGCGAAGAGATGGCCCGACTGGCGTTCAAGACATTGGGCCTTCCACCGAAGATTCGTTATATGCCGCTCAAAATGGTGAGCCTGATGGCTGACGCGGCGCGCTTCGTCGGTCACGAGAATGCGTATACGCTGTTCAAATTCCTGGAGTTCGCCTTCTCGACGCCGGATATGACCGGACCATGCGTTGGCAGCCGCCGCCTAGGCGATTTCTTTGCACGACTGGCGCGAGAGCAGAGTCTGGCGTTGCGACCAAGTCTGGTCGAGGAGGAGCCTGAGGCGCAAACGCCTCCGACGCTATAATGCCTATGGCTATCAAATATATAAAACCTGTTCCAGCACATGCCGCCGACGAACTCGTCGCCCTGACCTATGATCAGGTTCAACGCGATTTCGGCGCGCTTGTCGAACCGTTCACCCTGCATTCGCCGATGCCGCGCTTGCTGGCCGGCGTGTGGATGGCGTGCCGCGAGACGCTGGTAGTCGGCCATGTCCGGCGTGATTACAAAGAGGCGGTGGCTACGACTATCTCGCGCATCAACCGGTGCCCGTATTGCGTGGACGCACACACAATTATGCTGTATGCGCTCGATACCCGCGCCGCCGCTGCGATCGAACGACCGGAAACGCTGTCCGACCCGGCATTGCGTGCGATCATCGAGTGGGCTGCCGCCTTGCACCCCCGAAACGCGACTACCCTGCAAACACCGCCGTTCACCGCCGCCGACGCGCCGGAGATCATCGGCACAGCGCTGATTTTCCATTACATCAATCGTATGGTAAGCGTGTTGCTGGACGATACGCCGCTGCCCCTCAATAACCGCTGGCTCAGGGCGCCGCTGAAGCGGGTGGCGGGTTGGATGTTCGCTCAAGCCACGCACCGGGCCAAGCTTCCGGGAAGCTCGCTGGATCTGCTGCCGGAAGCACCGTTACCCAGCGATCTGGCCTGGGCCGCGTCGTCGCCGTATGTCGCGGGGGCGCTCGCACGCTTCGCCGCCGTCGTCGATCGTTTTGGCGAGGCGGTGCTGCCGATTGAGGTGCGCGATCTGGTGCGCGAGCGGCTACACGACTGGGATGGCAGCGATCCGGGGTTGAGCCGGCAGTGGGTTAAGGAGGCGATTCGTCATCTGGATGCGCGGTCTCAGACCGCCGGACATCTGGCGCTACTCACGGCGTTTGCGCCCTATCAGATCGGCGCTGGCGTGGTGGAAGCGTTCGCAGTGCATTTTCCCGGTGAGGGCCAACTCCTCGCCGCGCTGGCCTGGGCCAGTTTGACCACCGCGCGTAGTATTGTCGCCGAAAGGGCATTGGCTACTCATATGCCCGCGGCGCGTCAGAGCGAATGAAAAGGGTTAGATTGCGGCGCAGTGCATCCCGTCGCGCGCTCGGCCAGTGAAGACCTGTCAGGTCCCGACCCGCTGCGATCTCCCCGCTGCGATGTTCAATCGCACGCTGGAAGCGCGCGCTCCTATCGGTTATCGAATTCTCGGCTATCGGCTATGTATCTCAAACGTCTCGAAATCCAGGGCTTCAAAACGTTCGCTCAACGCGCCGTCTTCGAGTTCCAACCCGGCGTTACCGCAATCGTCGGGCCGAATGGCTCTGGCAAGAGCAACGTCGCCGACGCGGTGCGCTGGGTGCTTGGTGAGCAGAGCTATGCGGCGCTGCGCTGCAAACGCACCGAAGAACTGCTGTTCAGCGGCGGCGGTCGGCGCGCGCCAGCCGGTCTGGCCGAGGTCTCGTTGATCATCGACAACAGCGACCGGTTGTTGCCGCTGGCCTTCGACGAGGTGGCGATTACACGCCGGGCGACACGCACCGGTGACAACGAATATTTCATCAACCGCAACCGCGTGCGCTTGCGCGACGTACAGGCCGCCGTCGCGTCGTTGGGCGGCTCATATACGATCATCAACCAGGGTCTGGTGGATGCCGCGCTGACCCTGCGTCCCGAAGAGCGCCGCCGCCTGTTTGAGGACGCCGCCGAGATCGGCGGGTTCGAGATGCGTAAGAATGAGGCGCTGCGGCGGCTGCGCGAAACCGACGCCAATTTGCAACGCCTGTCCGATCTGCTGGGAGAGTTGGAACCGCGTCTGCGCTCGCTCAAGCGCCAGGCGACGCAGGCCCGCCAGCAGCGCCAGTTGAATGATGAGTTGCGCGACCTGCTCACGCGCTCATATGCCGCTCAGTGGCGCGCCGCCCGCGCCGAGTTGATCCGCGCCGAGCAGGCGGACGAACAACTGGCGGCTGAATTGGAACGCGCCCGCGCAACCCAGGCAAGCGTCGCCGTCGAGTTGCGCGCCACCCGCGAGGAATCCCGCGCCCGCCGCGAACATCTCGGCCAGCTACACCAGCGCGGCAGTTCGTTGCACACTCGCGCCGAGGTGATTCAGCGCGAGCTGGCGGTGGCTGAGGAACGTCTGGCCGCGCTGAACCGGCGCGCCGAGGATCTA
The DNA here is from genome assembly GCA_028282325.1 of Chloroflexaceae bacterium. Classification (GTDB taxonomy): domain Bacteria; phylum Chloroflexota; class Chloroflexia; order Chloroflexales; family Chloroflexaceae; genus JANQID01. Next base: position 54,994 of record JANQID010000067.1, on the reverse strand, counting down.
GAGCGCAATCGCCAGGATCTGGAGTTGCGCCGTTCGGAGGCGGAACGTGAACTGACCGCCGCCGAAGCCGAACTGGCCGCCGCCGAAGCCGAACTGGCCGAACGCCAGACTCGGCTGGCCGGTTGCCAGACCGAAATCACCGCCGCCGAAGCCGCGCGGCGCGAACTGACGCGAATGATCAACGATGCGCAGGATGCGTCATTGCAAGCGAGCGCCGCCGTCGTCGAACTGCGCACCCGCGCCGAACAGCTTGCCGCTCAGCGCGAGCGGTTGCAGAAAGAGCAGATCGAACTCGACGCCGCGCTGGCGCAGGCCGACACGCGCCTGAATGCGGCTCGCGAACAGGTTGACGCCGCCCGCACCGCCCTGACCGCCGCCGAGGATCAGCACGCCGCCGCCGAGGAAGCATTGACCGCCGCCCGCACCGAACTCGATGACCTGCGCAGCAACCGCGCCGCCGCCGATGAGGAACTGGCCGCCGCCCGCCGCACCCACGCCGATGCCGAGGCGCGCCTGGAAACGCTCAGCCGGCTGGCGCGATCCCACGCCGGAACATTTGCGGGCGTCAAGGCGGCGCTGCAATGGGCCGAACGCACCGGGCGCATAGATTTCGCGCTGGTGTCGTCGATTATCCGCACGCCCGCCGAGCTGGAAACCGCGATTGAAGTTGCACTCGGCTCGCGACTACAAAACATCGTCGTCGAAACTTGGCGCGACGCCGAAGATGCCATCGCCGAACTCAAACGCGGCGGGCAGGGCCGGGCGACGTTTCTGCCGTTGGACACGCTCAAAAACACATCGCGCGGGGGAAGCTCCGAAGCGCACAAGACGCGCACCGACGCGATTCTCGGCGTGGCCGCCGACCTAGTCGAATATGATGAGCGCTATCGTGCGGTGGTCGAATATCTGCTCGGTCGCACGCGCGTAGTGCGCGATCTTGCCGTTGCACGCGAAGAGCTGCGGCGGCTCTCCGGCGGCTGGACTATCGTGACGCTGGCGGGCGAGCAGGTCATTACCGGCGGTGCAGTTACCGGCGGTGCGGCGACAAAAGAGTCGGGCACGCTGCGCCGCGAACGCGATCTGCGCGAGCTGCCCGAACGCGTCGCCGCTGCGCAAAGAGCGATTCAGCAGGCCGAAGAACGCAAGCGCAACCTGGAAGCGCAGCTCGAAGCGGCGACGAACGTCCTCCGCGCGGGCGAGGCCCGCCTGCGTGAGGCCGTGCGCCAAAACGACGCCACGCGCGCCGCGCTTGATAGCGCCAGTCGCCGTACGGCCCAGGCCGAACAAGAGCGCACCTGGCAACAGCAGCGCCGCGAGACGGTTATGCGGGACAGCGCCGCGCTTGAACAGCCGGCGCTCGATCTAGAATCCCGCCGCATCGCCGCCGAGGAAAACGCCGTCGCCGCTCAGCAACGCCTCGATACCTTGCGCGCCCGCCAGGCCAGCGAGAGCGAGGCCGACCGCGCGGCTCAGGAACACTTCGCCAACTTGCGCACCGCCGTCGCCGGCGCCGAGAGTCAGGTTAAAGCGCAGCGCACACTGATCGCGACCCACCGTCAGAATCTGCAACGCCTGGTTGCTCAGGCAGGGCAGGCGGATCAGGTCGGGGAACGCCTGGTCAGCGAGCGCGACCAACTGCGCGCCGACCACGACCGCTTCGCCGCCAGCCACCACGCGTTGCTCGCCGAGATCGACGCACTGCGGGCCGAGATCGATCCGGCTGAGGCTGAGCTTGAGGCCGATGAATCCCGCCTGGTTGCACTGGAGCAGCGTGAAACCGAAGCTACGGCGACACTGCTCGGACGGGAAGGGGCGTCCAATCGCGCCGCGCTCGATAGCCAGCGTGCCCGCGATCGGCTGGAGAGCGTCTTCGAGCGCGCCGCCGCCGAACAGATCGACCCGACGCAAACCAAAGCCGAATCGCCCGACGCGGATGCGCCGTCCGCCGATGACATTGCAGCGCTGCAAGCATCCATCCAGACGTTGCGCGACCGGATCACGCGCCTGGGCGTCGTCAACCCGCTGGCGCTCGAAGAGTACGAGCAGACCGCCGAGCGCCAACATTTTCTGAGCACCCAGCTCGATGATCTGCGCCAAGCCCGCGAGACGCTGAAAGAGCTGATCAGCGAATTGGATGCGGCGATGCACGATCGCTTCACAGCGACGTTTAGCGCAGTCGCCGCCGAGTTCGAGCGCCAGTTCACCCGGCTCTTTGGCGGCGGAACCGCGCGTCTGAACCTGGTCGGCGGCGCACGCAACGGAATCGAGGATGCAGCAAGCGCCGCCGAAACGACCACACCCGCAGCCAACGGACGCACCGTCGGCGTCGAAATCAGCGCCCGCCCACCCGGCAAGCGCCAGCAAAACATCTCACTGCTTTCCGGCGGCGAGCGTGCCCTGACCGCGTCGGCGCTGCTCTTCGCCATTCTTACCGTCAACCCCAGCCCGTTCTGTATCCTCGACGAGGTGGACGCGGCGCTCGACGAGTCGAACGTGGGGCGTTTCCGCGCGGCGCTGGATGACCTAACCCGGCGCACGCAGTTTCTGCTGATTACTCACAACCGGGGAACGATCGAGGCCGCCGACACGCTCTACGGTATTACGATGGGCGACGACAGCGCATCGAGAGTGCTATCGCTGCGCATAGCCGAGGATCATAGCCGATAGCCGCCACATCCAGGTTATGCAGGTAATGGCCGCCTGCGGCGTATGAACGGGCGCATACTCTAGACCGCCGATCACCGGCTGGCGTTCACCGCCGCGCCCCATCTCAACCCGCCGATCTTCAACCCGTTGATGGTCCTCGCAATCTTCTCCCGCTTCTACCATAGCCAACGCCGCATCATTCTCATGCCTTCGCCGCTAGCGGCGGATACCATAAATCGGGAAAGCTTGCCTCTACATCAAAAGCATCGACGATGTAGACCTGGCGACGTTGACCGCACTGATCAAACAATCGGTCAATCACACGATCAAATCCAATGCGCCTTCGTAATATGCTTCCGTGGTTGAACCAAACAAAAAAGCGCGTGGCGGATTACCGCTTTAGCGCTTTTTCTGACACTTGCATCGAAAAAATACAACTACGTGCAGTGAAACAACCTTAACGAGAGCCAGATATTAGACTTAGAACGAGTTGATATAGTTGCGCCGTCTGCCGATGCAATTAGCGTCAAACGCTATACATTCATTTCGCTGCTGGCAGCGGTAATTTCCGTCCATAGTTTGATGCATGCAGTGATCGGGTGATCGCCGAACGCATCGACATGCTGATCCTCGTGCGACAGCGTTGCATGCCAATGCATTGTTTGTTCGGGCAACGGCAATTCCTGCAGCAAAAACGAGCCGCCGATCTGGCTGACAAGTCCTTGTTCACTGACCAGATCATCCAGGCGTGGACACCAGCGCCAGCCGGCGTTCCAGCCTTTGTCTGGGCCGGCAACTGCATGATAGACCGACGCGGCGGTTACTGGCACACCACTGCCATTGTGGTTTACGTTCAAGACTAGGTCGTCAGGCTGCGGCTGCCAGACAGTGTGCAGCGATCGCCCAATCTCAGAATTGCGGATTAACTCCTGCGCGGATGTAGGGTAGGTTGCCGTGTTCATCATATCTCCCTTAATAGCTTTTGTATGATGAGGACGTGATCGTTCTCACGACCTCTACACCAAACATGGTAGCACCGCGAGTTTCAAAATTATTACCCTCTCCTGGCAATTTGGTGTGGTGAGAATTTAAAAAACGTGTTATAATACTAACCCTGGCATTTTGGTGCGGTGACAGTCCGTAAAGACATGCTATGCTGAAGATGCTTTCATAAGTGATGTGAAATAAAGTATCAACAACTCAAACCGGCGGCTGTCTCAGCAGAGTGTTTTGGCGTACTATCTCTGGCGACTCAATCTGGTGATTAAGACACTTTAATATTTTGTATAACGGGGGGTTACATTCTGACAAAAAACCTGATACAATAAGCACACTCGCATTCTTGCCCGGATGAGCAAAGACACAACCTTGAACGCATCAATAGCCAGCGAGGTTCAAGGCGACAAGCAACAAGGAGCGTTTGGTATGTCCACTCTTCGGGAGCAACTGCTGCGTATCCTGCCAGTTGTGCTGCCGAAAAGCCCGGCGGAAGCCGTGACCGGCACAGAACTGCTCACCAGGGTTCGTGAGTATCTGGATCGCGACTACGCGGATAGTTCGATACGCCAGTTCTTTTCGATTATCGCTGCTGAGCCAGACAGTCCGATGGCTCGTGTTAATCAGGGCAGCGGTTATTATCTCAGATCAGAGGAGGATGATAGCATGAGTGAAGAAACATCTATGCCGGAGAAGGAAGAGACAGGTGCGACGGAATCCCGAGAGCAGGGACAAGGCGGAATACGCTACAAGAGCATTAGTCGGATCGATCAGCCCAAGAAGCGCACGCATGGCTGGTATGTGCGGGTAAGCTACGCGGGTCAGCAGCGCGTGAAATTCTTTAGCGACCGAATGTATTCGGGCAAGGATGAAGCGCTGGCCGAAGCCGTCGAGTTTCGCAATGAGGCCGAGCGTGAGCTGAAGAAGCCCCGCACCGATCGCCCTGTTGTGAGTCGCAGCCGACGCTCAAAAACCGGCGTGATCGGTGTTCGCCGCATCACCAAGCGTTCGCGGACGAAGGACGGTACGTTGAGCGAGCGCCCGGCTTACGAGGTGACTTGGAGTCCCGCGCCGCGCGTGGTTCGCCGCACTTCGATATCGATCGCCAAGTACGGTGAGCGCGAAGCTCTGCGCCGCGCCCAAGCCCTGCGGCAGTCGAAGATGCGCGAGATGTACCCGACGCGCCCGAAATCGAGCAGCGTCAAACGGCGCAGCCGCAAAACAACAAGCTAATATTCGGCAATCAGAAAGTCACACTGATTTGTCAGGCAAGATTACGCCTGCAATGCCGCATCGATCGGCAGGCAATGCTGAGTGATGCTCGTGGTACGTGACGGTAAAAATCCTGACGTTTTGACGGGATTGGCGTGTTGAACGCGCTCGCAATGTATGAACTCTCGTGCTGGGAAGCACGCATAGGTTTGTGTACCAGAAAAGGGCCGTGATGCCAAATCCGGGGCCGTACTGTACGTGGTCATCCTGAGCGAAGCGGAGATCTCAGCGCTTGAAATGCGCTGTTCTTCGCTTCGCTCAATATATGGCGCAATCAGGCGACCTGGTGGATGAGTATGACGGTTCGGCGGCGTCCGGTTTCGATTATTCCAGAAATGCCGTCGTCATCTCTACAACCTGCACGTAGCGCTGGCGAACCTCTTCTAGTACTGCGTCGTCAACCTGCCTGGCGTTGCGATAGACTTGCTTGTCAAGCATCTGGCTTTTCTGACCGCCCGGCCAGATCCGCCATGAGTCGTTGTCAATCACATCCGCAACCAGCAACTCCCCGCCTTGGTCACGCCCAAACTCGATTTTGAGATCGACCAGCGTGACATCTTGCCAAGACCAGGACTGTTCCAACACAGTGAATACTTGCACCGCTGCGGCGGTCATATGAGCGATTTCACCGGCTGTAGCAATGCCCTGTGCAGCAATCTCCGCCTCGGTGATCAGCGGATCGTGGCGCGCGTCGTCTTTGAGGAAAAACTCGATCAGCGGCGGGTCGAAGCGCGCACCCTCGGCCACATCAGGGTGTCGTTTCAGGTACGAGCCGGTAGCAAGGCGTCGAGTCACGACTTCGAGCGGGATCATTGCGCAGCGACGCACCACCGTGAGCTTCGGATCCGGTGCAGCGACAAAATGCGTGGCAATACCGGCGCGGTTGAGCAACGCGAATACGTTCGCCGTGGTTTGTCCGGCAAGCGCGCCCTTGCCGGGGATAATGTTTCGGCGCGCGCCGTCGCCGGCCGTGATGCCATCTTTATGCGCGAGCACGGCAAGTTGCGAATCTTCCGGATGGAGATAGACAATCTTGGTTTTTCCTTCCGCGAGTTTTTCACCCAGTTGCATAGCGACTTCCTTTCCGCTTGATCGGATCATACAGCATCACGGAGCCGGACGCCGTTCCCTGTAACTACCTGCCCCACGCGGTAGATCTCCAGTTCGGCAGCAAGGGCCACATCGACAGATTCGGATGCAATGACCGCTAGCATACCCAAACCCATATTGAAGACGCGATAGGCTTCCGGCTCGACAACATTGCCATGTTTGACCAGGAAATCGCAGATCGGCGGAATCGGCCAGGCGCCACGAACGATCTCCGCTCCCAGGTTGGGCGGCAACACACGCGGCAGGTTGTCGAAGACACCGCCGCCGGTGATATGGGCCAACGCTTTGATCGGCGCGGCGGCGCGCAAGGCGGTGACGTCGCGGAGATAGGAGCGATGCACGGCCAGCAGCGCCTCGCCGACGCTCTGCCCACTGAGTGCATCGGGGCGGGCGTCATAGCCGACCATCGCAGCGATCCGGCGTGCCAGAGAATAGCCATTCGTATGCAATCCGCTCGACGGCAGCGCCAGAATGGCATCGCCGGGGGCGACATCGGCGCGCGGCAGCATCTCGCGGCGCGGCGCCACACCAACAATGGTTCCGGCCAGATCGAACGCTCCCTCGACGTAGACGCCGGGCATTTCTGCCGTTTCCCCGCCCAACAACGCACATCCGGATTCCTGGCAGGCGCGGGCGACGCCGCCGACCACATCGGCGATCATCGCCGGTTCGAGATGCGCCGCCGCGACGTAGTCGAGAAAAAACAACGGGCGTGCGCCCTGCACCAGAATATCGTTGATGCAATGGTTGACCAGATCCTGACCGACAGTGTCGTAGCGTCCCAGCGCGGCGGCGACCATCGTCTTGGTGCCGACGCCGTCGGTGCTGGAAACTAACACCGGCGCTTCAACATCAACCAGCGCCAGCTCTGCATCGAAACAGCCGCCGAATGAACCTATGCTGGAAAGCACGGCAGCGCTATGTGTCGATCGCACAGCTGCCGCCATCAATGTCTTGGCGCGGGCAGCGGCGTCGATATCCACGCCCGCATCTCTATAGGAACCTGTCACAGTAGCTTGCCTCGTTGCGTCTATCTGAAAGTGCAGAAAGCAGACTGGGCTAGTCTTCTATGAAAACGTTTGCTGAAGGCTTCAACGGAGATTGCTCTCGGACGTCCAATGGTATGCCGGTTTTGAGACTGGCCCAGTCTTTTCAGTCTATACGCTTTCGTATTATGTCAAATTACCCGAGCGCTTCTATCAGCCGCGTGAATGCGTCACTCCGGGCGTGAAACACATATTGCACCGGCAACGACGTAATGCTGCTGGCGCCGATGTCGCGCAGATAATCAACGGCCGGCATCAGTTCATCCTGCGGCACAGTGACATTCACCGCATACCATGCTGTTTCTGTTGCGTCGGCATCGCCGTGCTTACTCCATACCGGCGAAATAGTCGGCCCCTGGAGCCCTGCCAATTCAGGGCGCGCCGCCAACAGCCGCCCGATAGCCTCTAGCGAAGCGCTGGCGATGTTTGCGGTAAGCGAATAGAACCGCCGTCCCCGCCGCCGCGCTTCAATCAGTTCGATCAACTGGCGCACCAGTTCCAGGCGATGCGGGTTGTCGCGCAGCGTGATGCGGCTTCCGATCAGCGCCGCATGCGAGCGAATGATCGGTCCGCCCACGATCTTCAGCTTGTTGTCGCGAATAGCCGTTCCGGTTTCGGTGATGTCGGCGATAATGTCGGCATAACCCCGCCCCGGCGCAGCCTCGGTGGCGCCCTGCGAGTCGACCAGTTGGAAGGCGTTGATGCCCTGGCTATAACAAAAACTGCGCACCTGGCTTTGATATTTGGTTGCGATGCGCAGCGGGCGACCTTGATTTTGCAGCTCGACCGAAAGATCCGCAAGATCTTGCCACGAACTTACATCAATCCAGGTCTGCGGTACTGCAAAGACTAGCTCAACGTGCCAGAACCCCAGGTCATCGATCAAAACCAGCAGATCTTCATCATCGCCACGCTGTTCAAGCACTAGGTCGATGCCGGAGATGCCGATGTCGATACTGCCCTCAGCAACTTTCTCGACGATGTCGGCGGGGCGATGGAGCAGCACTTCGGTATCGGGCAAACCCCGCAGCGTTGCGGTGTATTGGCGTGGGTTCGCGCGCGAGACCCGCAATCCGCAGCTTGCGAGCAAAGCTACCGAATCGTCGTATCCGGAACCTTTCGATGGAATCGCAAAACGAAGGAGAGCGTTCTTCACACCTGTTCTCTCAGAATTTGTCTGAAAAGCGACCGCCGGCAGACCGGGCCAAACTTTTCAAACCGATTATTATCCCCAGCCGAGATCGTCAGTTTGGCCTCCGGCGCCAGCGTCACTATCACCGCCTTTGCCGCTCATCTCCTCTTCGAGCATCTGGTCTACCATCTCGTCCCAATCCTCGCCAACTTCTTCGCCAAGTTCCTTGCCCATCTTCTTCGCCCATCGTGCGATCGAATGGGGATCATTTTCGTCCAACCCCGCGAATGTCGCGGGATCGGCCAGAGAATCAAGGCGAGCTTCCTCCGACTTCGGTGCAGCAAAGCGTGAAATGGCGCGTGACACTTCAGTATTACCGCAGCGCGGGCAGGCGAGCCCCTCCGGATTATGAAATCCGCGCACGAGCTTTTGAAACCGACCGTTGCATTGAGGGCAAATGTATTCGTAGATTGGCATAGCTTTCTCAACTGGTTATTAACATTGTAAAATTACGGATGAACGCTATTCGCACAGCACATTGATCAAGCCTCGACTGTAATGACTTCCGATACCAACGAAGGGGTATCCGGCGGTTGATCGGTGAATGTATACGCCGCGATCAGGTGCGGCGCCACATGCGTCGCATCGGACTCGCTAGCAGCATGAATGTACAACAATGGATCGCCGGCAGCAACGGCGTCGCCGACCTTCGCCACCAGGATGAACCCGACCGCCGGATCGATCGCGTCATCCTTGCGTTTGCGCCCTCCGCCAAGATCGCTGAGCGCCAGGCCGAACGCGCGGGGCTGAATTGATGCAACATACCCATCCTGCGGCGCATAAAGTCCAATGACCACCGGCGCACGCAGTAACGCGAACGCGCTTGAGTCTGCATCGTCGGCGATGGCATCGAGCGCTGCCAGATCGCCGCCCTGATTCGTGACCATTTGTCGGAACATATGCCATGCCGCGCCACTCAACCGCGTATGCTCCAACATGTGTCGCGCTTCGTCGGCGTCAAGCGTCGCCTTTGTCGGCGATCTCTCAAGATTACGAGTCAAAAGCAGCAACTGCGTCCCTAACTGCATACAAAGCTCGACCAGATCAGACGGACCAGCACCGCGCAAGGCAGCAACTGCTTCGCGAACTTCCAGGGCATTGCCAACCGCATAGCCCAACGGCTGTTCCATCGAGCTGAGCACCGCGGCTATGCGCCGACCAGCGCACTGGCCTATATCCACCATCGTCCGCGCCAGGAGGTGCGCCTGTTCAAGCGTACGCATAAACGCGCCGGCGCCATATTTAACATCAAGCACGATGCAATCGGCTCCCGCTGCCAGCTTTTTGCTCATCACGCTGGCGGCGATCAACGGGATCGACTCAACGGTTGCCGTCAGATCGCGCAACGCATACAGGCGCTTATCCGCCGGGGCGAGATCGATCGTCTGGGATGCGATTACCAGGCCAATATCGCGCACCGACCGTCGAAACTCCTCCGGCGTTACATCAGTGCGCAATCCTGGAATACTCTCCAATTTATCGATCGTGCCGCCGCTGAAACCCAGCCCCCGACCGCTCATCTTGGCCACCGGCAAGCCCAGCGATGCGACAAGGGGGGCCAGCAACAGGGTTGTCTTGTCACCCACGCCGCCTGTGGAATGTTTATCTACCGTTACAGGCGCAACTCCGTGCAGATCGAGCATCTCGCCGCTACGCGCCATAGCCAGCGTCAAATCGACCGTTTCGCGCAAATCCATGCCGCGCAGCACAACGGCCATCGCCCAGGCGGCCATTTGATAGTCGGGAATAGCTCCGTCGGCGTAGTTGGCGATCAACCACTCGATTTCCTGCGTCGAGAGGGCCCCCCCGTCACGCTTTTTGGCGATCAAATCTACTGTGTTCATAGTCTACAGACATACTACCGCACCCGATAGGTTTACAGCTCGCAGCAACGTACCTTGACAAGGAAACGCAGTCATTCAATGCATCGTCGGTTATGAATCGGCCTTCAGTTGTTTCAGAGCAAGCGGCAAGCGCGGCAAGAGATCGCTTGCCAGTGCGCCGGCGTCGCCCAATTCTTGAAGCGCCAGTTGGCCGGCCGCAGCGTGGAGATAGACGCCGAGCACTGCGGCATCGAAGAGGGTTGAACCCTGCGCCAGAAAGCCAGCGATCGCACCGGCCAGCACATCGCCTGTTCCCGCAGTGGCTAGCGCCGGGTTGCCTAAGGCGTGCGTAACGCTGCGTCCATCCGGCGCGGAAACCACAGTTGTCGCTCCTTTGAGCACAACAACCTGTCCCCACTGAGCAGCCGCATCGACGGCGACTTTGATGCGATCGGCGTCGAGTTCGTCCACCCCCAGCAAGCGCGTCATCTCGCCGGGATGGGGGGTGAAAACAAAGCGCTCGCGTGGCAGCCGCTCGCTCCATCCTTCGACCTTTGCCAGCATATTCAACCCATCGGCATCAAGCACCGCGGGGGGCAATTCAAAGACACGTTGCTCAGTCTCGTCTGGTTTCGTCTTTTCGGCAGGCGAGATAAAACCGACATACCCCCGCGTTTTGGGCTGATCCAGGCCAAGCAGGCGTTGCAGAAACTGTACGGTTGCTTCTTCTTGCCCCAATCCTGGACCGATCAACAATGCATCGTAACTCTCCAGGCGCTTACCAAGCTCCGCACTCGCCTCTGGGCCAATGGCGCCCCAATCCGCTTCGGCAAGCGGCAGCAGCGTGATCTCCGGCAAGCGACCGCCGGCGCTAAGCACACTCCGCGCTGAGGCCAGCGTTACCAGACCGGCCCCGACCCGCGCAGCGCCGGCGGTCGCCAGTATCGCCGCGCCAGGGTAGAAAAGCGAGCCGGCGACAACCATTACTTTGCCGAAGGTTCCTTTATGCGAGTCTTCAGGGCGCGCGGGGAGCAAGGAACGCGCTTGCGCCGTTGTTATCATTTTACTCATAATTGCCTCCAGATAGATCGATGGAATATCAAGATCCGCAACCGAAATTGACCCAGCGTGCGCCCGTCCAGGATAGAACACCAATCCACGTTTAGGCAGCCCTGTTGCTACGGTCATATCAACATCTATTGCGGTTCCCATTACCAGCCCTCGATCAGAATCGATACCGGTCGGAACATCGACGGCCAGCACGGCTAACGCACGCTGATGCTGATCGGAGGTGCGCAACGTTCGGCGCTCAGCAGATGTATGGTTTACCAGCATTACAACTTCCGCCAGACTCCCCGTCACCGGTCGGCTCACACCCATGCCTAGAAGCGCATCAATCACAAGATCAGCATCGACCAGCCAGCGCCGTAAGACCTCATAACCTGCGTCGTCAGCGGCCAGCATCTCAGGCATATCACGTTGGCGGCAGCGCTGCCAGTTAGCGTCTTGTTCGGGGTTAGCGCGATTCCAGAAATAGAGCGAAACCATTGCCTGCGCATCGTGCAAATGGCGCGCAACTACCAATCCATCGCCGCCGTTGTTGCCCGGGCCTGCCAACACAACCACTCGCCGTCCGCGTGCATCACCCAGATAGCGTAACGCTTCTTGGGCCACCCCCCATCCAGCCTGTTCCATCAAGCCAGACCAGGTTGCGCCAGCATCGACGGCAACTTGCTCAAGCCGTCGCATATGCGCGGTCGTCACCAGACGCATCAGAAAAACTCCTGAATGATATGCGCGTATTCTACATCTCACATAACAATAGATCAATGCGAGATCGACGCGGCGCAATCGCAAGATCGGCAAACAACGTTATGTCATCTCAGGGAAACGGCATCCCGATGCCGAAGACGTTTGCCACGGCATAATCGCGCGAATGAGAAAGACTAAGCGCTAACGCCGTGATGCCGCGTGCCTGCGCTGCCTGCTCCGCCGTTCGCCAGAGGCGCAACGTCGGACGACCGCTCGGTTCGCGAACAACTTCGAGGTCGATCAGGGCAACGCCCGAAGCCGCCGACCCCGCCCCCAATCCGCGCACACCAACGCCGAGCGCTTTTGACGCCGCTTCCTTCGCCGCCCAGCGCGCTGCCAGCGACGCATAATTCCGCCGTTCAGCGCCGACAAATCCGCAATCAGACAGTTCAGCAGTTGTGAAGACGCGATCAAGGAAGCGTTGACCCCAACGGTCAGCAATGCGTTGAATGCGCGCTATTTCGATAATATCAATGCCGGTATATAGCATGATGCTCCAGAAGCAGCCCGCAACACCCCCCCGACCAACGAACTCGCATCAGGCTAGGGAACAGCATTGACATACTCAGGGGAATAGTGCGAGCCGATCAAGGAGATACCTGTTATGCGCGAGTCGTAATCATGGCCGTTGGCATAGATCTGGATGCGCCGTAGAAAGCGAAAGTCAGGCATCCAATAAGGATCACGCAACTCAATGCGCAACAGACGCCACTCATAGGGTCCAACTCGATAGTAGGTGACGCCAGATGCCTGAACCGGCGCTTGTGTGACATCCGTGCTAGAGTAGACGCACACAACTCGCTCCTGCTCAGGATCGACCGGACTATTGCGCTTGCCCAGGAACCGGATCATCACCGGGCACTCGGTTCCTTGATCGCCGGTTTGCGGAACAGATTGATATAAGACGCGCACCCAGGCTGAAAACACAAGCGAACGATATTCAGAAACATCCACGCCTCGTTGATCAACCCCCAGATCTTGCTGAATGCCCGTGGTGAAATTTCTGGTCTGGTTGCCGGTACGCACAAACCCGGCAATGGTTCGAATGTCCATAGGATCGCAGTTGGAGTCGGTCTCCGGCGGTTGGCAAGCCCGGAAAAGCTTGAAAAAGCCTGAAGCATCGGAGTCGAAGGGCGCCCCATAGACTTGCCAAGAATCCGATCGCAACAACATTGGTTGACCCGGTACGGTGGTGTTGTTATACGCAACTTCATCGTATTCGCTAAAATTGCCATCGCGGATCAATTCCCAGCGGGCAGGAACAAGCAGACCCGGCAAGCCTGACGGGTCAATTTCCACACGTTGCCCAGGCAAAATCATGACGCTGCGACCCTGGCTATGCAATTCAGCACGACCGGAGCGCACCGCAACATCAGCAACGCACACCGGCTCAAGCTCCAAATTTTCCGGCAAGAGCACCGTGCGGCTACAGGGGCGCAGATCGATACTGTAACTGCCTCCGGGCGTCATATCAATTGCCGCCGTGCCGACTGCTACACGATAGGAAATTTGTTGGAACGGCTGATCGTCGCGAATGTCGTAGCGTACATAGCCGCCCCGCTGGCGCAGCGCAACCGTCTGCTCAGAATGGCTCCAACGGCTGGTTTGCAGCTTCTCCAGCAATATATCAGCGCCTGGCCAGAGATCAAGCGTACTCTGGTCGAAGAGGCGAATTGTCGCAACCTGGCCATACCCTGCGGATGGCGCAATGCGAACCTCAGCTCCTTCCTTGATAAGCTGCTCTTCGACGGTAGCCTGCTGAAAATACGTCCGCTGCGGAGGCAACCAGGTCACCCACTCCCGTTGCCCACGTACAATCAACAGACTATCGTGCGAGTCCATCGCCGCGATATAGAAATCCCAGGCGAGATATCCTGCCGTCGAGACCAACCCGCAAAAAATACCAAATGCCGTCAGGAGAACCAGCCAGGCAATGCGCAAAGCGCGTTGCTGCGCAGCCTCCTGCGGCATCAGCGATTGTCGAGCAGCTTGCATATTATTCGTGGTTATAGAGGAAGAGCGCCGCTGCACCCAGCAATCCGACTCGATCACCTAATGCAGACACCTCAATAGGAACTTCGTTGTAGACATCAGAAATGACATATTTGCGGACGGTATGTCGAGCAGCATCAATAAGGCCAGGATTGCGCGTAACAACGCTGCCGCCGACGATGATCTTCTGCGGGCTGAACAGATGCAGCAGGCTCACAAAGCCGACGCCAAGGAGTTCAGCTTCACGCTGCATCAACGCTTGCGCAAGCCGATCATCACGCGCCGCTGCCTGAGAGACATGCGCCGCAGTCACCGTCTCCGGCGTCGCCAGCGTATGCAATATCGTGTCCAGGTTGTTGACCAGCGCCGCCGCCGCCGCCGCGCCCAACGCAGTGCCGGACGCCATATTCTCCCAGGTCTGAAACCGCTCTGCATCAATCAGCATATGCCCAATTTCGCCACCTGCGCCGATCCGTCCCAGCAGCAAGCGATTATCGACAATCACCCCGCCGCCGATCCCTGTGCTAATGGTTACATAGACGAGATGTTGACAGCCAACGCCTTTTCCAAAATGCCATTCGCCAAGGGCCGCAGCGTTGGCATCATTCCCAAGTTCTATTCGCAAGCCGATGCGTTCAGCCAGCATATCACGCAATGGCACATAATGCCAACCCGGCATATTCGGTGTTGTAAAAACAATTCCGGTCTCAGGATCAACCGGTCCGGGAGAACCCACGCCTACGCCAAGCAATACGCCATCATCGGGTATGCAAGCACGCACCCGCTCGATGGACATCACGGCACGATCAATGACATGTTGCGGACCGTTGACAGCCTCGGTCAACATGCTTTCTTGCGCATAGACGTTCCCGCTTCGATCAACCAGCACCGCACGAAGTTGGGTTCCGCCAAGATCCACGCCGATCACATATTCCATTCGCTTTTCCCCTGCCTTCGCAACGCTTTGTGACAAGCTCAATTATAGCATGTCCATCACAAAATGCTTGACAGCACAAGTGTTTTCCTGCTATAATCTTGCTACAAAAGTTCTACCATGCAGCGGCAGCTTTTCGGCAACTAAGGAGTGCAGAACGAGGGAACAAGCCGCGTCTAGCGACAAGGCATATTCGACTCGATACGTTGAATGCTTGTTCTTCATCAACTATAGCGCTCCTGGATACGACAAAAAGACTATTACCGCCGGCCGTCGTGGCTGGGGTCAACGAAAGGGCAGATCCAATGCGAACAGCCGACGGTCTTTCCCCCAAACAAGAACGCATTCTCAGCTACATCTATGATTTTGTCCAGAATAAGGGCTATCCGCCCGCGATCCGCGACATCCAGAACGACCTTGACATCTCTTCAACGTCTGTGGTCGCCTATAACCTCAAGATCCTTCAGGAGAAGGGCAAATTGAGTCGGGCGGACAATGTTTCACGCGGCATCAGGCTGCCCGATTCGGCGCTCGTACCTTCTGCGCCGATCAGCCCGGCGAGCTATCAGGTGCCGATGCTCGGCGTGATTACCGCTGGCCAGCCGCTGCCGGATCCAGAAGACACCAGCGCTGGTTCAGCCGAGATGGTCGATGTGCCCAGCGACATCGTCGCGCCTGATAAGCTTAAGGATGTGTACGCGCTGCGCGTACGCGGTCATTCGATGATTGACGCCCTGATTGATGACGGGGATATTGTGCTGATGCGCAACCAGCAGACCGCCGAGAACGGCCAGATGGTCGCAGCATTGATGATTGACGAAAATGCTGTCACTCTGAAGAAGTTTTACTACGAAGGCGATGCCATTCGCCTCCAGCCGGCGAACGTTACGATGGATCCCATCTACACAACCCCTGCCAATGTGCGCATTCAAGGGCGCGTGATCGGCGTGCTCCGTCCGATGCTGTAGGCGCATTCTGCATTGACGCAAAATAGGGATGACGTATTGTGATGCGTCATCCCTTTCTTGATTCTGCGGTGCATCTGTTAAGACAGCACCGGACGGAACTTATAACCGTATACTAACACCCCATCCTCACCGGTATCTTTAAGACGCCGCGTAACCATTTCGACCGGCTGGCCAATAGACAATTCCGCCTCTTCACAATCGGTGAGCTGCGCGACCACCAGTGGTCCCTCATTCAGGCGCACCATCGCGAGCGGATACGGCGTTAGATCGACGAAGCCGTCTGCAGATTGACGCAAGACGGTAAAGCTATAAATTTCTCCGCGACCGCTGAGAATGTATGGCTCCCATACTGCGGGATCTTCGCACAAGGCAGACGGACGCGCCGGAAACCGGATCTCTCCCGTTTCACGATGGCGCTGGCCTTGCATACGATAGCGCGTCGCGCGCTGGCGCCAATGTTTTGCAATATCCATGATCTATTTCTGCTCCTATTTGCTCTACAAGGTTACTCCGCAAGGAGGATATGCGATATAGCAGTTGAACCGACGCCCCCAAGGCACTGCGCGAATGCCACGCGTGCGTTTGGAACCTGCGCTGCGCCGGCATTTCCCTGCAACTGCCGAACAAGTTCGACGAGTTGATACACACCGTTGGCACCGCCAACATCGCCGCGGGCTTTGTAGCCGCCGGCCGTAGCGATCGGGGTGGCGCCGCTCACGGTGATGCCGCCATCAGCCGCATGACGCGGCGCGGCTCCGCGATCGACAAACCTGCTGGCTTCCAATGCCAGTGCGGCGGCGATGCTGTGCGGATCGGTGAATTCCAAAACGTCAATATCGGCGTGAACGACCCCGGCCTGCTGCATCGCCGTCGCTGCACTTTGCCGGGCAGCATTGAGCAAGAGCGGATCGCGGCGTTGATAGAGCGCCGCCGTATCGGTGGACAGACCGCTCCCGCCAATCCGAACGCGGGGCGAAGTCAGTTCACGCGCCAGACGTTCGGAAGCGACAAGGACTACCGCTGCGCCATCGCCCAGCGAAGAGCAATCCAGCATATTCAAGGGAGATGCTATTTGCGGCGCTTTGAGATATTTCTCAGCCGTTATCGAGAAACGATAGAGCGCTTCGCGATTGTGCTTGCCATTGCTATGCGCATTGATCGGAAACGGTGCGAAGTCAGCGGCCTCGTAGCCATACTCGTGCATATAGCGACGCATCAAGAGCGCCCATTGCGACGTCAATGTTGCACCAATATCCGCTTCGGTATCGGAATCGATGGAGAGCATCTGCGCAGCTTCCATCCGATCTTCCAGCTTGTCGGTAACTTTCTCGGCGCCCAGAACGGCAACCAGATCATACGTGCCGCAGATCACCGCCATTGCAGCTTGACGCAGCGCCAGGCCGCCGCTCGCTCCGGCGGCTTCCACACGCAGCGCATCGATGCCGCTGAGGCCGGCGGCGGAAGCCAGGGCTGCGCCCAGATTGGCCTGACCGACCAGCGCCTCGCCGAACGCATTCGCGACATAGATCGCCCCAATCCGCTCTGGTTCCAATGCTGGAGTCACCATTTTGAATGCGCCGCGCAACGCCTCTAGCGCTAAATCAGCCAGCGAGAACTCATAATGCTCGGCAACCGATGTAGCATGCGCGCCGACGATATAAACCGGTTTCATAACACCCTCTCATATATTCATCGTATCGATAGTCATCTCTTCAGCAGCGATGAGCATCGGGGTTCATCCCATAACGAGTTTGC
Source organism: Chloroflexaceae bacterium (assembly GCA_028282325.1). Classification (GTDB taxonomy): domain Bacteria; phylum Chloroflexota; class Chloroflexia; order Chloroflexales; family Chloroflexaceae; genus JANQID01. Next base: position 37,448 of record JANQID010000067.1, on the reverse strand, counting down.
CGCGCCACTTGACATAGACGGCATAATCAACAAACGTCTTGCGCTCTAGGTAGACGGATGTCAACGGCGCCAGATGGCGGCGCTCCAGAATTTTCTCGTTGACGACAAACGAGTATGCATCGCTTCCTGCACCGCTGCCGTAACTTGCTACCAGAATAGAATCGCCTGGCTGAGCGACATCTAATGCAGCACAAAGTCCGGACAGAGCCGCTGCCGAGTATGTATTGCCAATTTTCGGTGAAAGCAAACCGGGTGCGAGCTGCTCCGGCGTAAAACCGAGGCGTTTCGCAGCGGCTTGCGGGAACTTGGCATTCGGCTGGTGGAGAATCGCATATGTATAATCTTGCGGTTGGCGATCAAGTTCGTGCATCAAGCGCTTCACCGAGCTTTGTATCTGATGAAAATAGGCCGGTTCGCCGGTGAAACGATTCCCATGCACGGGATAGGGGCGATCGGCGCGGCGGAAGAAGTCCGGGGTATCGGTAACATAAGAGACTGTGGCTTCAATCTGAGCCAGACACTCATCAGCCGGTCCAAGGATGAATGCAGCCGCCCCCGCCGAAGCGGTATACTCAAGCGCATCGCCGGGGCGTCCCTGCGCCGTATCTGCGCCAATTGACAGAACATATTCGGCCATTCTGCTGCCGACCATGCCCATTCCCGCAGTCAGCGCCTCACTACCCGCTTTGCATGCGAATTCCCAATCCGCCGCGCTGATCCAGGGAGTTGTACCGAGAGCTTCGGCAACAATCGTGCCGCTGGGTTTCACGCTGTAGGGATGGCTTTCACTACCGATCCAGATCGCATTCAACTGCTCGGCGCGGATTCCTGAACGAGCGAGAGCGTTCCGCGCAGCTTCGATCGAAATCGTAACGGTATCCTCGTCAGGTCCGGGAACGCTCTTCGCTTCGATAGGAGCTCCACTTTGTCCGTCAGTCCATATACGCGCGATCTCATTCGCAGCGATGCGATAGCGTGGTATATAAACCCCATAGCCAATCAAGCCCACGGGACGATCTGGTTGCATCATAAGAACACTCCTGTTGCTACAATCGAAATATAAGCGTGCGATAACCCCGGGGCTTCAGACATCCTGGTCTGGCCCGTTCTGGGATATCGCACCTTTGCCTTGTGTTGAGAGAGCTATGTGAGGATGTGAAAAGTGAGAAACCCGGCTATCCCTGTAGCTGTAGTTCAGCCAGCAACTCTGCGGCGCGCGCGGGCTTAATATTGCGTTCCTCAACCATACGGCGGGCCAACTCATCTACGAGACTGTCGGTCGCACCGGCTGCCATTGCAATTTGCCGTGCGTGAAGGCCCATATGACCACGCTGGATTCCCTCGCAAGCCAACGCACGCATCGCTGCCAGATTATTCGCCAGGCCGGCCGCGACACAGATTTCCGCCAGGTCACTGGCATGCTGCACGCCAAGCAACTTGAGCGCAGCCTGCGCCGTGGGATGAACTTTGGTTGCGCCGCCCACAATGCCAACCGCCAGCGGCATCTCAAGCACGCCGACAAGATTGCCCTCTTCGTCACGCTCCCAAACGCTCAACGACGTATAGCGGCCATTGCGCGACGCATAGGCATGCGCCCCCGATTCGACAGCGCGCCAATCATTGCCGGTTGCAACAAGCACCGGATCAATACCGTTGAGAATGCCCTTGTTATGCGTCGTCGCCCGATAGGGATCAACGGCGGCGAAGGAATAGGCCCAGAGAATGCCGTCAACCACTTCCTCGCCCGTCATTCCGTCACGCTCAAGCGCCGACGGGGGAACTACCACCCGCACGCGCGACAAACGTCGATCACTCAGATTCGACAAGATTCGCAAGTAGGCGCGCCCGCCGGTAATCTGCTCAAGCAGCATAGCCACCGCTTCGCACATGCTGTTGATAGCGTTGGCGCCCATTGCATCGCGGCAATCCACAATCAGATGCACGACCAGCATCGGCCCCATCGGGCTGGTCGAAAAGTAGTTCACTTCGACATCGCGAGCGCCGCCGCCCAACCTGACCAGTGATCGGCTCTGGGCATTAGCAATCGACAGAAGCTCATCCTTGCGTTCGAGAATCTTGGCCCGCGCATTGTTGGGATCGGCCACTCGCACAAGCTGGACTTGACCAATCATCAACGGATCGGTGCTGCTTGTTTGAAAACCGCCCCCGGCGCGAATAAGCTTTGCCGCATAACTCGCGCCAGCGACAATTGATGGCTCTTCGACCACCATCGGGATCAGCATATCGCGACCATTGATACGAAAGTTGGTCGCGATGCCAAGCGGCAGGTTGTACGTGCCAATCACATTCTCGATCATTTTATCGGCCCGCTCAAGTGATAGTCCGCCAGCGCCGCCGTGAAGCGAGTTGACATCGCTATCCGAAAGTCCATCAAACGCTTGAACTTTTTCGAGTCGTTCGAGAGGACCAAGCTGGAAGAAACCTTGAAGGCGTGAATTTTTTATCCCCATATTCTTGTAACGCCCCTTGAATGAAGTCATTCTACTTCGTTAACAATAGTATAAGCTGGAAAGAGACATAACCTATCAGGTTAACTCGTATGAACAAAAGCCAATTGCGCACAAACATTTTTACGTTATGTGCTATGTGCAAAAATCCTCAGACCGAACTCGCCTGAATCCACTGCTGATTTTAGCATGCACCTTACTATTCAATTATCGATAAAAGCTCTCAAAAGCTCTCAAACCTCTGTCCTGGGCTTCCAGAAGACTTTCAAGAAGACATAACCTACGAATTTTATCCTTTTTTCGTGTACATGACCTTCATATTAAATGATACCCTATAAATATCCTTATTATTCTTAAACGATTATTGATAAGCCTTCAAATTTCAACCGCCGCGCCTGTGCTATACTACACTTGCCATTGACCACACGAACGCCGGAGGAGACAGCTATGACATCAATCGTCGATGTGCTGCCGACCGTCATGCCCGCCGACCAGACGCCCGGCCCGCCGCAGGGTCGCTGGACCTATGCCGACTACGCGGCGCTGCCGGACGACGGCCAGCGCTATGAGGTTATTGACGGGGTGCTGTTTATGACGCCCGCACCGAACACTGGACATCAGGGCGCGAGCGCTCGTATTATGGCCCACCTGATGAATTATGTCGAGTTCGCCGGACAAGGTCGGGTGTTTGCCGCGCCAACCGATGCCGAACTTGATCCAGGAACGGTGGTGCAGCCGGATATCGTCGTGATACTCAACGCCAATCTCTCCATTATTACCTCCAGCCGCATCGTTGGCGCGCCGGACCTGGTGGTCGAGATCGCCTCGCCGAGCACTGCTGGCTATGACCGACGCGAAAAGCAGGACGCCTACGCCCGAGCTGGCATCTCCGAGTACTGGGTGGCCGACCCGAGCGCACAAACCGTCGAGCTGCTCGTCCTTGACCGAGGCGCCTACCGCTCTCTAGGAGTATTTCGCGGCCAGGCGAAGCTGCCATCGCAGGTCATCCCGCAATTTCCAACCCCGACAGCTCGCTTCTTTGAGGCGTAGTGTGGCGTCATCTGATCTGATCACGCCACCGTCGCGCCGGAGTATTTCGCCGAAGCCGGTCAGGCTTTAGGCGGCTGCCGGTGCATAGATTGGCTCATGTTGTTTACACCAGCGCGTCGAACATCTCTTGCAGGAGTGAGGCGGGAACGTTCAGCGCCGCCGGGTCGTCGGGAGCGCGGAACCGGCAGCGTCGGATTCCGGCGTCAGCTTGGCCTCAATATCCGCCGGTTTGCCAAAATACAGCGCCGAAGTCACCAGTAAATCGACGCCGGTCGTGGCATACGCGCGCACATTGTCAAGCGCGATGCCGCCCGCCGCTGCGAGGACGACATGTGGCCGGATCTGACGCAGCCGTGGGACGATCTCGGCCAGCGTCTCCGGGGCGAGTTTGTCGAACTGTATAACGTCCACGCCGGCCCGCGCGACGGTCAGCGCGTCATCCGGGCCGGTAACTTCGATGCCGATCAGCTTTTCACGGCAGGTGCGGCGCACATCATCCAGCTGTCGGAGCAAACCGGGCAGGCCGCCGAGAAACGCCAGGTGCTGATCAAACGCCAATACGGTTTCCGACAACCCCAGCCGGTGCGGCATCGCCCCGCCGGATAGCACCGCCTTGATCGCGAGCGCCCGACTGCCGGGGAACGTTTTGCGCGTCGTCATAACACCGACTGCCGGATTCACGCTCCGCGCCGCATCGACCATCGCACGCGCGCGTGTGGCAATCCCCGATGCATATTCGAGCAGATTGACCGCGACTTTCCAGCCTTGATGCAGTGTTTGGGCGGGGCCGGTCGCCGCGAGAAAGAGCGTCCCCGCCGGGAGACGCTCGCCGCTGGCATGCGCTATGTCCGCAATCGCGCCGAGTTTTGTCAGCACGCGTCCGGCTTCCTCCACGCCGCATACCACCGTATCGTGACGGGTTGCAAACGTGATCCGGCCCGGCAGCGCGCCGATACCCAGCGCGAAGGTTGTCAGATCAAAATATGCGACATCCTCGCGAATGAAGCGCTCGATCTCCTCGTCAGAAATGAATACCGGCATAAGCTTTCCTTTGTTGCCGCGCGGCTAGATCTCGCCGACCCGCTGGCGCAGCAGACCTTTGACAATCAGCAGGACGCTGAACGAACACGCGAGCAGGATGATCGACAACGTCAACGCGACATACAGATCAAGCTCGAATCCGATGTAGATGGCCAGTGGCATCGTCTGGGTGCGACCGGGGAAATTGCCCGCGAAGATAATCGTCGCGCCGAACTCGCCCAGCGCACGCGCCCAGGTCATCACCGCGCCGCCAAACAGCGCGGGCCAGACCAGCGGCAGCGTGATGCGCGTGAAGACGATCCAAGGCCCCGCGCCGTCGACGGCAGCGGCCTGCTCGGCATCGCGGTCGATCTGCGCTAAGCCTGCCACCGCCGCACGGACATAGAACGGCGCGGCGACGAAACACTGGGCCAGCACCACCGCCGCCTGGGTGAAGGCGATCTCCACGCCGAGGTCGCTGAGATGCACGCCCAGCACGCCGCGCCGCCCAAACGCCATCAGCAACGCGACCCCGGCCACGGCGGGCGGCAGCACCATCGGCAGTTCCAACAACGTCTCGACGAGCGTGCGCCCCGGAAACTGATAGCGCGCCAGCAAATAGGCAAGCGGCGTGCCGAACCCGATCGTCAACAGCGTCGCCGTCGCGCTTGTCGCCATGCTCAACGCCGCCGCCTGGAGCACCGCCGCATTCCACAGATTAACGCTCAAGGCGTCGAGTCCCGTGCGCAGGATGAGCGACGCCAGCGGCAGGAATACGAACGCCAGCAGAGGTGCCGCCATCAACGCCAGCACGAGCCTATTCAACCGCCGTCGGCGGAGCAGCGTGCCCGCTGCAACTCGCTGCATTTGCTGAACTGCCATACCTCTCACCTTAGAACCTGTCTGAAGAGTGGCAGAAAACAGACTAGGCCAGTCTTCCACACAAACGTTTGGAGAAGTCTTCGGCGGAAATTGCGCTCAGACGTTCACTGGTAGGCCGGTTTTAAGACTGGCCCAGTCTTTTCAGACAGTTTCTTATTATTGTAACGCCGAGATAAAACCGTATTTCTCCAGCACGGCCTGACCATCGGCGGAGAGCGCATAGTCTATGAACGCCCGGGCCAGTTGCGCCCGGTTGCTATTGCTCACCGGCGCGATGGGATACACGGCGATGGTATTCAGATCGTCAGGAATCGCGATCGTCTGCACCTGCGCGGCTTGATCAGGCGTTACGTCGGATGCATACACAATGCCGGCGTCGGCCTCGCCCAGCGCAACCTTGGCCAGCGCCGCCTTCACCGTTTCTTCGTACGAAACAACATTACCTAGTACATTACTCTGATAGCCTTCGCCGAATTCCGCCGCTTGCGAGGCCTTCTCCAAATAGGCGAGCGCATACGCGCCAACCGGCGCATCCTTGGCGGCCAGCACAATTTTCAACCCCGGGCGCGCGAGATCATTCAACGTTGTGATCGCGCCCGGATTGTCGGCGGGCGTGATCACGACGAGACGATTGCGGGCGAAGGTCTGCTGCGCGCCGCTGTCCACCCGGTCGGCATCGATGGCGACTTGCATTTGCGCGACGTTCGCCGAGGCGAACACATCGGCGGGCGCGTCCTGGCCAAGTTGCTGGGCCAGTTGCTGCGATCCGGCAAAGTTAAAGATGACGGTGACGCCGGGGTGAGCCGCCTCAAACGCCCGGCCGATCTCGGTGAACGACTCGGTCAGCGAAGCGGCGGCAAAGACGATCACATCGTCGCTCGCGGTTGGCGACGGGAGGGGCGCATCGGGTGCGGGCACAGACGGCTGGCCACAGGCGGCCAGCCGCAGTGCGACGAACAAAACGCCGATACCGATAGCAAAAGCGCGTTGCAGATCAAGATCCCTATGCATCACCGGTGAAACTCATTGCGGCGGATCAGCGCCCGCCGAGTTTCCGGACGCAGGCCTTATCCCGTGTTGAACCAGAGTTCTTCCAGCGGATAAATGATCGAAGCGGCGGCCTCGTCTGCGGCGTCGTGACAATCCGACGTGTAGACGAACGCCGCGTCGGCATCGCCAACCATCACCTTTGACAGCACGGCGCGCACATCGCGCTCGTAAAACGCCACGTTCTGGAGCGCCGCCTCGCGATCGGGTACGCCGATGCGTCCGAGTTGTTCCGCCTTCGTCAGCACATCAAGCGCGTAGGCGCCGATTCCGGTTGAGCGCGTCCCCAGCGCGATCTTGAGGCCGGGCCGCACCAGGTCGCGCAGCGTTGCGAGTTGGGCCGGGTTGTTTTTCTGGGCGACAACTGCCAGCCGATTACGCGCAAACACGCGCCCGCTGTCGTTCGACATACGCCCCGCGCGCATTACCGGCGCCATCAATCTCCGGTTGGCCGAGGCGAACACATCGGCGGGCGCGCCCTGGGCGATCTCGTCAGCGAGATAGCGCGAACCGGCAAAGACCAGGTTGACGGTAATGATGTTTAGCAACTTCCCCTACGATCATTGTATCCTGATTTTGCGAGTACTCAAAGTTTGAATAGGCAGGCAAAGAACGGAGCCGAGACAAGCTGGCGCAGTCAACACGGCGCGATTACGCCGCGTTGACCGCCTCCAGCCGTTCGACGCGGATGGTCGCATCTTCGATGTAGTAGCCTTTGCGCTGACCGACGTCGGTCAGCATATCGAAAAAGCCTTCATGGTCAACACCGACCACGACGCCCTCGTACACCGTGCCGGCAGCGATGACGACCCGGCGCGGACCATCCCAACTCACGATTTCCTTGAGCATAGTGACACGCACCCGCTGGCCAATTCGCGGCGACTTGAGATTAAGCTTGAGCGTACACGCACAAAACTGCGGCTGCGTTGATGCGTCTACCATGATGATGCGTCCCCAAACTCCTTCTCGTCTTCGATCCTGTCCAGGCTATACAGAGTTCCGTTGTGCTCGGCGCACGCAATGGAAGGATGCAGCTTCTTGCCGGGCGGCACGCGCCGATAGACGTGGAGTGGATGATCGGCATACTGAATGCACAGATAGTCGCCGTTTTCGGTGATGTTCACACCGTCGCTCATATCGACCAATTCATCGTAGTCCATTGTCAATCCTCCTCATACTATCCAAACCGGGCCCATCTCGGTCTTCGTCGGAACGCAAACGGACGCGATGCAAAAGCCAGGCAGACCCGACAGTCCCCTTGTCTATCAATCTTCGGATGCTGGATTCTCGGTTATGGAATGTTTGCCGTTGAAATTCACCCGGCAGCCATTGCCGTTCGTGGACTCCGCCGGCAGCAGATCGATCTCCATCAACGTATTGCTCACCACATTGCCGCGCTTCTCCAGCGCTGCGTTGGTGATCTCATCGATCAGATACATTGCGCCCTTGTAGCCGACCACCGCCCGACGGTGATAGCCGAAGCGATCTTCGATCGGGAAGCCAACCCGAATGAGCGGTATCTTCTCGGCGTCGGCGATAAATTTGCCCTTGGAATGGCCGATGAGCAGATCGACGTGCTCGGCCTTGATGCGCTTGTGCAACTCGTGCATGTCGCTCTTGAGCATAATTTCCATATCCACGCCCATCTCGTCGGCAAGGGCGGTCATATCGTCGGCCCATTTCTGCGAGTTCGACGGGATCAGCACGAACCGGGGCTGCATCCCCATCTCGGCGACCAGGCGCGCCAGTCCTTCGACGAGATCCGGATCGCCGTAGATGGCCGCCTTCAGGCCGGTGTTAAACATATGCGTATCCACGATGACATCGAGCAGCCGGGCGCGCTCAGCCTGGACTTCGATAGACGGCAAATTGCCAGTAATCTTGGTCATGGTGTCGATGAAGGTATCGGTATTCTTCAGACCGATCGGCATCGGCAGGACGTGAGCCGGCACATTGTAGCGACGTTTGTAGAGACGGGCGGCGTCACCGCCCACATGCTTTTGCAACGCGATTGTCGCCAACGAGCGCGACGAGTCGCGCAACTCCTCGATTGTCGTGCCACCGTGCGGAAAATGCGGGCGCGGGGAGTAGTAGCCGCCGTCAAGCGTATCGGCGTAATCGGTTAGCCACAACCCATCGACCTGCATCTCGCGCACGATATGCTTCAACTCACGGATATCACCGGGATTGACCCAGCCGGGCATAATGTTCACGCGACCGTTGACGTCGCCCCGGCTGCGGCGATGCGGCATCGTCGCTGCAATTTCCTTCAGGAAGTTGTCGAATCCGGTGGTATGCGTGCCAACGTATGATGGCGTCTTCACCGACAGTATCGGGATCGTGACATCCGGGTTGCTTTCCTGAAACTCGGCGATGATCGAGGACACATCATCGCCGATCGTTTCCGAGAGGCACGTCGAACAGATGGTGATCATCGTCGGACGGAAGCGTTCCCAGATATTCTTTATCGCCGCCATCAGGTTATCGCGCCCGCCATACACCGTTGTTTTCTCGGTCAGCGAGGTGGTGGCGACTTCCACCGGTTCGCGGAAGTGGCGGGTCATCTGGTGCCGCGGATAGGTAGCACACCCCTGCGAGCCGTGGTTAATCGTGATCGCGCCGTGGACTCCGTAAGCGGCAAGCATCGCGCCCATCGGCGCGCAGGCACGGGTAGGGTTGATCGCGACCGCCCGCTCTTGTTTGGTTACGACAGTCATTGCAAGATTTCCTTTCCAGGACGTTAATCCGCCGCTGCGGCATAAGATTCCGGCGCCGGCCGGCTCTCGGCGTGCAACAGCTTCCAGATCGGCGAAGAAATCGCTTTGTCGATGTCACGGGCGAAGCGAACCATGCCGGAGAAACCCGCGTAGGGACCGGTGTCATAGGTGTGCCCGTTCACGAACGGCACGCCCAATTTGTAGGCGACATATTTCTCTTTGTTGCCAGATACAAATACATCCGGCTTGATCTGGGTCAGAATTTCCTCAATCTCTGGCACGTTCGGGTTGTCAACCACCAGACCACCGACCTGGATGCGGTTGAAGATCTTCTCGTAGTCATCCTCGTGGCCGAAGGTCGTCGCGGCGGCGATCGTCTCCAGTCCCAACTCGCGGAACATCTCGATCCAGTGCCAGGCGCGCGGACCGCCCTGGTAAACAAAGACACGCTTGCCCTGGAAACGCTGGCGGTAGTATTCGATCTGAGGTTCGATCTTGGCGAGTTCGCGCTCGATGATGCGCTCGGCCTGTTCTTCCAGCCCGAAGAAGGTCGCCGTATCGCGCAGCGCCTGCGCGATCGCCTTGATGCCGAACAGCGTCACATCGATGAAAGGCGTACCGTATTTCGTCTGCATCATTTCGGCGATGTAGGTTGCCGAACGGGCGCAGTGGACGACATTGAGTGCGGCCTTGTGCATTGACTTCAACTGATCGACCCTGACATTGCCGGTGAAGCGGGTCAAGATCTTCACGCCCAGTTCCTCGAACAAAGGCTCGAAGGTGCGCATATCGTGCTTGATGTTATAGTCGCCGACAATGTTGATCGCCCGCGAGAAGTCGCCCTCTGGATCGACCGAGCCGACCAACTCCTTGAAGATCGTCTCATTCCCGATGTGGTGCCCGGCGGATTGGCTGACGCCGCGGAAGCCTTCGCACTCGAAGAAGACGACTGGCTTGCCGATCATCTCGGTCGCGCGTTTGGCGACATCTCTGCCGTCGTCACCGATCAGCGCTGTGGAGCAGGTGTTGTAGACAAAGACGCCCTTCGCATCGGGAAATTCGTTTGCCGCCTCAACGATGGATTGAAGCAGCTTTTTCTCGCCGCCGAAGACGATGTTGGTCTCGTCCATATCGGTAACGAAGGTGTACTTCATATGAAAATCGTCGTCGGCCACGTGCGGGCGATAGCCCCACGAGAAAAAGGCGCAGCCGATGGGGCCGTGGGTAAGCTGGATCACATCTTGCACGGGGCCGCCCACCACGCCACGACAACCGGCGTAGGTACAGCCACGCTCGGTCATATCGCCGGGAGTAGTGGCGACGTTGCTGGAGATAAAACACCCGGCGCCGTCCGCACGAACGCAGCCGCAGGAACCTTTGACGGCAACGTGCGGCGCACGCTCCGGCAGGGTTGTATTACACTGAAAACGAAATTCTTCGGTAGTCATAGATCACAACCTCCTTTGTGGTCAAGCGCCTGGAGCACGTTATCCGACGGCTTCCTGCTTCTGAAGACGGAAAACGGGCTTGTCGCGCAGAAATCGCGGTGAGCATGTCTGATCAAGCGCGCCGCTTCCGCAGCCCTCTTCGCCCGGTACGCCGATCGCATCAGCACGACAGCGCAGACAATTGCGAAACTGACTGATCACCGTCTCGCATGCATCCCGCGCCTGGTTGACCTCTTCATCGGTCGGCGGTTGCACATGCGCGAATTTCGCCAGCGGAATAACCGGGATGATATTCAGGATATAGGCGCCCAGCGCTTTTACGATGCGTGCAACGTCGATCAGATGGTGATCGTTGACGCCGGGGATCAGCACCGAATTCACCTTGACAATCATGCCGCGCAACGCGGCCCGGCGCAGTCCTTCCAATTGATTGCGGTTGAGCAGCGTGAACGCCTCGCGCCCGCGATAGGTTTTGCCGCGATAGCGAACGTGCGAGTAGATGCGCTCGCCGACATCGGGATCGACGGCGTTGATGGTGACGGTCAGCGTTGTGATGCCGACTCGTTCAATATCGTCGATCATGTCGAGCAACAACAACCCGTTCGTTGACAGACAACGCGTCAGGAAGGGAAACGCCTCGTTGGCCTTCTCGAACGTCTCGATCGTCGCCCGGTTGGCGAGCGCATCACCGGGCCCGGCGACGCCGAGCACTTTCAGCCGCGGCTCCCTGGCGAGCGCGTCGCGGATGGTGACGACGGCCTCATTGGGCGACACGACTTTTGTCGTGACGCCGGGGCGGTTCTCGTTCGGACAGGCAAACTTGCGGGTGCAGTAGTTGCACTGGATGTTGCAGCGCGGCGCAACCGGAACATGGATGCGTCCGCTGCGAGCATGCGCCTCTTTGCTGTAGCAGGGGTGTTCGGCCACCCGTGCGGCGATCTCCGCCGTGGGAAGCAAATGCTGTTGTCCAGCCAGCGTACCTGAATAGTCCATAACAAACCTCATATGCGAGTCGATTCTCCACGGTGCAACCGGCACGACGCCGATACTGCGCTGCGCAGCCGGCTCTAAGCAATAGCCCTGGCCCCATGCTCGCGCGTTCGAATGCGTATAACCTCCGCGACGGGGCAGACAAAGATTTTGCCGTCGCCGATATTGCCGGTCTGGTTCACGTCGATGATGGTCTGAATGACATCGTCCGCCTGATTATCGGCAACAACGATGCTGATCATACGCTTAGGCAAGAAGTGCAGCGTGCCCACCTCGACGCCGCCATTGGGGCTGGCATGCATTTCGTAGTGCAAACCCTTCTGCCGTCCGCGCCCCATCACATTCGTGACAACCATCGCCGGGTAGCCTTTTTCGGCCAATGCGTCGCGGGTATGCTGCACGGCGTTCATACGCACAAGGGCGATAATTTCCTTCATCGCTACAACTCCTCTTTTCCGGTGCGGATGGTGTAGGTCTTCTCGACGGGCGTCACGAAAATCTTGCCGTCGCCAATGTTGCCGGTGAGCGCCGAGACCTCGATCGTATTGATCGCTTTCTCCAGATCATCGTCATTGACAACTAGCATCAGCAATGTCTTCGAGAGTTCTTCGTAGCGCACGTTATCGACGGTGAGGCCGCGTTGGCGACCACGCCCGTAGACATCGACCTTTGTCAGGCCGGGGAAGCCTGCAGCCGCCAACGATGCAGCGACGTTCTCGGCCTTTTCGGGGCGAACAATAGCTCGGATCATTTTCATGTTCATACGAGTTCCTTCCTATCTCCTGGTTGTTGGCGTCCGCGCGGCGACACTCAGTCAATGATGCCGTAGGAACGCATCAAATCTTCGAGTTCATCCTGCGAGATCGGCGTCGGGATGGTGAACATCTCGTTCGCGTCGATCTTCTCGGCCAGGGTGAGGTATTCTTGAGCCTGGTTGAGTTCGGCGTTATAATCGATCACGGTCTGCTTGTTGATTTCGGCGCGTTGCACGTCTTTGCTGCGCGGGACGAAGTGGATCAGCTGGGTATTGATACGTTCGGCGAACGCTTTGACCAGTTCATGCTCGTTCTCGACCATACGCGAGTTGCAGATCAGACCGCCCAGGCGGGCATAGCCGCGTTCGGCGAATTTGCGCACGCCCCGGCTGATGTTGTTGGCGGCGAAGAGGGCCATATACTCGCCGGAGCAGACGATGTAGATTTCTTCGGCGTACCCCTCGCGGATCGGCATAGCAAAACCGCCGCAGACCACGTCACCCAACACGTCGTAGAACACGTAATCGAGATCGTCTTCGTAAGCCCCCAGGCGCTCCAGCGTCTGGATGGCGGTGATGACGCCGCGCCCGCCACAGCCGACGCCCGGCTCCGGACCGCCCGACTCGACGCACTTGATTTCGCCATAGCCTTTGGAAATTACTTTGTCCAACGTTACCTTGTCAGCGTCGCCCAAGTCGCGAATGGTGTCGAGCACTGTCGTCTGCCGGTGGCCGCGCAGCAACAAGCGCGTGCTATCGGCCTTGGGGTCGCAGCCGACGATCATAATCTGGTTGCCTTGCGCTGCTAATGCTGCCGCTGTGTTCTGCTGCGTCGTCGATTTGCCGATGCCGCCTTTTCCGTAAAATGCTACCTGTCGCATATCGTTGTCTTCCTCGCTAAAATGTTTGCTCTGGGAACCGAGAACCGATCCGAAACGCGCCGGATCGTAGCCTGGTGCGCAGGAGCCATACGCCTCCGTTTCCGGCGGCATAGCTGTGGCGCTCGTCACTCGTATGACATAAGGCGCGCCGAGGAAGCCCCTCGCGATGGTGCGCGGCGGATGTCAAACACGGTGCGAACCCGATCCCGGTCCGTTCGGTTTGCCGGGCCTTTGCGCGCAGGCGAAACACGCTTCACGCCTGCACTTACAGTCCCGGCTGCTGCATTCAGTTAACGCTACTGTCGTGGTGGTGGGAAAACCAATCGGCTAACGCGGCTGGAAGCGTCGCCGTCGTGAAGATTCTGGCCATTGCGCCCTCCTTGTTATGAGGGCGGGTGAGGAGATGTCAGCATATGCATGCTGTTGTTACATCGGCGCTCACACCGCCGTTTCACGTTTCAACGGTCCCCGGCCGGTGCCAGCGGCGCGGAGACGTCCCAAAACCAGATCATCGCAAGGGTACATGTGAGGGGGATGCGCGTATGTGGTATCATACAATCGCATCGGCACTCACACTGCCGGTGTCGTGGTCCCCGGCCGGTGCCAGCGGTGCGGGGGCCTTCTCATACCTTTATACATCGTTACGCCAAAAACCTTCATTGGGTAGGAATGCGTCAGTGCGCAGAGTACTGGTCGACTGCATCAGCGCAGGTAGAAGAGTGACATCGATCTTGCCTGAGGTATAGGCTTTGTATCAGAACTGTGGTTTTGATATACATACAATACCAAACCTTTCGTCAAGAGTCTATAGTACGTATAGTTACATTCGCGGCGTCTTTCGATTAGACACTATGTACAAAGAGTGATCCAGGCCGCGCGTTTGGCTTATACTACCGCCGTCGGCATGAGAAGATGGGAGAAGGAGCAAGCAATGGGTCGTCCTTCGATACAGCTGCAGGCCGGCTTGGTGATGGGGATCGACATCGGCACCCAGGGCGCACGAGTGATCGTCGCCGATGGCGCCGGCCAGGTAATCGCCCAGGCGTCGCATACCTTTCCGCCGCCGTCAAGCGCCGCGGATGGCGGGTTCGAGCAGGATCCGCGCCAATGGCAGTCGGCTGTCGCTGCCGGGCTGCGTGAAGTCACCGTTGCGCTCGGCGAACGTTGCGACGATCTCGCCGCCCTGGCGATCACCGCGACATCGGGCACGATCTGCCCGCTTGACGAGCGCGGTCGCCCGCTGCGTCCCGCGTTGATGTACAGCGATCGGCGGGCGACTGCCGAAGCGGCGCATATCAACAGCATCGGGCAATCATTCACCCGGCGGCTGGGCTATCGCTTCGATGCCTCGTTCGGATTGCCCAAGCTGCTCTGGCTGCAACGCAACGAACCGGATACATTCGCCGCGGCGCGCTATTTCGCCCACGCCGCCGATGTATTGATCGGACAGCTCACCGGCGATTATGGCGTGAGCGATTGGAGCCACGCGCTCAAAAGCGGCTATGACCTGATCGATGAGCGCTGGCCTGATTTTATCGAGACTGAGTTGGGGTTGCCGCTCGACCACTTCCCGCGCATTACCCGACCAGGCGCCGTGATCGGGCAGGTCAGCGCGCGCGCCGCCGAAGAGACGGGGTTGCCCGTCGGGCTGGCGATAGTTGCCGGGATGACCGATAGCTGTGCGTCGCAAATCGCCGGCGGGGCGACCGAGCCGGGGCAATGGCTCAGCGTTTTGGGGACGACGCTGGTGTTTCGCGGGGTAACGGCGGAGCTGCTGCGCGATCCGCAGGGGCGGGTCTACTCCCATCGCCATCCGATGGGTATGTGGCTGCCCGGCGGGGCGAGCAGCACTGGCGGCGAAACGCTGGCGCGCCGTTTCGCCGGCGCCGATCTGGTTGCGCTTGATCGCCAGGCGGCGGCGCTCACGCCGAGCGGCGTCATCTGCTATCCTCTGGAGCGCGTCGGCGAACGCTTCCCATTCGCACGCCCCGACGCCCGTGGCTTTCTACTCGACGAGCAGGCAGTAGCTGAAGGTTCGCCTTTGCACTACACGGCATGCCTGGAAGGCGTCGCCTACCTGGAACGGCTCGGCTATACCACGCTGGAAGGGCTTGGCGCGCGCATCGACAGCCCGATCTGTATCACCGGCGGTGGGGCGCGTAGCCAGGTCTGGTCCCAGATTCGCGCCGATGTGCTGGAGCGATCGTTGCTGGCGCCCGAGCAAACCGAAGCGGCGTTTGGGGCCGCCGTGCTGGCCGCCAGCGCGATGCTTTACCCCGACCTGTCCAGCGCGACGCGAGCGATGACACGTATGCGCGCCATTATCGAGCCGCGCCTCGACGCCGCACGCTATCAAGAGCACTACGCGCGTTTTGTGGCCGCCTGCCGCGAGCGTGGGTATCTCGATACGGCAGGCGACACATCGGCGCTTTCCTGATCGAACCTAGCGCACGCGTAACGTTGCGACACAGCCGTCGGCGAATCCGCACGCGTGATAAAACGCTTGCGCTTCCGGCGCTCCCGAAATCGTATCCAGGTGGAGCGTATGGCAATTGCGCGCCTGGGAAAGCCGAACCGCCGCCTCAACCAGAGCCTGTCCGATGCGCTGCCGTCGATATTCTGGTTTCACCGCTAGATCATCAATGGCAGCGCTCCAGCCGCGCAACGTCTGATGAAAACTCAGCGTGGCAAAGCCCGCCGGGGCGCCGCCAACCTCGGCTATCAAGATCGGACGATCCGGATCATTCAGCCGTTCGTGAAAAACAGCCGCAACAAAAACATGGTAATCTTTGCCATATCCATCATTGCGCGGCAGGAACTGCACCAACGTCAACACCGAGTTTGCGTCGTCGCGTCGCGCGAGGCGCACCACGGCGCCATAATCGAGATGCGCAAGCATATCAACGTGCTTCTCGGCGGATTGTTGCTGTTGCCGCCAGCGTTCAAGCGCGCGGACATGGGTGCAAAACGCCATCGGCTCAGGCAACGCATCGATTGGAAAAGCCCGGGCGTCGCTGGCATCGTCACTCGCACACAACTCGCCGCCGATAATCGTCCCCACATAGATGATCACCAGCCCGCTGCTTTTCCCTACGCCAAAGGAATACACGCCGAGCAGACGATCGATTCGGATCTGGAGATTGGTCTCTTCGTAACACTCGCGGATAGCTGCTTCCTCAGCGCTCTCGCTCAATTCCATGTACCCCGCCGGAAGCGCCCAATGTTTGGCCTGGGGATCAACCTTGCGCTTGACCAGCACCACATCGTCATCAATCGTCACCACCACCCCAACCGCCGGCACCGGATTGCGGTAGAAAATATTTCCGCACGCCGAACACACTTCTCGCGTGCGACCATCGATGATGCGTTGTTCCATATGATGGCCGCAATTCAAACAGTAAGTCCTTGTCATTGCTCGCTCCTTGGTAATGCCCAGACTATATGAAGCGGCGGCGATAAACAAAAACGGAGAATGCCGAATGCACTAGGTGCATATTCCGGCATTCCCCGCGCCTCTATACCTGGTGCGATCAGGTGTGCATGTTCACAACCCTTTCGCCGTACCGTCTGAGCATCCGGCGCAACATTGCCGGTTCAGGCGGTTTGTCTGAGCAAGTAATGTGTTTGAGACGAACAACTTTGAACGCCTCCCCCTCCGATATTATACGCTATTTTTGCGCGTTGTACCTGAGAATTTTTTATGGTTTTGTCCGCTTTTATTCGCCAGAGTGCTGCGGCTGCACAGCCCACAGCGTGACGCGCTCGTCATTGACAAGCGCCATCAGCCGATTGGTTGGATCAACTACAATAACCTGGGCCACGACATCGATGCGATGGATTTCCTGACCGTCATTCAGGCGATAGAATGTTGCCCCATCGTCGCTGCCGACCGCCAGCAATTGATTGTCGGCGATGAATGTGAAGTTGCCTACGGTATGTTGGTAATCGAAGCAGTCAAGCGGAAGCGGATCGCTGCTGAGCGTTATGAGCGGCGTAGGCGGATCCAATCGCCACACGTTGATCGTGCCGTCAATATGCCGGGCGCCGAGCAACGCGCTGTCCTGGCTAAACTCTAGATCGTATATCGCGCCGCCCGCTACCAGCGATGTTATGCGCTGCGCCGTTGTCACATCGAACAGGTGAATCTTGCCATCGACATCACCGACAGCCAGACGCCGCCCGTCACGGCTGAAGGATAGCACGCTCGCCCGCTCCGGTTCAAGCTGAACCCCGATAATCGGCAATGGCAAGGTTGTTGTAAGCGCAGCGCTGCTCCAGAGTTGGAGTTCAGGTCTCCCAGTAGCGTTGTTAGGAGCGAACCACGCCGCCGCATCGGTCGGTGGATTGGCTGTCCACACAATGTCAAATGGGCCGAAGCTGTTGCGCCACACATCTCGCGGCGGGCCGCCGTCAACCAGATCCCAGACCAGGGCTGTTGCGGCGACGCCCTCGCAGCCAAATTCGCTGGTCAGCCCGATCTGGCGTCCTTCGGAGTCAAACGCAAGACCGATCGGCGCGCCGTCGCCATCAAGCGTACGGCGCAATTCCAGATCGGGCGCGCTCCATAGCGTGACAACGGTTTCCGGCAAGCCATCATCGCCCAGGCGCGGCGCGGCGACAGCCAGGGTTCTTCCGCCCGACCCAAATGCGATGTGCGTATAGCCGGGGAGATCGACATCGGCGGCCGATCCGTCTTCCAGATCAACCAGGCGCACCGCACCGCCGAAAGTTACCAGGATCGCCGTCGAACCATCAGCGCTGAATGTGACGGCTATGCTTCGACGATCCTGGTAGAGCAACTGACCGTCGCCGATGCGCGTCAGACGAATACCGCCGGATACGCACAGGCCGTTGTCGAACGTTGCAATCACAGCGCCGTCAGGGCTAAAACGTCCATTCGGGAAACCGCCGGCATCGGCGACGCCAGCAAAACTCGCCTGCATTTCGCCGTCGGCGATGTTCCAGATTTGCAGGTCAGGCCCAGCGACAACATGCAATGTTTGCCCATCGGCGCTGAACGCCGCCGCGATGCGCAGCGGAAACGACATCTGAAGATCGATTGCACGAAGCACTTGAATATCAGATAGCCGCCAGATCCGTACAATGCCGCCGTCAACCGTCGCCAGCATGCTGTTGTCGGAACTAAACACCGGCGTTTGACCGGCAACTTCTGCAACCGGCGACCAATCGGCGCTATTCCAGAGGCGCGTAACCGACTGCTCGGCGTCTGATCGCTCAACCGTCGCCAGCATCCGCCCGTCGGAGCGAAACGCCGGATGCGCGCCATCGAGCGTTGCGATAGGTATGCCATCGGCGCTGCGCCAGATACGCGAGACCGCGCGTGAAGTCTCCGCTTCGACAACAGTAGCCAGACTCTGCCCATCGGGGCTGAAGCGAGGGTTGGTTCCCGGCAACATGGCCAGCCGCTCGCCGTTCGCAGATCGGCGCAGTTCCGTCCCTGTCGCGGTAATCACGGCAACACGCTGCCCGTCGGGGCTGATTGCCAGGCCAGGCGCATCAGCGATAGCGCCGGATATGGGCGCAAAGCGAGTCACTTGCAGCGATGGCAACGACACCCAGGCCAGTCCGGCTGTCGTCACAACAATAAGCTGGCTACCGTTGGGATGGCTTACGGCCTGGAGCGCGCGACCCACGCCGAGATCGCCCAGCAGTTGCAGCGCCGTCACCGTTGTCGCGGTGATATTCTGCGCAGTGGCGGGCGCCGGGGTCAGCAGAGTAGAGGTTTGCGTCGGCGCAGGCGTCATCGCGGCGGTTGGAATCGGCGAAGACACTGCTTCAGGCGATGAATCTGGCTGGCGGGTCGGCGTCGATATATCAGCGACCGTCGGCGTCGGTGCAATTGGCGTCGTAGCGCAACCGCCAGCCAGCAGCACGAATGTCAGAGCTGCCATCATCAAACGCATATATTCACGATAACGGCATCCATGCCGGAAGAACATAGGTTCTGACCCCTTATTTTCAGTAACTATGATCACATTGCTGCGAATGCTAGCCGCGCGCGCTATGCCGTGTGCTATAATACCAGACTGTCAACCTTTTTTTTATCTATGGAGCAAAACCGTGGCAATTGTCGTTATCGGAGGCGGTGCAATCGGGTTACTCGTAACCGGGCGGCTGGTGCAAAGCAACCATGCGACGGCGTTGCTGGCTCGCGCCGGCACAGCGCAAGCGTTGGCAGCGCGCCCATTGCGCATCTCCGAGGCGAACCGGACGCAGGAGATGACGAATGTCGCGGCGTATACCAATCCGGCGGAGCTTCCGGCTGCGTTTCAGAGGCCCGATCTGGCGATCATATGCGTGAAAGGATATGACACCCCCGGCGTATTGCCTACACTCGCCGCTCTACAGCCAGGCCAGGTTTTAAGTTTACAGAACGGCATTGGCAACGAAGAGGAGCTGGCCGATTTCTATAGCTCGGAACGGGTGATTGCCGGCGTAATCACCAGCTCGGTTGAACTGGAAGCGCCCGATCGCATAACAGTCACCAAGAGCGGCGGCATTGGCCTGGCGTCGATGATGTCCGGCAATGCAGCACGCTGGGCGCAGGCGTTCCGCGACGCCGGATTTCGTGTGCGCGAGTACGCTGATTATCGTGCGTTAAAATGGTCAAAAGCGCTGTTGAATATGCTCGCAAATGCGACAGCGGCCATTCTTGATATACCCGCTGATGAAGTCTATGCCGATAGACGCCTGGTAGATCTGGAGCGCCAAGCCTTTCGCGAAGCGCTGGCGGTGATGGAGCGCATCGGGGCCCGCCCGGTGAATTTGCCTCGTTATCCTGCCGCGCTGCTCGCTATGGCTATGCGCTATCTTCCGCTCACCGCGTTACATCCGTTGTTGAAACGAATGATCGCGGGAGGACGCGGCGGCAAAGCGCCGTCGCTGCAGCGAGATTTGCATCAAGGGCGCACACGCTCGGAAGGCGCCACATACTACGGAGCCATTGCCCGCGAAGCCGCAGCAGTTGGCGTAGCTGCGCCGACCAATCGCGCGCTGTGGCATATTCTCGATGATATTGCCAGCGGAGCCCAGACATGGGCGCACTACCGTCGCCAGCCACGACGCCTGCTTGAAGCGCTGAATGCAGAGGCAGTCGCCGAATAGGATGCACGAGAATCTGCGCCCAAACGTGTAACCTCGACGATACATAACGCAAACAACGCGAATCCGCGGAATTCCATCCTGGTCAGGAGGCAACCCGATGAGCGAAACTCCTGCGAATACATCGGCGTACAATGAGGATGCAGCCCAACTTGCGCGATTACGTCAGTTCCTAAACTGGTTTCTGGGCGTCATCTTGTTTGTATCACTGTCGATGTTCCTCTTGTTCCTCACGCAGCACATCTCATTGATGGCCTACACGAGCGGTCTGGCAATCGGCGTCGCTTTAATCGTCATTCTGGCGCGCTTTATGTTACAGCGAGGCGCAGTGATGCGTGCAGTCATGTTGATCAGTTCAACATTCCTCATTGCAGCGGTGTTTATTGTTGTATTCTTGCCCATCGTGCCTGTCGGCCTGCCGCTCTTCGCCCTACTGTCGATTATGGTTGCATTGCCCTATTTGCGTCGCCGCTATCTGGCTATGTTGAGCTTCGGCGTATGGATCATCGCGGTTGCCGTTACCGCCTTTCGGTACGCCAACGTGATTCCCCCGTTGCTCCCCGACCCGCCCGATTGGCTCATTGGAGGCATTAACGTCGGCAGCGTCGCCGTGATGATGGGCCTGACGTTGCTGCTCATCTGGCAGTATAGCGCCCGCCTCAATGCAACGCTTGAGCGTGTGTGCGCGTCAAACGCCGATCTCCGCGAAACACAGGCTCTGCTGGAAACGCGGGTCGCTGAGCGCACCGCCGCACTGCAACGTGTGCTGCACGAGGTGCAAATACACGCCGCTGATCAGGAGCGCTTGCTGGAAGAGAATATCCGCCAGCGCGATGCCATCCGAGAACTGAGCGTGCCGGTGCTGCCGGTAACAAACCAGACGCTGGTTATGCCGCTGGTTGGGGCGCTCGATAGCCAGCGCCTGCTGATGATACGGGAGCAGGCGCTTCACGCTATCGAACAGGATCGGGCGCGCTGCCTGGTGATCGACATCACCGGCGTTCCGCTGGTTGACAGCCAGATCGCGCAAGGGCTGTTGGAGGTAGTCCAGGCGGCGCAACTGCTTGGAGCGCAAGTAGCGTTGGTGGGCATTCGTCCCGAAGTGGCCCAGACGGTGGTCGGGCTAGGACTGGAATTACCCGGTATGCGCACCTACAGCGATCTCCGCTCGGCTATGGAACAGCTGGATCGGAAGCCAAAACCGACAACCGCATAGAGTCGATCCGAATTCGACTTGAGAATCCCCACGGGGAATTATATGAGCAATGAACTATTCACCACCGCAGATCTCTATGAAGAGAATGTTCGGCTGCGAGAACGTTTGAAGTGCCTGGAACAGGAACGCCAACAGCTCCAAAATCCGGATGCAGCGCAGGCGGCGCAGATGTTGATCCACGAAGCGTTGATGCGTTCATCCAAAAGCATATGCGTTCTGGAAGGCCCCGATTATATCTTTCGTCTCGCAAACGCGGGCTTTGAAGCGCTCTTTGGGCAACGCATCTACATCGGGCTCCCGTTTCGCGAGGTGTTTTACGATCTTGATGACCAGACGTTCACTACCACGCTTGATAGGGTTATCGCTGCCAAGAACGGCGATATCCGCTGGATGCGCGACAACAGCCGGGCCGTCTGGCAAGCCGAGCAAGAACTCACAACGCATATCTATGGCGCTACACAAGACGTTACCGAGCAAAAGCAGGCCGAAACAGCGTTGCGGGCAAGCGAACAAATGCTGCACGCGATCCTCGATACTTCGCCCGATCTCATCGTGCTCGCCGATATGGATGGCGTCATCCAATGGGTTAGCGCATCGGCGAGCGAAATACTGGGCTACTCCGTCGATGATTCGCTTGGTCGCAACGAGATGGAGTTTGTGCATCCCGACGATATGCTGACGTTCCAAAATACATTGGAGGAGCTTTCGATTAACAAGTCGCATACTGCCGAAGCGCGCTATCGCGTGCGTCATGCCGATGGGCGCTGGATATTTGTCGAAAATCGGATGCGCTTGATATTCGGGGCGGATCAGCAGCCCGAAGGATTTGTTGCGATCATACGCGACGTTACCAAACAGGTGCAAGTCGAAACCTATCTGCGCCACGCCCGTGCGACTGCCGAAACCGCCGCACGCCAGAAAGACGAATTTCTCCCGAGTATGAGCCACGAGTTGCGTACGCCGCTCAATGCTGTGCTGGGTCTGTCTGAAGTATTGCAGGAAGGCGTCTATGGCACGCTCAACGATCAGCAGCGTGTTGCCCTGCAGAGTATCGAAGAGAGCGGACGCCATCTGCTTGATCTGATCAACGATATCCTCGATGTCGCCAAAATTGAGGCCGGCAAGGTTAAACTGGCCACCGATACGGTACCAGTGGGCAGCCTGTGTACCGCGAGCCTGCGGCTGATCAAGCGTGATGCGGAGAAGAAACGCCTGACGGTTGAAAGTTCCATCGATCCCGCAGTCACTGCGGTGCAGGCCGATCAGCGCCGCCTCAAGCAGATCCTGGTCAATCTGCTCTCAAACGCGGTGAAGTTCACCCCACAAAACGGTTGCATTGGGCTGGAGGTCAAAGGCGATAGAGAACATCATACAGTCACGTTCACCGTCTGGGATACTGGCATCGGCATTGAACCCGAAGATCAGGAACGGCTCTTCAAGCCATTTACCCAGCTTGACAGCAGTCTCACACGCCAGTATCCGGGCACCGGTCTGGGTCTGGCTCTCGTCGCCCGCCTGACCGAACTGCACAACGGCAGTGTGACAATTGAAAGCGCTGTCGGTCAGGGCAGCCGGTTTATTGTCACACTGCCCTGGAGTGAGTCGGCGCAAACGAGTATCGCCGAGGTTGATCACGAGCCGCCAGTTGCGCCAAAACCGCTCGATCTCGGCGGCATTATTCGTCGATCACTGGTGATAGAGGACTCACCGCCGACGATCGAACAGATCACCCGCTATCTGGGCGAACTGAGCATCGACGCCTCGGTTTGCACCCGCGGAGCAGAAGCGCTGCCACAGGCAATTTCCACACAACCCGACATCATTATGCTCGACATTAACCTGCCTGATATGTCCGGCTGGGATCTATTGCGGGCCCTGAAGCTGGAACCGCAAACCCGCGATATACCGACTCTTGTGGTATCGGTCGTTGATGATCGCCCTCGCGGGCTGGAGCTAGGAGCAGCAGAGTATATTGTGAAACCACTTTCACGGTATCAATTACGAGAATCGCTGCACAAGGTCGCCCCGCTCATTTCACAACGGAGGCATATAGAATTGCCCCATCTGCCGTTGGGGCGCCCATTCGATAGCGAAACACCCAGGATCTTGCTGGCGGAAGACAATCTGTCGAACATTGAAATGATGCGCAGGTATCTGGAACGACAGGGCTACCACGTTATGATCGCGGTGAACGGCAAGGAAGCAATCCAGCGCATACAAGAAGATCGGCCCGATCTCATCCTGATGGATATTCAAATGCCCGGCATAGACGGACTGGAAGCGATACGCAGAATTCGCGCCGACGCAGCGCTCGCAACCTTGCCGGTCGTTGCCGTGACTGCGCTGGTGATGCCGGGAGATCGCGAACGCTGTCTGGCAGCCGGCGCGAATGATTATCTGAGCAAGCCGGTCAGTATGAGGAGATTGGCGCAAGTTATTCAAACATATCTCGATCCTGACAACAAAAAGTAATACTATCCATATAATTATGATCCGCCATGCCAGCGGATAGGATATGCACTGATGCAGGCGTTC
Organism: Chloroflexaceae bacterium; assembly: GCA_028282325.1. Classification (GTDB taxonomy): domain Bacteria; phylum Chloroflexota; class Chloroflexia; order Chloroflexales; family Chloroflexaceae; genus JANQID01. Next base: position 13,318 of record JANQID010000067.1, on the reverse strand, counting down.
TATGGACGACAACGCACTTCAATCCAACTCTATCCAACTTCAACAGCTCATAGACCAGATCCAGGATATCGAGGCATCACTTGCTGCGCCGATACCGCCATCGCAAATATTGACGACGCTCCGAGCAAAGGTCGCCGCATTTGCAACGCTTATCAATCAGATGCGTTCGCACGCCGACACTGCGCCCGACATCTCAAACCAGGAAACCGCTCTCCCTCCCGAATCGGAACCGGCTGATTTCCGCACAATTGTTATGCAGCATCCCCAGGGCATTATGGTTGTGGATCGCGACGGCATCGTGCGCATAGCCAACCCAGCGATGGAGTCGTATTTCCGGCGCCACGGCTCGCTAGTTGGCGAGCATTTCGGCATTCCGGCGCCATCGGGAGCGATTCTGGAGATCAACATTGTGCTGGAGAACGACGATCTTGGCACCGCCGAGCTTCACGTCACCGATATTGAATGGCAAGGCGACGCTGCCTATCTGGTAACACTGTATGACATTACGACCCACAAACGTGAAGAATTCGCGCTGTATGAAGAACGCGACTTGCTCAATCAGCGTGCGGAAGAGAGCGATAAAGCTTTGCATGCGACAAGCGCCGAGCTATCGTGGGCCTTGCGCGCTAAAGATGAGTTTATGGCAATGATGAGCCACGAGCTACGCACGCCGCTGACTGTCATCTTGTTTCTGACGGAAGTGTTGCTCAAGGATCATCGTCAACGACTTGATCCACACCAGCGTGAAAAGCTGCTGACGATCGCAGCGAATGGGCAGCGTCTGCTATCCTTGATCAACTCCATCCTCGAATTGATTTATGTCGATGTCGATCATATCCAGTTGAACCGGCAATATATAGCCATCGAGCCGCTCTGTACAGACTGCATTGCAGGCATTCAACAGACGGCGGAGCAAAAAGGGGTGGCGAGTGAAATCGATCTGGATGAGCGAGCGACCACGCTGCACGCCGATCCGTCTCGCCTCAAGCAGATCCTGGTTAGCTTGCTCGACAATGCGGTGAAATTCACTCCGGAAGGCGGCAAAGTCGGTCTGCGCGTTTCCGCCGAACCAGAACAACATGTCATCCGCTTTGCTGTCTGGGATACAGGCATCGGCATTTCCGACGATGCCAAACCGCATTTGTTCAAACCGTTTTTCCAGCTCGATCGTCGGCTCGGACGAGAGTATGAAGGCGCCGGGCTAGGACTCGCAATCGCCGCTCGCTTCGTCGAGTTGCACGGCGGCTCAATCGCCGCCGAAAGCGAATCTGAGCACGGCAGCACATTTACCATCACATTGCCCTGGGAACCTGAATCAACATCCGCCGCGCTGGCCGATTCCGATCCTCCATCATGCGCGCCATCAGACATCCGCTCGACGGAAGCGGCGCTTCTGTTTATCAGCGATGGTCAACAAGGAATCGCCCAGAACACAGCGCAACGTCTGGTGGAGTTGGGATATCGCGTATCGATCTTGCAACATTGCAATGAATTGATCGACACTATTCGCAATACGCCGCCGGCGCTGATACTTGTCGATCTGCGATCCCCGCGCGACGACTGCCTGGATATGATTCGGCGTATTCGCAATACCACCACACTTGCCAGATCAACACCGATCATTGTGATGACCGCTCTGGTCAAACCCGGTGACCGCGAGCGTTTTCTGGCCGCTGGCGTCGATGAATATTTTGGCAAGCCGGTGAGTATGCGCCAACTGCAACGGGTGCTTGAACGCTATCAAGGGAAAGCGCCCGCATAATAATTCACATCACAAGGAGGGGAGGCTATCGATGCAGACATCCCTACACATCCTTTTTGTCTTTGATACCGAACACGATCACGCGATCCTACGGAACGAACTCGCTGCTGAAGCGACATTCCATATCATCAGCGTTTCCTCGCCGCATGAACTCGCAACACACCACGCCGACAAACGCTATGACCTGACGCTTTGCACGCTCGACGGCGACAGCGGCGATGACCAGCGGAAAATTGCCGACGTTCGCGCATACTGTTCCGACGCGCCGGTGATCGTTGTCGCCGCGCCGGATCAGGAAGAGCGCGCGGCGCAGGCGCTGGAATACGGTGTGTACGATTACATTCTGGAAACGCCGCTCCAGATGCGGCGCTTGCCCAGAGTTATTCACGCCGCCGTTGAGCTTGCCCGCTTGCGGGAAGAACAACGCCGCAGCCGCGACGAATTGCAGATCTATACCCGCGCCCTCGCTTCAACCAACGACGGCATTTTGATTACAGGATCGAATAAGTCCGATAACCCGATTGTCTATTGCAACTCGGCCTTCGAGCGCCTCACCGGCTACACCTACGACGAAGTGATCGGCAAGAATTGTCGCTTCCTGCAAGGACCGGAGAGCGAGCCCGAAGTCGCCCGACACATCCGCGCAGCTATTGCGAACGGTCAGGCATGCAACGCCGTCATTACCAACTATCGCAAGGATGGAAGCAAGTTCTTCAACAGCCTGTCGATTGCTCCGATGCACGATGACCATGACGACATCACCCACTTCATTGGCATCCAGAAAGACGTGAGCGAACAGGTGTATGCGGAACGAGCGTCTCTCAGAGCTTCGCAACGCTTCGCCATTATCTTTTATTTCAGCCCGATTTCCATCATTATTTCGACTCTCGCCGATGGTCGTATTATCGATGTCAACAACAACGTGCTTCGTGTTTCAGGATACAGCCGCGAGGAACTGCTTGACCATACAACGGAAGAACTGAACCTCTGGCCTGATCCTGACCAGCGTCGGCAAATCCAGCAGGTATTGCAAACGCAAGATTCGATCGAGGGACTGGAATTGGCATTTCGGACCAAAAACGGTGCGTTGCGGGATATGCAGATCTCATTTGCGCGGATCATGCTGGATGACGTCGACGAACCCTGTTTATTGGCAATGGCGTACGACATCAGCGAATACAAGCGCGTCAATCGCCGGTTGCAACAATACAGCCAGCGCGTCCAGATGCTGGCCGAACTGTCGCGCGCGCTTGCCGAGGTGGGATTAGATTACAACGCCGTGTTGAAACTCATCGCGCACCGGGCCTCTGAGTTTCTGGGCGATCTGTGTATGATCCGCTTGCTTTCGGGACAATGGTTGCAACTGGTCGCGTTCCACCATACCAACCCGGCCAGCGCCTCGCTCATTCGCTCGATCGCGTCGGTCTTTTTGCAACGGCCTGATGATGGGTTATCGGGATGGGCCATTCACAGCGGCAAACCGTTTTTTCTCGCCGAAGTCGACCAGGAGAAATTGGAAAAGGTCATCTCGCGAGCCTACTTGCCCTACGTAGATCGTGTTGGCATTTCCAGCTTGATTATTGCCCCGATGCGCGTGCATAACAAAGTAACCGGCGTGATCTGGCTCTCGCGCGACCGGTCAGGCGACGCTTATACGCACGAAGACCTGATATTCGCGCAAGAACTGGCCGATTACGCCGCATTGGCCATTACCAACGCCCGGCTCTACAAAACAATGAAGCAGGAGCTGAGTGATCGTCGCCAGGCTGAAGCGGCGCTGCGCGAGAGCGAAGAGCGCTATCGCGCCTTATTCGATCGCAATGTCGCAGTAAAGCTGGTCATCAACCCTACCACTGGAATGATACTTGAAGCCAATGCGGCTGCCAGCGCCTTTTATGGCTATTCGCTCAGCGCATTGCAAAAGATGTATTTCCGAGATATAAGCCTGCTGTCTGACGAAGAAATCGAGCAGTGGATGGCCGAAGCCCTGCAAGGCCCCCAAAAGCCATTTATCTTCCCACAACGCCTTAGGTCGGGCGAAATTCGCGATGTAGAGGTTTATAGCGGACCGATTGAAGTGCAGGACAAAGATGTGTTCTTTTTGATCATCCACGATATCACCGAGCGCAATCGCACCGAAGGAGCATTACGCGAGAGTGAGGCCCGCTTCCGCCAGCTCGCCGAAAACATTCGCGAGATCTTCTGGCTGTGGACGCCGAATCAAGAACATTTGCTCTATGTCAGCCCGACCTACGAGTATCTCTGGTCACGCCCGAATGTCGAGGTCTATGCCGATCCCGCTTCACGCCTTGATGTGATTCATCCTGACGATCGCGCGCATGTCGTAGCTGCGCTCGCCGAAGCGCGCCGCAACAACTATCTGACCGAATACGAAGAGATCTACCGAATCGTTCCTGAAAGCAACCAGATACGCTGGATTCGCGAGCGCCTGTTCCCAATTTGCAATGCAGAGGGCGAAGTTTACCGCGTGGCAGGCGTCTCGGAAGACATCACCGATGCGAAGTTGGCCGAGATCCACATCCAACAGAATGCCGAGCGTGCCGAGGCGCTGGCACGGATCGCGGCGCACTTAAACGCGCGGCTGGATCTCCAAACGACGCTTCGTACGATTTGCGAAGATACCATCGATATATTAGGTATCCCGTCCGCGTTTATCTGCTTGTACGACGAGCAACAGCAAAAGCTGTGCTACGCCGGAGGCGTGGGCATTCACGCTGCGTCGGCAGAGGAATCCATACGCGATTCGTGTCCCTACCATGTCGAGACGATCAATCTGGAGCGCACGGTGGCGGTGCAGGTAGTTTTAGATGTCCAGATACCGCCCTGGTTTTCACCCGACACCGCTGGACACAAGATGCTCCGCGCAAATATGGTGCGTGACAACGAATTGATCGGCGTAATTTCGCTTCTTCCCCTCGACGAAACGCGCGAGTTTACCGAAAACGAGTTGATGCTGATACAGGGCGTGGCCGATCAGGCCGCGCTGGCCATTACCAACGCCCGCCTGTTTGATACCGTGGAGCAAGAGCGTGCGCTCTTGGCTCAGCGCGTCGAAGAATCGACCATCGACCTGCGTCGGCTCAACGTCCAGCTCGAACGTGCCGCCCGCCTCAAGGATGAATTCCTGGCCGGGATGAGCCACGAATTGCGTACGCCGTTGAACGCCGTGCTGGGATATGCCGAGTCGTTGCAAGAACAACTGCACGGCCCGCTCAACGAACACCAACTGCAAGCGCTGCAACGGATCGAAGAGAGCGGACGCCACCTGCTGGCGCTGATCAACGACATCCTTGATGTTGCCAAGATCGAAGCCGGTACGTTGGATATCGATACAACCGATGTATCGGTGAAATCACTCTGCGAGTCTAGCGTTCGCCTGATTATGCAGACCGCGCGCAAGAAAAATATCACTGTCTCAACGCGGATTGACCCGGAAGTGACCCGTATTCAAGGCGACGGGCGCAGGCTCAAGCAAGTTCTGGTCAATCTGCTATCCAACGCAGTCAAGTTTACCAACGAAGGCGGGCTGATTGGGTTGGAGGTTGAAGGCGACAGCGAGATAGAGATCGCGTACTTCTCGGTGTGGGACACCGGGATCGGCATTTCCGAGGCTGACATGGAGCGGCTGTTTCAACCATTTGTACAACTGGACAGCAGTTTGAGTCGCCAGTATAACGGAACCGGCCTGGGGCTCGCCCTGGTGGCGCGTATGGCCGAACTGCACGGCGGCAGCGTTTCGGTGGAAAGCGTCGTGGGCCAGGGCAGTCGTTTCATCGTGTCTCTGCCCTGGCGACCTCCGATCGGTTCAAGCTCCGACGATGTTCCCGGATCTGAAGATGACAAGCATCAGGTTTCGCCGGCGCCAACGGCAATACACATTACACATGCCCTGATTATCACCTCCGATCAGGCTATTGCCGATCAGATCACCACGTGTATGGGCGATCAAGAAACGGAGCTTATGCGTCCAGGCAAGCTTGAAGAGGTGCTGAACTATGTCCGCAGACGCCAGCCGGAAGTCATCTTTCTCGACGCCGAGTATCCCGATCCGCCGGGATTGGCTATCCTGACGGGCCTCAGCGGCAATCTGGACACGCAGGGCGTTCCCGTCATTCTCGCCGCAACCATCGACACGCTGGCCCAGAAAGAAGCAGTGGCCAGCACGGCATATCTGCTCAAGCCGGTTGATCGCACGCAGATTGACCAGGCCCTGCAAGAAGCAGTAAATCGCCTTCAAGGAGAACATCCCCAACGACAAGGCGACTTCGGGCTTGCCGACCAGCCGATGACTATACTGCTGGCGGAAGACAACGAAACAACAATTACGATGTTTCGCGACTATCTCACAGAGCTGGGCTATCGGATCGAAATTGCCCGCGACGGCGAAGAAGCTCTCGCATCCGCGCACAATATACCGCCCGACCTGGTGTTGATGGACATTCAAATGCCGGGCATTGATGGCATGGAAGCCATTCGCCGCATGCGCGCCAGCGCCGATCTGGCGCACATTCCGATCATCGCTCTGACGGCTCTGGCGATGCCCGGTGATCGCGAGCGCTGTCTGGAAGCCGGCGCCAACGCCTACTTGAGCAAACCCGTGCGCCTCGTTGAACTCGTAAACTTGATCGAGACCAATCTCAATCAACTCGCAGCAAAGGATGCAAGCGATGGATAAAGCCAGTTGCATACTGATCGTCGATGATGAGAGGGACGGTCGCGAGATCCTCCTGGATGCGCTGACGCCGCAAGGATACAGTTTGTTGATGGCAGCCGACAGCTTCGAGGCGTTGGACCTCGCGAAGAAACATACGCCGGATCTGATTCTGCTTGATGTGATGATGCCGGGACTTGATGGCTTTGAAGTATGCCAGCGATTGCGCGCGCAGGAAAGTACTGCGATTATCCCGATCGTGATGGTGACGGCGCTCGATGATCGACAATCGCGTATTCGGGGGCTTTCCGCCGGGGCCGACGACTTCCTCTCCAAGCCCATCGACCGCCTGGAGCTGCAAGTGCGTGTGCGCACGATCACGCGCATCAATCGTTATCGGCTGTTGTTGGAAGAGCGCAAGCATTCCGAGGAGCAAGCCCTACAGGCCGCGCGGGATATCGAGCGCGCCTACGACGCCACGATAGCCGGTTGGTCGCAGGCACTGGACTTGCGCGACCACGAAACCGAAGGGCATAGCCTCCGGGTAGCAGAGCTGACGGTGCGACTCGCGCGGTTGCTGGGAATCGGCGAAGCTGAGATTATGCACATCCGGCGTGGCGCACTTTTGCACGACATCGGCAAGCTCGGCATTCCCGACTCGATCTTGCACAAACCTGGCCCGCTCAGCGACGAAGAGTGGAAGATTATGCGTATGCACCCGGTCTATGCGCACGAGTGGCTCTCGCCGATTGAATTTTTGCGCCCGGCGTTGGACATTCCCCACTACCACCACGAACGCTGGGATGGGAGTGGCTATCCTAGCGGGTTGAAGGGAGAGGAAATCCCGCTGGCGGCGCGGATCTTCTCTGTGATCGATGTATGGGATGCATTGCGCTCTGATCGACCATACCGCGATGCCTGGCCGATTGAAAAGGTGCAGGCGCATATTCGCGATCTGAGGGGCAAGCATTTCGATCCGCAGGTTGTCGAAGCCTTTTTCACTATAGATCTTGAAATATGAAGATCTGTAACAAAGATCGTGTGCAGTAAGACTCTCTTCGGTAGCTGATTTATCTATAAGACCTGTTGAGGAGCTGCTTATGAGCCACGTCATTGTTTTTGATGTCAACGAGACATTGCTTGATCTCCACGCCCTCGACCCGCATTTTGAACGCGTCTTTGGCTCCGCCACCATCCGACGGCAATGGTTCGCACAGGTGCTGCAATCGGCGCTGGTCGCGACATTGCTGAACGAGTATCACGACTTTGGAACCGTCGCCGGCGCGGCGCTCGATATGACCGCCGCACGGCAGAATGTAGCGCTGGCGGCGGAAGATCGCACCCAGATCCTGAGCGCTATCCGTACTCTGTCGCCCCACCCCGATGTGCGTCCGAACCTGGAGCGATTGCAAGCCGCCGGTTTTCGCCTGGCGGCGCTCACCAATTCGCCGCCGCACGTTGCGGAGGCGCAACTCACAAACGCCGGCATCCGCGATTTTTTCGAGCAGGCGTTGTCGGTCGATGAACTGAAGATGTACAAGCCGGTCGCTGCGGTGTACCATATGGCCGCCGCGAAGCTCGGCGTCGCCGCCGGAGGGATGCGCCTCGTTGCCGCGCACGACTGGGATGTCGCCGGAGCGCTCAAGGCCGGCTATGCGGCGGCATTCATCGCCCGCCCCGGCGTCGCCTATAGCCCGTTGCTCCCCCAGCCCGACATCATCGGCGCCGATCTGCATGCCGTGACCGATCAGATATTGGCATAGCCGCGATCTGCTTCTGGGTAAGACTGGGCCAGTCGGGTTTCTGTTCGGGATGCTCTTGCAGACTGGCCCGGTCTACTTGCGATTACAAAACCAGCGTCGCGTATTCCAGGCCAAAGGCTTCGGCAACGGCGAGATAGGTAACTGCGCCCGCATACGTGTTGACGCCCTTCGCCAGCGCCGGATCGCGCTGGATAGCTGCGGGAAATCCGCTATTCGCCAGATTGACGATGTAGGGCAACGTGGCACTGCTCAACGCATAGGTGCTGGTGCGCGGCACCGCTCCCGGCATATTCGCCACACAGTAGTGAACTACCTCATCGACCAGGAACGTCGGATTGGAATGCGTCGTCGGATGTGTCGTTTCGATGCACCCGCCTTGATCGACCGCCACATCGACCACAACGCTGCCGGGTTTCATCGTCGCGATCATTTCGCGCGACACCAGCTTCGGCGCTTTGGCGCCCTTGATCAGCACCGCCCCCACCAGCAGATCGGCGCGACGCACCGCTTCGGCAATGTTGCGCGGATTCGAGCTGAGCGTATTCAATCGCCCGCCCAGCACCTCTTCGAGATAGCGCAGTCGGTCGAGGTTCGCATCGATCACCACAACATTCGCCCCCATGCCCAGCGCGATCTGCGCAGCGTTGGTTCCCACCACACCGCCGCCGATGATGATCACATCAGCAGGACGCACGCCGGGGACGCCGCCGAGCAATTTGCCGCGCCCGCCGTGCATCCGCTCCAGGTAACGCGCGCCAACCTGGATCGCCATACGCCCGGCGACCTCGCTCATCGGCGTCAGTATCGGCAGGCTGCCATTGGACAGCTCGACTGTCTCATAGGCGATGCCGGTAACTTTGCGGGCCAGCATTTCGCGGGTCAGCCGTTCGTCGGCGGCGAGATGCAAGTAGGTGAACAGCAGCAGATCGGGACGCAGCAACGCATATTCGTCAGGCTGCGGCTCTTTCACCTTGATAACAAGTTCAGCGCCCCAGGCGTCAGTGCTCGTGGGCACAATCGTCGCCCCAACTTCACGATAATCCTCGTCAGCAAAGCGGCTCCCCTCGCCGGCGCCGGTTTCGACCAGCACGCGGTGGCCCAGATTGGTTAGCTGTTGAACGCCGCCCGGCGTCATCGCCACCCGATATTCATTGTCTTTGATTTCTTTTGGCGCCCCGATGATCATAGCTGCGATCCTCTCATATAGCAATCCTACCGCAGTCGTAAAGATTGCGTAGTGCCGCCTTCAGGCGGTTCCCTTCGCCACCTGAAGGCGGCACTGCAGTGACTTCACAACCTGAGTAGGATTGCTATACCATTAAATGTCATATGATTGTCGATTATATCGACAAAAATCGGTTTGTGCGCTCATAATCATAGCACGAATAGATGAACAGCTTTGGGGCATGTGACGCCGATGTAAAAACCTGACAGGTTGAGGAGTATGGTTTCAGGACTGGCAGCCCGCGAAGAAGACCGTACCGGTAGCGCAAGCATTTGTCGTAGTAATTGTGCAAAACAGTTTCAGGACTGCCAGTCCTCTGTTGTCTATATATCTGATCTCTCTATTAGTGTACGCCTCGTCGATCCGATTACATGATCTGTCCCAGGGCGCGTAACAAATGCGTCTTGTAGCGCAGAAACGCCGCGCTGGCGATAATGTTGTACGTTCGCGGGCGCGGCAGATCGAGTGCCAGTTCGAGCGCGACGCGCCCCGGTCGCGGCGTTAGCACATAGACGCGGTCGGAGAGCAGCAACGCCTCGTCAACGTCGTGCGTTACCATCAAGATTGTATGATCGAGGCGACTCCACAGCCCCAACAGCCACTGCTGGAGCTGCGCGCGGGTGAGCGCGTCGAGCGCGCCAAACGGCTCGTCGAGCAGCATAATCGGGCGACGCCAGAGAACGGTGCGCAGCAACGCCACCCGTTGCCGCATACCGCCCGACAATGTCGCCGGCAGCGCTTCGCCAAATCCCTCCAGCCCGAAATCGCCGAGCAGCGCTTCGGCTTCGCGCCGCGCCGCGCGCACGTCGCCGCGCTGCACGACAGTCGCCAGCACCGCGTTATCCAGCACGTTGCGCCAGGGCAGCAGGGCGTCGCGTTGCGGCATATAGGCAACCCTGCCACGCCGATCCGTCACTTCTACATCATCGATGCGCACACAACCGGCGGATGGCTCCTCCAGGCCGGCAATGATGTTGAACAACGTGCTTTTGCCACAACCGCTCGGCCCGATCACGCTGACAAATTCGCCCGACCGCGCGATCAGACTCACCTGCTCCAGCGCGTCGAGCGCGCCATCGGGCGTCGGGTATGATTTACTGACGGCATCAACCTCGATCACAGACATCGCAGCATCTCCGGGCTTCTCCACAGCGCTCTACGGCAAAAACTCGTTCGTGAAGGCTTCTTCCGGCGCAATCATCTCCGGGATCAGATCGCGCTCGGCCATCCATAGCGCATAATCGCGCCAGACCTCCAGGCGTTGCTCACCCCAGCGCGACGCGTCGGCCTGGTACTGTTCCGCAAGATAGGCCTGGCTGCGACGCACCAGGTTGGCGTCGAGTTCCGGCGCTGCGGCGATCAACATATCCGCTGCCTCATCCGGCTGTGCGATTGCAAACTGATAGCCCTGGCTAACGGCTTGCATAAAGCGCTGGATAACATCGGGTCGCTCAGCGATCGTCTGCTCGCCGGTGACGATCACGGGGGTATAGTAGTCGGGGATGCAGTTCTGGTCGTTGATCATCACGATATTTAGGGGAATGCCGCGTTCTTCGGCCTCCATTCCGGTCCAACCTTCAAAAACCCAGGCAAAATCAACATCGCCGCGTTCGGTAGCAACGAAAAAGTCGGCGCTGCCGATGTCCACAAATTCGACTTGCGCGGCATCCGCGCCGGCGCACTCCATCAGCCCCGTGATCACCGCATTCTCAATCGGCGAGCCAAACGCGCCATACTTCTTGCCCGCAAAGCCGGCAGGGTCGGTGATGCCTTCTTCGGCCCGGCTGGCGAACCCACTGGTATTGTGCTGAATAATCGCCGCAATCGAGACGACCGGCAGACCCTCAATGCGCGCCTGGGTCACGGCTTCCTGGTAGGAAACGCCAAAATCGAGTTTGCCTGTGGCAACCAGTTGTTCAACCGTGCCGCCTTCCTGCGCCTGAAGAATCTCAACCGTCAGCCCCTGATCGCGATAATAGCCCTGGGCGTCGGCCACATACACCCCGGTGTGGTTGGTGTTGGGCGTCCAGTCCAATCCAAAGCGCACCGGCGTCAGATCCGGCTCCGCGGCGGGCGCAGTCGGCGCATCGCCGGTCGTCGGCTGGGCGCCGCATGCCGCCAGCAAGATCACCCCGGCCAGCAGAAAAACGAATAGTCGCTTCATGAATGGTTTCCTTTCCAATAGACCAACCAGCGCTCCAGTACGCTGGTGGAAGCGAATAACATAATCGTCAACAGCGATGTCACAAAGGCGGCGACAAACACCTGGTCGGTGCGGAAAGCGCGCAGCGAGCGGGCGATATAGACGCCCAGGCCGGAACTGGCGCCGATCCACTCGGCCAGCACCGCGCCGATGATGCTGTAGGTAATCGCAATCTTGACGCCGGTAAAGATCATCGGCAGCGCCGCCGGGATGCGCAGCAGCCTCAGGATCTGCCCATAGCCGGCATTCATTGCGCGCAACAGTTGCGTCATGTCGCGGTCGGCGGATTGCAAGCCGTCAACCGTGTTGACAACGATGGGAAAGAATGTCACCAGCGCAACGACCAGCACTTTGGGTAGCATCCCAAAACCAAATCCGACCACTAGGAGAGGAGCGACCGCCACAATTGGCACCGTTTGCGAAGCGACCAGCAGCGGGTACAACGCACGCCTGAGCAACGGCGAGATGTCGATCAAGAACGCCAGCCCGAAGCCGGCGACCAGCGCCAGCCCAAAGCCAATCGCCGTAACGCGCAACGTCGCCGCGACGTGACCAGTCAACACCGGCAGACTGTCTACAAAGGCGGCGACAATGCGCGATGGCGCCGGCAGCAGCCAACCGGGGATCGCAAGCCAACCGACCAGTAACTCCCAGCCCAGCACAAGACCGGCAACCAGCAGCAGCGGCGGCGCAACGATTCTGGCCAGTCGCAGCAGCGTTCCCCCCCATGTCGCCGATGCGTCATGCCAGACGGCATACTGGCGAATCAATCGTTCTTTGCGGATCATAGCGGCGTCTCCTCACCCGACGATGAGCACGAATCGACTCATCGACCTCCGTACTTTTCCAATTTCTCGGCGATAGTTGAGCCGTGCGGATTGTAATCAACCTTGATCAGCGTGAACACCCGCTCGGCGCCCGCAGCAATCACAGCGTCCTGCGCCTGTTTAATCAGCGCCATCACCGCGTCGTATTCACCTTCGACGGTTGTCTCCATCGGGCTTACCTTGTAGGGCAAGCCGCTTTGCACGACAACACCAATCGCCGCATCAACGGCGCGATAGACTGCCGACTTGTCGGCGATACCGCCTGGCAGGACTTCAAAACTTACTGCAATTGATGCCATAAGCGCTCCTTTCACAATCAAATCAAAGGGAAACACAAAAAGCCGCTGTTCCAACGTAGGGAACAGCGACTTGCATAATTGCGCATCAATACTTCCCTACGCTGGTGTAACCCAGATCAGGTTCTAAGGGTCAGCGACATTTTTGGGTCGCACTCTCAGCCAGACTTATCTGGCTCCCCTAGCAGATTCATGTGTATCACACAGGTCTAGTATACCACATTCGGCGCGACTTATCGGCGGGCACACCAGAGTGTCCGCTTACTCGGAATTACAGCGATGACGAGCTTAATTCGGCAATGGCGGCTTCGGTCGCCGCACGCAAGTTGCAGTGAATCGGGAGCGTATCCAGGCGAATATTCTGCTGCACAATAAGCTGCGCCATCGTGGGCGAAATACCCGCCAGTATAACATGCCGAGCAGCGTGGCTGCTTGCGGCGCGCGCAGAATAACCGTGATCACGTGCGTATCTACCAAACGATAATGAACAGGCCGCATGTCACCCTGACCCTGAGCGAAGCGAAGGGGAAGGGTCTCAGCGTCCCCGATAGCCGGGATTCTTCGCTTTGC
>JANQID010000045.1 GCA_028282325.1 Chloroflexaceae bacterium | reverse complement strand
ATAGCCGATAACCGATAGCCGATAACCGATAGCCGATAACCGATAGCCGATAACCGATAGCCGATAACCGATAGCCGATAACCGATAGCCGATAGGCTGCAAGCGCAGCGGCGCGCTGACCGTTACAGCATAGATAACCGATAACCGATAGCCGATAGCCGATAGCCGCGACGACCGCTATTTCTGGCGCAGCCCATCGGCCAGATAGCCCAGCAACAACCCGTGAAATGCGCGATATGCCTCGATTTGCGGGAAATGCCCGCAACGGGGAACGACCACCAGGTGCGCTCCGGGAATCTCGTCGCGAGCGGTAAAGCCGCACTTTACCGGGAAGACTCGGTCTTGCTCGCCCCAGACGATCACGGTTGGGATGCGCAACTCGCCCAGGCGCGCGCGCAACCCGGTCAGGCCAAGGTCGTTGTTTTCGTAATGGCGACTGAAGGCCAGCAGCGCCCGGCGATTCTCCGGGTTGTTCATAATGGTCAGGCCATGCTCGATCAACTCCGGCGTCACAAACGTATCCGGGTCGTGAAATGCCGCGCGCAGTTGCGCCTTGATCACGGTTCGGGTAGAGGTGAGCCGCAGCACCGCCTCGCCCAGCCAGGGCAGCGAGCCGCCTTTGCGCATAAACAACGGAATATCCATAAACCCGTCGCTATCGGCGATCAGCAAACGGGCGACGCGTTTCGGATGCAGGAGCGCCATTGCCAGCGCGAACTTGCCGCCCATCGAATGCCCGACGACGGCGGCGCGTTTGATTTCCAGTTGATCGAGGAGTTCGGCGTAGAGGTTGGCCGAGAGTTCGAGCGAATAGGGGCCGTCGGCGGGTTTATCCGATTGGCCGAAACCAAGCGCGTCAACGGCGATAGCCCGATAGCCGTTGGCGGCGAGAAATTCCACGCTAGGACGCCATTCTTCCGACGAGACGCCAAACCCGTGCAACAGCAGCACGGTCGGGCCTTTTCCGGCTTCTATCGCGTGCAAACGAAAACCGCCCACAGCGACGCTGATGCTGTTGACCATGAAAAACTCTCTCTTCGAGCGTGTCCGAATGCGGCTCCTGAGCAAACGCAGCAGACCCCCGCGCATACGGGGAAGGAGCCGTGCCGGATAGGCTCTGCATAGGATGGCTTGCTTCCGCGAAAAGTCCGCTGGACGATCACCGCCGATTATACCATGCCGACCTGAAGGCGGCGAGATCAATATGGGTTTCGGCCCGCGCCTGTGCTACAATATGCTTTACGATAACGTTGAGCGTTACCGAATGCGCACTATGCAACCGGTCATCGATATTCTCCATAGCCTGGCCCGCCAGCAAAGCCGGGGCGAGAGCAGCCCGCTGGCGTTGCTGCGCCCGCTGCCGGAACGCAGCGGCGAACGCATCAGCCATCTGCCGATGAGCCAGCGGCTGTCGCAAGCCTGGATCAAGATGACGGGCGCGCCGTTTCGCCCCCACCAGTCGCTGGCGCTCTCGTCGCTGCGGCGCGGCGAGCCGTTCGCGCTGATCGGCGGCAGTCCCTCGGTGCGCAAAACGTTGCAGTTGTTGATGTACGAGATTTTGCACACCGAACCGGAAGCGACCGCGCTGCTGGCGATGCCCGACGACACGACGGCGCTGGTGCATCAGGTTGAGATCGCCCGCTTGAGCGCCGAGATGGGCGCCGAGTTTAAAACGGCCCACGTCGGCGTCGGGCCGCTCAAGCGTGAGGCGTTGACTGCCCGCGTGTTGCTGGCGACGCCCGAAGCGTTGCACCGGCGGCTGCTGCGCCATCACGATCGCGCCTGGGGGATGTTCTGGCGGCATCTACGCGTCCTCTTCTTCGCCGACGCTCATCGCTACTGCGGCGTCGGCGCCGCCCATCTCGCCGCGTTGCTGACCCGCATCCAGCGTCTGGCCCCCGGCGAGCCGCCGCTGCTGGCGGCCACCCTGGCCCCGCTGCACGACGCCGATCAGATGCTGTTCAACTTGACCGGCCAGACCTGGCGGATTATCAGCGTGGACGATGCGCCGCGCCCGGCTACTGCGTTCGGCCTCTGGCAATCCGGCGGCGAACGTTTGCGCGACGCCGCGCTGCTGGCGCTGGCGTTCCAACGCGAGGGTATCAGCGTTCACATTGTGTGCGATACGATCGAGATTCCGCTGCTGCAAACGTTGATCGGCGCCGACAACGACCGGATCAGCATATCCGGCCAGGTGCAGCCGGCCCAGGCGCAGCTTTTCGCCGGAAGCCAGGCCGACCGCGCCGCCGTTTTGCAGTCGCTGGATAGCGGCGCCGCGTTGACGCTGGTATTGCTGGGCGATGCGCTGGCCGAGCGTGTGCTGGCCCGCCTGGCGGCGAATCCCCAGAATCCGCCGCCGTTCCTCGATGAGCCGCTCCCTGCCTGGGGCAGCCTGCCCTCGAATGCATATGTGACGGCGCAACATCTGTTGTGCGCCGCCAGCGAGCACCCGTTGACTACGGACGAGGCGGAGGCTCTCGACGTTGTCCCGCTCGTCGAACGGTTGCAGCAAAATGAGCAGTTGGCCTTGCTGCCCGACGAAACGCCGTTCTGGCAGCCGCTCCCCGCGGCGGATGATCCCTACGCCGGGTTCGCGCTCAATACGGCCAGCGGCGCGACGGTGACCTTGTGCAACGAGCAGGGCGTGACGCTGGGCGACCTGCCGTTGTCCTGCCTCGACCGCTGGGGCTTCGTCGGCGCGGCGTTGCCTCCCGGTCGCAGCAGCTATCGTGTCACCGAGCGCGACGACGAGGAAGGCAGGCTCACCCTGCGCGCGGAGGATCACGGGCGGCGCACGGCGCCGCTGCGGCGCTGCACCGTGCGTGTGCGCGACGAGCGCGAGAGCCGGGTGTTGCGCGGGCGCGCCGTCGGCTGGGGGCGCGTGGTTATCGACGAGGAGATTTACGGCTATCGCGAGAGCCAGCCCAGGGGCGCGCCGACCGAGCGCGCCTTGTCGCCCACGCTCGAAGCGCGCTGGACCGCCCCGGCGCTCTGGATTGACCTGCAAGCCCCGCGCGGTGCCGTCGGCCAGTTGGCCGGGTGGACGCTGGCCGCGGCGTTGCCGTTGCGCCTGGCGTGCAATTTCACCGACCTGGTCCCCGCCTATGATGATGACCGCGAGCGCATTTATCTGATCGACGCCCATCCCGGCGGGAACGGCGTTTCGGCGTGGGCGTTCGCCAATCTCGAAGCGTTGTTGCCGCTGGCGTATGATATTGCGCTGGCCAATCGCAACGACCCGCTGCTGGAACCCCTGGCGCAGGCCGATAAGGATTGGTTGTTGGCCTTGCTGGGCGGCGACGGCGCGGCGATCGGCGCCGCCGACCTGCGCGAGCCGGCGGTTGTTCCGGCCCGCCCGCCCGCCGAGGCGCGCTCGCGGCGAGCCGCCGACCCGCCCGAAGCATCCCCGCCGGCGTCGCGTGGGGCCGCACCCGAAGCGCCCGCGCGCTCGCGGCGCGCCGCCGACCCGCCCGAAGCGTCCCCACCCTCCCGACGTTCGCGCGGGCGGCGCGCCAACCGGAACGCCGATGAGCAGCGCGATTCGCCCCCCGCCCGGTCGGCGCCGAAGCGCGCGCCGGAGCCGGAGACGCCCTCCGATCCGCGGGCAATGGCGGAGAAGCTGCGCCGCATGCGCGAGCAGCGCGAAGCCCGGGAAGCGCGTGAGCAGGCGCGCGCTCCGGCGGCGAACTCCAATCGGTTGCCGGTCACGCCGATCTTCGCCCCCGGCGACGAGATCTTCTGCCTGCCCTATGGTTACGGCAAAGTGCTGGCGAGCCGCACCGAGGAGGGCCGCGAGCTGTTGGCGGTCGAGTTCCCCGACTACGGCGAGCTGACGATCGACCCGGCGGTCAGCGGGGCGCGGCGCATCGAGAAGAAGGATGCGGACGACGCGGCATCCTAACCGGACGTATCACGTTGACATGCCCGGTGCAATCGTGTATACTTCTGGCAGCGCGACCTCGTAGCTCAATTGGATAGAGCGTCGGCCTCCGGAGCCGAAGGTTGTGGGTTCGAGACCCGCCGAGGTCGCCACTTCATGGTTTGCATCAAGGCTGTCTCCAGTTTCCCATAGCTTGTTGTAATATATTCGCCCGCCGCCCCAGGCCGATTTTGTGCGGTGCGCATTGCGTGGCAGGGTATGCCATCAGCACTACAAGGGACGAAAGTAGGGGCGCAAGATCTTTCGCCCCAATGACGATCCGCCCCGACTGCTAATCTAACATCCGAAATCTGCTATCGTTTTCCAGAACCACGTCCTGTTCTGCGTTCATTGAAAGTGAATATACCAAACGATGCTACCCATGCCGCATGTCACCCTGAACGGCGCCGCCGGCAGCGTGGAGGCTACCTATGCCGCATGTCACCCTGACCCTGAGCGCAGCGAAGGGGAAGGGTCTCGATGGCCTGGGAATCCGAGATTCTTCGCTGCGCTCAGAATGACCCCATGCGGTGTCGCCCATAT
>JANQID010000006.1 GCA_028282325.1 Chloroflexaceae bacterium | reverse complement strand
TACCAAACGATAATGAACAGGCCGCATGTCACCCTGACCCTGAGCGCAGCGAAGGGGAAGGGTCTCAGCGTCCCCGACAGCCGGGATTCTTCGCTGCGCTCAGAATGACCGCTGGCGGTAGATCCAAATTCGTTTGGTAGCTTTTGCCAAGAGAGAGGAATAATCGCGATGACTGAGTTGCGAGATTTGCTCGCGTTCGCCCACAAAATCGCCTGGCAGGCCGGGAAAATTACGCTGCGCTATTTCCAGAGCGGCGTCACCGTAGATCGCAAAGCCGACGCATCGCCGGTGACGATCGCCGATCGGGAAGCCGAAGCGTATCTGCGCGCGGCAATCACGGCGCGCTACCCCGATCACGCTATTCTGGGCGAAGAGGAGGGGTCGAGCGGCGGCGCCGACACGGAATATCGCTGGATCCTCGATCCCATCGACGGAACCAAATCGTTTATTCGCGGCGTTCCGCTGTATGGCGTGATGATCGGTGTGTTGCGCCGGAACGAGCCGGTGGTCGGCGTGGTCAATATGCCGGCGCTGGGCGAAATCGCCTATGCCGCGCAGGGGCTGGGCTGTTATTGGAACGGACGCACGTGTCGCGTCTCGCAGACCGCGACGCTGGCCGACGGGCTGTTGCTGGCAACCCGCGCCAGCCGCTATGACAAGTACGGCAAGCAAGAAGCATTCGACCGGCTGGTCGCGTCGGCGTATGAATTTCGCACCTGGGGCGATTGCTATGGCTACGTGCTGGTTGCAACCGGGCGCGCCGAGGCGATGCTCGACCCGGTGATGCAGATCTGGGACGCGGCGGCGCTGCTGCCGATCCTGCGCGAGGCCGGCGGCACGTTCACCGATTGGCAAGGCAAGCCGACGATCGAAAACGGCGAGGGACTGGCGACTAACGGCGTCGTGTTGGAAGAGGTACTGGAAATCATCACGCGGTACGCGCCGCGCCGTCGGAATGAAGACAATAGAGAGTAACCCTATGCACGCGAGCGACTATCAGCAATTGGCGATGCGCACCGCCGCGCCGGAATCCGACAATGCGCGGCGGTTGATTAACGCCGCGCTAGGGCTGACCGGCGAGGCCGGCGAGTTTGCCGACACGGTCAAGAAAATTATGTTCCACGGCCACACGCTTGATCAACCAGCGCTGATCAACGAACTGGGCGACGTGCTCTGGTACGTCGCCCAGGCTTGCACTGCGCTGGACATCGATATGAGCGCGGTGATGGAAGCGAACGTCGCGAAGTTGCGGCGACGCTATCCCGACGGCTTCAGCAGCGATCGCAGCATCCAACGCGACGAGTAAGGAGCAACCCTGTGGAACCACGACGCGCGACGATCACCCGCCGCACCGGCGAAACCGACATCAGCCTGGAGCTGACCGTCGACGGAAGCGGCCAGGCTGACATCGACACCGGCATCGGCTTTCTCGATCATATGCTGACGCTCTGGGCGAAGCATGGCCTGTTCGATCTGAACTTGCGCGCCAAGGGTGACCTGCACGTAGACGAACACCACACCGCCGAGGATGTCTGTATCTGCCTGGGGCAGGCGCTCGACCGGGCGTTCGGCGAGCGGCGCGGCCTGGTTCGCACGGCACACAGCTTCGTACCAATGGACGAAAGCCTGGCGCTGGTCGCGGCGGACCTGGGCGGACGGCCCTACTGCGTGGTGCAGGCCGAGTTTGCGACCCCGCGCGTGGGCCAGCTTGGCACCGACCTGATCGCGCACCTGTTCGAGAGCATTGCGGTGCATGGACGTATGAACCTGCACGCGCAAGTGCTGTATGGTCGCAACGACCATCACAAAATCGAAGCCTTATTCAAGGCATTGGGCCGTGCGCTCGACGCCGCCGCGCGGGTGGACGAACGGCTTGCGGGCTCCGTGCCAAGCACGAAGGGCGTCCTATAGCCATAGTTATAGAGCGATCACTCGTTGTTCAGAGTGTGGCAGCAATGCTGTTGTAGGCGAACGTGCGCAGCACCCGCACTCCAAAGCCCAAACCTTTAGAACCCGTCTGCAAATAGGCAGAAAGCAGACTGGGCCGATCTTCCAGAAAAATGTTTGGATAGGTCTTCGACGGAAATTGCGCTCAGATGTTCAAGGGTATGCCGGTTGTGAGACTGGCCCAGTCTTTTCAGACAGTTTCTGAGATACATTGCGGGGTTTACGTATGCCGTTTCTGCTCTCGGTGATTCTAAGCTTTCTCCCGGCGCTTGGCTATGCCAGCATTGTTTACTGGCTGGATCGATTCGAAAAAGAGCCGGGTCGCCTGCTGGGCGGCGTTTTTACGTGGGGCGCGCTGGTCGCGACGCTGGGAGCGATCATCTGGAGTATGGTCTTCCAGTTCAGTATCTATATGTTAACCGGCTCAGAAGTCGCCGCCGAAATGAGCGGAACTGCGCTGGTCGCGCCGCTCGTGGAAGAGAGCCTCAAGGGCATGGCCGTCTTGATCATCTTCCTGGCATTTCGCACCGAATTCGACTCCATCCTCGACGGCATCGTATATGCCAGCATTACGGCGCTCGGCTTCGCAGCCACCGAAAACGTGCTTTATCTCTACTTCCAGGGCTATCAAGAAGATGGCATGGGCGGTCTCGTCACGTTATTCATACTGCGCGTGCTGATGGGCGGGTGGAACCACGCCGTCTACACATCGTTCATCGGTATCGGGCTGGCTATGTCGCGCCTGAGCCGCAGAAGCCTGGTGATCTTCGGCGCGCCGGCGCTCGGCTGGGGCATCGCCGTTGCCACGCATGCCACCCACAACGGAATGGCCATCCTGATCGCCAAGGGATCTGGATTATCGGGTCTGCTGGCGCTCTTCCTGGTCGATTGGCTGGGATGGCTGGCAGTCTTCGGCATCATTCTCTGGGCAATGTTCCGCGAACGCCGTTGGATGACGGACTACTTGCGCGAGGAAGTGGATCGCGGCGTCATCAGCGCAGAACAATACCAGACGGCGCGCTCGATCTGGGGGCGGATGCGGGCGCGATCCCGGGCGCGGCGCAGCGAACAGCGCCGTGCAACGAAGCGCTTCTATCAGCTCTGCGCCGAACTGGCCCAGAAAAAACATCAACTGAAGCGGCGCGGCGAGGAGCGCGGCAATAGTGCGACTATCAAACGCTTGCGCGCCGAGTTGGCGCGCATCAGCCCCCAGGCGGCAACGTAGACGCACCCATCGCCCTGGAATATGTTACGATACGTTTGTCGCAGCACATACAGCGCATATGCTAGAATAGAACCATACGACGCCAGCCTATTTCCACACCCGCATCGGACAAGCGTGCTGGTCGATAATGTCACTATAGGTCTCCGGCCACGGGTAACGTGGAGCATCACATAGCCCTGTTTCTACTCACTGCCGGGTATACCGCACAAGGAGGCCCGAGTTATGGGGTTTTTAGATCAACTGAGCAAGTCTATCACCCAGGGTGTTGATCGCGCACGATTTGAGGCAGAAAAATTTCAGCGGACAACCCGGATCCAGGGAGAGATAACCGATCTGAAGCGACAAATCAACGAGCAGCTTATCGAAATCGGTCAGCGCGCGTACGAACTGAACCGCGCTGGGCAAATTCCCTCCCAAACGATCACCGATATGGCTCAGACCATCGATCGGCTGAAATCGGGAGTTGTGGTGAAAGAAGAAGAACTCCGCGCCGCAAAAGCCGAAATTTTTGTCGAAGAACCTGAAATGCCTTCGTCAACGCCGGATCAGAGTCCGCCGTCACCGATGCCAACATCCCCGCCGCCGGCGGCGCCGACTTCACCGGAAACAACATCTTCTCCGGCGGCGCCGCCGGCTTCGACCTCGACCAAAGTCTGTCCCTATTGCAGCTTCCAGATGCCGATCACGGCGATGTTCTGTCCAAATTGCGGGGCGCGGGTCGCTTCTTAACCGAGGTGATAATCAATACATATGGCGCTTGGCAGCGCTGCAGATGAGATCACAAACGTCGATCCGGGGTGAACAGACCTGGCGGGTTCCAGAAATCCGTCAGGTCTTTGTTTGCACTTTGTTGATGGCCAAACTGCTGACCTGACGGTTGCTGCGATAATTCTCCATCGCTTCTTGCGGCGTTCGCGCAATCAGTAGATCCCCCAGGCTTACACCCAGATGCGTCATCGTCGCCGCCACCGAAGCCGAGATGCCGGTCAACGTCACTGCACAGCCAAGCAGTCGCAAGGCTTGCGCCGTACGCAGGAGCGATTGGGCCACTTCTGTATCGACCACCGCCACGCCAGCGATATCAATCACAACCATACGCACCTGCCGGTCTTTCACCTCTCTGAGCAGGCGCGACATCAGCGTATGAGCGCGTTTGCTATCCAGGCTGCCGACGATCGGAGCCAGCAATACACCTTCGGCCAGCGCTATAGCTGGCGTTTCCAATATCGCGACCAGTTCAAGCAGGCGGCGCTGTTCTTCGTTGTTGCGTTCCAGTGCTTCCGTTCGAAGCGCCAGTTCACGCGTTTGTTGTTCGCTCTTTGCCAACGCATCTTTGGCAAGATTGGCATGCTCTATGACGTTACGCATCGCCGTATCCGTTACGATACGACTGATCACCATTCCGCCGATAAGCATCATAATAAGAATGGTCGTCGGTTTCGTATCAGTTTCCTGAATTATGACACGCACCAGTGAAACGATAAACGGCACTCCGGAACTGACGGCAACCCAGCGCGGTCCGGCCAGGATGAGCGACATGACCGCCGGAAGCAGCAGCACCGGACCGAAAACTCGTGTTGGATCACCCACAATCACGTCAATGCTAATGAGTATCGAAGTGGTGATGATCGCAATATAGCGGGCGGGTTCCCATCCGCGCCAGTATGCAACCAACAACCCCGTATATACGATGAATGCGCCGCTGCCAAAGAACAATTCAAGTTGCGGACGACGTTGAAAGATAAAAATGAAGGTAATAACCAGCGCTCCTGACGCCAGCAATCCGAATAGTCCCAGTACAGCTTGACGCTGTGTAATACTCATTATTCCACCCTGTGGTTCACCTGTCGATTATCCCGGAAACAGCGCGCAACCTTCGGCATAAGCATTCCCGCACGTTCAAACCAACGCAGCGGTTGAATGGCTCATCGCATCCGAATCGCTATAGTAGCATAGCTCACGCAGAGCGCAATCGTAGGATATCATAGTGAACGAACGCAATATTCGGCGAGGCTTGCCATAGGAGAGCATAACGCCTGGCAACGCTGCGGTGATCCGATTTGAGATCGCGCCCACGGTATGCGCCAGGCGTATGAAAGAGCATGCGGAATCGTATGGGTTGGATGCTTGCTTGTCTGCAACCTTATGGGTCGCGATCAGGCCAGCGCTACTCGCGCACGCTCCCACCTGATCGTCGCCGGCGGCTGGCCGAAATCTTCCACGCATGCGAGCAGTGCGGCGAGCTGCATCGCATATGCCACACGCGCAGGATGGTACATCTCCTTGCCAATCCAGCTCTGCATTTGCTCTTGAGAGAATGGACGATAGCGCGCCAACATCAAACGGATTGCACGTTGTATCGCCAGACGAATGCCGCCATCATTGTCAATGTCGCGCATCAGCGCCCGCAACGCGATCAGGGCATACGCCGTCTCTTCCAATGTCGATTCGTAAAGGCCCCAACCGCCATCCGCATGCTGGTAGGTAAGCAGTGCGCGTCGTGCGCGTTGCAGCGCATCGCGATTGCCTTGACCCTGCAACGCAAGGACCACCTGACATGTCGTATACAACCACGAGCTATGCCACTTGTCGCCGAGCCAGCGCCCATCGGGAAGTTGCCGGTCGATCAGATACCGCTGTGCTCGCTTAGTATCTTCACCGAATATAGCCAGTGCATGAATGGCGTGGGCGGTCGTAGTCAGCGACGGTTGTAGTTCGCCGGGATAGGTGTAGAAGTGATCATTGACCTCGAACTGGCGCAACACTTGTCGATCGACTGGATAACCATTGGCGCCGAGGACGGCAATGGTCGTCGCCGTGATGTCGCCGTCGCGCATAAAGTGATCGCTCATCCCCAGCCCCTCCGGTCGCAGGGCGCGCGCGAGATCGGCTAGTTGCATTTGGATAACATCGTGCAGTTTCGTATGATCGATCAGATCGGCGGCGAGCAGAATATACAGACCAAACACCTGCTCAAATCGATCCATCGGCCAGACTGTTGGGTACAGACCGGGGATACTGCTGCCGGTCACGGTATACGCCTGCTCCAAGTAAGACTGGGCAATCCAACGCGACTCGGCCAGATCGGGACGATCTTGCGTCGCATTCAACCAGGCCGCGGTCGCTGCCGGGCTATGTCCGACGCTCCCTGAGCCATCAAGTACATCCTGATCCGTCGGCGCATCAATACCTTCCCAGGAATGTACGTGGGCTGTACCGGCACGCAACGTGATCCGCTTGATCATTGCCTGCCGTTTTCGACCAAGCGCGAAAAGCTCGGCATATGGTTCGCACGGGATGTCTATATTCGCCTTGAGGGCATCTTCGAGCAGGCGAGGCAACAACAACTCTACGCCGACCGGCAAGTCATCGGGCAGAGCGCCAACCCAATAGTGTGCCTGGCGATGCAAGAATCCGATGCCGTTCAAAGCGGCATCACGCACCTGTTTGCGCTTGTCGCTATACAACGCCAGAATTGCGGCGAGCGTCGGAAGATCGCGCGCTCGCGGCACAGCCGGATTACCCCAGCCGCCGTCGGGTTGTTGTTGTTCGAGCAACCACTCCACAACCTGATGATCGCGCTCATCGGCAGTCGCTAGTCGAAGCACTTGGGCAGTGTCGTACACCGAGGGACTCATCTTGCCGCCGCCTGCTCCAAGATCCATTATTAGAAAGCGCAGATCGGTCAAGAGCATGTCCGCGATGTGATTCATGATAGTATGCCTCTCATTTATAATAATGCCGTCCTATTTCCGGCCACGCGCAGATCTTGGCAATCTACCGAGTCTTTTTACTGTTTTTAACTTACCATATCGTCGGTAAGTGCTCAGTAAGTTGCCTTGTTTTTACAGCGTCGTTACCAAACAATATGGGAGACACCGCATGGCGTCATTCTGAGCGCAGCGAAGTATCTCAGGCTCCAACAACGCCGAGACCCTTCACGCTGCCTGCGGCTCCGTTCAGGGTGACATGCGGCGTGTGTATCATCGTTTGGTAGTGAAGAATTCTTGCCCGATGGCAAAGGAGGAGATTTGAGCGGCGTACAGCAAAGCGGCGGAATGTTTCTGATCGGCTACAAAAAGCATCCCGCCGCCTTATGCAGAGAGGCGATTAATCGTTTCGTTTGAGCAGCTATTGTCCCGGCACGCCGGGCTCGGTCATATCCCGCACGTTGAGATACTCGTCGAGTTGCGCATCGGTCAGCAGGCCCATTTCCTTGGCCGCCTCACGCACCGATTTGCGTTCGGAGGCCGATTTCTTCGCAACCTTTGCGGCCTGATCATAACCAATGGCGCTATTGAGCGCGGTCGCGATCGACGGATTGAGTTCCAACAATTCACGGCAGCGGTCGCGATCGGCTTCAATGCCTGCCAGGCAGTTCACGCGGAACGCATTGCACCCGCCCGCCAGAATGCTGATGCTCTCTAACATAGCGTGCGCCATCACCGGCATCATGACATTGAGCTCAAAGTTGCCGTGCTGCCCGCCAACCGTAATCGTGACGTGGTTGCCCATCACTCGCGCGCAGACCATCATCATCGCCTCGCTCATCACCGGATTCACTTTCCCCGGCATAATCGACGAACCGGGTTGAATGGCCGGCAGGCGAATCTCGGCCAGCCCGCTGGTCGGCCCACTCGACAAGTGGCGAATATCATTGACGATTTTTAGCAGCGAGACGGCCAGTGTGTTGAGCGCGCCGGCAGCCATCACATACCCGTCTTTGGCCGCCTGGGCCTCGAGGTGATTCTCGGCCTCGCGGAAGGTCAGCCCGGTTGCTTCACTCATATACGCAATGGCCTTCTCGGCGAAGCCGGGCGGGCAGTTGATCCCCGTACCGGTCGCCGTGCCGCCAAGCGCCACTTCGGCCAGTTCGTCGGAAGCAAACTTCAGTCGCTCAATTCCCTTGCGAATCTGAGCGGCATAGCCGCCAAACTCCTGGCCCAACCGCACCGGCGTCGCATCCATCAAATGGGTGCGCCCACTTTTCACCACGTCGTCCAGCACCGCAGCTTGCGCCTGAAGAGCATCGTGGAACGCAACAAGCGCGGGAATAAGCTCGCCTTCAATGGCCACTCGCGCCGCGACATGCATCGCGGTTGGGATCACATCGTTCGACGATTGCGACATATTGACGTGATCGTTCGGGTGAATCAACTTACTGCCACGCTCGCCGCTCAACCGCTCGGTGGTCAGATTGGCGATCACCTCGTTCGCATTCATATTCGTCGAGGTGCCGCTGCCGGTCTGAAAAATGTCCAGCACGAACTGATCATCCAATTCGCCATCGATCACCCGCTGCGCACTTGCGATGATCGCGTCGGCCTTGGCGTCGTCGAGCAGACCGAGATCTCGATTCGCTTTCGCTGCCGCTTGCTTCGTGATGCCGAGCGCCGCGATGAACCCGCGCGGAAAGCGGATTCCGCTAATCGGAAAGTTCAGGACAGCTCGCTGGGTCTGCGCACCATAGAGCGCATCGGACGGTACTTGCATCTCACCCAACGAGTCCTTCTCAATGCGATACGTCTCTGTCATTGCTGTGTTACTCCTTGCTCCTTGCTTGCCTGTAGCCCATTGGCTGCTATGTTTTTATCGATGTCGTTGGGCAGGGATAGTTGATTGTAGCATAGAAGCACGCACCAGCGTACACAACCACCGAAACAGGAGACGCAATCGCCACACCGGATCGGAGCGGCGCAGCAATTCCGTCTCAAGACCAGCTAATTTCAACGTACACCACACCCTGCCGAATATGCACCGGATATGTGGCAATGCGCAGACCAACCGGCGGAACAATGCTTTTGCCCGTGCGCACGTTGTAGATCCATCCATGCCAGGGGCAGGTTACAGTATCGCCGATCAACACGCCGGACGAGAGCGGCCCGCCCTCGTGACGACACGAATCGCTAAACGCGTAGATCGCGTCATCAACATTTGCCAGCGCGATGGGCAGCCCCTCAACATCGACGAACACCATCCGCCCTACGGGCACATCTTCGACTCCGGCAACCGGCACGATTTCAGATGGCATAGCTTCTTCTATCCAATATGGCTCAGAAACTCGTCGCGCGTTCGCGGGTCGCTCTTAAAGCGCCCCAGCAAAGCGCTGGTCATCGTCTGGGCATTGGGCTTTTTGACGCCCCGAACGGCCATACACATATGCAGACCTTCAACGACAACGGCGACGCCTTTGGGATGCAAATGAGCGTTGATGAAGTTCGCAATCTCAACCGTCATCCGCTCTTGTATCTGCAAACGCCGCGCGAACATCTCGACAATGCGCGGTATCTTGCTCAGCCCGATCACCTGACCCTTGGGCAGATAGGCGACATGCACTTTGCCGATGAATGGCAGCATATGATGCTCGCACAGACTGGCGAAGTCAATATCTTTGACGATGACCATTTCATCGTAATCGACGCGAAAAATCGCATCGTTAATCAGCGTATCCGGATCGACGTGATAGCCCGCCAGCAACTCATCGTACATACGCGCCACACGCAACGGCGTGCGACACAGCCCCTCGCGATCTGGATCTTCACCGACGCCGATGAGTATCGACCGGATGGCGGCGGCAATACGCCCGTGAACCGGCTGGTCGGGTTCATCCCAGAGATCCGTATGCAGATCGGGGGCGGTGACGATAGCCATAAGAAAACTCCTTATGCAATATCATTTGTATAGAACAGCTATTATAAAACATTGACAGTTGGGGTCTGGTGCAGTACGATACGAGTTCACTAGTGATATGAACAATCATTGACAGAGCCAAGCTTATTCGATAGAGTAATAAGTACACATGGTTCACGCACCCGCGAGGTAGGTATGTCTCCGTTAACCCTCGACCAACGCCAACTTGAAACGCTCAGCCAGCTTATGATTGCTGGAGGCCATCAAGGCGTGTCCGAGTTGCTTGGCTCTGCATTAGAGCGGCTGACTGCTTTCTGGCCGGCCCAGGCCGGGGCATTGTTGTATATCTCTCCCCACGGCGAGAAAGTGCGGTTGGAAACCGGGCCGCTGAGTAAAGAAGCGCGCATATTGATCGAACAGGCTCGCGCTGTCTTCGAGCGCCGCGATGATGGCAGCGAGCCGACAATTGGATATTACTCGCTCGAAGATGGGCACGATCTGCAAGAACTTCCTCTCCAAAGCAACAATCAAGGCGTTGGCCTGCTGCATCTGGTCGTCGAATCGGGGCCGGACAAGCCCGCAAGTACGACGACACCGCTGAAGACCGATGAAGATCTGCTGATTCTGCTGGTGCGCGCCATTGGCGGTGAAGCCGATAAGATCGCGATGCTGCGACGGGCCGAGCGTGATCTGCGCGAATTGCACCTATTGTACGAGATCGGCCAGTCTCTGGCGATCAATCTCGATTTGAAAAGCCTGCTCAACGATATTAAACTGCGCGCGCCTAAAGTGGTCGGCGCCGAACGCTGCTCTATCTTTATCCTTGATGAAGATAGACAGGAGCTCACTCTGGAGTTGCCCGAAGAAGATCACGTCTATCGCATGCCCGCCGATCGCGGCATCGCCGGTTGGGTGGTGACCCACGGCATTGGCCAGATTGTCAATGATGTTGAGCAAGATCCACGTTGGTATGAGGCTATCGGACGAGAGGCCGAGTTTGTCACCCGGTCGATCGTTTGCGTGCCAATGCATGTGAAAGATCGCACCATCGGTGTGATGCAACTGCTGAATAAGTGCAGCGGCGAGCCGTTTAACGAGCAGGATATGCAATTGCTCACCACCCTGGCCGCTCAGGCCGGCATCGCGATTGATAATGCGCGCCTGTACCAAAGCCTGAAGGAAGAGCATGATCGCTTGCTTAGCAAGGAAGAAGAGGTGCGTCACTCGATTGCGCGCGACTTGCACGATGGTCCCACCCAGAGCGTCTCGGCGATCGCGATGAATATCGAGTTTATCAAACGCCTGCTGACCGCAATGCCTGAACGGGTGTCGAGCGAGCTCGATACGTTGTCTGAGTTGGTGAACAAGACAAGCCACGATATTCGCACGCTCCTGTTTGAGCTTCGACCGCTGGGACTTGAGACGCAAGGATTGCTGGTAACGCTTGAGCAATACGTCGAGCGTTGGCGCGATCCCTCCGGCAATCAGACCAGGCTTCGCCTGGAGGCGCCGACGAATGTGCCAAGACTCCCGCACGAAATCGAAGCTGCTACTTTCATTATTGTTCAAGAAGCGGTGAACAATGCTCGTAAACACGCCTATTCACCGGAAATAACGATCTATCTCTATGAAGAAGAGGGCCAACTTATTGCGAGCGTGCGCGACCGCGGCAAAGGTTTCAATGTTGCAGCGATCGATGCTAGCTATGAGAAGCGGGGAAGTCTGGGGTTGCTCAACATGAAAGAACGCGCGCGTTTGATCGGCGCAGATTTGCGCATTCGCTCGGAACCGGGCAAAGGGACGACGGTGGAGTTGCGCATTCCTTTGACGTAACGCCTCGACACAACATATCACTGGTATCAAGGCGGGGAAGCGTATCGTATGCTTCCCCGCCTTGTGCATTACATAATTTCTTTGATGAGCTGGGCAATGTCGGTTGGCTGTTTGGCTACCTTCGCCCCCACAGACTCTAGCGCCGCAATTTTTTCCTGCGCCGTGCCCTCGCCGCCGCTGATAATCGCGCCGGCGTGGCCCATCCGCTTGCCGGGAGGCGCCGTCTGACCAGCGATGAAGCTGACGACCGGCTTTGTCACATGCTCTTTGATGTAGGCAGCGGCTTCTTGTTCCGCCGTTCCACCGATCTCGCCGATCATCACGATGGCCTCGGTCTTGGGATCGGCCTGGAACATTTCCAGCACATCGATGAAGTTGGTGCCAATAATCGGATCGCCGCCGATGCCGATGCATGTCGTCTGCCCAAGGCCGATCCGGGTCAATGCATCGATCACTTCATAGGTCAATGTGCCGCTCTTCGACACAACGCCGACCGGACCGGGCATCGCGATATTCCCAGGGATGATGCCGACTTTGGCTTCGCCAGGGGTGAGCATGCCTGGACAGTTCGGCCCCACCAGCCGCACGCCGCACTCCTGAACAAAAGCGTAGGTTCCCACCATCTCCAGAGCCGGAATGCCTTCAGTGATGCATACGATCAACGGGATGCCCGCGCTGGCGGACTCGCGGATGGCATCGGCGGCAAACGCCGCCGGGACGTAGATTACCGACACATTCGCGCCTGTCTCATACACCGCGTCACTCACGGTGTTGAACACCGGCACTTTGCCATCAAGCGTGGTCTGACCACCGCGGCCCGGCGTTACACCGGCCACCACATTGGTGCCATAGTCGATCATCTGGCGTGCATGAAATTGCCCCTCATTCCCCGTAATTCCCTGTACCAGCAGGCGTGTATTCTTATCAACCAGGATGCTCACCTTGTACCTCCTTCGTCGGCGACGATTCGCACACCCGCGCTCGTGCCGATACGTGTAGCCCCGGCGGAAATCATTGCCAGAGCCTCCTCGCGGGTGCGAATCCCGCCCGCAGCCTTTACGCCGATTTGCGAGCCAACGACGCGACGCATTAATCCAACGTCGGCTGTCGTTGCGCCGCCGCTGGCAAAACCCGTACTGGTCTTGACAAAATCCGCGCCCGCATGTGCAGCTAAAACGCACGCGGCGATTTTTTCCTCATCTGAGAGCAACGCCGCTTCGATAATCACTTTGCTGATCGCGCCACGATCACGGCACACCGCAACAACGGCGGCTATGTCGTTGTAGACAGCCGGATAGTCGCCGGCTTTGAGCTTTCCTATCGCGATGACCATATCGATCTCGCTCGCGCCGTCGGCAATGGCCTGGCGCGTCTCGAAGATTTTCACCTCGGTCGTCGTTGCGCCGAGCGGGAAGCCGACGACGGTGCAAACCGCCACATCACTTTCATGCAGCGCTTCAACGCATAATGGCACATAGAACGGATTCACACAGACGCTGGCGAATGCGTACCGGCGGGCTTCAGCGCAGAGTTGCTCGATCTGGCGGGGCGTGGCTTCGGGCTTGAGCGATGTGTGGTCGATGTAGCTGGCAAGCAGACGATCCGCGTCCGGCAGAGATTGCCCGACATCGACGATCGCGGCGTCTGAAAGACCGACAGCCGCCAGTACACGCCGCGAAATTTCATTCATCTGATCGTCGCTCATAAAGATCCTCGAAGAGATTGCTCAAGAATAAGCCGGTCTTGAAGCCGATAGCTATGAGAATCTGCGAACCGTGCAATGGCAAACTAACCCGATCTGCGATCAGTCACGTTTCAGACACATTCTAAACGGTAACGGCTGGCGCGTATTGTATCACAGGTCATCGGGGT
Source organism: Chloroflexaceae bacterium (assembly GCA_028282325.1). Lineage (GTDB taxonomy): Bacteria > Chloroflexota > Chloroflexia > Chloroflexales > Chloroflexaceae > JANQID01. The sequence continues at coordinate 6,293 of JANQID010000006.1, read as the reverse complement.
TGAGGATATAACGCCACCAGTTGTTGGACACGTCGTCGGTTTCGCCTGCCACGCGCGGCAGATGATCGAGCCACCAGAGATGATGGCCGCGCATATCGCCGCCGCCCCATTCGCGGCATTCCATCGAGCGCGGCGGAGCGCTCAAGTCGGGAAAGGCGTACCAGGCATCGGCGCGGCTGGGTACACGGCGCGCGTTGCCCCAATCGTAATCAGCCACGCTGTTGGGGGCGAAATGGACGTTGCCGCACTCGGCCTGGCCCGGCGCATCGCGATCATAGCGGATGAAGCGCGCCCAGAGGTTGCGCTCGCCACTGTGGTTGCGATAGATGTGTTGCATAATCGATTCGACCCGGTGGCCGAAGTTTTCGAGCATACAGCCGACATCGCGCTCGTAGTTGAATCCCATTACGATGAAGCGCCGCGTGATGTGTTCGGTGTGCGAGATCGGCGGCGAATTGCACCAGATCGCGCCCGTGCCCGCCATCGTGCTCTCGTAGTAGCCGGCGTATGGGAAGCCGAACAGCCAGATCTCATCGATCACCCGCCGCTCGATCTTGCCGAACAGGTCGAATGTGTTGAGCAGCGCGTGGTAATCGACTGCATCGGGTTGGTGGCAACCGCTTCGCTGTCGCACGCAGCGCAGATAGCTCGCGTCGTCGTAGCGAAAGCCGTCGATTTTGGCCGGGTAATCATCCGCCTCGATCCGCTCGACGATCTCGTAGTCGGCGATGCCGCCGCTGCACGCGCGCAGATCGGCACTGTACTGCCGGGCCAGATCGTCGGGGTCGTGCCAGCCCATCGCCGCATTCAGCTTTTGCCCGCCCTTACGTTCCAGCACCGGGTTGTGGATGATCATGCTTACCCGCAACCGCATCGGCGGTCGTGCAGCAATACGCCGATCGGCGATCGGTTCCGGCTCGCTCGGTTCGCCGGCAGTGCGCCGGAAGAGTCGCTTGAGCATATCGACCCTCGCTGAGTGAACGTGATTTCGGCGCTTGCACCATAGCATGTGCAGTCGGCGCGTGTCAAGAGATGGAAGCGATGGTTCAGGTTAACAACGCGAGCGTTTTGTTTGGATTACGAGCGACGCGCAGCCGTGTTCGCCTCGCGCCCGGCCCGCTCGCGCCCATAGGCCAGAATCTCGTCGAGGAAGCGCGAGGGCTTGCGCTGCTGGCCGCGATTGCGCCCCGCCGTCCACGAGAGGTACACCCGCTCACCGGCCCGCGTCAGCGCCACGTAGCACAGCCGCCGTTCCTCCTCGACACCCTCCGGCGTCGCCAGGCTGTGCTCGTGCGGCAAGGTTCCCTCTTCCAGGCCGGACACAAACACGAATGGCCACTCCAATCCCTTCGCGGCGTGGATGGTCAACAGTTGCACCTGGTCACGCTCGTCGTCCGGCTCGTCGGCGCTGGTCATCAAGGCGATCTCTTGCAGGAAGCCGCTCAGCGTGTCGTGTTCACCCGCCGCGAGCGTCAACTCGTGCAGGTGCGCCCGCGCGTCGGGCAGGTCTTCGGGCGTGAAGCGCCGTTCGAGCGCGGCCATATATCCGCTCTGCTCCAGCACATCGGCCAGTAGGTTGTCGGGAGGCATCGTCCCTTGGGCAAAGCGCCGCCAGCGCGCCAGCAATCCGGCCAGACGGCGCGCGCCGTCGGCGGCTTTCGGCGACAGCAACGCGACGGCTTCTGATCGGAACAGCGCATCACCGAGCGACAGGCTGTTCTGGGCGGCAAACTCCGCCAGCGTGGTCAGCGCCTGGGAGCCCAACCCGCGCGCGGGCGTGTTGGCGATGCGATTCAAGCTCAGGTTGTCGGCGGGATTGGCGATGGCGCGCAGGTAGGCCAGCGCATCGCGCACAACCGCGCGGTCGTAGAATCCGGCGCTGCCGCGCACGTTGTAGGGGATGTGCGCGTGGCGCAGCGCGGTCTCGAACTGGCGGCTCATATGGCGCGTGCGATACAGCACCGCCATTTCGCTAAACTTGCGTCCCTGGCGGTTCAGATCGCGGATGGCGCGGGCGATCTGCTCGGCTTCATCGTGGGCATTCTTCGCGTCGCTGATCATCACGGCGCGTTCGCCGGGATGCGCGGCAGCAGCAGCACGCAGCGCCATTGGCCGCACCACGTGGCTATGGCGAATCACGGCGTAGGCGGCGTCGAGAATGGCCTGACGGCTGCGATAGTTGGTCGCCAGTTCGATCACCCGCGCTTCCGGGAAATCTTCGGCGAAGCGCGCGATGATACTGTGATCGGCGTTGCGAAAGCCGTAGATCGACTGCATGCCGTCGCCAACCGCAAACAGCGAGCGCGGACACCCCGCTGTCGGGCGGGTGAGCAATTCGACGAGCGCGTGCTGGCCGGGGTCGGTATCCTGGTATTCGTCCACGAGCACATGCGGCCAGCGCGCCTGATATTCCTCCAACACATCGGGATGCTCGCTGAAAAGCTTATAGGTCAGTCGAATCAGGTCATCGAAATCCACCGCGTTGGCGCGTTCGAGCGCGCGTTGATATCGCCGATAGCACCCGGCCACGAACGTATCGACCGCGTCGGCGGCGAAACGCGCCATCAGCTTCGGGTCGAGCAAGCGGCTCTTGGCACGCGAGATCCGCCGGAGCACATTATCCGGTTCGAGCAACATCGGCGATCGTTCGGTCGCGGCATCGAGCGCGGCGGCGGCGAGTTGCAGCTGCTCATCGGCGGCATAGATCGTAAAATCCGCCGTATACGCACCGATATGCCCGGCGATTTCGGCGCGCAACACTCGCGCGCAAACCGCGTGGAACGTGCCGCTGGTCAGCCCGCGCGTCCGGGCGCGCAGGCGGGCGCGCATCTCCTTCGCCGCCTTGTTGGTAAAGGTCAGCGCCAGAATATGGCTCGGCGGAACGCCGTAATGCTCGATCAGATAGGCGATGCGCAGCGTCAGCACGCGGGTCTTGCCGCTGCCGGCCCCGGCGCGCACCAGCGTCGGGCCGATTGGCGCGGCGACGGCGGCGCGTTGTTCAAGATTCAACGTCGCGAGAGCATCCATACGCTTCTCTGAACTCCTCTCCCCTTTTGCTTGAGCCGCAACCCGCTCGGCGTCGTCCCAATCGCGGGTTTCCGCCATCGGCGAAGGTTGATCATACCACAAGTCGCCGCCGAGTCGCTGCCGCCCTGTCGGCGTATGTGCAGTTACGGTGTACAATAAGAGTAATCTACCAAACAATATTGGAGACACCGCAGAGTGTCATTCTGAGCGCAGCGAAGAATCTCAGATTCCCCCAACGCCGAGATCTTCACCTTGCCTGCGGCTCCGTTCAGGGTGATATGCGGCATGGGTAGCATCGTTTGGTATCTTTTTTCGCGATGAACATGAGGACGTGATATGAATGCGAATCTGGAAGGCGCAATAGCGATTTATGTGGCGCTGGCCGTCACGCTGGCGGTCTGGGCTACCATTGCCATCTATCTCTGGCAAATCAGCGGACAAGCTCGATCGCTGCGGCGACGGCTGGAGCGCCTCGCCCGTGAAAGCCAGCAACGTGATAAGAACGGGCCGGCCTAGAATCCGGTGGATGATCGCGCATCCACTCAGCTAGCCAAAATTCAAGTCGCGCCGACGCAGACCGGGCCAGTCTCTGACGATATAAGAGGGAGTGATGGAACACCGAGCGACCTACAAAGTCTACTACGAAGACACCGACTGTCTCGGCGTTGTATACCACGCGAATTACCTGAAATACCTGGAATGCGGGCGAACCGAGTTCGGCGGCGCGCGCGGAAAACACATTCGCGAAAGCTCTGGTGCATTCGCAACCCTGATGTGCAGACCGGTGCGTTCAGCGGGCGCGAAGCCAGAACCGCCCGCCAAGACTCGCCCACAGGTTGATCACCATGGAGCCGACGATGTTGATCGCCAGGCCAATCGCCAGCGCCGCATCCAATGGCCACTCCGCGCCGATCAGCGGCGGGACGATCGCCAGCGTGGCGAGCGTGGATAGGCAGAGCGTCAATGCCAGCGCCAGCCCGCGCGTGAAGGTCGTGCGCGCCGCCAACGTGCGTTCCATCCGTTCGATGTTGAGGCTGCCGTAGAACAGGATGCTGAAGAAGAGCGCCGTCGGCGCGCCGATCTGCACCGCCAGCCACCCAGCCGCTCCGACTGCGTTGAGCGTTGTGATCGCCAGCCGCCAGACCAGCCATCCACCGACCAGCCCGATTATCAACCCACTGCTGATGAGTTGCTGCGTGCGAATAGCGCCCAGCCCGCGGCGCTGCATCTCGCGCAACAACCGGCGTTCGCACGACAACGGAATCGCGGAAGCCCCCGGTTCGCTATCCAGCAGCGCTTGCAGCACCGCCGCCGATTCGGCGCGCCGCGCCCGGGCATACGTTGCGGCGAATGATCGCACCGGCGCCAGCAGCAGGACATAGATCGCGCTATAGATGGCGATGGATGCGCCAATGCCGCCGACCGCAATGATGATGGCGTTCACCAGCGTCGTCATCTCTGAACCCGTTTACCCTGCATACAGCGCCTGCTTAACGAACTCGCAGCGATAGATCGGGCGACCCTGCTTCTCCCACAGCCGCTGGTGGTACGATTTCATCTCATCTGTGATGGCAACTCGATAGTGCTCGGCCGGAATCGGCGCGAAGCGCGGATCAGCGTGCAGCAGATCGCGCAACTGGCGGTAGACCCATTCGTGGTCGGTCAGAACGCACAGCCGCCCGCCGGGAGCCAGCGCGCGATGCAGATGGGCGATGGCGTCGGGGGCGAATATACGGCGGTTGCTCCGGCTGTGTTGCTCGTAGGGAACGGGGAACTGGATATGTACGGCGGCGAGCGTATCCGGCGCGAGCAACGGGTAGATGAAACGCACGTCGGCCTGGATGAAGCGAACATTCTCCAGCTTCTTCTCGATGGCGTACTCGATTGCGCGGTGCAGCGGCTTGCCGCCCATATCGATGCCGAGAAAGTTGATCTCCGGCTCGCGCGCGGCCAGTTCGCACAGAAACTCGCCCGTACCGCAGCCAACTTCCAATTCGAGCGGGCGCTGATTGCCGAAGAAGTGCGCCGCGTCGATGCGCGGGAAAATCTCCGGGCGGGCGTACAGATCGGCGCTGTTCCAGAAGCGATGATATTTCGCGAAAACATGCGGCTCGATCGGTTTGAGCTTGAGCCGGGCAGGATAACGACCACGTGTCATAGCGTGTTTGAGATTGCAGATTTTAGATTTGCGATTGTTGCATACTGCACAGCGATGCAAAATGCGAACTTCACTGATGCTACCAAACAATATGGGAGACACCGCATGCGGTCATTCTGAGCGCAGCGAAGTATCTCCGATTCCCCCAACGCCGAGACCCTTCACGCTGCTTGCGGCTCCGTTCAGGGTGCCATGCGGCATGGGTAGCATCGTTTGGTAGCAGCATTGTTAAATCCAAACGGCATCAGTATATGCAAAGCTTCGCCAGGGGCCAGATTCGGCAGTTCGGTCGTCGGCTACGCTGAAACAGGGGCATACGCGGGAAGGTGCCGCGTGCCGAGACCGGGCGCAACGTGCCGGGCGCCCTCCGCGAACATCTTTGCGTTGCTTTGCATTCTCTGCGGTACAATCGACCGATCGGCTCCTTCGACATCGGGCCAATGTTCATGTGCTCTATTGTAATACGATTCATCCATGCTGCGCACATACCAATCGAGCCAGCGCAACGTATTTGCCAAACCAGAAGGAGTGTGCTATAGTTGCAAGGTGTTTGAGGCCTCGTAGCTCAGCGGATTAGAGCGCTTCCCTGCGGAGGAAGAGGTCGTGCGTTCGAATCGCACCGAGGTCGCCAGTGAGCCGAAACCCTTGGGTTTCGGCTTTTGTGATTCTTGCGCCCCTTGCGTCGTTATGCGCTACGGATTGGTCGATACCAAACAGTATTGGAGACACCGCATGGGGTCATTCTGTTCGCAGCGAAGAATCTCAGATCCCAACAACGCCGAGACCCTTCCCCTTCGCTTCGCTCAGGATCAGGGTGACATGCAGCAACCCAATGCGGTCATTCTGTTCGCAGCGAAGAATCTCGGATCCCAACAACGCCGAGACCCTTCCCCTTCGCTTCGCTCAGGATCAGGGTGACATGCAGCATACCCATCATCGTTTGGTCGATGTAGGGAAAGCCGGCTGCTCGTCGGCGCCAGTCAGCAGGTCGGTGCGCACCCAGCCGACAGTGCGTTTGTCGGCGGCGCGCAGTTGCTGCGAGGCTTGCGAGGTGCGCCAGTAGGTCGCCAGCTTCCAGCCCCGCGCCGCCCGGCGAACCGGCGGCGTG
>JANQID010000139.1 GCA_028282325.1 Chloroflexaceae bacterium | reverse complement strand
CTGGTTCCGACGACGCGCGCTGTAGCCAGAGACCAGGGAATCGTTCTCCGCGAGGGCGTGTACGCCATGCTCAGCGGGCCGCACTTCGAGAGCGCCGCCGAGTTGCGCATGCTGCAAAGGTTGGGAGTGGATGCGGTGGGTATGTCAACCGCACCGGAGATTATCGTAGCCCGCCACGCAGGAATGCGCGTCCTGGGTTTTTCGTTGATCACCAATCTGGCGCTGCCCGATAGTCCACCGGCCAATCATGAAGAGGTCATTGCTGCGGGCGACGCCGCCAGGCCAAAGTTTGCCGCGCTGATCCACGGCATTGTGGAAAGATGGAGTCCGTGAGTATGCCCAACCTCACGTTGCTAGAGACCATCCCCGAGTTTGACGCCGATATTCGCCAGAAGCTCGCCGCCTTTTGGATCGCCAGCGCCGAAGAATTTGTCACCACGGCCCGATCAAGCAACCGCCAGTTTGGCAATGGCACAAGTGCATTGGCGCATGCACTCGGCATCACCCAGGATCGCATCGACGCGCTGATCAAGGCTGCCGATCTGGTCATTCCGCCGGCTTTTTCGTTCGATGTGCTGACCGAGCTGGCGGTCGGAACCGGCGCGATCTTCGAGGGTATGGAAGTGGTTGAAGAGGTATCCTTTGATCTGCCAACCGAATTGCTGCCGCCCGAGATCGACCTCTCCGCGTCCCTTACCCCGCCGATGCATCAGGGTAAGCGCAATACGTGCGTGGCATTTACCCTGGCAGCGCTCTATCAACTGGCGAGCGGCGATACAACCGACCTCTCCGAGCAATTTCTCTACTGGGCGTGTAAAGAACGCGACGGTATCCCCGGAGATGTCGGCACCCGCCCCGATGTGGCGATGAAAGCACTGACCGAGGCTGGCATCTGCGCCGAGCCGACCTGGCCCTATAATCCACAGCCGGACAACGCCAACGCCGGGCAGGGGCCACCGCCCGCCGCCGCGCCGAATGAAGCCCGGCAGCGACGGATCGCCAGTTTCACCGCTCTCCCGTCCAAAAACCTCTATCGCATTCAGGCCGCACTAGCTAAAGGTCAGGCGGTGCTGTTCGGCCTGCCGATCAACGAGCACTGGACCAGCGCCTGGCAATCGCGCACGTTGGGGCGCGTGCGCCAACCGCTGCCGGGTGAAGCGAGCCTGGGGGGGCACGCGATGGCAGCCGTCGGTTATCGCGACGATCCCGATGCGCCTGGAGGCGGCTATTTTATCGTGCGCAACAGTTGGGGTACCGATTGGGGCAGTGAGAATCCCGACGGCCCCGGCTATGCGCATATCCCCTATCGGCTGGTGTCCGAGCAGAATCTGGCAGCGTTTGTCATCAACGGCGTTGCTGCTGAGCCGCGCCCGGAAACAACGACGCAGCCACAATCGTTCAACGCCCCGCAACCTGACATCCAGGCGCTCTACGCAGAAGCGCGCGCTATTCAGCAGCGGCTCGATGCGCTCGTTGCGCAACTGGCGACGCTGGCCCAGGCTCAGCCAGAGCAACTAGCATCAAGCGCTCCCGTCGCGCCAACCCCGGCGCCGGCAGAACGCGCATCGATGCCAACGTCGGCGTCGGAACTACCGATCGGCCCGATTGCGACAGCGCTGCCATATGCCGAAGTCGAAGCCAACACCGATGGCGTCAGCGTCTTTGTGAACGGGATTGATGGCGTAACCGGTCTCCCGCTGGCTCAGATCAATGTTCCAACCGCCAGTCGTATGGCCATTGACAACGCCGATCCCGACGAACTGAATCTGCTGCACAAAGAAAAAGTTCGCCAGGCGAAGAAGCAACACCTCGGCCTACGGTTTGGCATTAACGAGGACGACTTGCGTGAAAGCCGCTGGGCGATCGTTGTCAACGCCGACGATGACGCTGCGTTGATCAAAGCGCTCAGCCCGCTGATCGAACATCGCGTTCGCGAGCAGGGATTGCGCATACCGTCGCTGGATGTTCGCCCCGGCGAGCGCTGCGGCGACTGGCTCGCGCGCCATGTCAGCGATGTCAATGCCCCGTTGTTTAGCGGCATGCCGGTGCTACTCTACCGGCACGGCGAGACCGGCAGCACGTGGCTGGAGCGTCACGGCGTAGCCCACGGCCCCGTTGAGCCGTTGCAGGGCGTGCCATTCTATTTGCTGCTGGTCGGGCGATCCGGGCCAGTCACCGACGGCGATTCGACTGCGCTGCCGTTTGTGTTCCAATACGAGTTGGATCTCTTCTGGGGCGTGGGCCGCCTCTGTTTCACCGCCTCGGATGGCCAGCACCGCCTGGAAGCGTACACAGCCTATGCTGAGCAGGTGATCGCCTACGAGAAATCCGCTGCCCCTATTCGCAAACATGCGGTGTTTTTCGGGACGCGCCACGATGGCGACTCGGCGACGCAGAGCAGCGCCGCCGAGCTCGTATTGCCGCTGGTGCAAGGCAAACATCAGCAACCCGGCGTAGCGACAGCAGCCGGTTTTGCGCAACGCATGCTGCTGGCGGGCGACGCCACCCACGCCAACCTGACCGGCGTGCTGCGCGGCGACAACGACGGCCCGCCCGCGCTGTTGTTCAGCGCCACCCACGGCATCGGTCTGCCCAGCGCCGATCCGCGTCTCCTCGATCACCAGGGCGCGTTGCTCTGCCAGGATTGGACCGGATTCGGCACGATCAAACGCGAGCACTGGTTCGCCGCCGAGGATCTGCCCGACCCGACCCGCGTCGATGGGATGGTGATGGTCTGTTTCGCCTGTTACGGCGCCGGATCACCCCACGAGGATCAATTCGCCTTCCAGGCCGACGCGCCCCGACGGTTGATCGCGCCGTACGCATTCGTGGCCCAACTGCCCCAACACCTGCTGACCCGCGGTGCGCTGGCTGTCCTTGGCCATGTTGATCGCGCCTGGAACTACTCATTCAGTGCGGCAGGCGCCCCGGCGCAAGTGCAAGCGTTCCACGATGTATTAGCGCGCATTCTGGCCGGCAAGCGGCTAGGCTTCGCGACGGATCAGTTCAATATGCGCCAGGGCGCCGTCGCCGCAACCCTCGCCGATCGCATCGAGGAAGGCGCATTTGGCAAACATCTCGATCCGGCGATGCTTGCGCCGCTGTGGGTCGCGCGCAACGACGCCCGAAACTACGCACTGCTGGGCGACCCGGCAGTGCGATTACGGCTTGCAAGAGACTGAAAACCATTGTGCATTCGCGCATAGTTTATACTGTGGAGATGTCGTTTATGAAAATTGCTGTAACGAGTCAAAATCAACGCACCATTACCGGCCATGCCGGACGCTGCCGCACGTTCTGGGTCTATGACATCGCCGATAATGCCATTAGCGATAAACGCCTGGTCGAATTGGCGCCAGATCAAACCCTGCACGAAATCGGTCATGGAGTAAGCGTCGAACACCCGCTAAGCGGCATCGAAGCGTTGATTAGCGGCGGTATGGGTCCGGGGCTGGCGCAGGGGCTGATCGAACAATCGATCACGGGGTTGATCACTGCCGAAAAGGATCCCGATGCCGCAGTGCAAGCATATCTCGGCGGCAGGCTGATTACCGTCACGCCCGGTCAGCATCGCCAAGATCATCACCATCATCATGGCCATCGCCAAGGACACGACGATCATCTCCATCTCCAGGATCCGCACGAGTAGACAGCCTCAAGTCCTTCACACAATAACCGCCCCGAACGTTGATGGGCAAGAGAGCGCCTTCTATCAGAATCCATGACCAAAATGCGCTCTTTGTCTTGACACGAGCCATTGGCTATGTTAAATTTAGGATAGCCTAAAAAATACAGGTGGGGATAGCTAAGACTTTCCCTGAGCGTTGTCAATGTTGAAGCAAAACATATTAGGAGTACCAATGATCAAGCAATCTGGCGCCAGACTATGGAACATTGCATTCATCGCAAGCCTTCTTCTCGTCATCCTCGCAGCCTGCGGCACTACCACAGATACGCCTGCTGCTGAACCAAACGCCCAACCCGCTGCAGCGGCGATCCAACCGAGCCCTGATCTGGCGAATCGCAACATCCGCGTTGTCGCCACAGTTGGCATGATCACCGATATCGTGCAGCAGGTCGGCGGCGACCGAGCGGAGGTTGAGGGACTGATGGGGCCTGGGGTTGATCCGCACCTCTACAAGGCCAGCGAAAGTGATGTCAGCAAACTCCAACAGGCCGATATTATCTTCTACAACGGATTGCATCTCGAAGCGGGACTGAGCGGCGTCTTGGAGCGGATGAACGATCTGGGCAACACAGCCGTTGCGGTGACGGACGGCATTGATCGCAGCGTGCTGCTTGCACCCCCAGATTTCGAGGGCGCCTACGATCCCCACATCTGGTTCGACGTGACACTCTGGATGCAAGCGGTTGAGAATGTGCGCGACACTCTGTCCGCGCTCGATCCGGGCAGCGCCGACCTCTACCAGGCGAATGCCGCAGCCTATTTACAGGAACTGGAAGCGCTGCACACGTATGTGCAGGAGCAGGCGGCGACCGTTCCCGAGGAGCAACGCGTTTTGATCACAGCGCACGATGCGTTCAACTACTTTGGTCGCGCCTATGGCTTCGAGGTGCGCGGCTTGCAGGGCATCAGCACCGAAACCGAAGCCAGCACCGCCGATGTGCAGGATCTGGCCGACTTTATCGCCGAACGTCAGATCCAAGCTATCTTCATCGAATCGTCGATCCCGGTGCGCAATGTCGAGGCAGTTCAGTCAGCTGTGCAGGCGCAGGGACACAATGTGCAGATCGGCGGCGAGCTCTTTTCGGACGCAATGGGCGAGCCAGGCACAATAGAGGGAACCTACATCGGGATGGTGCGCCACAACATCGATACGATCGTCGGTGCGATGACCTCGACGACAGCCCAGCAACGCTAACGAAGCTACCAAACAATATTTGGAGGCACCGCATGCGGTCATTCTGAGCGCAGCGAAGAATCTCAGGTTCCAATAACACCGAGACCCTTCCCCTTCGCTTCGCTCAGGGTGACATGCGGCGTGTGTATCATCATTTGATAGCAAATAGGGAGTCATACCTAATGTATAGCGACAGATCCATTGAAGTCACCGATCTGACGGTCGCTTACCGCGACAAGCCGGTGTTATGGGATATCGATCTCAACGTGCCGAGCGGCCTATTGATGGCCATTGTCGGGCCAAACGGCGCCGGAAAAACGACGCTGATCAAGGCAATGCTCGGTCTCGTGCGTGCCGCAGCTGGGCAGACGCTGATCTACGGCAAACCATATGCCGAGCAGCGTCGCCTGGTCGGATACGTGCCCCAGCGCGGCAGCGTTGATTGGGATTTTCCCTCCAGCGTGCTCGATGTGGTGATGATGGGTCGTTACGGCGCGCTTGGGTGGATACGCCGTCCCGGTCGCCGCGAGCGCGAACTGGCGTTCGCGGCGCTGGACAAAGTCAAGATGCGCGATTTCGCCGATCGCCAGATCAGCCAGCTCTCCGGTGGACAACAGCAGCGAGTGTTTCTCGCCCGCGCGCTCGTGCAAGACGCCCAGATCTATTTTATGGACGAGCCGTTTCAAGGCGTCGACGCCACGACTGAGCGCGCCATCGTGACGCTGCTGCAAGAACTGCGCGCCGCCGGCAAGACGGTTATCGTCGTGCATCACGACTTGCAGACTGTGCCGGAATATTTCGACTGGGTGACGCTCTTGAATGTGCGCAAGATTGCCAGCGGCCCCGTCAATGACGTATTTACGGAGGAAAATCTACGCCTGGCTTACGGTGGTCGGGTCTCCTTCCTGAGTCGCGCGAACGGAAGCGCGCCTGAAACGCTGGCAAGTTGATTGCGGCAGTCTCCGGCGGAGGTTTTTATGGATTGGCATATTCTGCAAGAACTGTTCACCGACTACACGCTGCGCACGGTTGCACTTGGCGCCGCGACGCTGGGCATTATCAGCGGCACGCTGGGCTGCTATGCCGTGCTGCGACGCCAGGCGCTGCTGGGCGACGCAATGTCACACGCGGCGCTGCCCGGCATCGCGCTTGCCTTCTTGCTGACCGGCAGCAAAACCCCGCTCATCCTCTTGCTGGGCGCGGCCCTGGCCGGATGGACAGCAACGCTGGTGATGATGAGCATCGTTCGTATGACGCGCATCAAAGAGGATACCGCCCTGGGATTCGTGCTTGCCGTCTTCTTCGGCTTCGGCATGGTGCTGCTGACCTTCATCCAGAAGCTGCCCAACGCAGCCCAGGCCGGTCTCGATAGCTTTTTGTTTGGGCAAGCCGCCACCCTGGTCGAACGCGATGTCATTACAATGGCCGGTCTTGGCGCAGTGGCGTTGGCACTGATGTTGCTGTTCTGGAAAGAGTTCAAACTGCTCAGCTTCGACCCCGAATTTGGCGCCAGTCAGGGTTTTCCGATCCGCCTACTCGACATTTTGCTCACATCGCTCGTCGTTATTGCCATCGTCGTCGGCTTGCAGACTGTCGGCGTCGTGTTGATGAGCGCGATGATTGTGGCGCCCGCGGCGGCGGCGCGCCAATGGACCAACCGTCTCGGTCTGATGGTAGCTCTTGCCGGCGCGTTCGGGGGCCTGGCCGGCATTGCCGGCGCGCTGATCAGCGCTATGGGGCGCGGGTTGTCTACCGGGCCGGTCATCGTGCTGTTCATCAGCGCTATCGTGCTCTTCTCGATGCTATTTGCGCCGAATCGCGGCATCGTGTGGAACTGGCTACGGCGCCAGCGTAACCGACGGCGTCTGAAACTCGAAGCCGTCCTCGGCGACCTCTATGCCCTGTCGCAGCAGCATGAGTCGCTTAAACACGGTCATTCGATCGAGGTGCTTCGGGTTATGGACGCCCGTCGCGGCGGCGTTCAACGCAGCCTGGAGACGCTCGAAACCCGCGGTTGGGCGCAACGGGTTGGGGTCGATGCCTGGACGCTTACGCCGGAGGGCAAGCATCGAGCGGAACAAGCAGCGGTCGGACGGTACGGTTGATCTAGACGACGGAGGACGCATATGCTCGCACCCCAACTTGAAATTCAACTGATCGCTTCCGTCATCGCGGCGGCGTGCGCTCTACCCGGCGTTTTCCTCGTACTGCGGCGCATGGCGATGATGAGCGACGCCATCAGCCATACAGTACTGCTGGGCATCGTAATCGGCTTCTTCCTCACCCGCGATCTAGGGTCGCCGCTGCTGTTCATCGGCGCAGCCCTCACTGGCGTGCTTACGGTCAGCTTGGTTGAGTTGATCAACCGCACGCGCCTGGTGAAGGAGGATGCCGCTATCGGGCTGGTATTCCCGGTGCTGTTCAGCATCGCGGTGATTCTTATCTCGCGTTATGCCGGCAATGTCCACCTCGATGTCGATGCTGTGCTGGTAGGTGAGCTGGCCTTCGCGCCGTTCGATCGTTTTGTGGTCTTCGGCTACGACATCGCGCCGCGCGCCCTGGTGATCGGCGTGATCATTCTGCTGCTTAATCTAATGTTCATCACGCTGTTCTACAAGGAGCTGAAACTGGCCACGTTCGACGTCGGCCTGGCCGCGAGTCTGGGCTTTGCACCGGCAGCCATCCACTATGGCTTGATGTTTGTGGTATCGGTGACTGCCGTTGGCGCTTTTGACGCGGTCGGCTCGATCCTGGTAGTCGCGTTGATGATCGCTCCACCCGCCGCTGCCTATCTGTTGACCAACCGGCTGTCGCATATGATCGCCCTGAGCGTCGGGATCGGGGTCATTAGCGCTGTCGGCGGCTACTGGATCGCTCACTGGATCGATGCGTCGATTGCCGGGTCGATGGCCACGATGACCGGCATTTGCTTTGGCGTAGTCTTTCTCTTCGCCCCGGAACGCGGGCTCGTAGCGCTGGCCCGCCGCCACAACCGGCAGCGCTGGGATTTCGCGCAGCAGATGCTCGCCACGCACCTGCTGCATCACGAGGGAACGCCGGTAGCCGACGCCGAGTCGCGCATCGAACACTTGACGCGGCATATGCGCTGGGCGCCCGCGTTCGCCGCGCAGGTAGTCCGGCGAGCCATCAGCCGCGGATTGATCTACCAGCAGGGTGATATGCTGGCGTTGACCGAATATGGGCGGCGGTTTGCCTCCGAGGCGATACTGCGTTAGCGAGACGCTTTTACTCCTAACGCTTCGAACCGGTCATTTTTTCTCACCGCGCGCGTCGATGAGACCGACAGGGTTGTCGGCCTGGAGCTCGACGCCGATGATTATGTCACCAAGCCGTTTGGTATGAAAGAGCTGGTCGCCCGCACCCGCGCTATGTGGAAACGGTTTTTGGCGCGGGCTATCGCTGCCGTGAACAGCCAGACGGGTGACAGGTGATGATCATGCGCTCTCTTTCCGCCCGCCTTGTCCTCGCTTTCGCGCTGATCAGCCTGGTCGGCATCGGCCTGGCCGTGCTCTTCGTACGCCAAATGGCGGCGACCCAGTTCGACGCCTTTGTGCTCGAGCAGCGCCGCACTGCATTTGGGGGAATTAACCCCTAACAGCGCGTATAAATTTACACTATTGTGTAAGCATTAACTTGACAAACACCATGGGTTAGTATACTCTAACCTCAAAAATTAGCATATTCTACGAATTCGCTGCGCGCCGTCAGCGCTTATGTCTTGTATCCGAATGCACGGACACAAATTGACAGGAGAACTTATGTCCGCCCAAACAACTACCAAAAAGACGGGCCTTAGGGCCTGGACCACACGCGACCTCCTGGTTACCGCGGTGATCGGAATTGTGTTCGGCCTGATCGTGGCCGCCGCCATGAATCTGGGCATCATGCTTTGGGCAGCCACGACGCCGCTTCTGGGAATTGCCGTGTTCAACGGCGCCTTTGTGATGGCCGGCCTGACGGCACCCTATATCATAAGACGCCCTGGCGCAGCAATCATATCTGAGTTGGTTACGGGGATCGTCATGTCCCCGGTCACGCCTTTTGGCTTTATGACCATCATAGGAAGGCTTATCGAAGGTGTCGTATATGAGCTGCCATTTCTGGTTACACGCTATCGCCACTACGGCTGGCTGCCCATGATGTTGGGCGGCGTCATTGGCGGCACAGCGTTCTTCACAATGACCTTCCCGATGTATGGTGCGCAGAATCTAAGTACAGGTATGGTCATTGGTCTTGTGCTGATCAACATAGCAAGTTGTGCCCTGGGCGTTGTCCTATCCCGGCAGATGAGTAATGCCATCGCCAGAACAGGTGTACTCAATAGCTTTGCACTGGGACAAGAGATGCAAGAGGAGGTCTAGGGATTTCAGTATCCGCCTGGGCAAACCGGACGCTACCGATATCGTTGTCCTGGATGAAGCCACAGCCTTCGCAGACCCGGAAAACGAAGCCAAAATCCACGCCGCCATCGCCAGCCTGACGGCGGGCAAGACGCTCATCGTCGCGTCGTCGAGATTGGCGATCATAGCACACTGGTCGTGGCGGGCGGGGTCTACGCGGGGCTGTGGAACAAGTTTTCGGAAGCCCAGGATTGGGGGCTGCGCGCAATCCACTGCCACCGGTCACAGCGACAGGGGAGGTGCCCCATCGTGAATGTGTTCGATCTGGCGGTGATTGACTGGTGCGGCACGCTGCTCATTGACCCGATGAACCCGCCTCTGGCGGGCACTGAAGGAGCAAAAGGCTATCGCGACTTCATGTTCCACTTCATCGGGTTTCTCAAAGGTAGTTGTGAGGGGAGTCGTACTCGCGCTGGCCGTTGTTGGCGTAATGTGGTTTATCGTATAAATGAGCAATGGCGGCGATCATTGCCAACCCGCGATCACATGATTTCAAGCGCCAGGTATATACGCTATTGCTGCTGCAATCAAGAAAGAGAGATTGGGATGGCAGACAACCATTTCATTACGGCATTGGAGAATACAGCAAACGAAAGGTGAGTCGATATGCACCATGACAACCTGCAACGCTGGCAGCACACGCATGCGTTCGGCCAAGACCAAAAACGGACCGGTGAGCTTCGCACGATCATCGTCATCGCCATAACCGCCACGATGATGGTCGTCGAAATCACTACGGGGATCATCTTCGGATCAATGGCTCTGCTCGCCGATGGTCTGCATATGGCCTCGCACGCGGCCGCGCTGACCATCAACGCTTTCGCCTACATTTACGCCCGCCGCCATGCCTACGACGCGAAATACAGCTTTGGCACTGGCAAGGTCAATGCGCTGGGCGGATTCACTGGCGCGGTCTTGCTGATGATCTTTGCGCTGATAATGGCATGGGAAAGCGTTGAACGCATCATCTTGCCGGTTGAGATTGCATTCAATCAAGCCATCTTCGTGGCTGTTCTTGGTCTGATTGTCAATGGAGCTTCAGTTTTCATACTGGGCCAACATCACGATCACCATGATCATCATGATCACGAACATGATGGCCACGAACACCACGATCACGAACATCACCACCACCACGACCATAACCTCCGGGCCGCATATCTTCACGTTCTAGCTGATGCTCTCACGTCATTGCTTGCCATCTTTGCTTTGCTGGCGGCCAAATACCTTGGTCTCATCTGGATGGATCCACTCATGGGAATCGTCGGGGCTATCCTGGTATCACGCTGGTCGTGGGGCCTGTTGCGTACCACCAGCGATATCCTGCTCGATAAACAAGGTCCCGAACATATCCAAATGAAAATCAAACAATCCATCGAGGACGATGACCATCAGGTTGCAGATCTTCACCTCTGGTTGATTGGTCCGAACATCTATGGCGTCATTATCTCGGTGGTCGCCCGCGATCCTCAGCCACCAGAACATTACAAAGAATTGATTCCTTCCAACCTTGGCCTAGTTCATATCACTATCGAGGTTCACGAATGCCTGCACGAAGATCCCGATCATCAAGCGGTGCCATAATCTCGCACGCCGAGAGGCGGTCGAGTGGATGCGCTTGTTGGACCGACTGGCATTATGGCTTTGATTGTCATCTGTGATGGCTTGCAGCAGGACATCAAGGGAAAGCGGTTGCGAAGCGAGTGGAACAAGTACAAGTTTGCCGTCAGCGAGCAAGAGTTCAGCATCGTGGTAGTGTGCTGAAGGTAGTGGTCAGTGTTTTAGTGATCGCATTAGGGAGCCAAAATTCGCGGTAGTGATATAGATATCAAGTGACTTTGCTCATGCCCTGTCATAACGACGCATAACGGTTGCGCGAATCGCCCGAATATGCTATACTCTTCTCTCGTGAGCGAACCTATAATCCCCGATAGCTCAACGGTAGAGCGGCTGACTGTTAATCAGTAGGTTCGTGGTTCGAATCCACGTCGGGGAGCCAAACGCAACACCAAACGCCCGGCGATATTTGTCGGGCGTTTGGTATGCCGCAAAACCCACTCTACGCCGTTCGTCACTCTGCATTCGTCCACACCACATCCGGGTAAACACAAAGATCTGACAGGTTTTGAAAACCTGTCAGATCTGAAAACCCAACGCTTGCGTCGGAATCTGGCGCTATGCGTGGATCAACTCGTTCTGGCGATTGATCATCCAACGCACATAATGATTCACAATCTGCGCTATATCTGCCGGCAGCACATCCTCGATTACCACGCTGTAAATCGCTAGATGATTGGCCAGCCGTTCCAGCGCAGCCCCATCATGCGCCTGGCGCTCGTTGAACCAGACCAGTTGACGCTCGACCAATTCGGTATTCTGCAAGAGCAGCGCCGTTTCGATAGTTCGCGTCACCGCCTCGAAGCCAGCGACGAACATAGATGCTGCCTGATCGCCCAAAAGCGCGATCTCGTCGCGATCCTCCAATGCCTGCGCAGTCGCCGCATTGATAATCTGCGAACAACGCCGCTCAAGCACAGCCGCCGCCTGGGCGGCGGTTGCAGTAGGCAGGTAGAGCGGCGTCGAGATTGGGGTCGGCTGCGCGAACAGCGCATTGGCTTTGCGCACCGCCTCCCGCGCATCAATGGCGCTAAACTGAATATTCAACCCATTGGCCAATTCAGGCTGCTGAACAAACGGCAAACCGCCGACCATAATCGGTATGTCTTCCAGGCCGGACTGCGCCAGCGTTTTGGTAAACTCCACTACATACGGCAGATGATAAAACATACTCACCGAGAGGCCGATCAAATCGGCCTGTGTCTCCTTGGCGACCGCCGCCAACGATGCAACAGGCGTCGTCGCGCCCAGGTAATGCACCTCCCAGCCATCTTCCTCGAAGAAATCGGCGACCATGCGCACGCCGACGCGGTGCTGCTCCTTCGGCACGCACCCGATAACAGCCGTGCGATGGCGCTGCTGCTGGGGCTTGAACAACGAGTGCAATTCACCCATCTGCCGCTCGATGATCGCGATGGCCAGATGTTCCTGGGCCACGGTGAATTTATTCGCCTGCCAGAGACGACCGATCTCATAGGCGGTCGGCTGGAAAATATCGAGATACACATCGCCGGCGGCGACACCGACATCAAGCGCGCGCTCGACCACGCGATCGGCGGCGCGCCCGCTGCCAAGCTGCATCGCCTCGAGGTATTCTGACTGTAACGTAATATCTGGAAAGTGCTTGTTGTCCATCATACACCTCGTCGTGCATTGTTACGAATCGTGGACTTTGGCACGATTAATGTTTTCATACGCCATTATTATAGCGTAGCCCATAGAAAAACAAAACGTTATCTTGCCTGCAGCAAAGCGGGCAATTGCGGGAAAGCGCGGCTTGACGAAGTACGCCGGAACCCCCTATCATGAACGTGACAAACCTGAGCTATCCCAATCAACGCAACCGAAGCGTTTTCTACGGTCGCCGCACGCTGTCGTGGCCACTAGGGCATTGAAGCAATGATGGCTGGTAATGATGATCTAAACATCAGGACGAAGCCGGCAATCCTCGTCGTTGACGACGAGGATAAAGTCACCCGCTCGCTTGCGCGCAGTTTACGCGATCAGTTTACCGTGTTCACCGCCACATCAGCCAGAGAGGCCCTGGATATCATTGAACGCGAGGATATCGCCGTCGTGCTGGCCGATCAGCGTATGCCGGGCCTTACAGGCGTGGAGCTGCTGGAGCAAGTGAAGCATATTCGTCCCGAATCTATCGGGGTGATCATTTCCGGCTATACCGACATCACCGCGCTGATCGACGCGATTAACCTGGGCACGGTGCGCGGCTATCTCCCGAAACCGTGGGACATTTCCGAACTGCGACAGCGCCTGGAGAAGGCTGCCCGAACGTACCAGGCCAGCTTTCTCAACCGCGATATGCTGCGCAAATCCTCCGAAGTCGTCACCCGGATGCAGGAGGAAGTTGAAGACCTGCGCAAAGCGATCAACCAGCTCGCGACTGGCGATGTGTCCAAGACCTTGAGCGCCTGGGATGAACAGGCGGTGGAATCGGCGACGGAATATGCATCGCCCGACCAGGCCGTCGAAGCGGAAGCGGGCGCCGACAGCGAGCCGATAGAGGCGAGCCAGATGACGTTCGAAACGTTCCATGAGTTTGTCCAACAATATGAAGACCTGATCCAGCAAGCGATGCTCAATCGTGCCTACAAAGTCGAACACAACGTGTCGGAGCAGCTTCGCGAAATGAGCATGCGTATGGGCGATCTGTGCGTCAGCCCGCGCGATCTGGTCAAAGTTCACAGCACCGCGCTGAAACTGCAACTGCGCGATGCGACTTCGGCGCGCGTCCAGGCGCTGGTTGAAGAAAGTCGGCTGCTCCTGATGGAATTGATGGGATATTTGATAACCTATTACCGTTCACGCTTCCTGGCAAGCCAGGCGCCGCGATCATAAGTGCGCCCGCATAGGAGCGTCAACGGTCGGGAGCCTCGCAACGGCTATGTGGACAGAACATCTTTTTCGCCAATCCAGTCTGGTGATGGCGACGCTCGATTGCGATGGCATATTTACCAGCGCCAACCCGGCTGCCGAGCACCTCTTCGGGCGCCCGTCCGGCGAGTTGATCGGGCAGCCGTTTGCCGTATTTCTCGATCAATATAGTTGCGATAAAGGTCGGCTGATGATCGAACGAACATTTGCTGAAGGCGGTGTCGTCGACTGGGAGCTTGACCATATTCGGGCGGACGGCGAGCCGGTGCTGATCGGCTATACCACGACCGTGCTGCACGACGACCGCGACGCGATCATCGGGCTGGCGATGGTCGGGCACGATCAGAGCCAGCAGCTCGACCTGACCGCCCGCCTCGCAGTTACCAACCAGCAACTTGAGGGCGCGTTGCGGCAACTGGAGAAAGCTCACGCCGATTTGAAATTCACCCAGGCCCAGCTCGTACAGTCCGAGAAGATGCGCGCCCTTGGCCAACTGGTGGCCGGTGTGGCCCACGAAATCAATACCCCGCTCGCATTCGTCGCCAACAACATCGATCATCTGGCCGGGATTGAATCGGGACTGCGCCAACTTTTCGTCGCCTACGCCGCCCTTCGCAAACGCGCCGACGGCACGGAACGCGCCGCTATCGACGACGCCGAACAGGCCGTTGATATGGCATACCTGTGGGACGATCTCCACGACCTGATCACGGAAAGTCAGGATGGCGCGGAGCGTATTCGCACGCTCGTGCATTCGCTGCGCAACTTTGCGCGCCTGGATGAAGCCGAGACGAAAGAAGCCGATATCAACGAAGGTTTGATCAGCACCATACGCATTGTACGTCCGCTGTGCAAAGAGCGGATCGAGATCACCGAGCGCTATAGCGAGCTCCCCCCGATCGTATGCCGTCCCAGCGCACTCAACCAGGTCTTCCTCAACTTGCTAACCAACGCAATACAGGCAATTGAAGATCGTGGCGAGATCCAGGTCGCCAGCGAGCAACGCGGCGACGCGATCATCGTGAGCGTGCGCGATACCGGCGCGGGTATGGATCAGGAGACGCTGGCGCGCCTCGGCGAGCCGTTTTTTACCACCAAGCCGATCGGCACGGGCAGCGGCCTGGGACTGGCGGTGAGCTTTGGCATCATCGAGCGGCACCGCGGAACGTTGCGCTTCGAGAGTGTGCCTGGCGCCGGCACGACCGCGATAGTCACACTGCCCATCGACCCCGAAGAGTAATCAACCAGCGAGGAGGCATCAAGCCGTGTTCACTTCCCAAGCGGCGGCTCTGCCCAACCTTTGCCCCGCACCGATTGCGCCGGTAGAACTGGAGAATCCAACCATTGTCACCGATTGTAACCAGGCCGGATTGCAAACCGTAGTCGCGACGGAACTGCGCGCATACTCCCCGCGCCCGGAACTACTCAGCTCAACGACGCTTGCCAGTCCGCAACGCGCAATCTCACTCTGGATGAGTGGGATCTCTACCTCCCCGACGAACCGTATGCGCAAACGTGCCCGGAACTGCCGCCCCCTCTGGGCATACCGACACCAACTGAATGATGCCGTTTCAGATCCGTTGTCCATCTTTTACCTGCTCTCTATAAGGCGGCGGTAATCGCCGGGCTGGTCTCGGCCCACACCTTGTGCGAGTAGATCGAGTCGGCGCTGATGGCGACGCCCTTGACGCCAAACTCTTTCATCCGCGAGAAGTTGCGGATCATACCGGCGACTTCGGTCGTGCACACATAGGTGAAGTCGCCCGGATAGAAGCACACCAGCGTCCATATCTCCTTGTAGTCCGACAATCGAACCGTCTACACAACTCTGCGAAATTTGCAACGACTGAACACTGACGCAGAAAGCGCGGGCGTGCTATACTTGCCCGCGGAACGAAGACATCTGATTGCCGGAATGCGAGAGCCGCATCAATTCAACGTGACGGTAGCTGCGTGGAGATCGGCGAATCGATCCGGTCTTTTCACAAAGCATAAGGAGCAACAAAACGATGGAGATGGAGAAGCTGCACGCAATGACGATGAATCGACGCTACGATTTGCGGGTATGCAATCCGCTGCACGGCAAATTCTACGCCTTGATGAACCGGTATCAGGACGTGGTCGATAACATTGACGGCTTGCTGGCGCTGGCCGAAGCGATCGACGCCGAGCAGCGATCGCCAGGGCGCGCGCCGGATATGGCCGAGTCCTACAGCCAGATCGGCGAGCTGGCCCGCTGGCGCGTGGACCAGTTGCGCGGCGAACGACAAGCCTAGGCGTCATTCGGCTGTCGCTCGAAAAGCCTGATGAGACAGCCCGAACGCTTGTCGAGTTCTAGTCAAGCATTGGCTAGCCGGTATTCTTCAGCCCGGCGGCAATGCCATTAATGCTCATAAGCATCGCCGTTTCAATTGCGTGATGCTCCGGCCCGGACGGGGCATCGCGCAAACGGCGCAGCAACTCAATCTGGATATAGCTCAGCGGATCGATATAGGGATTGCGCCGCTGGATCGAGTGCCATAAGGTTTTGCGGCTATCGAGCAACTCATCAATTTCTGCCACAGAGCAAATCATGCGATAGGTGCGTTCGTACTCGGCTGCGATCACGCCGTGTATCTGATCGGCTAACGCCTGGTCAGGAACAAGGTTCGCATACTGCCTGGCAATGCCCATATCCGCCTTAGACAAGATCATCTGCGCATTGTCGATCACCGTGCGAAAGAACGGCCAGTGTTGATACATATCGCGCAACAGGACCAGGTTGGCATTTGAATCGACGGCGGGCGGCGACTCGCTGTTAGCGGTTGGATGCGCCGCCCGTTGCTCGACAAACCACGTCAGCGCAGCGCCCAGGCCATACCAACCCGGCAGCGTGTGGCGACTTTGCATCCAACTGAACACCCACGGGATCGCGCGTAGATCCTCGATGCGGTTGCTGGCGCGTCGGCTGGCCGGGCGTGAGCCGATGCGCAGGTGGCTGATCTCGGATATCGGCGTCGCGTTGCGGAAATAGGTCAAAAAATCGGGATTATCATAGACTAGCGACCGATAGCGCTCACGGGCGATACGCGCCATATGTTCCATCGCCGTGAGCCATTCTGGATCGGGCTGAGCCGCCGCCTCGGGGAAGCTGCCGCGCATCACGGCGTTCATGACTTGCTCCAGGTGGCGATGGGCGGCGCGCGGTTCGAAATAGCGATCCGAGATAACTTCGCCCTGTTCGGTGACTTTAAAATGGTCGCGCAGCGTTCCAGGCGGTTGGGCCATAATCGCCTGGTTGGCCGGACCACCGCCACGACCCACCGCGCCGCCGCGGCCGTGGGAGAGCCGCAGCCGGATGCCATGGCGACGCGCAACATTGCAGAGATCAATCTGCGCCTGGTACAACGCCCAGTTTGCAGCCACAAATCCGCCTTCTTTGTTGCTGTCCGAATAGCCGAGCATCACTTCCTGAACATCGCCGCACAGACGGAGGTGCTCGCGAAAGACCGGCAGATTCAGGCATGCATCGAGAAGCGCACCGGCCCGCGATAAATCGTCGCCGGTTTCGAACAGCGGCGCTACATTGAGACGGCTGAACTGGCCAATCTTGAACAATCCGGCTTCGCGGGCCAGCAGCAATACGGCGAGAATATCGCTCACCGCGGTGGTGGTACTGATGATGTAGGTCTCGATCACCTGCGGATCGATTTGCTCAAGCAACGCGGCAATGGTGCGAAACGTCTCAATGACCTCGCGGGTCTCAACGCTGTATATCGACAGCCGGGCTGGAATCAACGGACGCGCGCTTTCTAACTCGCGAGCCAGCAGCTCGACCCGCTCCGCCTCGTCCATACCCATATAGTCATCGCACACTCCGGCATCGGCCAGCACCTCGTGCAAGGCACTGGAGTGGCGACCGCTGTGCTGGCGAATGTCGAGCGTGGCCGCGTGGAGGCGAAACACCTCCGCCGTCACGATCAGATCGCGCAACAGGCCATCAGCGGCGCGTGCGCCCTGGTTCGCGCGCAGGCTGACATCAATAACGCGCAGGTCATCGAGCAATGCGTCGCTGCAATAGTAGAACGAATCGGACGCCGGGAGCAGCGTTTCTCCGCCCCAGCGCGGCGCGTGCGTATTGACATGCTCCAGCGTATGTTGCAACCGCGCGGTGATGAAACTGCACATCTGGCGATACGGCTCGCGCGGATACCGCCAGTTGAGATAATTCGCCAGGTCGGGAAACACATTCGCATAATTCTCCAGGTGCTGCTGGAGATCGTCGCTTATCACAATCTGCTGGGTGGATTGGCTCAGTTGTTGGCGTAATTCTTCGATCTGGGCGAGGAAATGGCGAATCATCGTCACCCGCAGCAGGCGCACCGTCTCGACCGTGACATCAACCGTGACATATGGGTTGCCATCGCGATCGCCGCCCATCCACATACCGAAACGCAATAACGCCGGCACATCCCATTTGTAATCCGGATAGTATTCACGGAGCGCGTGCTCCAGCTCACGGTAGATGGCCGGCGTTTCGACCAGCAACACATTCTCGAAATAGAACAGGCCATTTTGCACTTCATGGATGACGGCCGGCTTGATCACCCGCACCTCATCGCTTTGCCACAACGCGATGATTTGCTCCTCGATGCGCGCGACCAGCGCGGTGCGCTCATACGGCGGCAAGCTCTTTTCAGAAACCAGCATCGAGAGCGCATCGCCAATGCGGCGCAGTTTGCCCAGCGTGGTGCGGCGCTTGGACTCGGTCGGGTGCGCTGTAAAGACGGGCATAATCAGCGCGCCGCGCATCCACCGCTGGATCTCCGTCGCCGAAACGCCGTGACGCCGTAATTCGCCCACCGCCGCAGCGATGCCCTCCGCCCGCGGCTGCGGGAAATCGTGGAGATCGCGGTCGCGTAACGCCTGCAATCGTTCAACGTTCTCGGCCAGGTTCACCAGTCCGAAATAAAGGGTGAACGACTTGATCAAGCGCCGCAACTGCTCAACCGAGAGACCGGCAATCAAGGCGGCCAGATCGCGCGCGTGGGCGCTTGAGGGGTTGGCCCGCAGATCCAGCGCGATCGAGCGAACCTGCTCTTCCAGGGCGAATGCCTCGGCGCCGCCCTGTTCGTTGAGCACCCGGCTCAACGCTTGACCGAGGAACCGGATATTCGTTTCGAGACGTTCGTGCGAATGGATATATTCGGATGGTGGAAATTCCGTCATAATACTCCTTCAATTTATGCCTGAAAAGACTGGGCTAGTCTCGCAGCCGACATACCATTGCAAACGCTTTTATGGAAGACTGGACCAGTCTGCTTTCCGCCCCTTTTTAGACAGGTTCTAAAAACCGCCGCCCCAACTAAAAAGCGATACGAACGGGCGGTCGTCATAACAGACATCGCCGTGTCGCACCGCTGCATATTCGAGTTGCCGATCGAATCGGCTTATTCGCCGCCTTCGAACGTTTCCCCCTCCAGATGCGCTGCATCACTGAGCCGCATCAAACGCCAGCCGTGCTTGCCGTAGCGAAGCTCGGTGATCGAGCCGTTGTCAAGCCAGATGCGTCCGAAATAGATCAGATTGAGCCCGATTATATGGCATAACAACGCCCGAATCGTCCCTCCATGCGAAACCGCCACGACTGTCTCATCGGGTTGATGCGTTTCGTGAATGCATTGAAGAGCAACCAGGGCCCGCTCTTGAAGCTGCGCGTACGACTCGCCCTCCAGGCGCACCGTGCGCGCCGGGTCGCGTTCATATTCACGCATGTGATCCGGAAACCGACGATACAGCTCTTCGGGAGTGAGGCCCTCCCATTGCCCCACATCGATCTCGCGCAGTTCCGCCATTGGCTGCGGCGTCAACCCAACAGATTCGCCGATAATTTCGGCTGTCTCCCACGCGCGCGCAATATCGCTCGCATAAATGGCCGAGGCTTGCAGTTGTCGCAACCGCTCGCCGACCGCACGCGCCTGCCAGCGCCCGCGATCGTTGAGCGGAATATTTGCGTGGCCCTGGTATTGCAACGTCACATTCCATTCGGTCTCACCGTGGCGGATGAGGATCAAACGCATAGTTGGGCATCTCGCTTTGTGTAGAAAATCAATGCTGGTTGACCGGGTTGCTTCACCGCCGTGTATTATAGAAGGGATTACAGCTTTCCGCCAATTCCGCCGTGCAGATTGACCGACGGGCGCATTTATCGCATAGCTACGCCGTCTAAACTTGCCGGCGCGCACTGTCGCTCCTGCAAGTTGCACCAACCATATTCCGCCGGATTACAAAACAGTTATTCTAGAAAAGGGTTTATAATGAGAGTCCTGGCATGTTTATCATATGCGAGTTGTATGCATAAAAAAGGAAACCAAGGAAGAGGCAACTGTGCATGTTTGGCGATAAACCCTCACACGCATGCGGAGTATTCGGCATTTTCTCTCCAGATGCCGATGTCGCCCGACTCACATTCTTCGGAATGTATGCGCTCCAGCATCGTGGACAGGAAAGCGCAGGAATCGCCACATCCGACGGACGACGCATCCGTGTGTACAAGGATATGGGACTGGTCGCACAAGTTTTTGATGAGAATAAACTACGCCCGCTGAGCGGTTATTTAGCAATTGGGCACGTGCGCTACTCGACCACCGGCTCCTCAAAGATCGAGAATGCGCAGCCATTCGTGGTCGAAAGCGTGCTGGGGCCACTGGCAGTCGGGCACAACGGCAATCTGACCAACGCGCTCGATCTGCGCCAGGAGTTGCTGCGGCGTGGCGTCGGTCTCACCAGCACCAGCGACAGCGAAGTCGTCACGCAGATGCTGGCCGGGGGCGAAGGGCGCACCTGGGAAGAAAAGCTGAAAATTTTTATGGTTCGGGCACAGGGCGCCTACAGCCTGACCGTTTTAACCAGCAAGGCATTATATGCACTGCGCGATCCCTGGGGCATTCATCCTCTGTGTCTGGGACGCCTCGGCGAGAATGGCTGGGTTGTTGCGTCGGAAAGTTGCGCGCTGAGCACCATTGGCGCGACATTCGAGCGAGAGATTAGTCCCGGTGAAATTGTCGGCATCGGCGAAGACGGGCCGATTACCATAGCGCTGATGCCCGAGCCACGGAAAGCCTCATGCCTCTTTGAATACATCTATTTTGCCCGCCCCGACAGCATGCTCAATGAGACATCACTACACGCTATGCGCGTGGCCGCCGGCCGCCAGCTTGCCCGCGAAGCACCCGCCGACGCCGATCTCGTCATTCCGGTGCCCGACAGCGGCATCCCCGCCGCCATCGGCTATGCCCAGGAATCCGGCATACCGTATAGCGAAGGGTTGATCAAAAACCGCTACATCGGACGAACCTTTATTCAGCCGGATGACCGCTTGCGAAAAGTTGGCATCGCACTCAAGTTTAATCCGCTCACCGATCATTTGCGCGGCAAGCGCGTTGTGATGATCGATGACAGTATCGTACGCGGCCACACCAGCCGGCCGATGGTGCATATGATCCGCAAGACCGGCGCGCGCGAGGTCCATATGCGCGTATCATCGCCGCCGATCTGCCATCCCTGTTTCCTCGGCGTTGATATGGCGACCTACCCCGAATTGATCGCTCACCGGATGAGCGTTGAGGAAATTCGCCAGGATATGGATGCCGACAGCCTGGCGTATTTGAGCCTCGAAGGCTTGATCAAAGCGACCGGTCAGTCGCCGTGCAGTTTTTGCACCGGCTGCTTCACCGGAGACTATCCCGTTGATATTGAGCTGATTGACAAAGCCGTATTCGAGTAATCTTCCTGCGATTCGCAATCCGTTCTACCGCGTTCGTTCTCGAATTTTGGGAAGTATGACTGCTTAACAGTTTAGCTGGTCACTATGCAGAGCTTTGCTCCGCATAACAATCGGATGAATCGACACACCTGCGGCGACAGCTTATCAGCGCAGTATACTGCGACAGACGCCTATGAACATTGAAAATCTTGACAGCCTTGCCCAACGTCTTCTCGCACTTCAAGCTCAAGTCGCCGCAATCGGCGAGCAGCACCGCACTACTGCGCCAGACGCATCACGCTCGCTCAGCAAGATCGCCGACGAATTGGCAACGGCTATCGATCATATATATGCGATGACGCAAGAGCGCCAACCGCAGACGACGCCATTGGACGTATCTAGAGAATCGTTAGATGCTCAGCATTCTCAGGAAGATTATCGCATCATCTCCGAGATCACATCAGACTATGTCTATCGCGCACGAGTAGATCCTGACGGGGTGGTGTTCCTGGAGTGGATCTCCGATGCGTTTATGCAGAACCTCGGCATTGACCTGAAGCTGCCTGCCACATCCGCCGAACTGGTAGCACTAACACATCCTGACGATCAGGCCATCATTAAGCAGCATCTCAAGCGCCTACTCGCTGGCTACACGGATGAGCAAACCATCCGCTTCATCGACAGCCGGGGCCAGATTCATTGGCTGCGCAATACAGCCCGCCCGCAATGGCTCCCGGTCGAGCGCCGAGTTGTTTCCATTCTCGGCGCCAGCCGCGACATCACTGAATACAAACGGGCCAGCGAAGACTTGCAAAAGACCCAGGCTCTGCTCGCTTCTGTCTTTGATGCCTCGCCAATCGGCATTGCTATTACCGATGTTGATCACCGCCTGATCAACGTCAACCGCGCATTTTGCGAGATGCTCGGCTACGCCGAACACGAACTGCTCCAAAAACGCGTCATTGACCTGCTCTCGCCTGAGGAAGGGCATAAAGAACTCGCCCGGATCGCAAAAGCGCGTGCGCAGGGAGACATCACCGATCGTTTCGAGAAGCAATACACAAAAAAAGATGGTTCGATCGTCTGGGCCAGCGTGAGCGCTACGATCTTGCCGGCGAGCGCCATTCAGCAACCGTTCAGTTTCGCGATGATCGAGGATATTACCGCACAAAAACAGATCGAGAGCGCATTACACAGCGCGCGCTACGAACTCGAACAACGCGTGCGACAACGCACAATCGACCTGGAGCGCGCTAACGCAGCTTTGCGCGAAAGCCAGAATTTCATACGCCAGATTACCGATACCGTCGCCGCAATTGTCTACGTGTACGATCTTGACGCCCACCGCAATGTCTATGCGAATCGCGCCGTGCGGATTATGATGAAATACGAAGCAGAGGAGTTCCAGCGCATTGAGAAAAACTTCTTACACGAGCTGATTCATCCTGACGATCGTCCTATCCTTGAACGGCAATATCAGCAGTGCGCAGATGCAGCCGATGATGAGTTTATTGAAGCTGAGTATCGTATTCGTGCAGCCAACGGCGATTGGCGCTGGCTATATAATCGCAACGTCGTGTTCACACGCGACGACAACGGCCGTCCTCGCCAGATCATTGGCGCCGCGGTTGACATTACAGCGCGCAAGTACGCCGAAAACCTTTTGAAGCAGACGCGCGAAGAATTGGAGCGCCGCGTCGTCGAACGAACCTTTGACCTTGTCAATGCTAACCAGATGCTCCGCCATGAAATCGAGGATCGCATCCGGGCTGAAGAACAACTTCAAGCATCGTTGCGCGAAAAGGATGTCCTGCTAAAAGAGATCCACCATCGGGTTAAAAACAACCTGCAAATCATTTCCAGCCTTTTGGATCTCCAGGCCGAACAGTCCCCTGATACCAAAAACGTTGAGGCTTTCCGCGAAAGCCAGAATCGCATTCGATCCATGGCTGTTATTCACGAGAAATTGTATCAATCTGCCGATCTGACCCTCATCGATTTTTCTCAATACGTCTATGATTTGACGGATTATTTGCAGCAATCATATACCTCCAACGCCTACGCCGCTACGTTTTCTATTGAGATCGATAACGTCTTCCTCCCTATCGATGCTGCCATTCCCTGCGGCTTGATTATCAACGAGCTAGTCTCGAATGCACTCAAGTATGCATTTCCGTCCGGCCGCCAGGGCGCTATTCGCATCGCCTTCAACAAAGTAGACGATCATCTCCTCCGATTGATCGTGAGCGACAATGGCGTTGGCTTGCCGCAAGGTTTTGATCTGCAACAGATAAGTAAGTTAGGCTTACAACTTTTCCAGATGCTCGTTCGTCAGTTAAAAGGAACGTTCGTATTGGAAAAGCATGCGGGAACGACATTCGCTATCACATTCGCCGAGCCAAAACCGAAGGAGCGCTAGCCTATGCGATCCGCGCACATCTTAATCGTCGAAGATGAAGTGATTATTGCACAGAGCATCAGCAACCGTTTGAAAGACCTCGGCTATACCGTTCCTGGCATTGCGTTATCCGGCGAGCAAGCCATCAAAATGGCCCAGGAAAGCCAACCCGGTATCGTGCTAATGGATATTCGATTGAGCGGATCGATGGATGGCATTGAAGCTGCCGAGCAGATTCGCTCTCGTTTTGATATTCCGGTTATCTACCTCACCGCATATCTTGATGATGATACCATTCAACGGGCGAAGCTAACTGAGCCATTCGGATATATCCTCAAACCGTTTGACAGCCGTGAATTGCGGATTACCATCGACATTGCACTCTATAAACACCAGATGGAGCGTCAATTGCGCCAGAATCAGAAGTGGTGCGCTACGATGCTCCAAAGTATCGGCGATGCCGTCATCGCCACCGATGTTGTCGGCAAGATTACCTTTATGAATCCGGCAGCCGAGCGTCTTACCGGTTGGAAACTATCGGAAGCTGAAGATCTTCCATTGGCTGAAGTATGGACGATCTTTGATGAGCGAACCCGCGAACCGATTACCATTCCAGGGGCCGAATCGCTTGAACAGGGTGGAACAAATCTCGGCGCAAAGATGATTATCTGCACCAAGAGCGGCGTCGAACGGCCAATTGCCGGTTCGGTCGCGCCGATCCAGGATGACGCAAACACGTTGATTGGCGTTGTGCTGACTCTATCCGATGAGACCGAGCGCCGAAAAGCCGAGTATGAACGCGAGCAATTGATCGCCCAGTTAGAAGAGGCCCTGGCGAAGATTCGCATTCTGCGCGGACTGCTCCCCGTTTGCGCATCGTGCAAGCGAATTCGTGATCGGGATGGGCAATGGCAGAACATCGAGACCTATCTGCATAAACATTCTGAAGCGAGTTTTACACATACCATCTGTCCCGAATGCGTACACAAGCTGTACGGCGATTTGCTGGATGATGTTACTGAAGCATAATGCATACCGACGAACTAGAGTTAACTATCGATGGCATCGCACAGGGTGGCGAAGGCGTTGGACGCTGGCAGGGGCAGGTGGTTTTTGTTGCCGGCGCATTGCCTGGAGAACGAATCTGTGTGCGGGTGTATGAACGCAAGGCGAAATATATCCGCGGCGCTGTGGAAGCAGTAATCACGCCCGCCGCCGAGCGAGTGGAACCACGCTTGCCGGACGCCGATCACGCGCCGTGGCAACATATCGCCTACGAAGCGCAGTTGCGCTTCAAACAGACAATCATTCGCGAGCAGATGGTCAAGCTGTCCGGACTGGACGAGGTGTGCGTCAAACCGGTGATCCCTGCGCCGCATCCGTGGAACTACCGGAACAGCGCGCATCTCCATATCAATGGCGCACGCGTGGGATATTACGCTGCCGGTTCACACCGCATTGTTGACCGCGAGGCTGATCCGCTTCTCTTGCCCGTGCTCAACGATACGCTGCGCGGATTGAGATCAGCGCTAGCTGGCCAACCGCAGAAAAAGCCTGCCCATGTAACCCTGCGCGCCAGTGAAGCCTACGGTTATGCAGTCGCCGAACTGAGCGGGGCAGAAGATCTTACGACATTGGCGAAAAGCTGGCGCGATACCGTTCCTACGCTGGCCGGCGTCGCATTGCCCGACAATCCCCACCGCCGGACGATCACGCTCTATGAAGAACTCGGCGATGTGGTCTTTTCCCTGACACCAGCCAGCTTTTTTCAGATCAACACTGCTCAGGCGGAACATCTGCTCGCAACCATCCGCGCAGGTCTGGCATTGCAATCAGAGGATCGTTTGCTCGACGCTTATAGCGGCGCAGGCGCATTTGCACTCCCGCTTGCCAAAACGGTGCATGAAGTCGTCGCCATCGAAGAGAATCCCCAGGCTGTCGCCGACGGCGAACGCACCGCAAATCTCAACGCCATTACGAATGTTCGCTTCATCACAGCGCCGGTCGAGCGAGCGTTGTCCGGACTCGACGGCGTATATAGCGCCGCGATTCTGGATCCGCCCCGCCGGGGGTGCCACCCGATGGCATTGGCCGCACTGCTCAACCTCGCGCCGGCACGTATCGCATATGTCTCGTGCCATCCGGCTATCCTCGCCCGTGACGTGCGTCCGTTGATCGACGCCGGCTATCGGCTTGTCAACATACAGCCGGTCGATCTTTTCCCCCAGACGCCGCACATCGAGAGCGTCGCTCTGCTCAAACGCCAGACGCGTGATTAATTTCTGACAGGATAGGGAATAAACTCGGGCAGAGATAGGAGCGAAAGCATGTTCGCTCCTATTCGCTCGTCTCAGCAGGGGACTGGATGCCAAGCGAGGTCAGCAATTCCAGAGCCTGGGGGCTGCTGAGAAACTTGAACAACTCAGACGCGGCGCGTGAAGCTTCACGTTCGCCGATATGCAGGAGACGCCATTCCTGATGCAACGGACCATCCGAGAGTTGAATCCGGTCGAGATCTTCGATGCACGCCAGGCAGCTATCAGGAATGAAGCCAACCCCTAAACCGGCGCGGATGCATTGGGCCATCATCGCGATGCTGTCGGTTTCCAGCACCACTTGCGTCGCCGAAAGGCTAATGCCGCGCCGCCGCAATCGCTCATCAATGACGCGACGCAGCGGAGAACCGTTGCTCGGCAACACCAGAGCGCAATCTTTCAACGCGCTCAATGACAGCGACTGACCGGTCAGAAGAGCATGGCCCGGCGGGGCAACCAGCGCCAGATGTTCATGACCGAGTACGTGAGAGACCCATCCGCGACGGCGATGCTGCTCTTCGACCAGGATGACGGAGAGCTGTCGGTTGCTCAAAGCATCGAGCAGCATATCGGTCGGCGCAACCTCCACCTCGAGCATAATCGCAGGAAAGCTGGCATGAAAAGCGGCCAGCAGCGGCGGAAGCAATCGTTCGCCACTGTTGGGTGTACACCCGATGGCGACACGGCCAGCGACATGACCACGGAGCGCCAGGATTTTCTGCTCGGCGCGCTCAGCGAGCAGAACCAGATCGCGAGCCATCCCCAGCAGTTCTTCGCCAGCGTGAGTTGGCATCATACGTTGTCCCACACGCCGAAACAACCGCACATTCCCCAACTGCTCCTCAAGCGCCCGAATATGCTGACTGACCGCAGGCTGCGACATATGCAACTGCTCGGCGGCAGCCGTGTAATTCCCGGCCTCAACAACCACGAGAAATGTCCGCAAATGGAACGTATTGAGCATAGTATCTCACCACCCATCCATCGCCAATCGCTATGCGTCCTAGCCGACACCAAGCCAGCGCATTGCGTGTTCAGCCGCTTCAGGGCGAATAAAGAAGAAGCCGAGCGCGACGATAACATATACTGCCAGCAATTGCGCCCCCTCTAACCAATTGCTCTCGCCATCGACGGCGATAAGTGCGGCGATCAGCACCGAAAGGCCCAGCGTCGCCACCTCGAACAGGCTGAAGAACAATGTCATCTCCGGCCCAAAGAGCAGGCTAACAAAAACCAGCAAAGGCGCGACGAACAGCGCGATCTGCAAACTGGAGCCCATCGATATCGCCAGCGAGAGGTCCATTTTATTTTTCGCCGCTACCTGCACACCCACAATATGCTCGGCGACGTTGCCCACCAGCGGAATAATGATTACGCCGAGGAAAAGTTCACTGACGCCCAGGCTCTCGACAACCGGCTCAACCGCGCCGACCAGGAATTCGCTGAGGAACACGATTCCGATGGTGCTGACGGTCAACACGCCGACTGAAAACGGCACGCTCCAGCGTGCGGTATGGGTTTCCTCTTCGGCAGAATGATCATCAACGCCAGAGTGTCCGCTTGTACTGCGTTCTGGCTTCTGGAAGGAAAAGATCAGGCTGAGGATGTAGATCAGCATCAAAATGGCCGCGACCCCCATACTCAACTGATCGAGCGCCGGATCAACCACCTGGGTGTTGAACAACTCAAGTTCGCCAAGCTGAATCTCGTGGAGAACCTCAAATAGCGTCGGCACGATCAGACCAATTACCGCCAGGGTCATCATCGATGCAGCAACGCCCGCCGCCTGGCGATCAAAGCGCTGAATACCGTGGCGCACCCCGCCGATTAGCAAACTCAGGCCCAAAATCAGCAGCAGATTGCCGAGGATCGACCCGGTGATCGATGCTTTGACCAGTTCAATCTTGCCCTGGCTCAACGCGACGATCGCGATGATCAGCTCTGCGGCATTGCCCAGCGTCGCGTTCAACAACCCGCCAACCTGCGGGCCGGTGTGAACCGCCAGTTCCTCGGTGGCCTCGCCGAGCAGCCCGGCCAGCGGGATGAGCGCAATGCACGAGCAAATGAACACCAGCAGCGGATTATGCAGCCAGAACTCGGCAACAAACGCGATAGGGACAAAGATGAGGAGATAGCGCAGCCAGTTCAACGTGGCAACCCCTTCTTTCTCAACGCAGTGAATTATGCAGCGAATCTATGAGCGACGCACAGAGAATCTTCAATCAGCGCCACGACATAATGAAATGTCTCGGCATCACGCGATACGATATGATGGCGAACGATCTGGAGAAGTTATCGGCAAGCGAAACAACCGATATGCAAAATGCCAGGATCGGAGAGGATACAATTGTTTGACTATCGGAGTCCTGTTCGCTCGTCGCAGCGACAATAATAGCATCAGGTGCGCTACTGGTCAACGTTCTACGTTGCGGTTCGTCGCCAGATCAGTCCGTCCGCTTCCAGGGAGACCTGGGCCAATCCCTGTTGTTCAAGAAAACTAAGGTGGGCGGCTACCGCTCCCGCAAAGACCACGTATTGGGGAATGCCCGGCAATGCCACCTCGCCATACAACTTCCGCACAACGCGCGCAGTAGCCGCAACTGCATCACCGGGTGCTTCCAACGCCTGCAACACCATCGCGCTCGAGCGTTCGATAGCCGCACGGTTGGCCGACAGTTGATCGCCGACCACGTTGCGCGCGACCAGCTCGCCGTGGCCGGGGAGAAACCAGTGCTCATCACGCGCAGCGAGACGGTCGAGGCTGGTCAACTGTGCGGCAACGTCGTGGGCATAGGGAATGCCATGCTTCTCCAGAACTGCCGGCCCAAAGAAACCATCGGCGGCGAAACAAACGCCATCGCAGGCTACGGCGATCTGGGCCAGGCTATGACCGGGAACGGGGATGATCTCGATGGCGACGCCGGCCACTTCGGCTTGTTGCGGCTCGCCGCGTTCGATGCGCGCAAGATCGCCCAATATATGCTGAACCGGCGATCTCGGCGCCATTAACCAGCGATTGCGCAAGGCAGTATGCGGCCGCGCCCCCTGGTTGAAATACACCGGCTCAAGCACGGGATGTTCGATCAGGGCCGCTTCGAGCGGCGGCGCATACACACTCACGCCGGGAAGGTTGCGCAACAGGTAGTCGTTGCCGCCAATGTGGTCGGCATGGTGATGCGTGTTAATGATCGCGCGCAACTGCAAACCCGCTGCATCCAGCGCCTTGCGCAGCGCGCGCCCGGAATTCTTATCCAGACCGGTATCAATCGCGATCGCGTCGCCGTCGCCGGTGGCGATAACGCCGAGGTTATTTGCACCGGGAAGGTAAAAGGTTCGTTCAGTGATCGGTTGCAGCACGGCTAACCGCTCCTCGATAGGCGATGCACACGAACGCGCAAACGCAGACTAATCGCCTTCCACCTCTTCAATCGCCGCGCGCGGCTCAACGTTGCCGAACGCCACCTTCATCAAACCCGGAAGATAGCGATCCATCAATTGCGCAGCCGGATAGATCGTATTGCGGATAAGGTTCGACGTCAGCGACTCGCCCTCAAAGTCGATGCTGCTCTTGAAGCGAACCTCGCCATCGCTATAATCCATCTCGAAATTGCCGATATAGAGGCCCCAATTAGCGCGTGTCAGGTATTCAACCGCAGCGCTGCGCATATCCTCGGCAATCTGCACGGGCGATGCAGCGTAACAAATCAACTGCTCGGCATCAACCCGCACTTGCGCATAGCAAAAGAAAGAAGCGCTACGGCCCTTGTAGCTCATCCGATAGACGGTTCTCTCGTCTAATTGCTGAGGATACCATCCATCTTCTTCCAGGTAGCGCCCCAACTCCGCAAATGCCCGGCGACCGTTCGTATATGCGTCGTTCAAGTTAAAGTCAGATTCAGCTTCATGCCGATGATTGTTGTTGGCGTCTTCATTGGAATCAAATGAATTATTCACTGTCACAACTCCATTCGCATCGTTCAACGCAACATCCTGATCAACGCCGATAGGCGCATTGCAGTGTGATTGCGTTATGACATCTGGCTGCGCTTTTGAAACGGCAGCGTTAGCAATGTTTTAACGCCGGAAACGGCGCGCTGGATCAGGGCGGAAATCGCGAGTATCGGGCGCGACGCTAATGGTCAGGACGGTAATGTCCATCTGCAGTCGTCCTCTTAACAAATTGGGGGCATTTGTTCAGCGCATAACCCAGCGACTGCCTTGATCGGTCTTTATGACTTCAATCTGAATTGGGAAACGCTCTTTCAGTTCATCAATGTGCGTAATCACGAGAATCCGGCGAAAATCCTGTTGCACACTGGTGATTGCTTCGATGAATCGCTCGCGCCCATCGGCATCGAGCGCGCCAAAGCCCTCGTCGATCACCAGCGTCTCCAGGCTGGCGCCGGCGCGACGAGCCAGCAATCGCGAGAGGGCGATCCGAATTGCGAAGTTGACCCGCATCGCCTCGCCGCCGCTGAAGGCGTCGTAGATGCGCGTGCCCAGCGCATCGGCAATGTTGATCTCCAGGGTCTCGACCGTATCACCGCGTTTCGTCGCGCGTTGCATTTCAAACGCGACATGCATCTGGTTGCTGGTCATCCGTGCGAGCAAGCGATTGGCTTCATCTTCGATCTGCGGTATGGCCATCTCTATCAGCATCGCCTGCACGCCTTTTTTGCCGAACGCCTCGGTCAGCTCCTGAAACACCCCCAGACGTTCGACCAGCGCAGCGCGACGTTCTTGTTCCTGAACCAGTTGTTCGGCGGATTGCCGGGCATTGTCGCGCAAGCTGCGTTTGTACTCGCGGTCGCGCGTCGCGGCATCCAACTCGCGCCGTTGTTCGGCGACGACCTGGGCGCACGCCTGGGCGCGCTGGCGCTCCTTCGGCAGAGCCTGCAACGCCTGCTCAAGCACCGCACTCTCGCCGGTTATGCTTTCGATCTCGGCGTTGCGCTGATCGCGAATCTCATTCGCCTGCCGGAGAAGCTGTTGATCACCTTCCAGGCGAATACGAGCTTCGTTCAAGCGACGTTCTTCGTCAATCCAGTGCGCCAGCCTTCGCACCTCTTCGCTGGCTGCGTTGTGCACTTCAACGCTATAGCCCAGAGCCGCCAGATCGGCATCGATCGCACGCCCCGCTACGCGCGTTTCGTGGGCGAAGTCGCCGCGCTCTATTTGATCGTCCAACGCGGCAAGTTGCCGATTGGTCGCCGGCAGTTCGGCAGCAGCGCGGGTTATTTCTTCAAGCTCGTGTTGGAGTCTGGCGACCTGCGCTTCAAGCCCGGCGCGTTCTTCAAGCTGACGCTCGTGGCTGGCCAACTGCCGCTTGCATTCGGTTCGTTCAAGGTCAAGGGCTTCGACGCCTGAAGCTTGCTGCGTATCGCCCGGCGCGGACAGACCAAGATCGGCCAGATCGGCGTCAAGCTTGCGCAGCGCAGCGCGTTCGTCGGGGGCGAAATCCTGGGCGTCGAGTTGGCGAACTGCGCTGTCTCGCCGGATCCGGGCCTGCTCCAATTCACGACGCCACTCGTCAGCCTGTGCAAGCTGCTGGCGCAGCATCTCAACACGAGCCGCCTGTTGACGCGCCTGATCAAGCTGCGCCCCGACATCGCGCATCTGGTCGTTGATGGCGTCGAGTGTTGCGCCAAGATCGCGGATCTCGCGATCATAGCTCTGCTGACGCGCGCTGAGATCCGCGCTGTCCGAGTCGTAATGCGCCAGCACGTGCGCAATGCCATCGTGACCCAGGTCGCTGTGACACAATGGGCAGGTCGTCTCCGGCGACTTGGCCAGGCGCGCGCGGTCGCGCTCGATTTGCTCGATCTGGCGTTGCTCTTGCGCCCGCAACGCACGCAGCTCGCCAATGCGCGTTGTCGCGGCGCGCTCGCGCTCACGCAGCGCTTCCAGGCGGACGGACTGTTCTTCAACCGCTTGCTGTTGAGCCAGCGCCGCCTCCAGATCGGCCCGCCAGCGCGGCTCATCACGAAGCTGGCGTTCCAACCGCTTGACACCGCGCTGCTGCTCGTCTCGAACGGCTGCCAGGCTGCTCCGCTGTCGCTCAATCGTGTTGTTCAGCTCGCTTCGTTGCAACAACAGGCCCTGGATGCGACTAATGCGTTCATCAAGCCCGGCGATCCGTTCGCGGAGGGTGCGCGCCTCGTTATGCAACGCCGTGAGCGCCTCCATCCGGCGCTCAAGCGCGGTCTGCTCGCCCTCAACCTGCGGACGGCGCTCAACCTGCGCCGTCAGGCGTTGCTGCTCGTTCAACCAGCGATCGCGATCGCTGCGAAGTCGGCGCAACTCCTCCCGCAGCACATCTTGCAACTGGGCGCGTTGCTCGCGCAGTTCCTCATAACGCGGGCGCAGACCCTCCAATCGCTCTTGCTCGGCGCGTGCAGCCCGCAATACTTGCATACCTTCCGCGATCGCGTCGCTACGCTGAAGGAGCGCTTCAGACTCCCCGATGCGCGCCTGGAGCGCGGCAATCTCCTGTTCTTGCTCGCGGCGTCGGTCGTGAAGCGTCGCCAGTTGCCGGCGCAATGCCTTGTGCTGATCGGCTTTGGTCTCCAGATCGCGCACTCGGTCGTCGGTCTCGCGCTGTTCAACCTCGGCGTTGGACAACTTCTCGGATAATGCAGCGACGCGCTCCTCGCTATCGCGCACAAACTGCTCGTAGATTTCCAGTTGATCGGCCTGTTGCTGCAAATGGGCGATCAATCCGTCGATGCCTTTGATCTCGCCATCGAGCCGCTTCGCGCGCTGCCGAGCGCGCTCTTCGAGCAGCGCATACTCTTGCAGATCGAGAATATCGGCCAGCACTTGCTTGCGCTCGCCGGCCGTCTTGCGCGTAAATTCGTCGGCGCGGCCCTGCAACAGAAACGAGGCGTTGATGAACGTCTCATAGCGCATACGCAGTAGTTGCTCGATCACACGCTCCGTCTCGGCCAAGGTGCTCTCGCCAAGCGAGCGCCAGTTGTCCTCGTTCCGCACTTGCAAGTCAAGCGAGCTCTTGCCGCTGCTGCGCGAGCCGCTCCTGGCGCGCTGACGGCGGCGAATCACGCGGTAGCACTGGCCATTAAGCTGAAAAATCATCTCGACCTGCATCTCCGTCTCGCCCAGCGTGATCAGGTCATCGTCTTTCAGGCGCGCCTTGCCCCACAGCGCCCAGATGATCGCCTCAAGCAGCGCCGACTTGCCCGCGCCGTTCTCGCCGGAGAGACAGGCGACGTGCAGTCCGTCCAGCTTAAGCGGAGGCAGATCCTCGCGATAGCACATAAAATTGCGCAGAATAAGTTCTTGGGGAATCATAGTTTTGGGAATGGTGATCGGCAAACATAGCGGCTCAAGCCGCTCACGCCACGCACGCCATTATAGCGCATGCTAGCAAATTGACGGCGAAGCGGAATGACAATCGCATAAAAAAGCGCCGGGGATGGAGCGGAAGATTCATCATTCCTGCGCTCCATCCCCGGCATAATCAACCGCTGTCGGATATAAAGATTACGCCGCAGATACCGCTTTTCTGGCCTATGCGCTTATTCGATGCGGAAATCGATAATGTATTGAACGTCGTTAATCACGTCGTCATTCTGCGAACTACGCACCACCATTTGCCAACCTCCGCGCTGGGCATCGAGAGGCGCGGTCCATGTCCAGGTAACCTGACCGTTACTATCAGCACGGATTTCCTGATCAACCCGCACAACGCTCCGATCCGGCGCATTCAGCCAGTAGCCGACAAACTCGTCCACCTTGAAACCGCCGGCGGTAAAGGTGAACGTCGTGCCAGGCGCGCCGCTCGCCGGGCTGATGGTATAGAGCGGGGCCGCTTCAAGGAGCGGCGCATCACGGACAACGCGCAGGTCAACGAATCGAGTCTCGCCGCTGTCGCGTCCCCTGGCTACAATGCGCCACGTACCGGCGGCGGCATCGTCCGGCACAACCCAGGTCCAGCGCGCACTGCCAAACCGATCGGCTTTCAACTCGTCGGTGCGGGTGAGCGCGATAATCTCGCCGTTGGGGCCGTCGGTCCAGACATCAACCGGCTCCTCAGGATTAAATTCCCTGGCCAGGAAGGTGAATGTCGTTCCCGGATCACCCACATCGGGAACCACGCCAATGAAGGGGTCTTCCGGGCCGGGGGCGGTAATGGTAAACGTAATCTGGACTTCAAAACGAGTGGTCTCACCGCGCGCCGCCATCGTCCACTGCCCAAACATCGCATCGGCGGGAGCCGTCCAACTCCACTCGGCCCGGCCTTCGGGGCTCGCCGTAACGGTGAATTCGGTGAACTTATCGGCAACTGGAACGCCCTCCGGCGTCAGCGGCCAGTAGAACACATCTTCGCCCGGTTTGAACCCCTCGGCGGCGAATGAGAACGTCGCGCCGGGCGCACCGCTCGTCGGATTGACGCTGTTTGATGGCGGCGGCGAGGTCGGAATCGCGTTGGGGCCGATCACCTCAAACGTGATGATGACTTCAACTCGGCTATTGAGGCCCTTGGCGACCGATTGCCAGACGCCGCCAAGAACATTTTCGGGAACGGTCCAATTCCAGGCGACGCTCCCTTTATCGTCGGCAATCAGCCAGGGCGTAGCGTCAAGACGATTGCCGTTCGGATCATTTAACCACGTGCCGACCTGCTCGCCGGGGTCGAAACCGGCCGCCGTGAATGCGAACGTCGTACCCGCTCCGCCACTCGCCGGCCAGACGCTCCGTTCGGGCGGCGCGGCGGGCGGCGCCGCAACGGTAAACTCGATCACAATTTCCAGCCCGCTTTCGATGCCGCGCGCGACCGATTTCCAATTTCCGCCCGGCGCGTCGGACGGAGAGTTCCAGACCCAGGTGAAATCGCCATTCTCATCGGCAAAGGTCCAGGTCAATTCACCTTCTACCAACTCGCGGCTCTCGCCATCAGGTTGAATAAGCCAGGGCGCCACCCGCTCGTCGGGCTTGAAACCCGACGCAGTAAACGTAAACGTCGCGCCGGGCGCGCCGCTCGTCGGATTGACGTTGGCGGGGACGTTCAACGGATCGGAGGCGACAATCTCAAAGGGAATGGATACGCGAACATCCGAACGAATACCCCGCGCGGCCATCGTCCACTGGC
This sequence comes from Chloroflexaceae bacterium, assembly GCA_028282325.1. Classification (GTDB taxonomy): domain Bacteria; phylum Chloroflexota; class Chloroflexia; order Chloroflexales; family Chloroflexaceae; genus JANQID01. The sequence continues at coordinate 4,083 of JANQID010000139.1, read as the reverse complement.
CCAGCAAGACGCCGGCGGGAGCATCCCAAGACCAGATCGCCATACCGGCGCTGTCGGCGTATACTGAAGGGTAGCGGGGACTGGTCGAACTATCCGGCGCAGTCACCCACGAATCTACCCGTTCGCCCGGTTCGAAGCCGGTAGCGGTAAAATGAAAGCGCGTACCAGTTTGGCCTTGCGGCGGCACAACCGTGCCGCTGGCGGCGCTCACCGGACGAACAGCAAGGAACATCGTTCCCAGCAAGGTGATAAGCGTCAGCCAGCCGACGAGTTTCCACGGAGTCTTTTGCATTATGGCTGTCAACGCGATATTCTCCTTCCTCATTCAAGGTTGTTGAATGTCATAGTATGCGAACACATCATACCAAACCTGCTAACCAGAGATCCACAGCAATTGCCCGATCAAAAAATCAGACGCGCATAGAATATGCTATTATAGTTCGGTTTTCCTGACCGTACGTCAACGGAGATGGATATGAGCCTGTATACAAACCGTCATCCATTCGCTCGCATCGCTCCAGCGTTTTTTGCAACCTTCGTTCGCTACTATTGCCGTCTTCGCGTTGAAGGGGTAGAGAATATCCCAAAGGAAGGCGCTTTCATTTTAATCTCAAACCATTCGAGCCATGCCGACACGGCGGTTCTCTTCACCGCTATGCCGCCCAAACGACGATCAAGCGTGGTCGCAGCGGCGGCGCAAGACTACTTTTTTGATCGCGGTATTCGCCAGTTCGTTGCCCGAATCCTCTTTAACGTCGTTCCGGTCAACCGCAACATGCGGAGCCGAACCAATCCGCTGCGCCATGTCGTTCGCGCTCTCCGCGAAGGCTATGGCATCGTGCTTTACCCCGAGGGCACCCGCAGCCGCGACGGGCGCGTCGGGCCATTTCGCAGCGGTGTTGGCCGGTTGATCGCCGAGTTTCCCGACATTCCTGTCATTCCGGCCTGGGTCGAGGGCAGCACCCGCGTCTTACCCAAAGGCGCTGCTGTGCCACGTCCCCGCACGGTGAAGGTGCGTTTCGGCGCGCCCCTCCGCAACCTGAAAGCCGATTTGCAAAATCGCGCGACCTGGCAAACGGTTGCAAACCAGTTGCGGGATGAGGTGCTTCGCCTGAGCCAGGTTAAATGAGCATACGCTAGTTAGCATCGACATCAAGCGGTGGAGTTCGACCGTTTTCTCGATCGATGCTGGCGAGAGCAACAATCGACAGCTGACCAGCGGAACCGCCAGATCATCCCGGTGATCGATCAGCCAGCGATAGATCGCATACGCCGTCAACGACGATGACGAGAGTTGGCGCATACCAAAACTGCCTGGCGTCGCCGGATCGTCGGGATAAGGGAAATGGGTGTACACGCTGACCCCCGGCGCCTCTGCTCACTGCTTCTTCGGCAGTTGACCGGCCAGATCCGCAAAGTAATCCAGCATATACGGGTTGCGCAACGAGTCGGGATTGGCCGCCTTCACAACCGGCACACCCGCCAGAATCTTCTTCACCGGCACTTCAAGCTTTTTACCGCTCAATGTCATCGGCACTTCGGGGATCACAAAGATGTCATCGGGTACGTGGCGCGGCGACAACGCATCGCGAATCAGCGTCTTGATTCGCTTTGCCAACGCTTCATCGAGTGTCACGCCGTCTTTGAGCGCGACAAACAGCGGCATATAGGCTGCGCCACCCAAACCTTCGAGATCGATCACCAGGCTGTCGATCACTTCAGGGATGCTCTCGACCACGCGATAGATCTCGCTGGTGCCCATACGCACACCCATACGGTTGATCGTCGAATCGGAGCGCCCGTAAACCACCACGCTGCCGCGATCCGAAATTACCACCCAGTCGCCATGCCGCCATTTGCCGGGATACATCTCGAAGTAACTCGCGCGATAGCGTTCGTTATTCGGATCATTCCAGAAGTAGATCGGCATCGACGGCATCGGCTCGGTGATTACCAGTTCGCCCATCACTCCCGTGACCGCGTTGCCATCGACATCGAAAGCTTGTGCATACACGCCCAGACAGACGCACTGGATTTCGCCGGAGTAGACCGGCAGCAGCGGGCAGCCCGACACAAAGCCGGAGCAGACATCCGTGCCGCCGCTGACCGACACCAGCCAGAGATCGCGCTTGACGCGGTCATAGACCCAATCGAAACCTTCCGGCGGCAGCGGCGAACCGGTTGAACCGATCGCTTTCAACTTGCTGAGATCAAAGGTCGTTCCCGGTTCAAGTTCGGCCTTCATACAAGCGGTGAGATAACCGGCGCTGGTTCCGAAGAAGGCCATCCCGGCTTGTTCGGCGAATTGCCAGAGCCGGTTCATATCGGGCCAACCGGGGCTGCCATCATACATCAGCGCCGTCCCGCCCAGCAATAGCGAACCGATCAGCATATTCCACATCATCCAGCCGGTGGTCGTAAACCAGAAGAAGCGGTCGCCCGGCTTGACGTCAAAGTGCAATCCAATCGCCTTGAGATGCTCGATCAGGACGCCGCCCTGACTCTGGACAATCGGCTTGGGCAGGCCGGTCGTCCCCGACGAATACAGCACCCAAAGCGGATGGTCAAACGGAACCTGCGCGAACATCAACTCACCCGTGTGAGCCAGGGCCGCGTCCCACAGCATCACATTGGACAGGCCATCGGGCTGTGCGGCGCGATCAAGGTAGGGAACGAACACCGTACGCTGCAAGGTTGGCAATGCGGCTTGCAACTCGGCCACGACGGCGCGGCGATCGAAGGCCTTGCCGCCATACTGATAGCCGTCGACGGCAAACAGCACTTTTGGCTCAATCTGGCTAAAGCGATCAATGACGCTGGGACTGCCGAAGTCGGGCGAGCAACTGGACCAGATCGCACCGATGCTGGCAACGGCCAGAAACGCAACCAGCGACTGAGGAATGTTGGGCATATACGAAACGACGCGGTCGCCGCGCTCGACGCCCATTGCGCGCAACGCTGCGGCAACCGCCGCAACCTGTCGGCGCAACTCGCCCCACGAGAGTTCAGCAAGCGGCTGGCGTTCAGACTGGAATAGCACCGCCGGATGATCAGACGCGGCATGGCGAAAAACATGTTCCGCATAATTCAACTCGGTGCCCTCGAACCAGCGCATTCCCGGCATTTCCGAACCGGTTAGCGCCTGCGTATAATCGCGCGATGCTTTGACGTTGTAAAATTCCCAGATAGTCGCCCAAAAATCGGCGCTGTGCTCAACCGACCACTTCCAGAGCTCGGCATAGGTTACAAATTGCAGGCCTTTGCGCTCGGCCAGCCAGCGCATATAGGCATACATATTGCTCTGGGTCTGAAACTCCTTGGTTGGTTCCCACAGCAGCTTTCCCTCGGCAGCGTCCGCCATATGTTATGACCTCCTTGTCGCAATATGTTTCAGGAAACACTTCAGGCGCTCCCGGCAATCTCCCTGGTGAAGAGCGCCGGAAGCGCCGCCGCACAGCCATCGTGATCAGATAACCAGACCGCTCACAGCGGCGAAGGCTATTTTCGTCGGCCAACCTCGCGGATCGTCTTGGAAATCCAGAACGCGACCCACGCCACCAGCGCAAAGCTTGCCAATGCGATGCGCGTCTGATCGATGATCGGCTCGAACCTCACGCCAAGCTGCGTGATCTGCACATAGCCGCGGGGGGTAACGCCGCCGCCGCCGCCGCCGCCACTGCCGGCGCCTTCATCGGACGCACCGTTCTGGCCATTCTGCTTGACCATAGCTCCAGGCTCGCGATTGGGGCCATAACCGCTGCCGTAGCCGAAACCCAGCCGCATTTCCGCAACCGGAATAACCGTCACATCGCCTTCGCGCGAGGGCTGACCGAAAACCGAATTTACGTTCAAGCGTTCCAGCATCTGCTCGATTGGCGTTACCATAATGTTGAGATTCTCCTTCATTCGGAGTCCTCCTTTGTGGTTTCACTACTATTTGTATTCGCGTCGGTTGGAGACTGTTGAGTTTCCGAAGACGCCTCCGGCTCAGCGCTTGCATCAGGCGGCGAATCACTCGTCGCCTGTTCTGGAGCAGCTTCAGTCAATCTTGCAGATTGCGCGGAGATCTCAGCACCCTTCCCC
>JANQID010000117.1 GCA_028282325.1 Chloroflexaceae bacterium | reverse complement strand
ATCCCGAGTAGCGCGCCGCGCGTATCTACCAAACGATGATACCCATGCCGCATGGCACCCTGAACGGAGCCGCCGGCAGCGTGAAGGGTCTCGGCGTTGGGGGAATCGGAGATTCTTCGCTGTGCTCAGAATGACCCCACGCGATGTCTCCAATATTGTTTGGTAGCTACCACAACGCCAGTTGTACCGCTGTGGCTCGCCCGTCGAGCAGCACATACGGCGCCGCCCAGCCCGTGTTCACACCCAGACGCTTGAGCTGCGACAGGTCGCGCAGGCGGGACTCGCGCCGCGCCGCGATGATCTTGTCCACCGCACGCGGCCCGATGCCGGGCACCCGCAGCAGAACGTGGCGCGGGGCGCGGTTGACCTCGATCGGCTCAACGAGATACCGCTCGGCCCACGCCTGCTTGGGTGTTCTGTCGCGCGGCAAGAGGCCCTGCGCGTCGAAGGGCAGATCATCGTAGCGGAAGCCGTAATCGCGCAGCAGAAAGTCGGACTGGTACAGCCGCAGGGCGCGCGTCGGGTCTTCGGCGGGCTGGTCGGCCAGCGGCGAGCGCTCGATCGGGTGGAACGCGGAGAAGTAGGCCCGCCACAGGCCCAGCTCGCGGTGCGCCCGCTGGATGGTCTCCAGCAGCTCGCGGTCACTCTCGCCCACCGCACCGACGACAAATTGCGTCGTCAGGCTGCGGGCCGCCGGGCGGCCCTCCTGCCGCGCCCGGCGCATCAGGCGTGTCGCCCAGGCCATGCGCTCCCACATACTCTCGGTGAATTTCTTGTCGGGAGCCAGCCGGTTCAGCCGCGCCTGGTTCGGCGCTTCCAGGTTGAGGCTCACCCGGTCGGCCAGCTCGACCGCGCGCTCGATGTATTCGAACGACGCGCCGGGGATCAGCTTGAGGTGAATGTAGCCCGTGTAGCCTTCCTTGAACCGCAGGCGCTCGACCGTCGCGAGCATCTGCTCCATCGTCGCGTCCGCGTCGGGGACGATGCCGGAAGAGAGGAACAGGCCATCGACCCGGCGAGCGCGTTGGAGAGAGACAAACGTCGTCGCCAGTTCGTCGGGCCGGAAGCTGGTGCGCTGACGGCGAATGGCGCAGGATGTGAAGCAGTAGGGGCAGGAAAATTTGCAAGCGTTTGTTTGCAACACCTTGAACAGCCGCGTCACGCCGCCGCCTTCGGGTTTGGCGTTGTAGATGAAGCCGGTCGCGTGCTTGATGCCTTGCCGAATGCTCTGGGACGCCGGCACGTCGGTAACTTCGTCGGTGGCCTCACCGCCGAGGATCGCCAGCTTCTGCTGAATATCCGGCTCTATGATCATCGCTGCGCTCATAGCGCCCCCAATCAGAACTTGTCCAAACCACCACAGTATAGCACAGATGTGCAAGGAATACAGACGCGGCATGCAAACGGCGACCGAATCTCTACGAGAAGTGTAACCAAAGTCTGCACCGTCACGGAATATTTCCGCTGGGCATCACTGTAGCCTCAGTCGCCCAGCATCGATCCCCAGCAGCAGCCAGAAGCCGAATGCCAGGTCGGGCCAGAAGTAAAAGCTGTCGACCAAACCGTGCGCCAGGGCGGCGACCATCGCCGCGATCAGACCAGCGCGCACGAAAGCGATCGGCGCGGCGGGTGCGTTCGTTGTGGGCGCTTTCCGATCACCGATGCCCCATTGCCTGAAGAATCGCCCGACCAGCCAGCCGAACGCCAGCAGGCCGAGCCAGCCCATTTGCAGCGTAATGTCGAGCAGGAGGTTGTGCGGGTGGGCGGTGTTGATCTCGTTGGTGTTCGCCAACGTGGGGTCGATGTACTGCGGATAGAGCCGACCAAACTGGTCCAGGCCGATGCCGGCCAGAGGGTGATCGCGCAGCATCGCCAGCGCGGAGGTCCAGGTCTTCAGCCGGATCGCGCTGGTTTCGCCGAGCGGGTTGAAGCGTTCGATGTCGCCGAGTACGCCGAGCGCAGCAAGGATGGCGAGGATCAGCGCCAGTCCGACGCCGACGCCGGCCAGCCGCCAGAATCGAGCGGACATCCGCCGGTTGGGCAGGACGAGCAGCGTGACGAATGCCGCTCCCGCGCCGAGCAGCGCCCCTTTCGAAAATGATGCCGCCAGCCCGCCGAGTGCGAGCAACGCACAGAGCGCGCAAGCACCTGCCCAGACGAGAGATTGCGTCACGTTGTCGGTTTCCTGTCGTCTACTCGCCGCAAATTGCCAGAACCCCACCCCCAGCGCGGCGGCCACGGGCCAGACCCGACCCATATACAGCCCCAGGTTGTTGGGATGGCCATAGACGCCGGTAACGCGCCGCACGCCCTCAACGACGATCTGGTCGTCGCTGAAGCCAACCTTGTCGCCAATCAGCGGGGCCAGGTTCAGCCCGGCGAATTGGAGCACGCCGACCAGCCCGACGAACGCGCCACCGAGGATGAAGGCGAAAAGGCTGCGCATCTGTACACCCTGGATCGCCAAAGCGAAGGAAGCGCCGAGCGCTGCCCCCGGTTGCTCCGCTTGCCTGTGCTCGATGACGGCGAAGTAGCGCAACAGCCCGTAAAACAACACCGGCTCGACGATCAGCCAGCGCCACTCGCGCAACGCCGCCCCGCGTCCCTCCGGCGGCGCAATGAGCACGCCAATGGTTCCGGCGACGAGGAAAAGCGCGATGGGAACGAATGCGCTGCGGGTAAGCCAGGTGATCGCCGACGGTTGGCGTTCTACGTTGCGCCGCCGCCTGCCGCGCATCCACCACATCGTCGCATGCACCACGGTTGCGGCCAGCACAACCAGCAGCACAACTTCGTGGAGCGGAAAGCGGATGCCTTCGGGGCGAATGCCGAAGCGCTCGTCCCAGATGCCTTTCGGCATAAAGTAGAGCGGCGCAGTCAGCGGTGCGAAGAGCAGCCCCAGGTCAGGACGCCACAACGCCAGTATGCCGAAGATCGCCAGTCCCAGTGCAGTGATCGGCACCTGATAAGACGCCCGATAGAAAATGGCCAGAGCGACAAGCATAGCAATCAGCAGCGCCAGTTCACTGGTCGTCCGAAAGTCGATGCGCATCCGTTTGGTATCGGTATGGGACTTGTGGTTCATCGGCGTCATACCATAGAAGATTGCGGATTCTGGATTGCCGATAAGGCGGATCTCAACGCACAGAAACTCGGTTTGCGAGCTGTTCGCGCGCCGGTCTGACCATCGTCCGCAGCGTTGCCGTGACGCTGACCGCCAGCAGGAGCAAGACCAGCGCCGGGCCGAACGTCCACAGCAAAGGCAACGGGCGGGTGCGTTCAACGGCGAAGCGCGTCGGCGGTTCAACCCCCGGCATGACCACGTCAAGCGTGTGGACGCCATCGGGCAGCAGCGGCGTGCGCCACGCGGGCTGGCCGTCAACGTCGATGCGCTCCAGCGTGATCGGCTGATCGTCGAGCGTTGGCTGAATTGCGCCGTCCAGCCCGCCGATCAGCGTGAGTCGCTCGCCGCTGAATCGCAGCCGCCAACCGTCGGCAAGCGGTTTGACCGCCGGGTGCGACCAGGTGTGTACGCCTACGCCGGCCGCCGCCGGACTCGCCGCGTAGGCGCGCAGTCGCTCGTAGGCTGGCAACAACGTCCAGTCACGATCCACCAGCGCGAAATAGGGCGTCGGGTCGGCGGCATCGGGCTCCTGAAAACCGCCGTAGCGCAACATCCAGATGTGCATCACGCCTATCCAGGGCCATTCGTCGCGCGCCCGCTCGATCTGATCGACCAGGTAAGCGCCCTTTTGCTCTTCGCTTACCGGTCGGCCCCAGGTGAAGCGGCGCTCCGGCGGAATGGAGTCGGGCGCGCTGTTCCAGCCAAACTCTCCAATCCAGATCGGCGTCTGGGCGTCGCCGTTGCGTTCCATCACCTCGCGCACCAGCACGATCCGGCTCACATCGTTGCGGGTATCCACCGGCTGGAGCCAGTTCCAATTGTCCTTATTGCGCAAAAAGATGTAGCGATGTTCATCGGGCGACTGGCCCAGACCATAGGCTTGCGCCGACATAATATCGAAATAGGCGCCGCCGCCGGCTTGATAGACCGCGTCGAGGTATTCTAGCTCGCTCATCGGCGCGCGCCAGTCGAGGCCGTCGGTCGGCGCAAGGCTGGGGAATAGGATTACCACGTCTGGGTTCGCCGATTTAGCGGCAGTGTAGCCGACGCGCAGCAACTCAACGAACTCCTCCGGCTGCGGCTCCTGCCAATTCCACTCGTTGCGCAGGTTGGGCTCGTTCCAGATCTGGAAAAAGCGCACCTGACCCTGATAGCGCTCGACCAGGGTATGCACGAAATTGCCATAGTCGGCGAAGTCGTCGGGCGGCCCGGTCGAGTTGCCATCGATGCTTAGCCCTTCTTGGAACTCCGGCGTGGTCCGCGCGCGTTCTCTGGCCCAGTTGGGCGGGCGCTCCAGACGCAACACCAATTCTAGCCCAAACCGGCGTGCTGTAGTCACGATCCGGTCATATTTCGCCCAGGCCGACACAACCCCGATTGCCGCTTCATTGCGCCGATCCGTGAAATCCCCGCGCCCGTGGATCTCGATATCATCCCAGGGAACCTGCATACGCACGTAATGCGCGCCCATACCGCGCGCCAGTTGCAAGGTGCGCGTCACGGCGGCGGGATCCGGTTCCAGGTGCAGATTGAAGGCGTTGACGCCGAGCAGCGGGCCGTCGGCATAGGAGATCGGGACGGCGGCCACGACCGCGGGCCCGGCATAGGTGATGCCGCGATTGACGGCGTTATCGAACCAGATCAAGGCAGCGAATACCGCAAGCAATGCGAGATCGGCCAGCAGCAACAGTAGCAACCGGAGCGTCCGGCGCGGGACGGAAGAACGACGCGGCGATGGATATGCGTTCATCGGCGCAGAGTATAGACGGCGTCAGAAGCGGTGTCAAGCGCCTTTAGAATTGCGCCCTACGATATTTGAGAGGGCAAAACATTTGCCATTCGCACGTGAATTATGGTTGCTGATTTTGCTGTTCAGGCGTACATATATAGCTATATATTCTGTCATAGCTCGGAAGCAAGAAACCATTTTACACAGCAGATATTGTCAATGATTTCTGCGTGATTCCTGTTATCGTGATACGTTCCTTGAGGAAGTTCTATCGGCGAATATATGAGAACAACGCATGATCAATCTGATGATCATAGATCTAATAGAGTGCTGTATTTGACATACGCCGCTGAATCTACTATACTTCTTTTGCTCCCTATATATTTGTGAAGTTCGATAATGCTCGATTGATTAGCGTAGTGTGGCATCTCATCTACAGAGATTAAGAGTATGTCAGTGTGTGATTTGTTCGGTGGAAATTCTGCTCTAGAAGAATGAGAATCTCTCGATTGGGAGATGATGTGGAGTAATTGAAACACTTGCTCTCATAGTAGCGTTGATGCGTTTTTAGCTTGATAACATTATTCGTTTGTCAGAAAATCATTATTATTGTGCAAGTTGTTTTCTTAGTGTCAGGCGCATAGTGGTTCAGAAATAACCGTACAGCGTCCTTCTACCGGGTCTCAAACGTAATAAAAGCGTTTCTGAAGCCCAAGGGCGTAATCTCGGCCTACGTTTCTCAATAGCGGCTCCTAAAGGATTACAGAAACGACTCTATAGTCGAGTCAACACAGTACTACTGTATTCCGATATGTTCCAACTCCTCGTTGGAACGAGTTTCCCCCAGGCGTGTACGTCCGGTCGTTTGCTGTCCGCAGCACGGCGGTGCTTGTTCGCGAGTGCTCTGTATATTTTTGGGCCTGTGAACGGGGGTTCGGCTAAATGCAACATATGGCAGAGCAATGGCTATGGCATGTTTGTGTATGCGCTCGCATGTCTGTCGATACTTCCTCCGGTGCGCTTTTGGTGTCTGCCTGATATTTCCCTATTGCCAGAGAGGAAAACAGATGCCTGATAATTCCGATCGCAAACTCCATCCTGGCGTTCTACGCGCTCAGGGCACCCTTCAGCAAGGTCGCATCAGTCGTCGTGATTTCTTGCGCGTCGCGACATTGCTGGGCACCGGCTTTTCGGCAGCATCGATCCTGGCCGCCTGCGGCG
>JANQID010000116.1 GCA_028282325.1 Chloroflexaceae bacterium | reverse complement strand
ATCCCGAGTAGCGCGCCGCGCGTATCTACCAAACGATGATACCCATGCCGCATGGCACCCTGAACGGAGCCGCCGGCAGCGTGAAGGGTCTCGGCGTTGTGGGAATCTGAGATTCTTCGCTGCGCTCAGAATGACACCATGTGGTGTCTCCAATATTGTTCGGTATCGAGGGGTGCTGATCGACTCGGACGTCGCATAATCCGGAACCTGTCGTTATGCGCGCGGATGTGCTATAATCGAGATCTCTACGTCAATATCCTGTTTTCAATACGCACGTGTGACGCCCGGCCAGAAGCGAAACGGCTGAATGAAGTATGGCGACCAGAGGCAAAAGCAAAAAGACGTCCGGCGGGCGAAGCGCAGGCGGCTCGCGCACGCCGAGCCGCAAAACGTCGCGCAGCGCACAGCGGCAGCCTACGCCGGCCTTTGAGTTGTCGCTGCGCCCGGAACACCGTCGCGAGCTTTTCGCCCTCGCGCTCATCACCATCGCGTTGGTAACGCTGATATTCTTTGTCACCGGTGCGACGGGCGGCGTCGGCAATGTGTATGTCCAGGGCGTACAACAGGCGTTCGGCGGCGGCGCATTGATGATCCCCCTGGTTCTGGGCGTGCTTGGCGTCGCCATCCTGATCCAGGAGCGCTCGCAGGATGCGCAACTGACCGGCGCCAATGTGTTGGGAATATTTCTGATTCTGGGAATGCTGCTGGCGCTGATCGAGTTTCCCCGCCACGAGGTGATGCTTGCTGAGCGGTCGATTGAGGGCGGCGGGTTGATTGGTTATACGCTGGTTGACCTGCTCGACGCCGCGATCGGACGGCCGGCGGCCATCCTGATCGTGGTGATGACCGAACTCGTTGGGGTGATGTTGACGTTTAATATCACGCTGCGTGAATTGCTGGCCGGCATAGCCACGCGAGCAAGCAGCTTCTGGCTGGCGATCCAGCGCGCCCCACGCCGGCCCGCTGCCGCAGCGTCGCCGGAACTTCCCGACGAGGCCGAGCTGCTGGCGTTCACACCGCCGCCCGGCGGGTCAGATGACGATATTGTGCCGACGCCGATTGCCGAGCGTCCGACGCGAGCCAGTTTGTTCCAACGCGCGAACACGGATACGCAATCCACGCACACGAACGCCGCGCCGCCGCAACCGGCCCAGGATGAACAGCCTGCCCGCAAAGCTCCCGCCACCACGCCGCCAAAGCCGGATCGCACGCCGGACAAAGAACCAGCGCAACCGGCGGCGGTCGTCGATGTGGCGCATGCTCTAGAAACCAACATCGTCGAGCAGCAAGCCCTTGAAGGTTTCAACGTGCCCTCGGTGCGCCACACCTGGCCGCTTCCGGCGCTGGACATTCTGGAAATGCCGGTTGAAGGCGGCATTACCGACGAGGAACGACGGGTGCGAGCGCGCCTGATCGAGGAGACGTTGGCGAGCTTCAAGGTCGAGGCGCGGGTTGTCGGCGTCAACACCGGCCCGGCGGTAACACAGTTCGAATTGCAACCGGCGGTCGGCGTCAAGGTCAGCAAGATCACAGCCCTGGAGCGCGACCTGGCATTGGCGCTGGCAGCGCAATCGATCCGCATCGAGGCGCCGATTCCGGGCAAGAATGTGGTCGGCATCGAGATTCCCAACTCGGCCATTTCACTGGTGACGATACGCGAAGTCATTGACAGCGACGAGTACGAAGCCAGCAAGGGCAAGCTCAAGCTGCTCCTAGGCAAAGACACTAGCGGCACGCCGGTGATCGCGGATATGACGCGGATGCCGCACTTGCTGGTGGCCGGCAGCACCGGCAGCGGCAAATCGGTAGCTATCAACGCGTTCCTGTGCGGGTTGCTGTTTAAGCATACGCCCGACGAGCTGAAGCTGATCCTGGTTGACCCCAAGATGGTCGAGTTGATCGTCTACAACCGCATTCCGCATTTGCTCTCGCCGGTGGTCACCGAACTCGAACGGGTGGTGCCGACGCTCAAGTGGGCCACGCGCGAGATGGAGCGCCGCTATAAGATCTTTGCTCGCTATGCCTGCCGCAATCTGGAAAGCTATAACCAGATCGCGCGGCGGCGTTCCGACCTGGAGCCGTTGCCCTATATCTTGATCGTTATCGACGAGCTGGCCGATTTGATGATGCTGGCGCCCGATGAAATTGAAACGCACATCTGCCGGCTGGCGCAGATGGCGCGCGCCACGGGCATTCACCTTATTATCGCCACCCAGCGCCCGTCCGTCGATGTTATTACCGGCTTGATCAAAGCCAACTTTCCCTCGCGCATCGCGTTTGCGGTTAGTTCACAGGTTGACAGTCGGGTCATTATCGACACGCCCGGCGCCGACAGGCTGCTTGGTCGCGGCGACATGCTCTATATGGCGCCCGACTCGGCGAAGCTGGTGCGTATTCAAGGTACCTATGTCTCGGATCGCGAAGTTGAGCAGGTGGTGAGTTTCTGGCGCGACGCCGCGCCGCCGGAAGCCGAAGCCGCTCACGGCGAACAAAAACCGGCGCCAAACGCCGCCCAACCGTCCGAAACGCCGGAAACGACGGCGCAACCGCCCGCGGATCAGGGCAAAGGCGCAGCGGCCTCAGCTTCGCCGCTGGCGATCGATGCCGCGGAGGCGGAAGCGTTTGAGCCTCCGGCGGCGTACCTGACCGTGGAGGAACAAGACGCGCTGTTGCCGCAAGCGCTTGAACTGGTCAAACACCATCAACGGGCGTCGGCCTCGCTGTTGCAGCGGCGGCTGCGCATTGGCTATAGCAAAGCGGCGCAGTTGATCGATCTCCTCGAACAGCAAGGGGTGGTTGGCCCGGCGGAAGGAGGTCGTTCGCGTGAAGTGCTGCGCGATGATGAATGATTCTCCTTCAACCAGATCCTTTTCCTGATCGTATAATAATTATAGACGTCACTGACTGCAAGGAGGGATGCTCCATGTCTGTCAATTCATTTCATGATCACGCCCGCCGTTTGCTGGAAAATGTATTGGACGAGACGCCGAAGGCCGACCGTGAGCAATTGCTGAACGCCTACGCCGATGCGTTCACCCAGTTGCACATCGTCGAGGCTCATCGTCTCTTGACCGAGGTGATCGACGATGCGCGCACGCGCCTCGACGCGCGGCTGTCTCCCGATCCCGTGCGCCAGACCATCGCCAGCGTCCAAACGACGATGCAAGATTTGTGGCGCTCGTTCTGGAGGGACTAGCACACCGACAAGCGCAACGCGCAGGGAGTTGCACGCGCCGCCGTCCCCCGGCAGAAACGCCGCTACCACAGTGTAGACACCTGTGATACAATAGAGGTGCAGAGATCATCCGTACGACCGATAGACAACGCCAATCATTCTGGTAGACTGTGGCATCGTACATTCACGGGGATGACTGGTTTCGACAGGGGAGAAATGTCGTAGATTGCAAGCCGAGCCGCCCAGTCTCGTTAAAGGGGCACGGCAATAACTGCCAACAAGAACACTATGGCCGCGGCTCCCGTGGCCCTCGCCGCTTAATTAAAAGCAGCGCGCCTCCCTACGTTCACCTGATGGCCTAGGGTCGGGCGTCAGAAAGTCAGGCGCTCCTGGTGGAATTGTCTGCTACCATCAGGCTAAGATCAACAGACTGGCTCGGATGTCGCTCCGCTCTGCGTGTGACGTCGAGTGAGATATAAACGCTGAGCTAAGCTTGTAGTATATCTGCGGCCTACTTTTCTGGACGGGGGTTCGACTCCCCCCATCTCCACCACATTTGCGCAGCAAGGGGCATCCGAGAATTCGGATGCCCCTTGTGATCTGTGCAGCACTTCTGTGAGTAACGCAAGCTAGCTTTTATCAGAACCAGCTTGATTATAACTGAGTATTGACACCTGTCCCACTTTCTGCTACTATCAACGCATAGACACCAATAGCCCTCATAAGGGGACTACAAAATCGGCCAGAGGTCGTTTCTATATCGCCTCCTAACTTTTGACCCGCTCAGAACACATACTCGCTTTGTGAATGTCAGCTCCATGAAGACAACGAACCGACATCTACGCCGCAGGCAACTCCTGAACCCTCGCATGAACTTGTCTATGCTTCCGGAGGGCTGGGGTTATCCCGAACAGCGTGGGAACAACAATACGGTGCGATCACACAAGACGCAGGATCAGTATTTTTCTATGGCTCAGACCTTTCCGTCAGGTATATGAATGACACGGTTTGGCATACGTGTCAGACATCGGTCATTTGGTCGATCTGTATCGAAGCCCATCGCTCATTGAGTAGTTCCCGAATGACTCGTAGGCAAACGGTGAACCGGGCGACCACATTGTCATCTATCGACGGACGGAGGGGGTTGAGGATCGAGCATTCTTGATCGTCATTGGGACGGGGAATAATCCGTAGTGTACGGTGGGAGAGGATTCTGGAGGATGTGTGAGGGTGTTAGCACCGAGTTCGGGTACCCCATAGATCGGTGCCCACCTTAGTACTCTTTTGGCCGCGACTCGGGTTTGTCCGACTTTTAACTGATTTCTCTATATGCGGAGCTATGCCGGGGCAGTTAAATGCTGTAAGTTCAGTAATGACTCACCTTTCGATAGTGATTGAGGGGTATTGGTTTTTTTCCAGGCCTGATTTGCGACAACTGGCACGGTTTTTCAGCCCCTTCTGATCAACGAAGGCACGAAAACCACCAGAGTGCGCCACCAATATTGGGCTATGTTCCACCTCTGGACTATCGAAAGGTGAGTAATGAGGAAAACCCTGATACGGTTTGTGCGGATAGCGAGTACTTCAGTTACAATATGTCTTTCAACAATAAACTGCTGTAGTTATGAATAGAGTCAAAGACCAAGTCCTCCGGAAATATGGCGACGACGGTGCAGACACACTAGAGCGCTATTTTTGCCAGATTGAGTACGCTGCGCGCTGGTCAATACGAATGTTGTGGCCAGAGGAAAGAATCCTGGCCATTATCCCGGAGGTTGTCCAAGACATAGTGATAGTTCGTCCAGAGATGACTGAGCTTCATCAGGTTAAGACGCGTGATGAAAGCCAGGATCCTTGGACAACGGCCTCAAACCCTATCACTTTGACTCTGATCAAGGTGACATATAAAACACAACGGGAGGTGGTGGCAAGTCCAAACTGCGTTGGCGTTGGAACCAGGCGAC
>JANQID010000104.1 GCA_028282325.1 Chloroflexaceae bacterium | reverse complement strand
GGCGGCGCTCTCGAAGTGCGGCCCGCTGAGCATGGCGTACACGCCCTCGCGGAGAACGATTCCCTGGTCTCTGGCTACAGCGCGCGTCGTCGGAACCAGCGCATTATCAAACGCGCCGACCATCGCCGGGAATCGCGGGCCAAGCCGATCGTCGTTCAAGCCGATCAGCGGGTGATGCCCGACCATCCCCGGCAGAAAGATCTGATCGGCGATGCGCATAATGTCACCGACGCACCAGTCAGTGCGCAACCCGCCGGCGGCGTTGGTCACGATCAGCGTTTCACAGCCCAGCGCACGGAGTACGCGCACCGGGAAGGTAATCTGCTGCATCGTATAGCCTTCGTAGAAATGGAAGCGCCCGCGTAGCGCCGCAATCGGCTGCCCGGCCAGCATACCGATTGCAAGTTCGCCGCGATGGCCGGGGATGGTCGGCTCGAAGAAGCCGGGAATCTCGGCATACCTTATGACTGTTGCCTGTGAGAGCGCATCGGCCAGCGAACCAAGGCCGGAGCCGAGGATGAGGCCAATGCGGGGCTGAGTCCCGGTGTGATCGGCGATGAACGCGCGTGCGGCTTCAATCTCGGCGTACATATTGCTTGACATAATAAAAGAGAACGTATTAGATGCGATTCAGGAGCTCGCGCTTTTTCGCCTCGAACTCATCGCTAGAGAGAATACCACGATCACGCAGCGTCGCCAAATCCTGCAACATATTCTGGATTTCAGCGGACGTATTTGCAGTTCGTCTGTTCTGGGCATGAGCTGCGCGCGGGGGCAAATAGCCATACGCATGATCATGCATATTCTTGGCTTCCAGCATTATGCGCTTGAAATCGAGCGGCGCTTCGATGCGATCCATCACATTAATGCCATCGTCACCGGATGCGGTCAGGATTGCGATTGTGCCAAAATTGAAGATCCGCCCCAGAATATTCTGGCGCAACTCGATGTCGTTAATCTTCTCAAGCGAGGAATCGATGACCGACTTATTGAAAATGCCGCGCAATTGCAGCACGCGGCGGTCGGTGATAATGTACTGCTCAGTATTCCAGCGCCAATAGTCAAGCAACCCGCTAAGCAATACAAAGAGACTGAGGCCGGTACAGACCAGCAGAATCAACGTGCTTGCCGACACACTGCCAAGCCAGTCCGGTACGGGGGAGCGCTGGAATGCGGTATTGGACACGACGCCGGCGGCGACGAGTACGGCAATGACCAGTAATTCGGTCACTACGTGACTGATGAGCACGAATATATGCTGTCGTGCTACATACAGTATTTGCTCATCGTGTCCGATTAACTTGTCAACGTAAGCCATGCCGGTACTCCTTTGCATAGAACGCCGATCATCATATGCTGCGATCATACATCACGCATCACGTCTTCAAGAAACGCAACCGTTTTGAGCTCGCGCTCTAGTAATGTACGTATGTAAGAACGTAGGAGCTCTGCAACTTCTTTATGCAGGCTGGTTGAAATACGTAGCCGTTCCAATCCGGCATAGGGCTTTCCCGGTTGATCTTCCAATGTTTGCAAGTAGCGCAGCAGTTTGAATGCATTCAGGCTCATCGGCAGTGCATTGCGATCAGTGTGGGCATAGCGCGGATCGAGTGCGCCGCCGAGTGTTGGACTAAACCGATTCGCTTCTTCGGTGAGCAGTTCGTGGCTCGCCGCACAGCGGTGGAGGTGGGGCCGATATCCGCTCTGATGAAGCAAGCGCAACTCGTATGCGCGGAGCACCAGGTCGAGATTCGCAGTAGTTTCCAAAGCGGTGAAAGTCTGGATCAGAAGCGCGAACAACTGCCGATTTTCTTCGGCTTCTTCGATTGTAAATTTGTCGTACAACTCGGTAATGTAATAAGCGCAGCTCAGGCGCGGCAATTCGGCGCGCAAGGTGCTAAACCCCTGGATCGTCTGGCTTTGCGTGATGATGTCAAGGTTGCGCCCGGTCGCGGCCAGCATATTGGTATGGGTGAACAACTCCAGGCTGCCGGCCAGACGGCTGGTTGTTTTGCGCACGCCTTTCGCGATCAAGCGGCGCTTGCCGTTCGGCGTGGCGAGCAGCAGCAGTCGATCCGCTTCGTTGAAGTCATTCCGCCGTAGAATTAGGGCTTCAGTTCGGTAAACGCGTTCGCGCATAAAACCTCATACAGTCAAGCTATACGCCGTTGCCTGAATGTGACGGCAATTGTTGCTCCAACGCCTCTTGCAGCCTGGCAAAGGCCTCGTCGGCGATCCGGGCGGCGTTCTCGCGCTGGCGTTCGTCGATGAGGCGTTCGAAGCGGCGGAGCATCGCCGCACTAACATCGTTCTCGATATGCAGTTGGTCGCAGGCGCGGGTATAGAATTGCAACGCCGCCGCCAGCACGGTAAGATCGTGGCGCTTTCCGGCAGCCTCGTCAGCCGCAAGCGTAGTTGCGAGGCTGTACCCGGCTTTGCCCAACGCCGCCGCGAGAGATCTGGCGTCACCGCTGTCGAGCATCCACGTCGTGTCATTCAACGCTTCGACCGGCGGCAGCCGCAGCTGCCGGTCATGCTTAATCTGGGTCAGCAACAACGGATCATCAGACTGTAACACAGCGGCTTGGCGCAGCCGCAGACGTCCATACTGGCTGGCCCAGGAGCGTAAGTTGTAGGCGACGTTGGGCGGCAATTCGACGCCGCCGGCGCGCTCCAGAAATGCGATGACGGCTTCGATCTCGATGCCACGCTCAAGAGCGACGTGAATGCTCGCCGCTGTAAGGCGGTAGATCTCGGCGTCGTCGCGAGCGTCGCCAGCGACTTTTGTCGCGATGCGACTGATCTGGAAACGATCAAACAGTCGTGCGCGCGGTGGGACAATCACTTCGAACGTTCCTTGAACCACCGGCGCCTCCCAGGCTTCCTCCTCCGGTTGCGATGCAAGATCCAGCAGAGCGGCGCCGAGCGGCGTGATCCGAAAAGCGACGGGATGTTTGCGCTCGCCCGCAGGATCAGACGCCAGACCGTGGTCGATGAGACCCAGCCAGCGCAGACTCACGCCGATACTGGCGATGAGCTGGCTGCCTTCGACGTCGCGCCAGTGCTCGAAACCATCGAGCGACCGCCCGCGATGATCTGCCAATCCCCAGGCGTCGTAACGCCCGTTGGGACGGGCGAAATCGGGGCTGGCGCGCTGAACCTCGTCGAGAAATTCTGACCAGGCCACCCATTCTTTGGGCGGTGCTTGTGACAGCAAGGCGAGAATCGTGCGGCGAGTCCTCTCAAGATCTCGCTCAGGCGTCGGTCGTGTTATGCGAATGCCCTGAATGGCATCGAGTTCGTCCCAATCGCTCCGCACCCATCCTTCGACAAGACGACGCTGCCGCTCGTATCGTGAGGCGCGCAGCCACTCGACCGCGGCGCCGGTTGGGCGCAAACGCTGATCGGCAGCGATGCGCAGTAGGCGCGCGCTTTGCAAGATCGAACGTAAAAAGTGGAGGTATGCCCAGTGGCGCTCGTAGACGACATCGCGCAAATGCGATCGATCCACGCCCCAGCGTCGCGCCAGCCGAACCAGGCTGGCCTTGCTCAATCCACGATTGGAGATGCATTCCAACTCGCCTGCCTGAGCCAGGATCAACATATCAACGCTATCACGTTCCAGGCGTGCGACATCGGCGGCGGCGACAGTCTGCGGGCTGGCGGTCGCTTCCAGATGCAGCGTATGTTCGCGCGGCGAAACGGACGGCAAAAAGGCTTGCAGATCGGCAGGTATCACATATTCTCGTTGAGAATCATAAACCAGCGGATGGAGTAGCCCCATCACAAACAATCGTTCGGTAGACGATGGCTCAGATCGGTGTGACAGCAGATACGTACGTGGACTGATTACGCCGGTATAGTCACGAATGGCTCCGAACTCGCGCTCAAGAAGATCCGCTCGAATGCGTCCGCCTTCAGCCAGCACACGCTCCAGGGCTGCGTAAGTAACGGCATCGAGCTGTGCAAGCGCTCGCTGGACTGCGCAGTGGTTGAGAAATGCGGAGGCATCGAGTTCATCCGGCTGCGCATCAGCGCTCTGACACTGCCCAATGCCCCAGAGCGAAGCCAGGGTTTCACGCTCGACGGTGGTGCAGTGTTGAAGCCATTCTTGAAATGTAAGGTTGATTGTAGCGTTCCGTTGTCCCATCGTAATGGCTATTATAGCGATTGCGATGGGGCAGGTCAATGATTGAGAAGGCGGATACAGGTGTGCGGACAGCGTGCAGGAGATTTATCCAACCTCGGTATGAGCGGAGCACAGCTCGCTCTCCGTAGTATCGTCCTTGGCATGGAGCATCTCGCCATAGCCTAAAGCGTTGGGGCGAATCTGGGTCGCGCGGAGCAAAAGCGTATGAACGTGGATCAGCAATTCTTCGGCTTGATACGGCCAGGCAATGCAATCATCACCTAATTCCGGATTGGCGTTGCGCTTATATGTCATTGCGCTGCCGCTCATCAAAGCCAGGATCGGAATAAGGCTGTTCTGGCGAATCCGCCGGACTATATCTAGCTCATTCGCTCCGTTCAACCAAGTGTCCAGCAAGACGAGAGCAGGTTTGATGCGATTAATCATACGGAACAAAGCGGAGCTATCGTTCGCTTCGTGGACAGTATAACCTGCCTCGCTCAATACGTAAGACGATAACTCTCGCCGGAACAGGTTACTGCTTGCCACAATAATTTGCACGGCAACCTCACTCTCGCAGCGATGCCTATCAATACGGGTAGGCAGACGCCATTGTGCATGGACGCACGTATAATGTTACTGTACGCCATTACTGTAGTTGTGTCAATGCTACAAGGTCTGTGCAAAGGGGGAAGATTTGCTTTACACGCGGAATATCGGCGGTTTGTATGGACAACGCGTGCAAAAACGCGGTTTCTGATAAGGCAGGGATGCCTACCGTGTGCGTTTCCGGCCTGTGTCAATTGGCGCCGCTTCACGATAGAAACCACGCCAGTCATTTATTCGTACGCGAAGAACATCGCGCAAATTGCGAATTGAGTCACGCAATGGGTCGACTTTCGTCTCAGTTCCGTAGTGCCAGATGACCGGAGCTTCGGCGATGCGATATCCGCGGCGACGGGCGAGAAAGAGGATCTCGACATCGTAGGCGGTGACGGCGGCGCCGCTGACGACAGGCGCATCATCGGCGTAGATCCGCACGCGTTGGAACAAATCTTGGGCAATGTCGTGCGGCATCGCTTTGAACCCGCACTGCGTATCTTGAATGCCGCCGACGGCGACGACGCGCACAAACAGGTTAAAAACACGCCCCATCAGATGGCGATACCAGGGTTCATCCTTGCGCAGCGCGCCAATGCCTTCGCGCGATCCAATCACGACATCGGAACCTTCCCGCAGGTGGCGGTAGATTTTGTCCCACTCTTCAATCGGCACTGCCAGGTCGGCATCACACAAGAGCACATAGTCGCCGCGGGCCGCCAACGCTCCGGAACGTACCGCGAAGCCTTTGCCGCGATGGTCGCGCTGAAGGAGTTGCACGCCGGGGTAGTTCGCAGCGACGGAGGCGGTGTTGTCATCGCTGCCATCGTCTACGACCAGCACCTCAACGGCATACGGCTGCCGGGTGATATACGCGATGATCGCTTCCAGGGTTCGCGGCAAACGGCGCTCCTCATTGTAGGCAGGAATGACAATTGAAAGCAATGGTTGATCAATGGACACGGGATACTTCCTCGGTTTGGTTTAATGAAGATGTAAATAGCAATGTCAGAGCGACAAATGGTCAGAGGTGCGCCGTTTGCGAATGAATTTGGGAAGGTTGCGCAGGGCCGCGATCTGACCGCGTAGACGGGCGCGGGCCGCCGGTTCGCGAATGCGCCAGAGCGAGTGGATCGCAAAGCCGATTTGGGCGGCTAGAAGCTGCGGCCAATGTTTCCGAACGTCCGGCGTTGGCATATTCTTGGCCCAGACAAGCGCGAAGTTGCGCCCGCAGTAGTAGCTGGCCAGCTCGCCCCCGCCGGTCGCGCTGAGGCGATGGTAGACAATGGCGTTGGGCGCGAAGATCGTACGCAAACTATGGGCGCGCGCGCGGAGGTTCAAATCGACATCCTCGCAATACATCACCAGGTCTTCGTCGAAAACCTGATCGTTGATGGCGAGCATAGCTAATGCTTCACGTCGATAAGCCGCCGCCCCCGCGCATGGGCCAAACACCTCGCTCATCGCGTCATACTGGCCATCATCGCGCTCCCAGACGCCGCGATTGCCAGGGACGCCGTTAGGACGGTAGAAATCTCCCGCCGAGTGAATGTGGTCACGACGGTCAAACAGCATCAGCTTGCTGGCGGCGAATGCGTATTCGGGATAGCGCTCAAGCGTGCCGACGAGATGTTCGAGCCAGCGTGGATCGGCTTCGGTGTCGTTGTTGAGCAGCACAACAATTGGCTGATCGGTGGCGCGAATCCCCGCATTGACGGCAGCGGCCAGACCCCGATTGGGTGTGAGCGCCAACGTGCGGATTTCTGGATAGGCGGCGTTCAGCAAACCCAACGAGTTGTCGGCGCTGCCATCGTCGACCACAGTGACGCAAAAATCGCGCCGCGTCTGTGCGCGGAGCGAATCCAGGCAAGTCGGTAAGAGTCCGGCGCCATTGTAATTCGGGATGATGATATCGATCATAGCGTGGCCAGATAGGCGGCGAGCGCTTCCTCCCAGGGCCGAAACGTGATACCCAGCGCGGCACCGGCGTGGTTCGCCAGCGGCGTATAGGGCGGCGGCGTACTATCACGGCGGTAATCGACAAGCCGGATCGGCGTGAGCGGCGTATCCTCGTACCCAGATTGGCATAAGATCTCGCGAGCAAAACTGTAGCGTGAGCAGACGCCGCTGTTTACAAAGTGATACGTGCCGTACATCGGTTGCTCAATCAGCCTGGCGACGCCTTCGGCTACGTCAGAGGCATAGGTTGGGCTGCCGATTTCGTCGGCTACCATCCGCAAGCCGCCTTCGGGCGGGTTGTCGCCCAAACGCAGGATCGTGCGCACGAAGTTGCGCTCGCCGCCGAACAACCACGCGACGCGTACGATGTAGAAGCGGCGCAGAACCTCGCGCACGGCTTGCTCGCCGGCCCATTTAGACCAGCCATAGGCGTTGATCGGGCGAGCCTGATCATACTCGATGTACGGCTGAGAAGCATCGCCGGGAAAGACCTCGTTGGTGCTGATCGCCACGAGCGGTGCGTCGAGTTGCTGGCAAGCCAGGGCTACATACTGCGCGCCCAACCCGTTGATACGATAAGCATACTCCGGGTCGCGCGCGCAGCCATCTACATTGGTGTAGGCCGCTGGGTGAATGACCAAGTCGGCGTTGGTTGCAACGATCTGCTGCACTGCGTCGGGACTGCCCAACTCCAGCACATCGTGACCGAGCGGAACAATATTGTGATCGGGAGCGAGTGTGGCGCATAGCGCCCGGCCTAATTGCCCGTTGGCTCCGGTGATAGCAATGCGCATAGGTTATGTTGAATCGTTCTCATTACGGCTGCTAAAAATTGTTGTCAAGAGTAGCAGATTGGACGAAAGGCGTCAAACGGCGTATAACCGGCATAAGGACATCTCTTGACGCTAATGGATAAGACCAGTATAATTAGTGTGCAAATAACACTAAACCAAGGAGTGTTGCATGGAGGAGAACGCCGCAACATATGATCCCACGCGCTATGATCGCCCTTCCGTAACTGTGGATGTGGTGATTTTTACTCTTCAGAATCGCGAGTTGCATGTTCTGCTAGTCAAACGACGGCGCTGGCCATTCGAGGGTTATTGGGCGATCCCCGGCGGCTTCATCAATATGGACGAGTCGCTCGATCAGGCGGCGCGGCGGGAACTCGAAGAAGAAACCGGCGTGCGCGACGTTTACCTGGAGCAACTCTTCACGTTTGGCAGTCCAGATCGCGATCCGCGTACGCGGGTAATCAGCGTCGCTTATATTGCGTTGGTTCGCGCCGATGTGCAACGCCTGCGCGTGAGCGAAGAGAGCACCGATGTGCGCTGGTTCCCGGTGCGCGAGTTGCCGAGGCCGCTGGCATTCGATCACGACCATATTCTGGACTATGCCATTTCGCGTCTGCGCTCCAAGCTAGAGTATACGACTCTGGCATTTCAATTGCTGCCGGAGGTTTTCAGCATCCTTGAATTGAAGCATATCTATGAGCAGATCCTGGGCGAAAAACTCGACAAAGGCAACTTCTATCGCAAGATTAAGGAAGCTGACATCCTGGAAAAGACGCCGCTCGTACGCGAAGGGCGTGGACGCCCCACTCACCTGTGGCGTTTCAAGGGCGATCGCAACCACGAAAAGCAGTTTGTGTTTCGTTGGCGCGAAGATCGAGTCGATGTGAAGCATGAATAGCCTGCCCCTATTGTGTCAGGTCAACTCAACGCAATGCTGCTAGCGTGTATAATACGCGTACACCGCTGGCGCGGAGGAAGGCGCTATGCAAGTCAACGTAACGATTGGACAAATCCGCCCCAGGAAGGGCGATTACGCCGCGAACATCGCTCGCATCGGCGATATCTTTGCGCAGCTTCCGACGCTGGCAGTCTATCCAGATGTACTGGCTCTGCCGGAAACGATCCTGGACGGCTATTTTCTGGAGGGCGGCGTGCGCGAAGTTGCGCGTCCGGCCGGTCAGGTCTACGCCGATCTCAATGCAGCATATCTCGACATCTGCGGGAACGATGCGCCATGCCTCGATATTGCGGTCGGGTTCTATGAGCGCTACCGCGATCACTTCTACAACAGCGCGCTCTATGCAACGCTGGGATCAACAGCTCAAATTCAGTCGGCGCATCCAGATGGCTATCGCCCCATTCGCCATGTGCATCGCAAGGTGTTTTTGCCGACCTACGGCGTCTTCGATGAGGCGCGTTTTGTCGAGGCCGGACGCCAGATCGCTGCGTTCGACGCCGCCTATGGCCGCGCGGCGATACTGATTTGCGAAGACGCCTGGCACAATGTCAGCGGTCTGGTCGCCGCACTCGACGGCGCACAGGTCGTGTTTCTGGTTAGCGCTTCGCCCGCGCGGGGCAATTCCGGCGACCGGCCTGGCAATGTTGAGCACTGGGAGGACCTGGCGCGCCGAATCGCCGACGAGCAGGGGGTGTTTGTCGTGCTGGCGCAGTTGACCGGCTCGGAAGGCGGCAAAGCTTTTGCCGGCGGTTCTTTCGTGATGGGGCCGCGCGGCGAGCTTCTGGCGAGCGGGCCGCTGTGGGATGATGCGTTGATCTGCGCTGCGCTCGACCTTGATGATTTGCCGCTGGCCCGCGCTGATACGCCGCTGTTGGCCGATTTGCAAACGATGTTGCCGCATATCCAGGCTGAGATTGCGCGCGCCGCCCGCCACGAGCCGACGGTAGTTCGTTGGGACGCGGCGCATACACGATCGGAAGATGTGCAGCGTAAGGCTAAGTCGTCTGCCGCCGCCGATCGACGTACGGTGCATCTGCCGGTATGGAGCGCGACAGCGTTCGATCCGGAATCCGACGCCATTTTGCAGATGAACCCGGAACTGGCGCGGCGCTGGTTGATCGAGTTCCTCCGCGATGAAGTGATGCGACGGCGCGGCTTCCGCGACGTAGTTCTGGCGCTGTCGGGCGGTGTTGACTCTGCATTGACCGCATTCCTCTGCGCCGAAGCGTTTGGACCTGAGCATGTTCTGGCGCTGCGTTTGCCCTATCGCACCAGCAGCCGCGAGAGTCTGGAGCATGCCCAGTTATGCATCGACCAGCTTGGCATGCGCGCAGCGACGATCTATATCAGCGCCGCCGTCGATAGCTACGCCAACCTGGATCCGGAGATGAACGCGCATCGCAAAGGCAACATTATGGCGCGTATGCGGATGATCATCCTCTTCGACCATTCGCAGAAATTACGCCATTTGCCCATCGGCACCGGCAACAAAACCGAGCGCCTGTTTGGATATTACACCTGGCATGCCGATGATTCGCCGCCGGTTAATCCGCTGGGCGATCTGTTCAAAACGCAAGTTTGGCAACTGGCCCGCCACGTCGGCGTGCCGTCGGTCATTGTAGACAAGCCGGCTAGCGCCGATTTGATCGTGGGCCAGACCGATGAGGGCGATATTGGCATCAGCTATCCGAGGGCCGATCGCATTCTCCATTTCTTGTTGCAGGGCTATAGCGTTGATCGGCTGATCGCTCTGGGTTTTCCGGCGGATGATGTCGGCCTGGTTAAACGCCGACTCGATGGCACGCATTGGAAGCGCCATTTGCCAAGCACGGCAATGCTCAGTTCGACGGCGATTGGCGAGTACTATCTCCGACCGCTCGATTTTTGATCTGCGCGAATGCGTGGCGCAACGATATGCGCCGCAGTGATCTTGTACCAAAGGAGGTGACAATGACAAACAGGCTCAGTCTAGTCGAGCGATCGCGGGCGTTTCTCCATTATCTCGACGAATGGTACGACAACTTGCCGGAATTGCAACTGTCCGATCTCGTAGGGGCGGCGCCGGAAAGAACAGCGGTTTTCTCGATTGATATGATTAACGGTTTCTGCAAAGAAGGTCCGTTGTCTAGCCCGCGGGTAGGCGCGTTGTCCGCCTCGGTCGCCGATGCGCTGCAACGTGCATATGATCTGGGCGTACGTGCGTTGGTGTTGGCCCAAGACGCGCACAATCCCGATGCACCCGAATTTCAGTCCTATCCGCCGCATTGTATCGCCGGAACGCCGGAGAGTCAGACTATCGTTGAACTGAGCAACTTGCCGTTCGCTGGCGAAATGACGGTGATTAGCAAGAACTCGTTGAGTGCTTTCATCGGCACCGAATTGGCTGCCTGGATGCGCGACTATCCCCAGCTTGAAACATTCGTCGTCATCGGCGACTGCACCGATCTGTGCGTTTACAATGCGGCGATGCATCTGCGCCTCGAAGCCAACGCGCTTCATATGCAACGGCGCGTGATAGTCCCGGCGGCGACGGTTGATACATTCGATACACCGGTCTGCACCGCTCGCGATCTCGGCATCAAGGCCCATGAAGGCGATTTGCATCATATGCTCTTCCTGCATCATATGGCACTGAACGGTATTGAAATTGTCGCAAAGCTGGCGTAGTTCGTGCAGATTTCTGAATGCATAAGGCTTGTACGACCGTAGCTTGTACGAGTTACGGTCTTTACATTGCTTGACATTCGCCGTACACTGAAACTAGCCCCTCTATCCCTTAAGATTGCAGAATGATGCGGGATCGTCAGAGCCAAACCGTGGAATATCGCAACGCAACTGCGAACCTATGACAAACTCGATAACCTCTGAACTCGATGACCTGCTGGTTCATATCATTGAACTTGATCAGGAACGCCAGACATACGCCGTTAAGCTAACCCTTGAAGATGGCAGCAACTTCAATGGGCAAATGAGTCTTGAAGGGTATCATATTCCTCAGCTTGATGATGCAAGCGCGGTCGCTCAAAACGGCCTGGAGCTTTTCAATCGTCTGTTCGCCGGCATTCTGTCCGACGCGTTTCATCGCGCCCGTGCAGCGGCTACGGCGCGGGAACGCGGGCTGCGTTTGCGCTTGCGGCTGGACGGAAAGAATCCCCGGCTTCACAGCATTCCCTGGGAATTGATGCACTACTCTCTCGGCGGTGGAATGTCTGCGCCGCGCCCGCTGGCAACCGATAGCGCCATCGCCCTCTCGCGTTATCTCGAAAGCTCTGAGCCGGAAGGCAAACCGATTGAGCGGCGCCCGCTGCGCATTTTGCTCGCTATTTCGGCGCCGCATGATCTGGAAGCATGGAACCTGGCTCCGATCTTGAAACAGGCCGAACTCGATGATCTGCTCGACCGATTCGCGCCGATGATGCAATCGGGTCAGATCTCCGTGGATGTATTGCCGCGCGTTTCCGAGCAACGCTTGCACGACGCTCTAGAGCAAGGCTATCTTGATCGTCCGCCAGCGCCCGATTGGGAGTGGGGCTACGATGCGCTGCTCTACTATGGGCATGGGCTGCATCATCCGCGTCTTGGCACGCGGCTACTTCTGGAGGATGAAAGCACCGGCGAAGGGCGACTCTACGACGACGCCGAGCTGGTTGAACGCCTGCGCCAACTGAATCACTCACCGAAACGCCTGAGCATGGCGGTGTTTGTAGCGTGCAATACGGCGTTGGTTCATGGCGGAACACCGTTGGATAACCTGGCGATGAATCTCGTTCGCGCCGCCGGCGTTCCGGCCGTGCTGGCAATGCAGCGGCTGGTTGAAATTCACCTCGCGCGCAACTTTACCTACTATTTGAGCGACGAATTGTTGCACAACGGTCTCATTGATATTGCGGTGACTACGGCGCGGCGGCGCGTGTTCCAGCCCGATACGGTGAATTGGAGTACGCCGGTACTCTATATGCGCAACTCGGATGGACGCCTGTTTTCGCCCAACGCGCTGCTTGAATACGTCAAAGATCTGCTTGAGGATCAGCAGTTTGCTCGCTGGTGCGACGAAGCGTTCATTGACCTGGAAGCCGTGACGATTCCGCTGGGACAGAATTGGCGCTTGATGGTACTGCGACCGGCTGACGCTCCGCCGCCAAATAACGTGCGGGTTGCGTTGCGCCGCGCGCTGCTTTTGCAACATGATCAGGGTGCGGCAAATATCGTGGCGCTGATCGGGCCGCCGCAGTCTGGGCAGACGACGACGCTCCAGCGATGCGTGTGGGATCTGGCCGAGTCCGTGCGCGACGATCCGGCAAACAATTATGCGATAGGCGTGTATGTTCCGCTGTCAGCCTATGAGCAACAACGCGCCAGCGGCAGCCGATTGGAGCGCCTTATCTTCACGGTCATTCGCGAGCGCAGTCCTGCGCTGGCTGATGACGTGCTGCAACTGTTTCAGACAGCCGGAAATGTCGAGTATCAGATCCATCCGAAAGCGCGGTATGTCTTTCTCCTGGACGGATTGGACATCGTGCCGGAAGATCTGCGCGCCAGCGCCAGCACCGAGATTCGCCGCCTTGCCGAGCGCTTGCCCGACCAGCGTTTCGTTGTGAGTTGTTCCCAGAATTTCTTTCCTGACGATCTGGCGCAGGACTCACAGGTGCTTATTGTTCAGCCGCTCAGCGAGCGTCAGATCCTGCGCTACCTCCAACAGCGCGAGCCCGGCAAAAGCGCCGAGATCTTCCGGCGAATCGTTGAAAATCGGCTCCTCGATCTGGCTGCCGAGCCGGCGCTGATGAGTCACATCTACGATCGTTTGTCACAGACGCAGGAGATCGAATTTACGCGCAACCAGATTCTGAGCGACGTGCTTGATCACAAGCTCAGCCGTATGAAGACGCGTTATACCCAGGGCGACGCCGCTCGCGAGACCTTGCTGTCGTTAGCCTGGCAGCTTTCATGGAGTCATCGGGACGCGCTGCCGTTGATCGAAGTGTTCGCAACGATGGCGCAAGCGCGCGGCGATCGCGATTACAACCTGGAGGAGCTGTATCAGGCGTTGCGCGAAGAGCGGTTGATCGTGGATGTCGGTCAGCACATGGTTCGCTTTGCGCAGCCAATGCTTCAGAGCTACTGTACGGCGCTGGAACTCTACAATCGATCTGATTTCAACGATCGGCTCAACGACATTATCGCGAATTGCGGCGTTTCTCATCGGATGGCCTGGTGGCAAGATACGTTGTACGCGCTGGCCGGAATGATCGACGATCCGGCGCCGTTGTCACCGCTAGGGCTGGCCGCGATATCCGAAAACAGCGGGCCGCATACGGTATTGCTCGCCCGCTGCCTGGAGGCTTTGTCCGCCGAGGCGCATAAGCGTCTTTCCGAAATTGAGGCGCAGGAACTCATCGATGCCTGCGCATTGCATCTGCGGGCCAACCGTGAGCCGTCGCCGATGCGGCGTCAGCAGATCGCCACCGCGCTCGGCCGTCTGGCCTATCCCCAGGCGATTAGCGAATTAAAGCGCTTGCTGACCGACAAGGTGCGTTTCACACGCAACGGGCCGCGCTACGATTATACGAACGTGCGCATTGCCGCCGCCCGCGGGTTGCGTACCTTGCTGGCAAAATCGCGCATCGACATTGAAATGGTGCGCCGGGCGCGAAGCTCCAATGCGCAGCCTCAAGAGAAGCTCGACGAGCGCCAGGGCCCCGAAGCGCCGCCGCAACTCGCCTCTCTGCAAGCCAATGATGGTTCGTTGCTAGCGTTGCTTCAGGCGTGGGCCGACGGAACCTCGAACGATTTAACGCTTCTCCGGCAAGTGCTTAAAAACCCGCAAACGACTGCTCCGGAACGAGCATTGGCGGCGTTTGCCCTTGGTGATCTTGCCGTCAGCGATATCGATGCAGCGTTGTTGCTCGATATTGTGATGCGACCGCAACCTGCCAACGTTCCGGACGAAGATTGGAATGATACGCTCTGGGCGGCTACCGACGCCCTGACGTTATTCAATGCCGATCGTGTCGCCGAAATGTTGGCCGTGTTGCTCAAGCGAAGACCCAAACTCCGCGACCGCAGCGTCGAGCAGATCACCTATATCGCCGGACGCGTGCGCGCCTGCGACCCGGAGGTTGTCGGTTGGCTGCTCGATCTGCTCATCGGCCACGCCGACTACATCATTAAAGGCAAGGCGTTGCAATCGCTGGCCTGGCTGGGTAAAGCGCTGGACACCCTCACGCTTTCGTCAATCGATGAGCCTGTCGGGCTTCTGGTGAAACGCCTGTGCCTTTATCTGGTCTTGTGGCGGCTCGATGCAATCAACCTGCCGGCGCCGCCGGGGCCGTTCACTTTCGAGCCGGCGCCGGAGAATGATCCGCAGTCAATCTACTTACGCCGCAAGGCTGTCGAAGCCTTGTCGTGGATTGGCAATGAGGAGACTGTCGAAATCATCTATCCGCAGGTTGCCGGGTGGCCGCTGGAACTGCGTGAAGAGTGGTATGTCACGGTAAGCGCGATCCGATCCCGTCCGTCGCAAATGTATCGCTATGAACGGTGATTGCTTTATAACGCCGCGCTATGATAGAATAGTGCGGCGCTTATCAACGCAAGTAATGTTTGCACGCAGAACATAGCGCCGTCGATTTTGATGTATATGCATATGACTGAACAGACACCTGATCCATCGCAACAGCCCACCGACGATTTTAGCCTTGAATCAGTTCGCGAATTGTTGCGCCTGATCGGCCAGTCGGATATCACCGAGATTTTGATCGAGCGTGGCGACGTAAAGTTGCACATCAAGCGCATGCTTCCAAGCGTGCCTGGTGCATTGCCGGCGACGCCGCCAATAATCGACCGGCAACATCACGACTACGGAGCGCCTTCACATGCTGCGGCGCAGCATACGTCATCTGAACGCCCTCCCGAGGAGCCGGCGGAACGAGTCGAAATGCCTGCCGGTTACACGATCTCAGCGCCAATGGTCGGCACATTTTACGCAGCATCTTCGCCCAAAGATCCGGCTTTCGTCAAAGAAGGTGATGAAATCCATGTTGGCGATACAGTTGGCATCATCGAGGCGATGAAGATTATGAATGAGATCGAAAGCGATGTCCACGGCAAGGTTGCCCGTATTCTGGCGCAGGATGCCCAGCCTGTCGAGTATGGGCAGCCGCTAATGGTCATCGAGCCGCTGTAGCGCCTATGTACGTTCTCTCCGTAATCGAAGTCAATGCCTACGTGCGCGAGCTGTTTGAGACCGACGAGATACTGCGCGATGTCTGGGTGGAAGGCGAGGTCTCGAATTTTGTGCGCCATAGTTCAGGCCATTGTTATTTTAGCCTGAAGGGCGAAGGTGCGGTGCTGCGCTCGGTGATGTGGCGTTCATATGCAGCACAGTTGTCCGCGCTGCCGGCCAATGGCGATAGCGTGTTGGCCCGCGGGTATGTGTCGTTTTACGATGCGCGCGGCGAGGTGCAGTTATATGCAAATATGCTGCAACCGGCCGGCGCCGGCGTCCTGCATGCCCAGATCGAGGAGTTGAAACAGCGCCTTACAGCCGAAGGCCTGTTCGATGAGAGCCGCAAGCGCTCGCTTCCGCTGTTCCCTCGCCGCATCGGTATCGCTACTGCGCCCCAGGCGGCGGCGCTACAGGATATGCTGAATGTTCTTGGACGGCGTTTTCCGTTGGTTGATGTTGTGATCGCGCCATGCCTGGTGCAGGGCGAGCAAGCGCCGTCCAGCATCGTCCAGGCGCTGTATGCGCTCTATGCACGCGATGTTGATGTGATCATTGTTGCGCGCGGAGGCGGATCAATCGAGGATCTGTGGGCGTTCAACGACGAAGCCGTTGCGCGGGCTGTGTTCGCCAGCCCTATGCCGGTCGTCACGGGCGTTGGCCACGAAACGGACGTCACGATCGTTGATTATGTAGCCGATCTACGCGCGCCGACGCCATCTGCGGCGGCTGAACTGGTTACGCCTGATCGTGCGGAGTTGAGCGCTGACCTCAGCGCAATGCGCCAACGCCTTGAGGCGGCGATCACTGCCGATGTCGACGCACGTCAGAGGGATGTACGATCCTTCGAGGATCTGTTGCGTCGCCGCAGTCCGAGCAGTCGAATTATCCGCGACCGCCAGTATCTCGATGATTTGCTGCGGCGGGTTCACAGTCGCCTTGCCTATACCGTCGAATTGGAGCGGGCGCGTCTAAGCGGTTTACAAGCGCGCCTTCAGGCGCTCAGCCCGCACGCGACGTTAGATCGCGGTTATGCGGTGGTTCGCCGCGACGCCGACGGACGCATCGTAACTCGCTCTGAGCAAGTATCGATCGGCGACTTGATTCATATCACGTTGCAATCGGGACAGGCTACGGCGCGCGTCGTTGAAACGCATTTGCAATCTTCCGAGTAATGTATGGCAGAACCAACATCCATCGAAACCTATGAAGAGATGTATACTCGCCTCCAGACGATTGTCACGCGCCTTGAGACCGAGGCCCCGCCCCTGGAGGAAGCTTTGAGCTTATACGAGCAGGGCATGCAATTGGCGGCGGCATGCCAGCGCTTACTTGACGCTGCTGAATTGCGCATCCAGCAGCTACAAGTGGAACAAGCGTCATCGGAGGAAGGCTGACGCCGCTCGAAAGGCTGTCGTAAGCCCGTTTTCTGTTGCAGAAGACGGGTTTTCCTGTCTCCGGCGCAGCAGTGTGGAATAACAAGCCGATAGTCCTTTACCGCAGATGCGCCGAACGCCTCAGTGGTGAGAAGGAACTTTGCTAGCACAGGAGCGGCTATGAACGAGACGGTGCATCGTTACCCTCGCTTAATGACATGGTCCGTCGAAATTCTTTGTACGTTGATTGTAATCCTGGGCGTCTTGAACCTTGGCATAACCCTCCTGCACTACGCTTGGGACGTGCTGTTCGATATTGATCGCGCGCTCTTCGCACAAGCGCCTCTCCTGGAAACTGTCGTTGAATGGATGAATGGCCCGGCCAATCGCGCGCCGGTCAATAGCTTCGCCGATATGCTGTCGGCGTTGATCTGGGCGGCCATTGCGTTGTTTCTGGCCATTCTTCTACGCAACTCGCTACCGATCGTGCGTACCAGTTCGCAGGGCATTCTGGTTGAGTTCTCGGGCGATTGGCTCCCGATACGCTGGGAAGATCTGCGCGCAGTCAAGGTTACTGAGGACCTTGCGGGCGAACGTTTCGTGCTGCTGGTGCAAACCGACAAGCAGAACCTCACCGACTGGCATCGTTTCTACAGCCTGGCTTACAATCTGAGGCTGCGGCCTGGTTTGCTGGTGACATCGAGCATTGACAAGTTCGACGACCTGATACGCACGATATTGAGCGAGGTTGATCGCGCTGCGCGCGCCGACGACGATGTGAAGCCGCTGCGACTCGATGAAAGCGCGTCATCACCGTTGTTTCGCTTGCTGCTGAGCCCGGCGGCATTTTTCACGCGCCGCGCCGCCAGCGATGTTGCGGCTGAAACTGAAGAGGACGATGGCATTGAGATCGAGTCGATCGATGATATGCCCTCTCCAGAACTTATCAGCGAACCGATACGTGGGCATTATCCCGCCCGCATTACCGCGCTGTTTACCTGGACAAGCGTCGTGCTGGCGGTCGTTGCTACCTTGCGTTATCTGAGCTACTGGGCCTACGTTCTAGCGCTCGAAATCCCGCTGCTGCGTCAGATTCCGCCGTTTAGCTGGACAATCGCCGATGCCCGATCCGTCGCATTGATAGAATCGTATGCGGCGGCCCCGGTTCCATTTTTTGGCATACCGGATCGTCCCGATCTTCCTGCACCCTGGTGGGTGTTGGTAGCAGCGCATTTAATGCTGCTGTTTATGATCGGCGTTCTCATTGTTCTCCGCAATCTGCTGCCTAGCCTGGAGGCGCGCCCCGAAGGTCTGACCGTGCGCAATATGCTGAATGGGCGTTGGCAACTAGTATCCTGGCAACAGATTATTGCAGTTAAGGCGACCGAGCTTTCTGAGCACGATCAGATTCTCTTGATCCAGGCTCGCGACCGTTCGCTGCCGTTGAGTCGTCGGTTCAGCAGTCTGCTGTATGACGGCGGATTTCGTCCAGGAATATTGGTTTCTTCGGTCATACACAAATTTCAGCCACTTATGCAATATGCGCTACACCAGATCGTCAGCTCGCAGGACGAAAAACGTCGTTCGGCTGTGCTGCAACAGGACGCGCGCTCGTGGCTCTTTTTCCTGGCGGCCAAGCCAAAAGCGGCGTTTGAACGTCTCGTGGCCGAGTCGCGCGATCAGGCGGCTTCGCAGCGGATACAGGCGACGTCATTGCTCCAGGCGGCGAAACCGATGGCGTGGCTGGCTCTGTTGCCCGCGCTCATCCTGATCGCCGATCGCCTGTTGCTTGCGGGCTCGCCGCCTGGCGCCAATGTTGCAGTCTTCGCACTGATTGCCTGGTTTGTGAGCATGCTTGAGTGGCCGCTCATCGCTTTGATCTCGGTGGCGCTGGACGATGCCACCGGCGGCGGCGAGGAAGGGTATCGCGCCGTATATCTGTATCCAACATCGCAGTTGCCGCGCATATTGGCAATGTTTGGCGCCCTGGCTTTACTGACGCTCAACGTGCCTGTGCTGCCGATTATCGCCTGGATAGCCGCGATTGCCTGGTCGTACTTTCTGGCTTCGGCATTGTGGAAAGCGTTGTATGAATGGGGCGGCAGCCTGGCGGTTCTGGGCGGTCTGATCCCAACGCTCTGGCAACTTTTGGTGTTGCTGGGCTTTTTACTTGTGCAACGCTGACGTGCAGTTGCGTCCCCTAGCTATTCACCCTACAATACGTCGTAATCCGCGTCGGATCACAGTAGGATGAAGGGGGATGGGGTTGCCAGCCATTATTGATCTCGTTGATCGAGCGTTGTTGCTGCAAGATCCGCCGCGTCGGCTGCCGTGGCTATTCGTGCCTAATCTGCTTGGCGAATATCTGCTTGAACAGTCGCCGCGCTCGTTCCTTGATCCGGTGTTGATAGGCGGGTTGGCGATTGTAGTTGCAATGGTGTTGCTGCACGCCGGTGTATGGCTCTGGCTGCTTCTGGGCGTAATTCTGGCGTTGCGCTTGATCATTATTATCTGGCGCCTGATCAGAAGAGTGTACACCGATATGGCGCTTCTCAAATATGGCGTCATCCTCAACGTGCATGTGTTGCGGATGCATACCTGCTGCAACCATGATAGCTCGACGGCGCGCGGAGCTTACCTCGACTGCGCCATACCGGTCAGCCGACGTCGCACAAATGTCGGGAGCGTGTGGATTCCCAATGTCGCCGAGGCGGAGCGCCTGGCCCAATTGCGACGGCTGCCGGCCATTTGCCTGGTGCGGGCGCCGGGCATCTGGCGGCTGATTGATCACAATAACCCCAAATTCCGCTACGAATTGTTCCGCGGCGAATAAGCGTTCCCGACGTCAGCGCGAGATTCTCTGACTTGTCTCACGGAAAATCAACCCGTCGATGAGTTGCTCGACAGGCGCGTGATCATCGGTGAACGGCGCAAAGCGCGCTTGATCGGGCGTGAACTCGCGAATCGGTTGGCTTCCGCCCTCGATCGACCAGTACATTGCCAGTTGCAAAGGCTGGCTTTCGATACGAGCGCTGTTGGCGATGAAGTTGGCTGTTCCATCGCCAACCGGTCGATTAACGCCGATCAGGATAGCGTTGGTCGAACGCAGGGTGTCGATGACAAACACCTGCGGAAACACTTCAAGCATCGTTGAGGCGATGGCGTTTGCCAGGCTGTCATCGCCGCTGGGCGACAATCCGGCGTTGACTACGGCAACGCCATCGGGGTTCAGGTGCGCGCGAACTTCCTGGAAGAATTCGACGGTGGTGAGATGAAATGGAATATACGGCTGGTGATACGCGTCCATACCGATGACATCGTATGTCTGGTTGACGCCGGACAGCCAATAGCGTCCATCGGCGGCATGGGACGTGTAGTTGGGGTAGCGCGGATCACGATCTTCCAGATCGAAATATTTGCGTCCCATCTCGATGATCGCGGGATCAATCTCGACGGCGTCGATCTGCGTTGTCGATCCGTAGATTGCCAGAAACTGTTTGGGAATAGTTCCGGCTGCCGAGCCGATCAGCGCCAGGCTGCGCACCGAATCGGGATCACGATTCGGATACACGTAGGGCGTGACGCTGAAGTAATCCCATGGCCCGCCGCCGGTGATGGTATCCAGCGGGTCGCCGGTCTGCCGATATTTGAGCCGGTAGATCGAGTGAATCGCTCGCCCTTCGTTCAAGATTAACACCACGCGCGGGTCAACGGTGTTGTTGGCGAACTCAAAATCTTGCGCCGCAACTTGAATGTAATTGTATTGCGACTCGGTTTCGGCAATCTGGATGCAGCGATAACAGTCGGCGGAACGGATGGCGCGATCGGCGGAGAGGACGAACAGCGCCAGCCCGGCGACAACCACGAGCATTAACACATAGCGCCAGTCGCGCAGTCCGATAATCCCCAGAACGAGCAAGAATCCCGCAAAAAGAAAGATCGTTCGGTCGGTGCCAAGCCAGGGAATGAGGACGAGCACCGGCAAAAACGCGCCGACAATTGAGCCGAGCGCCGAGATGGACGAGATCGAACCGGCGGTTCGCCCGGCGGCGGCGACGCCTTCTGCCGCACGGTTGAGATGCAGGCGCACGGCAAAGGGGCCAACTGTCGCCAGAAGAATAACCGGCGCCGCGAACAGCAGCAGCACGGCGAAGAGCGCGGCAATGAACCCGCCCGCAGCGATGGCGCGCATCGACTGCTGTGCGAGCGAGAGGATCGGCTGAGCAATGAGCGGGATAAATCCGCACAGGAAGCCGGCCCACGCGATTAATTGATAGAAGAGCCGCCGGTTAGGATTGCGGTCGGCAAGCGCGCCGCCCAGCCAGTAGCCGATCGCCAGATAGATCAGCGTCATACCGATCACAACGGCCCAGATCGGCTGAGAATTTCCAAAATAGGGCGCCAGCAGACGCGGCATCGCCATTTCGATGCCCAGGGTTCCAATTCCGGCGAGAAATACCGCGAAGAACAGAAAACGATTGCTACCTGTTTCTGACACGTCCACACCTATGCAACAAGACGGGGCGAGACGGAGACTGGCTCCATTCGCCCCGTATGACAATCAGCTTTGTTTCTGACCGCGTGAACACAGCAGCCTAGCTGAGCGATCGAATGATGAGGTTGCCTACAAGCTGCAATAGCAGCATCGCGACAATCGGCGAGAGATCGAGCATACCGAAATTCGGCATAATACTGCGAATCGGAGCCAGAATGGGCTCGGTCAGCTCTTGCAACACCTGGGTGATGCGCATATTGCCCGTCGGGTCGATCCACGACATCAGCACGCGACCGAGGATCGCGAACGACAGCACCTGAAAGAGTAAGTTAACAAACTGGATAAGAAAACCGGACATATTCGCTTTGCCTTTGCTTGATAATCTATGTACGTATCGGTCGAGTCAGATCTTGACTGCATTCGTTGTATTATACACTACTTCGTATGCGACCCTTTATCGCGAGGATCCGGCGACGGCGCATCGAGCCGTTTGCGCACCGCCGCCGCATGGGCGAAGAGCCCTTCGGCTTCGGCCAGCCGCGCCGCCGCCGGGCCAATCCGCTGCAGCGCGGCTTCATTCAGCCCCACCAGCGAGATGACTTTGCGGAAGTCATCGACATTGACGGGCGAGGCGTAGCGCGCCGTGCCTTCGGTGGGCATAATGTGCGACGGGCCAGCGACATAGTCGCCCAATACCTCGAATGAGCGTTCGCCCAGAAACACGCCGCCCGCGTTGCGCACCCGCCCGACGTAGCGCCAGGGATCATCAACCAGCAGGCAAAGGTGCTCCGGGCCGTACTCATTCGCCAGGTCAATCGCGACGTCCAGATCGGGAGCGATCACGACACCCCCGCGCTGCGAGACAGCCTCGGCGGCGGCTTGCGCATTGGCTTCGGGCAGTTCTTCAAGCTGTCGGGCGACTTCCGCCTGCACCGCTGCCGCCAATTCCACCGACGGCGTGATCAAGATCGCACTGGCCTCGTAGTGTTCGGCCTGCGCCAGTAGATCGGCGGCGGCGTAGCGAGGATCGGCGTTGGCATCGGCAATCACCAGGGTTTCGGTTGGTCCGGGCAGGCTTTCAATGCCCGCTGCACCGAATACGGCGCGTTTGGCCAGGATTACATAACGATTGCCCGGCCCGACGATCTTGTCCACTCTGGGAACGCTTGCCGTTCCATAAGCCATCGCCGCAATGGCCTGCGCCCCGCCGAGGGCGAAAAGTCGTTTGACTCCGACCACATGCGCGGCAGCCAGCACGATCTCCGCCGGTTCACCCGTACCCCGTTGCGGCGGCGAACAGGCGATTATCTCCTCGACGCCGGCGACACGGGCCGGGATCGCCGCGTGCAACAATGATGACGGCAACGGTGCGACGCCTCCCGGCACATACGCGCCCACGCGCTGGAGCGGTACAACAAGCTGCCCCAGTGATCCTTCGACGCTGAAATCGATCCACGAGTTGCGCGCCTGGTGGAGGTGAAAGCGTTCGAGTTCGTTCGCCGCTAGGTGCAGCGCGTCGAGCAGCTCCGGGTCGAGCGTCGTCGCGGCTTCGGCGATGCGATCGGGCGAGATCTCGAAACGCTCCAGATCGACGCCGTCGAAGCGAAGGGTCATTTCACGCAACGCTGCATCGCCGCGATCCCGCACATCGCGCACGATCTGCTCAACGACCTGGGCGACATCGCGATCTTCGTCTAATGGAACGCGCCGCAACACGCCGGCGCGAGCGATGGTCAAGTCGGTAATAATCGGAATGGTCATAGCGATCTCTCCCTTTCATTTCGTTATCTCCATCTCACGTCGGAGTCTTTCCGCGCCAACGTGACGTTGTAGAAACATAGCACCGCAGACATTACACGAGGGCATACGCTGGGCAGCGACGGATATTATACCCGTGCTTGCTCTGGTCAGGTCAAATTCGTTGTAGGTATGCGCTGGATGTGCATTGACATCGACGCTGTAATTGCGTATGATAGGCCCTGAGTGTTAGAAACGTAAAAGGAATTTTGGAACCACGCGGCGCGGATATGGAACGCTTGACCGTTTGGAGCCATAATATCCTTTACGCCAGAGAGAAATGGGGATAGCGTATGCAACGAAGACGATGCGTATCGGTATGGATTCTGCTGGCGCTCGTGGCCGGCATATTAGCGGGCGGAATGTCACAGGGTGTTACGCATGCGCAGACGCCGACGGTCTATTTCCCCGAAACGGGGCACTATCTCGGCGGCGCGTTTCGCTCATTCTGGGATCGTCACGGCGGCTTAGATGTCTTTGGATTTCCGGTCACCGAAGAATACGTACGCAACAGTGACGGCAGAGTCGTGCAGCATTTTGAGCGCGCCCGTTTTGAGTTGACTGTACAGGGCAGCCAGGGCATCGTCCAGCTTGGCCGGATCGGTGCGGAGACGTTGACCGTGCGCGGGTTAGGATTTCCGCCGGTTGCGCCGTTTCGTGATACGAGTTCCCGGCGCTATTTCCCTGAAACCGGTCACAGCTTGCAAGGGAGCTTCAAGCGCTATTGGGAAAGCCGGGGCGGTCTGGAACTGTTCGGCTATCCGCTCAGCGAGGAGACTCCGGAGTTGTTGCCCGATGGACAGCAGCGCACGGTGCAATATTTCGAGCGGGCGCGTTTTGAGTTGCACGGTTCGCAGATAAAGCTTGGTCTGCTTGGCACGCCTTTAGCCCCATGCCAGCTTCGACCCGGCTTGCCGCCCAACGCGCCGCCGTCAGGACCGTTGCCGGAGGGCGATAGCAGCACGTGCGCCAGTATTCCCAACACGATTGCGAGCGGGCGCGTTTATCCAAGCCCCAGCGCGCCGGGTACGGTGCTTGGATTCCAGGCGTGGAATTATCTGCCGGGCGAGTTTGTCAGTATGTGGCTGAATTTGCCGGACGGGCGGGTGCGCTCCCTGCCCTACCAGGCTATCGCCGATGATGATGGTGGCGTCTTGATCGGTTTCCGCACCGAAGCTAACGATCCCGAAGGACAGTGGAGTCTGGTTGGACAAGGCACTACAAGCGGCAGGATTGTGGCGGCATCGTTCCGTCTGCAACGCTAGCTGTGCGCCATCGCCCGGAGTTCGGTTGAGGACAGGTCGGCCCGAAATTCCTGTTCCGACAAGCCGTCGAACAGGTCGCGGATGGCGGGCGGCAGGTCAATGTTCGCCAGGGTGCAAAACCGGTCATCCTGCACCCGCCCGCCGACCAGAAAGCGGCATCCGGCCTCGCGGATCTTGGCGAACGCCGCCAGCATGCCCGCTTCCCCGTCGTAGTAGCGCGGTGCGACAATGCGAATGGCGGTGTCATAGCCGATCACAAACACGCTGTCTGGGTAGAGTCGGGCTTTCTGGCTGAACAGCGGCGCTCGTGAAAGCAGAACCGGATGCTTGTCGCGAAACTGGCGCAGGCGTCGCTGCACTTCTTCCGCCGAAATCAGCCCTTTGTCGGCGTTGGCGACCGGCAGTTCAAAAAATATCGGCAAGCCTGTGCGCCGCGCCGCGATGGCGGCCAGGCGGATATGTCCTTCGTGCAGGGGGTTAAACGCCCCCGATAGGATGGCGCCCCGCGCCGGCTGCTCACTGGCCCAGCGACCATCGGAGTACACGGTGATCGTCTGCAGCTCGCCCTTCACCAGTTCAGCCACGGCAGCGCTCAAGGTTTGGAGAGGGTTGCCGGCGGTCGTCTCACGGCGACGTGGATTGTCTGGTCTCATCACGTTTGCATTCCTTGCCCTCTGTGTGCA
Source organism: Chloroflexaceae bacterium (assembly GCA_028282325.1). Classification (GTDB taxonomy): domain Bacteria; phylum Chloroflexota; class Chloroflexia; order Chloroflexales; family Chloroflexaceae; genus JANQID01. The sequence goes on along the minus strand of JANQID010000104.1, from coordinate 28,875 downwards.
TCTTACTCGGATGCGGGAAATTCATATTCCGTCACCTGTTCGTCATTGATCAGATCCAGGGGCGCGGGCAACTCAGGCTTGCACGCGCGTATGATGGCGCGCAGCAGTAACTGGCTAACCAACGTTTCCTCGCCGAGGCGGTCGCGTTGTCCTTTGGCCAGCGTCACGGCATAGGCGCGTCCGCCGTGCGCATGCTGCACCGCGATGGCGCAGCGATGCTCCCCGCGCTTGATTCTGTCGGTGGCGATGGTTGCGGTACAGCCGACGCCGAGCAGAGGTTCACTTGCGTCGCTCAACAGGCGCGCGCGCGCATAAGCGCGTCGAGCCATGGCGATGGCGGTGTCAACCGAGACGAACGTCGCTGGCTCCTCGCCCAGCAGATCGTGCAGCGATGCGGCGGCGTAGCGGTCGCCGGCCTCCAGGATCGTGCGCGATGAACCGGCGACGCTGTGCAGCCACCAGAGCGCCAGACTCCCCGCGCCGGTGAATTCCAGCACCAGCTTGTGCGGGGCGGCGTGGATCGCGGCGATAGCGTGTTGAAGTTCGGTGGCGAGCATATGGCGCGCTCTTTCCCCTGGTGGGTCAATATCAATTTCACCTGCGTATTAGCACGTGTTATACCACAGATGATGGGGAAATGCAGAAGCACGCCAAATCATAGTGACGAGTGATGCGTGGCGAGTGACGAGCCGCACATTCCGCAACGGTTCACCCGAATTTGGTGTTACACAATATCTTCACGACCGAGTATGCGTAGGATTGACACGTTGTTCTCCTCGGCGCGATCCTGATCGTACTGCCGCCAGAGATGCCATCCTATGACTAGGGCATAATAACCGAGAAGCAGCCAGCGAGGAAATGGCGGCAGGCGTACAGCCGCCCAGGGCGCCTGCGCCAGGAGCAACGCCCCTTCGGCGATCCAGCTTAGCGGCAGCCAGACGGCGGGGGCCAGCCATTGTCCGAGCGGTAGCCAGACCAGGCCGACGACCATCGTTGCGGCGCCGAGGAGCATCGCATACGGAATGACCGGCACAATAATCACGTTGGCCAGCGGGGCGACAAGCGAAAGATTGCCAAAATGATATAAGATGATAGGCAACGCCAGGATCTGCGCGGCGAGGGTGGCGGTCAGCGCTTCGGTCGCCCAGGCGAGCAACGGTTGCCGCAGCGGGGGAAAGCGTTGCAGCCAGCGCTCGACGGGCTTGCCAAACGCAAAGAGGCTAGCCGTCGCCAGGGCTGAGAGTTGAAACCCCAGATCCCATAGCGCGTTGGGATCGTGAAACGTCAACGCCCAGCAGGCGACAAAGAGCAAGGTCCAGGGTTCGCTTTGCCGCTCCGTCGTGCGGGCCAGCACCATCAAGCTGGCCATCACCGCCGCGCGCAAAACGGCTGCGCCGGCGCCGACGAACAGCGCGTAGATCCACATCACGGCCAGCGACAGCCAGAAGGCTGATCCGCGACCGAGGCGGAGGCGCGAGGCGACGCCGGCAAGCATCGCGGCGACGATGGTGAAGTTCCAGCCTGAAACAACGAGGATATGCGAGGTTCCGGTGACGGAGAAGGCGTCGTATACATCTTCGGGGATCGAGGATTGCAGGCCGAGGATAATGCCGATCGCCAGCGACGATTGCGGATCGGGCAGCATACGCATCACAATCTTCTGGCAGTGGTCGCGAGCGTCGAACAACGTGCGCAAGAGCGGATTGCCGGCGTCGTCAGCGAGGGTTTGCACCAGGGGATCGCGCATCATAACGAAGATGCGTTTGCGGGCGAGGTAGTCTCGATAATCAAACTCGCCGGGTCGTTCAGCCGAACGCGGCTCCTCGATATCGCCCAGTACCGCCAACCGTTGCCCGTAGTGATAGTGCGGATAGGGCGGAAGCTGCACCAGCAGCAGCCCCTCCGCCGGCGCCGTCTGGCCGGCGACGCGCGCCAGCTCGGTTCCGAGAATAACCTGCTGGCCGGTCTCGGTGCGTTTGGGGTCGCCTTGCACCACGCCCTGAACGACGAGATTGCGCTGCCCGGCCAATCGCCAGATGCTGTGCGGCGTGGTGGGAACTTGCGCGGCGACATAACGCCAGCCGCCCAGGGCAAAACACAACAGTAGCAGCCCAACGAGCCGTATGCGTTTATTGCGCCAGCCGAATAGCGTCGTGAGCGCGCCAATCAGTCCAACGCCGCCGAGCAGATGGCAGAGGTGCGGCAGTTCATCGGCAACGACGCTTCCAAGCATCCATGCGATGGTTAGGGGAATGAGCCACATCCTACGCTCCTCGTTGCGAGATGATAAAAGCACGGTTTGAACCGTCAGATTCACTGCAAGGATATGTTGAGCAATATGCAATATCGCAATAAAATTGGCCAATTTGCGCTTGACAAACGAGTATCGATTTGACTATCATACAAGCGATATAAAGTGAGAAGCTGTAAAATCACTCATCCATATTTCCCGCATATCACCCTCAGGCGAGAGGAGGATCGCATATGGCCCAACGTCTTGCCCCCAGGCCGCTGTCGCTGATCGGCATTATGGCGCTTATCCTGGTTCTGATGGGCGTTGCTTTACCCCAAACTCAGGCGCAGACCGAGGCGCGCTATTTTTATGAAACCGGACATTTTCTTCAAGGAGAGTTTCGGGCGTTTTGGGAAGCCAATGACGGTCTCCTGAATTTTGGCTACCCGATAACCGAGGAATATGTCACACAGGGTCGTGTTGTGCAATATTTCGAGCGGGCGCGCTTCGAACTAACCGAGCAAGGCGGGCAAGCGTATATCGAACTCGGTATGCTGGGTGTGGAAATTACCGCCGATCGGGAGTTTCCCAAGGCTCCGCCGATTGAAGATACTGAGCAACGACGCTATTTTCCGCAGACGCAACACATCCTACAGTATGGGTTTAAGGAAGTTTGGGAAACGCGCGGCGGAGAGCGCATTTTCGGGCTTCCGATTAGTGAAGAAGTCAAGGAAGTGCTAGAAGATGGCGAGTGGCACACGGTGCAGTATTTTGAGCGTGCTCGTTTTGAATACTGGCCGGAGTTCGCACCCGGCGAGCGGGTGTTGCTCAGCGCCCTCGGTCGCCAACTCGCGCCGCCGGAGTTGCTCGCGCCGGTGCCGCCCGATCAAGCGCCCATCGATCCTGTGCCTAATCCCACGCCTGACCCTGTGCCGGTTGAGCCGTTGCCGTCGAATGTCAACGCCCAGGTTGTTCCCGACAATGGGCCGCCCGGAACGGTTTTCCAATTCCAGGCCGATGGATTCAACGCCGGCGAGAGTGTGGGCGTCTGGCTTACTGCGCCGGACCAATCGACGGTTGGCATTGACTCGCAGGTGAAGGCCGATGATCAGGGATCGATTGATGATGCGAATGTGGCGGTTACGACCGATCCCAGTTTCATAGAAGGGATATGGTCGTTCAATGCCCAGGGCGTGAGCAGCGGCAACCAGGCGACGGGCTATTTCCGGATTACCGGCGCCGCGGCTAGTCCGCCCGGTGATCCGAACAAGCTGGGAGTCTTGCTGCACGATCAGCTCCCTGTGCAAGGCGACGCGATCATTATGCCGTTGGCCGCGCCCGCCCCAACGTTCTTCTTGTTTCAAGCCGTCGGCTATGAAGCGGACGAGACGGTAAGCAGTTGGATCACCGCTGCCGATAATACCAGCACGCCGATTGATCCTTCCGCCGTCACCCTTGATAGCGATGGTATTGTTATGGTAGAGTTCTCCAGCGCGGGCCTCTCCGATGGAATCTACAGTCTGGCGGCGCAGGGTGTGCGCAGCAGCGTTGTCAATGCCGCCGCGTTTAAGATCACGAGCGACTATGTCGCCGGCCCCGGCACGCCGCGCCCGGCGAATGTAAACGGCAGCGTGACGCCACAAGAAGGCGGCGTGGGAACGACCTTCCAGGTGCGCGGCCAGAACTTGTTGCCGAACGAGGATCTCGAATTCTGGGTGACGGATCCGACCGGTACGTATGTGTTATTCCCCGGGCTCGTACCTGCCGATGCCGATGGCCGAATTGGCTATGACCCGCCGCTTGATTTGACCACAACGGATGACGCGGCCGCCGGCGTCTTTGGCATTCATTTCCGCGGCCTGTCGAGCGGTACGCGGGTCGATGTGTATTTCACGCACTCGAATGCGGCGCGCGCCCTTGCCGATGGGCAGGGAGCGTTCGACATTATGCGCCAGCTTTCAGGTTTCGATATACGACGCTTGCCGTAGCGTCCTCAGTCACACCGGCAAAACGTGTGGGATGCCGTTGGCGCGTCCCGCACGTTTTTGTGCGGGTGGCTCTACCTTGAATGTCAATCCTTCGCTCCGCTCAGGGTTCCGGCCGGGATTCCTCGCTCCGCATCGTCAAAAACTGTGCCAATTTGAACAAAAACTGACTGGCTATACCAAACGAAAACTAAGGTATAATGAAATGCATTAAGGCTTGGTTTCGTCGAAGATGCCGGACCAGAGTACAAGGAGGATGTTAATGTTGACAGTCCGCGGTGTAATAGACGGGAATTCAATAGAATTATTTGAGGATGCCCCGGTTGAAGGACGTGCATATGTCCTTGTGACAATCCTGGAGGGCAGTATGGAAATCGCGGCGGCTCGCGGCCACGCGATGCAGCGCGATGTTCTCCACGACCTCGGCAATTACTCCCGCTACGGAAGCGACAGCTTTCCTCGGTTTACCGTTGGTTCGCTGATGACCCGTGAGGTTGTATCTGTCAAGGGTGCGATATCCGTCGCCGAAGCAACCCACCTGATGCGCGGCAAAGGCGTCACCAGCGTTATCGTCAAGCCGGAAAACGGTAATGAGTGGGGCATTATGACGATGCGCGACGTTCTGCGCGAAATTGTCGGCCATGACCGTTCGCCCGATGAAGTGACTGTCGGCGAGATTGCCACCCGACCGCTGATCTATGTTTCGCCGGATATGAGCTTGCACGAATGCAGCAAGCTTCTAGTTGATCGCAACATCCGCCGAGCTGTGGTGAAGCAGAATGATGCCCCGATTGGGATTATCAGCGACACGGACATCTTTCTCTTCGTCGAGGAGCATGGCTGGGGTACACCGATGCCGACCGTTGTGTAGCAATGTTCGGTGCATAATCCGAACTGAAGGTAGATGCAATACAGGCAGGGATAACAAATCCCTGCCTGTGTCATATCACCAAACGAACGGTAGTGAGCCGTCTAGCCCATATTCTCAATCAACGCGCTGGCGAACTTCGAGGTGCTCACTTCTTCAGCGCCGCTCATCTGGCGGGCGAAATCGTACGTCACGATCTTGCTGCTGATGGTGCGCTCTAACCCGCTGATGATCAAGTTCGCCGCTTCGTTCCAACCCATATAGCGCAACATCATATCGCCGCTGAGAATAACGCTGCACGGATTCACTCTGTCCAGGTTAGCGTATTTTGGCGCGGTGCCGTGCGTGGCTTCAAAGATCGCGTGCCCCGTGATGTAGTTGATATTCGCGCCGGGCGCGATGCCGATGCCGCCGACCTGCGCCGCCAGTGCGTCACTCATATAATCGCCGTTCAAATTGAGCGTCGCGATGACATCGAAGTCTTCGGGGCGCGTGAGGACTTGCTGAAGTGCAATGTCGGCAATCGCGTCTTTAACCAGGATCTTGCCGGACTCGATCGCCGCTTTCTGTTCGGCATTGGCCACCGCCTCGCCGCGTTCCGTCTTGGTGCGTTCCCAATGGGACCAGGTATACACGTTGTCGCCGAAGAGCCGTTCGGCCAATTCATACCCCCAATCGCGGAACGCGCCCTCAGTGAACTTCATAATATTGCCCTTGTGGACGAAGGTCACGCTGCGGCGGTTGTGCTCAATCGCGTAGCGTATCGCGGCTGCGACCAGGCGTTCGGTTCCCATGCGACTGACCGGTTTGATGCCGATGCCGACTTCAACGGTCGATTCGGGAAGCTGATTGGAGAGCGTGAGGAAGGCGTTGGTTTTCTCAAGCGTGCCGAAGCGCACTTTGGCGAAATCTTTGGGAAACTGCTCGCGGAGAAAATCCAACACTTGCTGCGCTTCCGGCGAGTTTGCCCGATATTCCACCCCGGCGTAGATGTCTTCGGTATTCTCGCGAAAGATGATCATGTCAACCAGATCGGGACGTTTGACGGGCGATGGAACGCCGGCGAAGTGGCGCACCGGGCGTAAACACACGTAGAGGTCAAGCAGTTGGCGCAGGGCGACGTTCAGGCTGCGAATACCGCCGCCGATCGGCGTGGTAAGCGGGCCCTTAATGCCGACGAGGTAGGTATTGAACGCTGCGACGGTTTCATCGGGCAACCAGCTTCCGGTTGCATGAAAGGCTTTCTCACCGGCCAGAACCTCAAGCCAGTTGATGCGCCGCTGCCCGCCGTAGGCACGTTCTACAGCGGCATCGAATACACGCACGCTGGCCCGCCAGATATCGGGGCCTGTGCCATCACCTTCGACAAAGGGTATGATGGGGTGGTCAGGCACCTGGAGCCGACCGTTCTGGATCGCGATTACTTCGCCTTCCGGCGCTACAGAGCGTGACATAGTCATAGGTTCTCCTCTTCAGCCTTCCCCGTCATAAAAACGTTCTCTATTATACCATCAGTCGGACGGGTTCTTTGTGGCAATCCACTATTATACCTGTACCATTCGCGTGGAATGCGGCAGCATGCTGCCACACTCCGGCAAGCCGCGCAGCCGAGCCTTTGCGGGCAATATGCGCCAACTTCGTGAGCTAGAATAGCGCTCGTATACAGCAGCGCGCCTTGTGCTATACTGTAGCCTGGAAGTGCCGGAGCCCGCCCCTTGATCCGGGCAGGCAAGAGCGAACGGCGCATTGAGGGGATTCGCAAGCCCTGCATGAGTTAATCCGGCGGTTGGAACGGTAAGGGTTGATTGCTATGTTAGTGATTGTTCTATCGAGCAATGCTTGAGGCAGTTTTGGTTTTTCAAGGAGGCTATTCTATGTCATCCACGCCATTCTTTGAAGATCCCCAGGAGCAGTCGATCGTCAAAACCACCATTGTCGCAAAATACTTCTGGGCTTGGGCAAGAGTTATTATGTCGAGCATTCAAGACCCACAAGGTCGTATTGCGTATGTCGACTTGTTCTCAGGGCCAGGGCGATATGAAGATAGCACAAATTCGACGCCATTGCTGATACTGGAGTCAGCAATCCTGGACGAAAAGCTGCGCCGTATGCTGGTGACTGTCTTTAACGATAAGGACGTGAATAGCGTTCGTGCCCTGAAGGAGGCAATACAAGAACTACCCGGCATTGATACCCTTCATCACTACCCGCAGATTTATGATGAAGATGTTGGCGAAGAGATCGTTCGGCAGTTTGAGGCAACAAAGCTCATTCCAACATTGCTATTCGTCGATCCCTGGGGATATAAGGGGCTTTCGCTGCGATTAATCAACTCCGTCCTGAAAGACTGGGGTTGCGACTGTATCTTCTTCTTCAACTTTAACCGTATCAACATGGGCATCAACAATCCGTATGTTGAAGAGCATATGAATGCGCTGTTTGGCGAGGAGCACGCCAATGAACTGCGTGTTCAACTTCGTTCCGTGGAGTCGCATCAGCACGAGTTGATAATCGTCGAAGAGCTGAGTAAGGCCTTACAGCAAGGACAGAGATACGTGCTTCCATTTCGGTTTCGAAATGCTGCTGGCACACGTACGAGCCATCATCTCATCTTTGTGAGCAAACACGTCAAAGGGTATGAAATTATGAAAGGCATCATGGCAAAAGAAAGCTCTTCAGCCGAGCAAGGCGTACCCTCATTCGAATACAACCCGGCGACCAAGCGTCAGCCACTCCTGTTTGAACTCAGCCGTCCCATCGATGAGCTTGCCGACGATCTCCTTTCGCGCTTTGCCGGTCAAACGCTGACGATGGAACAGATTTATAAGCAGCATAATGTTGGGACGCGATACATTAAGAAGAACTACAAGGATGTTTTGAAGCAGATGGAAGCTACTGGGCAGATTCAGACAGAGCCATCGGCAAATGCCCGAAAACGTAACACATTTGCAGATTGGGTAAAAGTGATCTTTCCGCTCAGGTAATCGGTATCGGACTGAGGTACAGCGTGAATATAGTATTGACAAAAAATACAAACGTTCTATTATGATAAGGGAATCTGTCATAATTCGAGAGGCGAACTATGGGCCAGTTGTCGACTATTGAGTGGACGGATCACACGTTCAATCCTTGGTGGGGCTGCACAAAAGTTTCTCCAGGCTGCGCGCACTGCTATGCAGAAACGTGGTCTGCTCGGTATGGCCACAAGATCTGGGGTCCACGGGCTTCGCGTAGAATATTCGGAGAGCAGCACTGGAACGAGCCGCTCAAGTGGAACCGCAAGGCAACGTTACGGGGTCGACGCGAACGAGTCTTTTGTGCTTCGATGGCAGATGTTTTTGAAGATAACCTTTCTATTGATTTAGAACGCGTGAAGCTCTGGGCGCTGATCGAGGAAACGCCTATGCTGGACTGGCTGCTGCTCACGAAGCGACCAGAAAACATGGTGCGTTTTGCACCATGGCGAGAGATATGGCCCCCAAACGTATGGGCAATGACCAGCGTCGAAAATCAGGAGCAAGCGGAGAAACGAATACCTTTTTTGACACAGGTTCCTGCGGTGGTGCGAGGGCTATCTGTAGAGCCCTTGATTGGTGCAGTTGATTTAGCCCCATGGTTGGATAGTATCCATTGGGTTATCGTTGGCGGTGAAAGCGGACGCGAATCTCGCCCGATGAATCCTGCATGGGTGTCGGATGTGCGGGATCAATGCGCCACTGCGGATGTGCCCTTCTTCTTCAAGCAGTGGGGAGAATGGGCGCCGAGTCTGCCTGACGCCGAATCATACCGAGTAATGGATGAAACTATCTGGCAAGATCATATGCAGCGTCTTGGGAAAAAGGCTGCTGGTCGCTTGCTTGATGGCCGTACATGGGACGATCTACCGAGGGTAGATATGATCGAACAGGAATTTCATATGTCTCATGCATCGCTCTCTCTCCCCGTCCTTTCGAAACGGTAGTCATCTGTATCCCAGGTGTCTCCAAGCAATGTTTGGATAATCTCTGAAGAATCACGGCTGCCGCGTTCCGGCGAGCTGCGCAGCCAAGCCCGTGCGGGCGATATGCATCAATTCCGCGACCTCATCCCCTGGCTCGACCACTGCGTCGAACGCCTGTTTCTGCGGCGGGTCGGCGGCGGCTATATCTTCGTCCACCGGCTGCTGATGGAGCACTTCGCCGCGAAGTATCAAGAGCTGACGGAGTGATGCGTCGCGGCTGCCACACTCCGGCGGATCGTGCCGTCTCTCCGAACGCTCTATGCAGGCAGACCCAACAGGGGGTGCGTGGGGAATACATTTATAGTATAATTATAATATTGACACAATCTCAATTCCGGCTATAATTTCCCTAACCGCAAGTTATGAGTCAATACAATCCCAGGAGTAGAAGCCCATGCTATCAGGCTATCTACCTATATTAGTATTGTTCCTGATTGCCGTTTTTATCGCCGTTTTTGTGATCATTCTCTCTTCACTCCTGGGTCCGCGTAAGTCTACGCCGCGGAAACTCGCGCCCTACGAATCGGGAATGGATCCAATCGGCCCGGCAATGCGCCGGTTTCCGGTCAAGTTCTATGTCGTCGCGATGCTGTTCATCGTCTTCGATATTGAAGTCATCTTCTTCTTTCCCTATGCACTGGTGTATCGGCAACTCGGCGTGCCAGGACTGATCGCGATAGGAGTGTTCTTCCTGGTCCTGGTCGTAGGGTTTGTCTATGAATGGAAGAAGGGTGCGCTAACATGGGAATAGAAGAGAAAGCCGGCGATCTGGGTGTTGTCACCACGACGCTGGAGACCGTTGTCAACTGGGGGCGCACGAATGCAATGTGGCCGTTGCTCTTCGGTCTGGCGTGCTGCGCTATAGAGATGATGGGATCGCAGGCCAGCAACTACGATCTCTCGCGCTTTGGCATGGAATTAAACCGCGCTTCGCCGCGACAGGCCGATCTGATGATCGTCGCCGGGCGGGTGTCGCGCAAAATGGCGCCGGTCGTGCGCCGCCTCTACGATCAGATGAGCGACCCCAAATGGGTGATCGCGATGGGCGACTGCGCTTCTTGCGGCGGCGTCTTCAATAATTACGCGATTGTCCAGGGAGTCGATGAGGTTATTCCGGTCGATGTCTATGTCGCCGGCTGTCCGCCGCGTCCTGAAGCGTTGATCGACGGCATCATGATGCTGCACGAGAAGGTCAAGCGCGAGAAGATTAGCGGCAAGAAGGACGGAGCGTCGATCCGGGTGAATGCCGGCGAGATGATCCACCTGCATCTGTAGAAGAGCGCAACACGTTCGCCCCTCCTGCGGCAAACGGTCAGACCTGTTGTATTGAGCGTCACGGAGCCGTTTTTTATGGATAATGCTAGTGTTCTGGAGCGTTTGCGCGCTGCGTTTCCGCAGGGCCTGGGCGAATCAAGCGAAGCCCACAACGATCTCAGCGTCTACGTTGAACGCGAGGCATTGTTGGATGTGGCGCAGTTTTTGCGCGATGATCCTGAGCTACGCTACGAGTTTCTCGAAAATCTATGCGGCGTCGATTATCTCGGGCGCGAGCCGCGTTTCGAGGTGGTGTATCATCTGACGTCGCTTGTCAATCGCCATCGCATTTGCCTGAAAGTCGGCGCGCCGGAGCATAATCCGACGGTTCCCTCGCTGACAATATTCTGGCCGACGGCGAACTGGCAGGAGCGCGAGACCTACGATTTGCTCGGCGTCGTTTTTGCGGGCCATCCCTCACTAGAGCGCATTTTGATGCCCGATGAGTGGGAAGGCCATCCGCTGCGCAAAGATGTGCCGCTTGGCGATGAAGAAGTCGCATTTTCGTTCAATCAGGATCAGATCTACGCGCGCAAGCCGTTTGCAACGGAATAAGCGTCAGTCAGCGTTTGCCGCGTTTGGATGAGCGGCTTGCACGCTTTATGCGGCCCGCTCATCTCATTGCTATGTCGGAGCGCATTATGACGATTACGGGTGAACCACAGACCATCGAGCAACGTACAGAGAAGCCCGTCCGGCGTATGGCGGAATATGCCGCGACACCATTGACAGTGCCGTCGCCGAAGCAGATCACCGAGCCGGCGCATGCGGGCCAGACCGAGACGATGGTGCTGAATATGGGGCCGCACCATCCCAGCACCCACGGCGTGTTGCGTCTTGTGCTGGAGTTGGACGGCGAGAAGGTCGTTAATGTCGCTCCTGATGTTGGCTTTTTGCACACCGGCATTGAGAAGACGATGGAGAGCAAGACCTATCAGAAGGCGGTCGTGCTTACCGACCGAACCGATTATCTGGCGCCGCTCTCCAACAATTTGAGCTATGTGCTGGCCGTCGAGAAGCTGCTCGATTGCGAGATTCCAGAGCGGGTGCAAGTCGCCCGCGTGTTGCTCGCCGAGCTGACGCGCATCGGTTCGCACCTGGTCTGGCTGGGTACCCACGCGCTTGACCTGGCCGCGATGAGCGCGTTTCTCTACGCGTTCCGCGAGCGCGAGCAGATTCTCGATATCTTCGAGCTGGTCAGTGGCGCGCGCATGATGACGAGCTACTTCCGCGTCGGTGGCCTGGCGTATGATCTACCGGCGGATTTCTTGCCGACCGTCGCCGCTTTCCTCAACGATATGCCCGCCAATATCGACGAGTACGAAGATCTGCTTACCACCAACCCGCTCTGGCTCGAACGCACGGTTGGGGTTGGCGCAGTTAACGCCGACGATGCCATCGCCTATGGATTGAGCGGCGCGAACCTCCGCGCAACAGGCGTGTCGATGGATATGCGCGCGATGACTCCCTACTGCGGCTACGAGACCTACGATTTCGACATTCCCGTCGGCGAGAAGGGCGACATCTACGATCGCTATCGCGTGCGCATGGCCGAAATGCGCCAGAGTGTGAAGATCGCCTGGCAGGCGCACCAGCGGCTGGTTGATATCGGGCCGGGGCCGTATATGACGGAAAATCGCAAGATTGCGCCCCCGCCCAAGAGCGAGATCACGCACAGTATGGAATCGCTCATCCATCACTTCAAACTCTGGACCGAAGGCTTTCGCGTTCCGCGCGGCGATGCGTATGTCGGCATTGAGTCGCCGCGCGGCATTCTTGGAACATACATTGTGAGCGACGGTAGTCCCAAGCCTTATCGGGTGCATCTGCGCGCTCCATCGTTCATCAATCTTCAGGCGCTGCAGCATATGTCCAGGGGGGGCATGGTCGCAGACCTGGTGGCATTGGTTGCCAGTCTGGATCCGGTTTTGGGCGAAGTTGATCGGTAGAGGCGAAACATCTTTTGCCTCTACCGCCTCAGTTTTTACGTTACATAAGTTTACTACAAACATATGCTGTTAGAGCAACACAAGGCCGACATCGACGCCATACGCTCCCGCTATGCCGAACGTCGCAGCGCTGTGCTTCCGCTGCTCTACATCGCGCAAGATGTGTATGGCCATCTATCCGATGCGGCGATTCGCGAGGTTGCCGAGATACTCGATCTGCCGCCGACCGATATTTTCGAGGTCGCCGGTTTTTATACGCTGTTCTATACCCGGGAAGTTGGCAAGTGGGTCATTCAGGTGTGCGATGATGTTCCGTGCTGCTATCTGGGCGCTGAAGAGCTGATCACCGCGCTGAAAGATACGCTGGGCGTCAAGGAAGACGAAACCACTTCTGACGGCATGTTCACCATCCAGCGCGTGAAGTGCCTCGCGGCATGTCATCGTGCGCCGGTCGTGCAGGCCAACCTGGATTATTTCTATGATGTGACGGCAGACAAGGTTGACGCACTGTTGCACGCCCTGCGCGAACGCGCCGCGCGTGGCGACACACTCAGTGTCTCCGGACATCGCGCTGAAGATTATGAGATTGCCGCCGATGGCAGCGCGCAGATGATCGAACGACGCCTCGGCCCTATGCCCGCCTCCCCTGCGGTTGGCGCGCCGGTTGACCACGAGACGTCAGCAGGCTCTTGAAGTCACGTGGGCTGGCGCGGAAGCTTGTCTCCCTCCCCCTGAGCCTTGTTGCGGGGCCTCCTAGGCGGGCCGGAGTGAGAACGCGCAATTCGTATCGAGCGAAGGTGCGTCGATGGCGCGGTCGCCATAGCCTGGCGTTGCGGCGGCGCGTCTTTGCGTCTGCTGCGCAGATCGATTGGCAAGGACTGCCGGTTCTTGTCTGCGGAAATATGAACCTGGAAGAGGACCAAACCTATGGCCTTGGCAGAGCATATTGTGATGCGTGAGCTGGATGTGCCGGACATCGCCAATTTTGATGTCTATCGCAAGCACGGCGGTTATGAAACATATCGGACGGTGTTGAAGGAGAAAGCGCCATCCGATATTGTTCAAGTTGTGAGAGACGCGGGTCTGCGTGGTCGCGGCGGCGCGGGGTTCCCAACCGGTGTGAAGTGGAGCTTCTTGCCGAAGGATGTGTACCCGCGTTATCTCGTGTGCAACTGCGATGAGAGCGAGCCGGGGACATTCAAAGATCACCAAATTATCGATCTCAATCCGCATCAACTAATTGAAGGCATGGCCATCTCCGCCTATGCTATCGAGAGCCATACGGCCTATATCTTTGCTCGCGGCGAGTTCGCCACGGCGGTGCGCACGCTTGAATATGCGATTGCCCAGGCCTACGCGGCGGGCATTCTCGGCAAGAATATCCTCGGCACGGGGTATCACCTCGATATGTATGTCCATCGCGGCGCGGGGGCATATATCTGCGGCGAAGAGACGGCGTTGCTCGAAGCGCTCGAAGGCCGCATCGGCCAGCCGCGCCTCAAACCGCCGTTCCCGGCTGTCTCCGGCCTGTATGGCAAGCCGACCATTATCAACAATGTTGAGACCCTGGCTAATGTACCGCTGATTGTCGAGCGCGGGGCGGATTGGTATCGTAGCTTTGGAACGACCAGAAGTCCCGGCACAAAGGTGTTCTCGCTCTCCGGCCACGTGAATCGCCCCGGCAACTATGAATTGCCGTTTGGCGTGCCGATGCGCGAGTTGATCTACAGTCCCGAATATGGCTGCGGAATGCGCGATGATCGACCGGTAAAAATCATCGTTCCCGGCGGCGCTTCGTCCCCCTGGCTGCTCGCGAAGCATCTCGATGTCACCCTCGATTATGAATCGATGACGGCGGCCGGTTCGATGCTTGGCGCTGGCAGTATGATCGTATTGAACGACACGGTCAGCGCGCCGCATGCCGCTTACAAGATGGATGAGTTCTTTAAGCATGAAAGCTGCGGCAAATGTACGCCTTGCCGCGAAGGAACACACTGGCTGGTGCGTGTGCTTCACCGTATGACCGAAGAAGGCCATGCTCGCCCTGAAGACATCCCGACATTGCACAGCATCTATAACCAGATGGCGGGGAACTGCTTCTGCCTGCTTGGCGAAAGCGCGGTAACGCCCATCAAGAGTGCGCTGAGTCTCTTCCCGCAAGAGTTCGAAGATCTCGTTCCGCAGCGGAATGGCAGACCGATGATCGCCCTTGATGCGAAGCGATAGAACGCCGGAAACAGCATATACGGCGGTTGCTCGACATACGGCTAGAGAGAGAAATATATGACCGATGTGACGCTGAAAATCGATGGGGTGCAGCTTATCGTGCCCGCCGGCGCCAACATTGTGGATGCGGCGCGGACTGTGGGCATTGAAATACCGATCTTCTGTTATCATCCGCGGATGAAGCCAGTGGGAATGTGCCGTATGTGCCTGGTTGAGGTCTGGGTTCCTAAGCTCGATCCGGCGACGCGCCAGCCAACGTTTGATTCGGAGGGCAAGCCGGTAATGAGCTTTTTTATGAATAAGCTCCAGACGGCATGCACCGCTGTCGTCGGCGAAAGCATGGAAGTACGCACGCAGACCGAGCGGGTGAAGGAAGCTCAGCGCGGCGTGCTTGAGTTCCTGCTGACGTCGCATCCTCTCGATTGCCCGGTCTGCGACAAGGGCGGCGAATGCCCGCTCCAGAATCTGACGATGGCCTGGGGGCCGAGCATCAGCCGTTTCGATTATAGCGACAAGGCGCATTTCAAGAAGCCAATACCGCTGGGCGATCTGATCTATCTCGACCGCGAGCGATGCATCCTTTGCGGACGTTGTGTGCGGTTTGAGGACGAAATTGCCGATGATCAGGTGCTTGGCTTCGATTATCGCGGACGCAACTGGCAGATCATCAGCAAGAGCGATCCGCCGTTTGATAGCAAGTTGAGTGGCAATACGACCGACATCTGCCCAGTCGGCGCGCTCACCACCGCTGACTTCCGCTTCCGAGCGCGCGTCTGGGAAGTCAGCTCCAAACCGTCGCTTTGTCTCCATTGCTCGACGGGATGCAATGTCACGCTAGATATGCGCCACAATCAACTGAAGCGGGTGATGCCGCGCGAAAACGCCGCCGTCAACGACATCTGGATCTGTGACAAGGGTCGCTTTGGCCAGCGCTTCATCGAGAGCCCGGAACGCCTGATGCAGCCGCTGATCCGGCGAGGCGAGCGACTGGAGCCGGCGACCTGGGATGAGGCGTTGAGCCTGGTCGGCGAGAATCTGACGGCTATTCAGCGCAAACATAAGGACGCGCTGGCCGGGCTGGCGGGCGAGCGGCTGTCGAACGAAGATTTGTACCTCTTCCAGCGGCTCTTCCGCGAAGTGTTGGGCAGCAACAATATCGATCATCGTTCGGGCGCTCCCGGCGAACCGCACGCCGACGATCTGGGTGCATTGATGGGCGTCGGTGTGGGTACGAATCTGATGGAGTTGGGGGCCAATACCGCCGTGCTGGCGTTTGGCGTCGATCCTGAAGAGGAAGCGCCGCTCTATCTGGTGCGCTTGCGAGGCATTGCCCAACGGGGCGGCAAACTGATCACGGTGAATCCGCGCTCGACCAAGCTGGATCGCTCGGCGACGCAGAAGTTGCGCTACACTCCCGGCAGCGAGCATCATGTCGCGCGCGCCCTGGTTCATGCGATCTTCGCCGAGGCGGGGATGGATCGCATCAGGATGCGGGTCAGCGATGAGGACAAATTCCGCGCTGCGCTCAAAGGCGCGTCGATTGTGGCTGACGCCGCCGCCGCAGGGTTGAGCGAGGAAGCCGTTCGTGAAGCCGCTCGGAGTTTTGTCGAGGCCGAGAACGGCATCATTATCTACGGCGCGGAAGCTCTGGCCGCAGGCTCGTCGCTGATCCACGATCTGGGCCGCATCGCGGTGCTGGCCGGCAAGGTTGGTCGCGCCAACAACGGCCTGATCACGCTGCTGCCCTGGGGCAACTCGCGCGGCGCCCTCGATATGGGCGTGCGTCCTCACCACAAGCCGGGATACATCACGGCAGATCAGCGCGGTCTGGGCGCGCGTGAAATCTGGAATGCGGTGGCGGAGAAGCAGATGCGCGGCATGTACGTGATGGGCATCGACCCGGTGTACGAAAATCCGGCTTCCCGTGAGGCTTTGTCCAACCTGGATTTCCTGGTGGTGCAGGATCTTTTCCTGACCGAAACGGCTCAGATGGCCGACGTTGTGCTGCCGTCCGCCGCCTTTGCCGAGCGCGACGGGACGTATACGAACGCCGAACGACGCGTGCAGCGCGCGCGCCAGGCCCGGTTGCCGGTCGGCGAGAGTCTGCCTGATTGGATGATCGTGCAGCGCGTGGCCCAGGCGTGTCTAGCAGTGATAGCGCCGGAAATGGAGATGGCGGCAAATAGCGGCAAAGGCAAAGCGCGATTCGCCAAAGCCGCCGACGCCAAGGCTACGACATTCGAGAGCGGCTGGGGCTATGTCGTGGTCAGCGAGGTCGCCGACGAGATTGCCGACAGCGTGCCCGGCTACAGCGGCATCACGCACACGAAACTTGCCGCCACAGGCACGGGCGGAATCTGGGGGCGTCAGACAAACGAGTCGTTCTACTATGACGGCACGAGTTATACGAACTTTGAAGGCGTCGGCATCCAATATCCGGCGCTGGTTGAGCAGCAACGGATGACCTTCTCGCTGGCCGCGCGAGAAGCGAAGGCCCCTGCAACCGATCAGAAGCGTTCGTTTGTATTGATTGCCGAACGTTTGCTCTATGACGGCGACCCACTGCTGCGCGACTCGCTGCTGATAAAGCGCGTGCCAACGGCTTATGCGTGCCTTAGCGCCGCCGACGCCGAACGATTGGGCATTCGCACGGGAGATCGGGTATTGGTCGAATCGAGCGTGGGAGCGTTGGAGTTGCCGGCGCGGGTGAAAGCTCATGTTCCGACGGGGAGCGTGGTTGTTCCGGCCAATCTGCCTGATGCGCCGCTCGCGGCGGTGCAAACCGGCCCGCAAACATCAGTGAGCGTTCGCAAGGTATAAGCGTTTAGTTCTACCATAGAACAAAGATTTGTTAATTATGGAATTAATAATCCTGATTACCCAGTGTCTCATAATAACGCTGGCAGTTACAACTGGGTTCGCTTACCTGACGTTATTTGAGCGGCGGTTGCTGGCACGATTGCAACATCGCGTCGGGCCGAACCGCGCCGGGCCTTTTGGGCTTTTGCAACCCATCGCCGACGCCGTCAAGCTCTTCTTCAAGGAAGACATTGTACCGACGATGGCGGACAAGCGGGTCTACCTGCTGGCGCCGGCGCTGGCGGTCATCCCGGCGCTGATCATCTGGGCAGTCATTCCGCTGGGATGTTGGAATATCGCGGGCGGCTACGAGGCATGCTTCGACGGCGGCGCGAGCGGGCCGTTGTCGAACGTCTTGCAGATCGCCGATATCAACGTGGGCGTGCTCTATCTGCTGGCGGTGACGTCGATCGGCGTGTATGGCCTCACGCTGGCGGGATGGGCCAGCAACAGCAAGTACTCGATGCTCGGCGGCATTCGCTCATCGGCGCAGCTGATCTCGTACGAGTTGGCGCTGGGCCTAGCCGTGCTCGGCGCGGTGATGTCCGCCGGCACGTTGAGCACGACCGAGATCGTCGTTGGACAGAATGTGTTGTGGGGCATTGTGCCGCAATTCCTTGGCTTCGTAATTTTTATGATCAGCGCGACGGCGGAAGTGGCACGTGCGCCGTTTGACCTGGTTGAGGCCGAACAGGAGTTGACCAGCGGGTACAACACCGAGTATGGCTCGATGAAGTTTGCGCTGTTCTTTATGGCAGAATATATCAAGCTGATCGCCGTGAGCGCCATTGCCGTGATGTTCTACTTCGGCGGCTGGCGCTTCCCCGGCCTGGAAACGCTTGGCAGCGGAGTAACCGACCTGTTCGGGCCGACCGTCGGCGCGCTTGTGGTGGGCATTGTCTCGCTGCTCGCATTTCTGGGCAAAGTCGCGCTCTTCTTGTTTGTGTCGGTCTGGGTGCGTGCATCGTGGCCGCGTGTGCGTTACGACCAGTTGATGAGCCTGGGTTGGAAGTGGCTCCTACCGCTGGCGTTGATCAACATCTTTATGACGGCGGTTGTCACCGTGCTGGTTCCCAACCAGATTCTGCAGGGAGTCATTCTGCTTGTGCTGGGCATTATCGTGATCGCCGTCGCTCTTCGCCTGAGCCAGACGCCGCGCATCACGTCGCAGGTCAAGCTGGCGAAGACGACTGAGCAAATGCGTCCGTGAGGGCGTTTCGGCTCGCACTCGTAGCCTTTTACCTTTTACCTTTTACCTTTTACCTTTTGCCTTTTGCCTTTTGCCTTTTATCTTTTGCCTTTTACCTTTTATCTTTTGCCTTCTTCAGTAGGGGTGTTATATGTTTGGGAGTCTCTTGAAAGGTTTGCAGACGACCTGGCGCTATATGTTTCGCCAGCCCGTCACCGTGCAATATCCTGATGTCAAGCGCCCGGTGCGCGAACGCTTCAAGGGGCGGCACGAATTGAAGCGTTTTGCCAACGGGATGGAACGCTGCATTGGCTGCTCGCTCTGCGCGGCGGCGTGTCCTGCCGATGCGATTCTCGTCGTTCCGGCGGCAAACGACCCGCAGGATCCCGTCTCGCCGGGTGAACGCTACGCCGCTACCTATGAGATCAATATGCTACGCTGCATTTTCTGCGGATATTGCGAAGATGCGTGCCCAACCAACGCGATTGTGCTGGAACATCAGTACGAGTTGTCGTTCTATGATCGGCGTTCGTCGATTTACACCAAAGATATGTTACTGGTTCCGCAGGACAAAGGCCACGGCGAGGTTCCGCCGATTCTGGAACAGCTCGGTCGGCAGCCCAGTCCGCCCGCTCGGATTGATCTGTAAAGCAAATACGGTACGAGGCTAGTCAATGGAGTTTGTGATCTTTTTCATCACCGCCGCGATTGCCTTGATCGGCGCTATTGCGATGCTTGTAAGCCGGAATGCGGTGCATAGCGCGCTGTTTCTGTTGCTGAACTTCAGCGCCATCGCCATCCTGTTTCTCTTGCTCCGGGCGCCGTTCCTGTTCGCGGTGCAACTGATTGTGTACGCCGGCGCCATTATGGTGTTGTTTCTGTTCGTGGTGATGTTGTTGGGCGCCGAACGGGCCGAGGATGAGAAAGATAAGGTTGCCTGGCAACGCCCGCTGGCGATCGGGTTGGGCGCGGCGCTGCTCGTCGAGGCGATCTTTGTGGGCTTTAACCAACTGGCTATGGAGCCGCCGACAACGCCGGAAGTGGAAAGCTTCGGCGCGCCAGCGCGCATCGGCGAGTCCTTGTTTACCACATATCTCCTGCCGTTCCAGATTACCGGCATCATTCTGCTCGTCGCCATCATTGGCGTGGTGGTGCTGAATCAACGCAATCGGGCGAAGGCTTGAACATCCAGCGCATAAGGGGGTATGCATGGTTCCAACGAGCTACTATGTCTTGCTGAGCGCGGCGCTGTTCACCATCGGCGCAATGGGCATGCTGGTTCGCCGTAACGCAATCGTGCTGTTTATGTCGGTTGAACTGATGCTCAACGCGGCGAATCTGGCTCTGGTCGCGTTTGCCCGCCAGCAGGTCAATCCCGATGGGCAGGTGCTGGTGTTTTTCGTGATAACCGTGGCGGCGGCGGAGGTTGCGGTCGGCCTGGCTTTACTGGTGGCGATTTTTCGTTCCAAACGCACCACGGATGTCGACGAGGTGAGTACGTTGAGAGGGTAGGGACGTCAGTAGGGACGAAACGTCGTTCGTTGCTACCGTATGATCAGTGTTGAGAGATGAGGGGGCATGTTCAATTTCATCTGGCTCATCCCATTGCTGCCGCTCGTCGGCTTTGCGCTCAATGTGTTTGTGATACGCCGCGAGCGCGAGGCCGGGTATGTCGCAACCGGCGCAGTGGCTCTGTCATTCCTGGTTGCACTGGCGACCTTTATCCAATTCGCGTTTAGCCCGCCTGCCGAAGCAAAGCCGCCTCGCGTTGATCTTGTGCTTTGGAACTGGATCAGCGTCGGTGAATTCAACGTCCCGTTCGGGTTACTGTTTGACCCGCTTTCCGGCGTGATGGTCTTGTTGGTAACGGGCGTCGGGGCGCTGATTCACCTCTACTCTATCGGCTACATGCATGGCGACTCCCGGGTGGTGCGCTATTTCGCGTATCTCAACCTATTCGTCGCGATGATGCTCTTCCTCGTGATGAGCGACAATATGTTGTTGCTATTCCTCGGCTGGGAAGGCGTCGGCCTCTGTTCATTCCTGTTGATCGGACACTGGTTTGAGCGCCGGACGGCGACCAGCGCGGCGGCCAAGGCGTTCGTCGTCAACCGCATCGGCGATGCAGCGTTTCTCGTGGCGATGATGGCGATCTTCGCGCACTTCGGCACACTAAGCTTCTATGATATCGAGCTGGCGGACGGCGCTGTCATCGAGGGCTTTCTGGAACGCGCTGACGAGATCAGCGGGTTGATATTCAGCATCCCCGGACAAAACTTCCTGGTGTCAACCGGCATCGCGTTCCTGCTGCTGATCGGCGTCACCGGCAAGTCGGCGCAATTGCCGCTCTTCGTCTGGCTGCCCGACGCGATGGCCGGCCCCACGCCGGTCTCGGCGCTCATCCACGCGGCGACGATGGTAACGGCGGGTGTCTATCTGATGGCGCGCACGCATCCCATCTTTGAATTGTCGGCGGCGACGCAAGGCTGGGTCACGTGGATCGGCGCGCTCACAGCGTTGATCGCGGCGACGGCGGCTGTCGCCCAGTGGGATATCAAGCGCGTGCTGGCTTACTCGACGGTCTCGCAGCTTGGTTTTATGGTTGCCGCCGCCGGTATGGGCGCGTATGTCGCGGCGATCTTCCACCTGCTGACCCACGGCGTGTTCAAGGCGTTGCTCTTCCTCGGCAGCGGCTCGGTGATCCACGGCACGCACGACACGCAGGATATGCGCAAAATGGGCGGGTTGCGCGAGCATATGCCCACGACGTTTATCACCTACCTGGTAGGCGCGGGCGCACTGGCCGGCATCTTCCCACTGGCCGGGTTCTGGAGCAAGGATGAGATCATCGCCCACGCCTGGTCGGGCCAAAACTTCTCGATCTTCCTGCTCCTGTTTGTGTCGTCGCTGCTGACCGCGTTCTATATGGGACGCCAGATCGCGCTAACATTCTTCGGCCAACAGCGCGATCACAGCTATCATGCCCATGAAAGCGGTCAGGTGATGACGATGCCGCTGATGATATTGGCGGTCGGCGCAGTGCTGGCCGGTGCGATGAATCTGCCCATGCTGCACTGGCTTTCGACCTGGCTTGAGCCGACGTTGCACGAGCATGCCGCCGAGTTTGGCGTGACCCAGTTGATTCTGGCGGTGGTAACAACGCTGCTCGCCGCCGGATCGGGCTATCTGGGCTGGCGCTACTACGTCGCGAACAGCGCGAAGATCAAGCCCGGCGCGAAAGATCCGCTCTATCGCTACAGCGGCGATATCTGGGAGGCGCTGGAAGAAGCCTGGTACATCGACCGAGCTTACGAGAAGCTGACGGTTGTTCCCGGCTTCCGCGCCCTGGCGCGCTTTATGGCGGGCGTCTTCGACCCGCAGGGCATCGATGGATTGGTGCGCGGCGTCGGATACGCCTTTAGTCAGGCGGCTTCGGCGTTGCGCGTGTTCCAGAGCGGCTTCGTCCGCACGTACGCATTACTGTTCCTGGCAGGCGTGGTTATGGTCGTCGGCTATCTCTTGATCATCTAGTGACGAGCTGAACGTGAATATGAGTCAACTCGGTTTCCCTTTGCTTTCCATCATTGTGTGGCTGCCGGCGCTGGGCGCGCTGCTGCTGCTGCTCGTGCCGCGCACCAACGACGAACTGAGCCGCCGGGCGTCGCTGGGCGTCTCGACGCTGACGTTCGCGATCTCGTGTGCGTTGCCGGCGTTGTTCAACCCCGCGCTGCCCGAGGCCGCCGCTCCGGCGATGCAGTTCGTCGACCAGATCGACTGGATTCCGTCGTGGGGTATTAGCTACAACGTCGGCCTCGATGGCGTGAGTCTATGGCTGGTATTGCTGACGACATTCATCACGCCGATTACTGTGCTTTCCACCTGGGACTCGGTGCATAAGCAGGTGCGCGCATTCCAGATCTTGATGCTGTTGCTGGAAACGGCGATGATCGGCGTGTTCGTCGCGCAGGATCTGTTTCTGTTCTACATCTTCTGGGAATTCACGCTGATTCCGATGGCGTTTATGATCGGCATCTGGGGCAGCGAGAATCGGATCTACGCGGCGGTCAAGTTTTTTCTCTACACATTCGCCGGTTCGGTGTTGATGTTAGTGGCGATTATCGCACTGTATATTTTGCACCGCGATGCCATCGCCGCGACGACGCCCGGCTATGTCGGCACGTTCGACTTCGGCGTGATTGCCGAGCATTTGCGCAGCGGATCGTTTGTCCTCGAAGCCGGGTTAGCACAGGCGCTGTTCGGCGCGTTCTTCCTGGCCTTCGCGATCAAAACGCCGATGTGGCCGTTTCATACCTGGCTGCCCGACGCACACGTGCAAGCCCCGACCGCCGGCTCGGTGATCCTGGCAGGCGTGCTGCTCAAACTCGGTACGTACGGCATGATCCGCTTCAACCTGACACTGTTCCCCGATGCGTCGCTCTGGGCCGCGCCGGCGATCGGCATCCTGGCGGTGATCGGTATCATCTATGGTGCGATGACGGCCTATGCCCAGACCGATATGAAGAAGCTGGTCGCCTATTCGTCGGTCAGCCATATGGGCTTCGTCGTGCTGGGAATCTTCGCGCTCAACCAGATCGGCGTGAGCGGGGCGCTCATCCAGATGATCAACCACGGCCTGAGCACCGGCGCGCTGTTCTTGCTCGTCGGCGTGATCTACGAGCGCCGCCACACCCGCGAGATCGGTGAGTTCGGCGGGCTGTGGAAGGTGATGCCGATCTATGGCGGCGTAACTTTGCTGGTGGTACTCTCGTCGGCGGGATTGCCGGGCCTCAACGGATTCATCGGCGAGTTTGCCATTATGCAGGGCGCGTTTATGGCCTATGAGACCGGCGGCGCGCGCATACTCGGCTGGCCCTTTGTGGCCTTCGCCGTTCTCGGCGTCATTCTGGCGGCGGTCTATCTGCTGCGTATGTATGGCGGCGCGTTTATGGGCGATGTTGGCAACCCGGAGAACGCGCAACTCAGCGACCTCAGCCGCCGCGAGATCGTTGTGCTGGGACTGTTGTGCGTGCCGATCATCGCGATCGGGCTGTTTCCCAATCTCCTGTTTGCGCCAATGGAAACCAGTGTGGCCGACGTGCTGCACACGTTTACGGGCGTTGTGGCCGGACGATAAGAAAACGTGCGCAGGCGATTTCGGCGTTCGCTACGCCGTCATTGCCTTGCGGCGCGTGACACTGGAGAAGATTGAGAACGTCATCTATGGAAACCATACCCATTCCGCCAGTTGATTGGTCCGCCATTACGCCGATTCTCGTCGTGATCGGCTGGGCAACTGCGCTGCTCTTGATCGATGTCTTTGCCATTCCGCAGGATCGCAAGCGTGTTACCGGCTATCTGGCGATTGTCGGGCTGATCGTCGCAGCGCTGGCGGCCATCCCGCTGTGGGGAACCAGTTCGGTGACTTTCAGCGATATGCTCGTGCTCGACAACTATAGTCTCACGCTCAACTGGATTTTTCTGCTGGTCGGCGTGTTGAGTCTGGCGATGGCGCTTGATTATTTGCCGCGCCAGGAGATCGAGCAGGGCGAGTTCTACCCCTTGATCATGTTTGCCGTGGGCGGAATGATGCTGCTGGCCCAGGGGACGGATTTGATCGTGCTCTTCCTGGCCGTCGAGTTGCTGTCGATCACGCTCTACATTCTGGCCGGTTTCGCCTATCCGCGCCTGGCGTCGGAAGAGGCAGCGATGAAGTATCTGCTGCTGGGCGCGTTCTCGGCGGGCTTCTTCGTCTACGGCATCGCGCTGATCTACGGCGCGACGGGTACGGCGAATCTCTTCGCCATCGGCGAGCATCTCGCCAGCCCGGCTGCGGCGAACGGCGAGAACACATTGCTGCTGGTCGGTGCGGGGATGGTGCTGATCGCGTTTGGGTTCAAGGTGGCGCTCGCGCCGTTCCATATGTGGACGCCCGATGTCTATGAAGGCGCGCCGACACCGGTCACGGCGTTTATGTCGGTGGGCGTCAAGGGCGCGGCGTTCGCGGCGATGCTGCGCATTCTGGCGCTGGCTTTGCCCACGCTCAGGCCGACCTGGGTTGTCGTGCTTGGCGGGCTGGCGATCTTGACGATGCTAGTCGGTAACATTGCGGCGATCGCTCAGACCAATGTCAAGCGCATGCTGGCCTACAGCAGCATCGGGCACGCCGGCTACATCTTGCTCGCGATTATGGCGATTGATGCGGAGCGCGGCGTGCAGGGCTTCCTGTTCTATATGCTGGCCTATGCGCTGACCAATCTGGGCGCGTTTGGGGTGGTGATCGCGCTGGAGCAGAAGGACGAAGCCGCCTGGAGCCTCAACGACTTCACCGGGCTGTGGGGCCGCCAACCGGAGTTGGCCATCGCGATGGCGATCTTTATGCTTTCGCTGGCGGGCGTGCCGCCGACCGCCGGCTTCGTCGGCAAGTTCTATGTCTTCACTGCCGCCTGGGAGAGCGGGCTGGGCTGGCTGGTGCTGGTCGGCGTGCTGACCAGCGCGGTTGCGGCGTTTTTCTACCTGCGGGTGATCGTGCGCATGTTTATGCAGGAGTCGACGTACGTGACCGAGGCGACGGCGGAGGCGCGAGTTGTTGGGATCAGTGAGGCGAAAGATGCTTCGCCCCTACTTTATCGCGGGCTGGCGTCGGGCATTACTGTGGCGGCGGTCGGCGCTATCTTGCTCGGCCTGATTCCGACGCCGGTTGTTGTGCTCGTCGAGCGCTCGATGCTCGCGCTGGCGCCTTAAAATAGCCGATAGTCGATAGCCGATAAATGATAGGCGACTAGCCACAAAGAACGCAAAGATGTGCGAGGATTGCGCTTAAGGGAAGATAAAAGGCTAAAGGGGATTGTGCTCGGTAGATGGGCGAAACATCTTTCGCCCCTACGCGCCGCAAATGAATCCCGCCTCTGCCCCGTTCCTTTCGCCTATCGGTTATCGCCTATCGGCTATGAATCACCCCGCCGATGGCCCGGTGGCCATGCCCGATCACTGTAAACGCGTTCGGGTCGCTGGCGTAGATGATACTTTTGAGCGTGCCGACATCCGCGCGGTTGACGGTGCAGAACAGCACTTCATGGGGAATATCGGTAAACATCCCTGTGCCCGTCCACGCCGTTACGCCCACCTGAAGCTGGTCGAACAACGCGGTCGCCACCCGCTTCGGGTTGTTGGTGACAATAAAGACCGTGCGCACAACGCTCGGCCCTTCCTGCACATAGTCGGCGGCCATCCCCCAGATAAACAGCATCATCATACCGTACAGCGCTTTGTCCCAGCCAAATGACGCCGCCTGCGCGACCAGTATCCCGCCGTCTACCATGATGTACACCTGGCTGATCGGAATGCCGGTTTTGGTCTGCACCAGGCGGCTGATAACGCTGGTGCCGGCGGTATTCCCCTGCCCGGCATAGATCAGCCCCATCCCGATGCCGCCGACTAGAGCGCCGTAGATGGTGTTGAGCAGCAGATCGTCGGTGATGCCGGCCGGAAGCAAAGGCTTCAGCAGACCGATGCTCACGCTGTACAAGAGCGATACATAGAGGGTGTTCATCACAAAGCGCCAGCGGCCCAGATGCCAGAATCCTATGCCGATCATCAGGATTTGCAAACCAAACAGAATGGCGCTCTCCGACCAGCCGGTGAGGGCGTTGACGATCAACGTGACTCCGGCGGCCCCGCCGGGCGCGATCTGGCTTGGCGTAATGAAGATGTTGAAGTTGATTGCCAGCAACAAAGCTCCCGCGCTCAACAAGACATACCTGCGAAATACAGCCAGCCAGCGGCGTTGTTGTTCCATCGGTTCAGACGCTCCTTGCTATGTTCGATATCCGCTCGCTCTCCAAAGATACTGCTGCTATGGTATCATGTCAGGTAAGACGCAGTGTTGAAGAGGCGACCGAATGACAGCACCTTACTTTATCATCCTCAGCCGTGCCGAGCGACGCGCCCCCAGGTGGAAATCTGGCCCTTGTCGCTCCGTAAGCCGATCCTGGTTGTGCCGACGCCGCTGCGCGAGGGGGATGCCGATGTTCCGCTTGACCTCACGCAGGCGTTACAGCGCATCTACGCCAGCGCGCGCTACGACTTGCGCATTGACTACGCTGGCGATCCGCCGCCGCCCGCGCTGCCGCCCGACGATGCGGCCTGGCTCGATGCGCATTTAAAAGCGGCGGGGCTGCGCTGACCGCAGGGCAACTGCAAAGTCGAAGGGCTGCACAGACACGAACACCTCTCGGTTAAGATGGTGCTACCACACAGCCGTCCAGACCAAATGGTCGCGTCGTTCTATGCCGCACCAATCGACCTGGAGCCGGGTGTTCGGCCACGCGGTCGATATCGCCGAACTCGAAGCCCGCCTCAGCAGCTTCTTTCTGGCTCAGCACCACACCACCGAGCGGCCGCGAGACGGCCGCATGACCCTGGCGATAGATGGCAAAACCCTGCGCGGCACCATTCCCTCTGGCCACGGCCAGAGCGTGCATCTCCTGGCAGCCTACCTGCCTGATGCGGGAGTGGTTGGAGTGCATCCATTTTACCGGACCACTGGTGACGGGTGCTTCTTGTGGGTGGTGTAAAGACTTTCGTACGCGACTGGCGGGCGATAGCCGAGGCTGGAATGCAGTCGTTTGGAATTGTACCTGGCATCAATCAAGCGGCCAATGTGCGTTTCGGCATCGGTGAATGTCTCGTAGTGCGCGAGATAGGCCGCTTCGCGTTTCAGGGTTTTGAAGAAGCTCTCGGCCTTCGCATTGTGATAAGGATTACCCGTCGCCGACATACTCACCAGGGCTCCAGCGTCCGTCAAGCGGGTGATAGAGGCGCTGCTGGCATCCTGCACGCCCCGATCCGAGTGGTGCATCCAGCCGGCGGTCGGCTGCCGCAGGGCCAGGGCCTGGTTCAGCGCCGCGAGCGTGAGCTCGGTACCGATATGGCGCGACAGCTACCAGCCCACCCCGCGCCACGACCAGGCATCGAGCATACCGGCCAGATACACGAAGGTCGTCGGCAAGCGGATGGAGGTGATGTCGGCGACCCCGGCCTAGTCGGGTCGCGTCAGCACCAGGTCGGTCAGCCGGTTCGGGTCGGTCGGCAGGCCATGCTGTGCGTCCGTCGTGGTCACCCACCGTCGCCGGAGCTGACAGAGCAGCGATGTGAGTTCGTGCCGGATCGCGACGGGAACCGCTGCAAGGCTTTTTTTCAGGCCGCATTTTCGACGGCGAGCTGGCCACAGACCCGCTCCAGCTCGGCGATCCGGGCTTCATCGTCACGCGCTGGGGTGGGTGTGTCAACCGGCGTAAACGCCGCAGCGGCACCGCGCACGCGCACTTCGTGCCGCCAGCGGTTCAGGCCGCTTTCCGCGCGTTGATATTCGCGGCAGGCCTGGGCCGGACGCACTTCACCAGAATCGACGGCCTGCACCACCGTCAGTTTGAACTCGCGACTGGAGGTTCTGCGTGTCATGTCGGTGCTCCTTCCTGGAAGAATAGGTTACATCAGGTTGGAGAAGCATCCGTTCATCCTGGTCCGGTAAAAGGGGGGCAGTCCAGACGGCCTTCTCGACTGCCTCATCATCCTCTTCGGCAGCGGTTCACCCCCACGGGCGTGGGGACGGCAATAATTGTTCGACGTTCGGCAATTCATCGGCCGGTTCACCCCCACGGGCGTGGGGACGGCTCCCTATCCCAACTTCAGGCGGACGAATGCCTCGGTTCACCCCCACGGGCGTGGGGATGGCTGGGCCATGATGCCCCTCGCGATGAGCGCGACCGGTTCACCCCCACGGGCGTGGGGACGGCTCGCTCAAGCTCTTGCGCCTCGAAGATCTTACCGGTTCACCCCCACGGGCGTGGGGACGGCTGTTTGACCCAGAGCTATGCCAATCAGCAGAACGGTTCACCCCCACGGGCGTGGGGACGGCACCTGATTTACACCAAGATGATCCGTGACCGACGGTTCACCCCCACGGGCGTGGGGACGGCCACGCTAGCAGGAAATGGCCCGAGGACATACACGGTTCACCCCCACGGGCGTGGGGACGGCCAACCGAGCAGCGTCTGCCAGTTGCCCCGCGACGGTTCACCCCCACGGGCGTGGGGACGGCGGTTTGTGGCGTTAGGATATACTCTGACATATCGGTTCACCCCCACGGGCGTGGGTTTAAGGGCGGACAGAAAATCCGTTCGGCCGTCCGCTGATCATCGCAAGGAGGTGACAAGGATGCGGTGGTTCCGGTATGCTGGTAGTACCACCCACC